>NZ_JBYKCM010000013.1:0-160005 GCF_057736575.1 Saccharopolyspora sp. MMCC62 | reverse complement strand
GCATGTGTTAAGCACGCCGCCAGCGTTCGTCCTGAGCCAGGATCAAACTCTCCAACAATGTCTTAGAGTAAATCCTGCCCCGAAATAAACGAGGCACCCCAGCAATCCCAAAAGAAAGCCGAGGCATGTAATTCATCAAGATGAGTTTACCACTCACCATCATCGGCACGCTGTTGAGTTCTCAAAGAACACACCCACACCATCACCCACAACCCCAATTTCAGGGCCGCGAACTCCGGGGAGTCACTCTTTCGTCTTCCGTTCTTGCGATGTTTCAAACTCTAGCAGGCCCGATTTCCGGCCGTTTCAGGGGGGGTCGGTTCAGCGTTTCCGCTTCCCAGCCACACCCACAGGCGAAACATCCGCCACCGGCCTGCCGTTTAGAGTTGATTCATCAGGTCGCTCACTCTACCAGTCACCTGGAAGCCCGTTTCGCAACCCCCGCCGCACCCGGCCCGATTCGTTTTCGGCCCGTTCCGTGCTGGCAGAAAGAAATCTACAGGACGCCCACAGGGCCCTGAACACCACCCCCCTCTTAATGCGAAATCGCAGGTCACGGGGGATGAACGCCGGGTGTCGCCCGTTCGACCGGTCCTCACACCTTCGGGGCGATCTCGCCGGATCGCGACCGCGATCCGGGTCCGCCGCCCTCTTCCCCACGAGATCGGGCCGATCCGTCGCCGACCACCCCGTCCTGGAGAAGACATGACCGCCGCTGCCCCGCCACTCGATTCCCGTCCGGCCGAGATCTCGGCGCTCCCGAGTTCCGGACCTCATTCGCCCGGCCCGTCGCGCACCGAGCTCGCCAACCCCGCGGGCGCGCCCGCCGATCGCAGTTCCGGGGCGCTCGCGAGCAGGCTCGGCGGACCGGTGGTGGACGTACTGCTCGGGCGGCGGCCGTTGAGCCAGATCAAATCCCGGCTCTCCCCCGCCGTGCACGCCCTGTTCACATCCACGTCGGTGCGCGAGATCCTCGGCGACTCCCGGACCAGGCTCACCTCGCTGCACGCGTGCGCGGTCCGATCGGATCTCGTCGAGGGCTGTGCGGTCCTCGCTTCCCGCGGCCGCGCCCGTGCGGTCGTGCTGCGCTGGGAGCGGGGTGGGGCGGGATGGCTGTGCACCTTCCTGGCCGTCGTCTGACCTCCGGGCCGGAACGCGACGGCGCCCCGCACTCGACGAGGAGTGCGGGGCGCCGCGGTGGTGCTGCGCGCGGAACGTCAGTTCCGCTTGTTCTTCTTGGCCTCTTCCCGGGCCGCGGCACGGCGCTCGCGCCGAGTACCGCCGTTGGCGTCCTCACCGCCGCCGTGCTCGGTGCTGGTGCGCACCTCGCCCGACTCGCTGGGGCCGGAGTAGTTCAGCCGCGGACGCTGCTGCGGCGCGCCGAAGCCCTGCCCGCCGAACGCGTTCTGCGTGCCGTCGCCACCGACCGTGCCACCACCGAGCTGGCTCATCGCGGGCCCGGCGGCCCTGGCGCGCTTCGACCGCGGCTGCGCGGCCTCACCGGTCGACTGGGCGGCGGCCTGCGGTGCGCGCTGCTCGCGCGGGATCGCGGGCTGCACGTCCGTCGGGAAGTCGGACCCGTCGGAACGACTCACCGAAACCGGCACCGACGGCTCCTCCGTGACGGGTTCCGGTTCGGCGGCCTCCACCTGCACGTTGAACAAGAAGCTGATCGACTCCTCCTTCAACGCCTCCAGCATCGCGTGGAACATGTCGAAGCCTTCCCGCCGGTACTCCACCAGCGGGTCGCGCTGCGCCATCGCACGCAGGCCGATGCCTTCCTTGAGGTAGTCCATCTCGTAGAGGTGCTCGCGCCACTTGCGGTCCAGCACGCTCAGCACGACCCGGCGCTCCAGCTCCCGGGTGGCGCCGGCGCCGACCTTGCCGTCGACCTCGGCCTCGCGCCGGTCGTAGGCGTCCCAGGCGTCGTTGAGGACCGATTCCTGGAGCAGCTCCTTGCTGACGTCCTCCTCGGACTCGACCAGCTCCTCCCAGTCCAGCCGGACCGGGTACAGCGCCTTCAGCGCCGTCCAGAGCTTCTCGAAGTCCCAGTCCTCGGCGTAGCCCTCGGCGGTGGCGCCGTTGACGTAGGCCGCGGTCACGTCCTTGATCATGTGGCGGACCTGCTCGCGGAGGTCCTCGCCCTCCAGCACCCGGCGGCGCTCGGCGTAGATCACCGTGCGCTGCTGGTTCATGACCTCGTCGTACTTGAGGACGTTCTTGCGGATCTCCATGTTCTGCTGCTCGACCTGGGTCTGAGCGCTGCGGATGGCCTTGGTGACCATGCCGTTCTCGATCGGCACGTCGTCCGGCACCTTGAGCCGGGTCATGACCGTCTCGACCATGGCCGCGTTGAACCGGCGCATCAGCTCGTCACCGAGCGACAGGTAGAAGCGCGATTCACCGGGGTCGCCCTGGCGGCCGGAACGACCGCGGAGCTGGTTGTCGATGCGGCGGGACTCGTGCCGCTCGGTGCCCAGCACGTACAGGCCGCCCGCGGCGCGGACCTCTTCGGCCTCGGCCTTCACCTGGGCCTTGACCCGCTCGACGACACCGGGCCACTCCGCCTCGTACTGCTCGCGGTGCTGCACCGGGTCCAGTCCGTGGCGCCGCAGCTCGGCGTCGGCGATGTGGTCGACGTTGCCGCCGAGCACGATGTCGGTACCGCGGCCGGCCATGTTCGTGGCGACCGTGACCGCACCCTTGCGCCCCGCCTCGGCGACGATGCCCGCCTCCGACTCGTGGTGCTTGGCGTTGAGCACGCTGTGCGGCACGCCCTTCTTCGTCAGCAGCTTCGCCAGGTGCTCGGAGCGCTCGACGCTGGTGGTGCCGACCAGCACCGGCTGCCCGGTGCGGTGCTTCTCCTCGATGTCCTCGGCGACGGCCTCGAACTTGGCGGCTTCGCTCTTGTAGACCAGGTCGGGCTGGTCCTTGCGGGCCATCGGCTCGTTCGTCGGGATGCTGACGACGCCGAGCTTGTAGGTGCCCTGGAACTCGGCGGCCTCCGTCTGGGCCGTACCGGTCATGCCGGCCAGCTTCTCGTAGAGGCGGAAGTAGTTCTGCAGCGTGATCGTGGCCAGCGTCTGGTTCTCGGCCTTGATCTCGACGCCTTCCTTGGCCTCGATCGCCTGGTGCATGCCCTCGTTGTAGCGGCGACCGTGCAGGATGCGGCCGGTGAACTCGTCGACGATGGTGACTTCGCCGTCGCGGACGATGTAGTCCTTGTCGCGCTTGTAGAGCTCCTTGGCCTTGAGCGCGTTGTTCAGGTAGCCGACCAGCGGGGTGTTCGCCGCCTCGTAGAGGTTCTCGATCCCGAGCTGGTCCTCGATGATCGTGACGCCGTCCTCGGTGACGCCGACGGTGCGCTTGCGCTCGTCGACCTCGTAGTGGACGTCCTTCTGCAGCATCGGCGAGAGCCGCGCGAACTCCTGGTACCACCGCGAGGACTGGTCCGCGGGGCCGGAGATGATCAGCGGCGTGCGGGCCTCGTCGATGAGGATCGAGTCGACCTCGTCGACGATGGAGAAGAAGTGCCCGCGCTGCACGCAGTCGGACAGGCTCCACGCCATGTTGTCGCGCAGGTAGTCGAAGCCGAACTCGTTGTTCGTGCCGTAGGTGATGTCCGCTTCGTAGGCGGCGCGGCGCTGCTCCGGGGTCATGTCGGCGGTGATCGCGCCGACCTCGAGCCCGAGGAAGCGGTGCACGCGGCCCATCCAGTCGGAGTCGCGCTTGGCGAGGTAGTCGTTGACGGTGACGACGTGGACGCCCTTGCCCGCGATGGCGTTCAGGTACGCGGGCAGAACGCAGGTCAGGGTCTTGCCCTCACCGGTGCGCATCTCGGCGATCTGGCCGAGGTGCAGGGCCGCGCCACCCATGAGCTGGACGTCGTAGTGCCGCTGACCGAGGGTGCGGTGCGCGCCCTCGCGTGCCACCGTGAACGCCTCGGGCAGCAGTTCGTCCAGGGTCTCGCCGTCGTTGTAGCGGCGCTTGAACTCGTCGGTCTTGGCCCGCAGTTCTGCGTCGGAGAGCGCGAGCACTTCGTCTTCGAGCTCGTTGATGTGCTTCGCGATGGCGCGGAGGCGCTTGAGCGTCTTGCCCTCGCCGGCGCGGAGCAGTCGGGACAGGACCATCCGGTCGACCTCACTAGCTGATCGTGATGCGCCCGTCAAGGACGCCTTGTGGTCATCGTATTAGAGCCGGGACGCCCGGTGGGCGATTCCCGAGGAGCGATCGGTCGGTGCCGGGCCCCGGACGGCGACCGTCCCCCGCGCACACGGTACGCGGGGGACGGTCGGCGGGGTCGGGCGCTGGCGCAGACTCGCCGGACGCCCGGTCGATCAGCGGGTCAGGCTGCCAGCCGGATCACCCCGTAGTCGAATCCGCGGCGCCGGTACACCACGCTCGCGCAACCGGTGTCGGCGTCGGAGAACAGGTAGAAGTCGTGGCCGACCAGTTCCATCTCGTAGAGGGCTTGGTCGACGGTCATGGGAACCGCGGTGTGCTCCTTCTCCCGGGCGATCCGTCCCGGCTCGTAGCCGTCGTCGGAGCCGCCGCGCGGCTGGGGAACCCCGCGTCCGGTGCCGGTCGCGCCGGTGCCCGCGGGGAGGTCGATGTCCACGTCGGCGTCCACTGCGTCCTCCGCGGGGGCTTCGAGCAGTCCGACGGCGCTGGTCGCGCCCGCCGCTGCGACGGTCTTGGAGGTGTTCGCCGAGGTCGCCTCGGCGACGGAGGTGGACTTGTGCCTGCCGTAGTGGACCTTTCTACGGTCGTGCATGCGGCGGAGCCGGTTCTCCAGCTTGCTCGTCGCCGAGTCGAGCGCGGCGTAGAAATCCCCTGCGCACGCTTCGGCCCGCACTGCGGGGCCGCGGCTCTTCAGGGTGATCTCGACGCGCTGGCAGCTCTTCGCCTGTCGCGGATTGCGTTCGTGGAAGAGCTCCACGTCCGCCCGAATGGTCTTCCTGTCGTAGCGTTCCAGCCGGGTCAGCTTCTCGGCGATGTGCTCCCGGTAGTGCTCGGGAACCTCAACGTTGCGACCCTTGACGACGATGTCCATTCACGACCTCCGTTCCTCGCGTACATCCCGTGGACGTGTCCGCACGGAGGCGCCGGTGCAGCGGTGTTCTCAGCTCGCTTCCGGCGCCAGGGACATGGGGTTCTCACTCCTTCCCGAAAGCCCGGGTACGACTGAATGCAGGCACGTTAGCTAACTTCGCCAACGGGAAACAGCCCCCGAGATGGGCGACGTCAAGCCGCCACCGAGCGTGATGTGCGGGGCTGAGCGGGCGACGCGCGAGGCTCGCGCAGCGCGTTTCCACGGCGTGTCCCACCCCACAGGTCTCACTCGTTCGGGGGAAGCAAGATCGACTGGCGATCACGTGCCGCAACGGGCGCGTGTCGCGGTCCGCGCCGGTCGAGAGGACCGCCACCGGATTCTGCCGACTGCTCATACCCCCTGAACGAACGAAGGCCCCGGTGGAGTTCCACCCGGATGTCGGGCCGTCGGACAACGCACGATCGGGTCAACCTGCGGTCGCGGCCAGCACCAGCACCGCCGTGACGGGGATGCCGTGGCCGGCGAGCGCGCCCACCGAGCTCGCAATCGTGGCGCCGGTGGTGAGCACGTCGTCGATCAGCAGCACCGGGGCGGCGGCGGGAGGTGCGCGGTCCGGCCGCACGGCGGCGCGGTCCGCCAGGTCGCGCAGCCGTTCGTGCGGGCTGCGGCCGACCGAGTCGCGGGTGCCCGGGCCGGTGGTCAGGCAGTCGGCGACGGTCGCGGCGGTGCCGTCCGCGGCGAGCGCGGCGGCGGTCCGGCGCGCGACCCGGGCCATGTGGGCGCCGCCCCTGCGGCGGGAGGTGATCGGCCGGGACGGGGCGGGCACCAGGTGCCAGCGCGCTGCCTCGGACGCCTGGGCCAGGTCGGCTGACGGCGGATCAGCAGACAGCGAGTCAGCGGACGGAGAGTCAGCGGACAGCGGGTCAGCAGACGACGGATCAGCAGACGGCAGACCGGCTGACGGCAGACCGGCTGCCGGCGGATCGGCCCGGACCGCGGCGGACGCGAGTTCCGGTTCCCACCCGGTGATCCCGCGGAGGCCCTCGGCGAGCGCGCGGCCGAAGGGTTCGGCGAGGTCGCGGCGTCCGGCGACCTTGTAGTCGATGATGGCGCGTCGCACCGGGCCGCGGTACCGGCCGAGCGCGAACACCGGGGGCAGCACGACGCGATCGCCCGGCGGCGCGGGCAGTGCCCGCACCACCCTGCGCAGCCCGCCCAGCTCCCGCCCGCAACCCGCGCACCACCCGGTGCCGGGCCGCGCGCACCCCGCGCACCGCAACGGCAGCACCAGATCCACCAGCCCGCCCACCGCGGCGGCGACGCCCCCGCCGACCCTCCCCCACGCTCCCGGCATGCCCCGGATCCTGCGCCCTCCCCCGATCCGACACACCGGCGCGAGTCGGCCGGACCGGCGCGAGTCGGCCGGACCGGCGGATCTCGTCAGCGGGGAAGCGCCGAGTAGTGACCGGCCGAGCGACCGGGCCGCCCGACGGGTGCTCGGCCGCCTTCTCGCGAGGACGGCGTCGTCGGGGCGGAGCCGGGCGAGAACGATCCCGCGGCGAGCACGCCGCCGAGGTCCGGCCCCGCGCAGCGCAGGGGGCCGAGTCAGCACCGGGAAGAGCGGCACCAGCCGGGCATCGCCCGAGGAAGCGGGGAAATCAGCCGGGGGAAGCGGCGCCACCCGGGGAAGAACGGCACCACCCGGGAACGCGCGGCGTCACCCGGGGAAGAACGGCATCACCCGGGAAAGAGGGGCGTCAGCCGGGGAAGAGCGGGATCGAGTTACCGCCTATCTGACCTGGTAGCAGGCTCCACACCGCCTTCGGCTCCCCCGCCTCCCACAGCCAGCTCTGGTCGGCGACGACGACGCGCTTGCCGGGTCCGACGGTGACCGCGTTGATCGGCTGGGTGAGGTTCGCGGAGGCGTACCCGGTCCACTTGAACCCGTCGACGGAGACCTCCATGACCGGCGAGGACCCGTCGGTGGTGGCGACGAGGGACCGGTCGGTGAGCCAGTCGACGTGGGTGACGTCGAAGCCGCGGTCGGCGCCGAGGACCACGGGGTTGCGCAGCGCGACGCGGCCGTCCTCGTCGACGACGCCTGCGACGACGAGGTTGCCGTCGACGACGCCGACGGCCCGGGTCCCGTCGTGCGAGAGCCGCAGTTCCTTGATCTCGCGGCCTGCGGCGAATTCGGCGACGTCGACGGGCCGGACGGTCCAGGTGCCGTTCTCGTCGATCGCGCGGAACACGTCGCGGCCGTTGACGACGGTCCACACCTCGTTGTCGTCGCGCCAGCTCGGCCGGGACATGAAGCTGCCGGTGAGCGGGACGCCGGGCAGTTCCGAGGAGGCGTAGGCGCCGATCCGCAGGTCGACCTGCCCGGTGGGGTTGCGGGTGACGGCGGCGAGCCTGCTGCCGTCGATGGACTGCGCGGCTTGGAGCACTTCGAGCGCGCCGGAGCCCGCGGGTCCGGGGATGGGCCGCGTGTTCTCGTCGAGCACGTGCAGCCGTTCGCCGATGATGACGAGCCCGGGGGTGCCGGGGCGCAGCGCGTTGTCGCTCTCGTGGGAGGCGACGTCGGCGGGTTGCAGGTCCGGCTTGTCGGGCAGCAGCGCGACACCGTCCTCCTGGAGGCGGACGCGGGCCTTGCTGACGCTCTGCAGGGACAGCACGACTTGCGCGGCGATCATGCGGCGGGCTTCGAGGTCGGGTTCACCGAGTTCGCCGAGGTTGACGACCAGCGCCCCGTCGTCGGCTTCGGTGGCGTTGGTCTTCAGGTTCGCGCCGGTCGGGAGCCTGCTGGCCATCGCCTTCTTGAAGCCTTCGGACGGGCCGCCGATGAGCAGTTCGACGACGCGCCGCGGGAGCGTGCTGTCCGGCTGCGATCCGATCCACCGCAGGTCGGGGACGACGCCGGTGCCGTCGTGGTCGGCGAAGTAGATCGGCACCGGCATGAAGTCGTTCTCGAAGGAGGTGCGGCTGATGACCATGTCGGACGGGGGCGCGGTGATCAGCCACCGCCCGTCGCGGCCGCGCTGCACGGGGACGCGCACTTCGAAGGACCCGGTTTCGGGCACGAAGGAGGAGTCGGCGCGCAGCCGTCCGACGCGGTCGGCTTGCAGGCTGACGACGCGGTCCCCCTCGGGCTGGCCGGGGGCGGGCGGCACCGGGATGGTGTCGATGTTGTCGACGATGAGCACGGAGCTGGCCGGTTCCCAGCGCCGTTCGGCTTCCGGGGTGAGGTGGCTGCGGGCGAAGGCGAAGCCGGTCTCCCTGGTGGAGCCGGAGTCGACGAAGCTGCGCACGATGTCGACGGCGTCGGTGGCGCGCGGCGGTTCGGGCGCGGTGGTGCGGGAGACGCCGTGGTCGACGAGCGGCGGCACGGCCATCGGGTCGGATCGTTCCGGGATGGAGGCGCAGGCGGCGAGCGGCAGCACCGCCAGGGCGAGCACGACGAGCCTGCGACTGATCATCTCGGGTCCTCCCTGCCTCGGCGGGCGGTCTGGTCGCCGCGCTCGTGCTCGGCCTTGGCCTGGTCGACTCGGGCTTGAGCGTCTCCGGCCCGGTCGGAACGGGCCTGTTCGAGGCGTGCCCGGTCGGCGCGGGCCCGGTCCAGCCGAAGGTGGTCGGCGCGGGCCGCGGGCTCGACCGGTTCGGACAGCCGGGCCGGTCCGGTATCGCGGACGGCGGGTTCCCCGTCGGGTTCGCCGTCGGCATGCGCGTCGACGGTGCGGGCGAGCAGCGCGCCGGGGGCGGCGATGCGCCGTCCGGACGGCAGCGCCAGCGGGCTCTCGGTGAAGTCGCGGCCGGGTTCGCGGGGCAGGGTGAGCCGGAAGCAGGAGCCGGAGCCCGGTTCTCCCCACGCGTCGAGCAGGCCGCCGTGCAGTCGGGCGTCCTCGGAGCTGATGGACAGGCCGAGCCCGGTGCCGCCGGTGCGCCGGTTGCGGGACGGGTCGGCGCGCCAGAACCGGGTGAACACGAGTTCCGCTTCTCCGGGGCGGAGGCCGACGCCGTAGTCGCGGACGCTGACCGCGACGGCGTCCTGCCCCGCGCCGAACCGCACTTCGACGGGCCCGCCCTCGGCGTGGTCGATGGCGTTGGCGATGAGGTTGCGCACGATCCGTTCGACGCGGCGCGCGTCGGCGACGAGGTCGAGGTCGACGGCGGGCACTTCGACCCGCAGCGGGACGCCGCTGGTCTCGGCGATGCCGCGGACCGAGTCGACGGCGCGCTGCACGATGGCGGGCAGGTCGAGCGGTTCGGCGGCGAGTTCGGCGACGCCCGCGTCGAGCCGGGAGATCTCCAGCAGGTCGGCGAGCAGCGATTCGAACCGGTCGAGTTCGTCGACGAGGAGTTCGGTGGAGCGGGCCAGCCCGGGCGGGAACTGCTCGCGGGAGGCGTGCAGCACGTCGGCGGCCATCCGCACGGTGGTGAGCGGGGTGCGCAGTTCGTGCGAGACGTCGGAGGTGAAGCGGCGTTGCAGCTGCCCGAACTCCTCCAGCTGCTTGATCTGCTGCCGGAGGCTGTCGGCCATCTCGTTGAAGGATTCGGCGAGCCGGGCCACGTCGTCCTCGCCGATCACCCGCATCCGCTGGTCGAGGTCGCCGTCGGCGAGCCGCGCGGCGTTCTCGGCGGCCTGCCGCACCGGGCGCACCACTTGGCGGGTGACGAGGTTGGTGATGGCGCCGAGCAGCACCACCAGCACGAGCCCGCCGACGAGCAGCGTGCTCTGCACGACGTTGAGGGTGTCCTTCTCGGAGGTCAGCGGGAACAGCAGGTAGGCCTGCAGGGACCGGGTGGAGCTGTCCACCGGGGTGCCGACGACGAGCATGGTCACCGGTTCGGGGCCGCGCTGCACGGTGGTGATCTGCTTGGCGAGCTCGCCTTGCTCGACGAACCGGCGCAGTTCCTTCGGCACGTCGTCGATGGGGCCCGCGGAGGGCTGCGCTTCGGATTCGGCGTCGGAGCCGTCGACGAGCACCGGGTCGAAGGCGCCCGCGGAGGCCTCGGTGCTGGGCCGTCCCGAGTTGGGCGTGGTGAGCCGGTTGAGCGCTTGTTCGAGCTGCTGGGAGACGTCGTCGGAGTTGGGGTCGACGGCGGTCAGCTCGCGTTCCAGCACGGGCAGGCTGTAGCGCACCTGCGAGATCGCGGCGTCTTCCTTCGCGGTCATCAGCTGGTAGGTGATCTGCGTCTGCAGCACCATCCCGAGCACGCAGATGACCACGGAGGACAGCGCGAGGGTGCTGACGACGACCCGCAGCTGCATGGACCGGCGCCACACGCGTTCGAAGCGCTGCCAGCGCTCGCGGACCTCGACGCGGGCGCGCGACAGCCACCGGTGCGGCACACCGCCCCGGCTCGCCCACCCGCTCAACGCGCCGGTCTCCGGATCACGGGGGGCCGGCCTTGTACCCGACGCCGCGGACCGTCAGCACCACCTCGGGCCGTTCCGGGTCGCGCTCCACCTTGGACCGCAGCCGCTGCACGTGGACGTTGACCAGGCGGGTGTCGGCGGCGTGCCGGTAGCCCCAGACCTGTTCGAGCAGCACTTCGCGGGTGAACACCTGGCGCGGTTTGCGGGCCAGCGCGACCAGCAGGTCGAACTCGAGGGGCGTGAGCGCGATGGGCACGCCGTCGCGGGTGACCTCGTGGCCGGGGACGTCGATGCTGAGGTCGCCGATGGCGAGGACCTCGGCGGGTTCGGCGTCGGTGCGGCGCAGCCGGGCGCGCAGCCGGGCGACGAGCTCCTTCGGCTTGAAGGGCTTGACGACGTAGTCGTCGGCGCCGGATTCGAGTCCGAGCACCACGTCGACGGTGTCGCTCTTCGCGGTGAGCATGACGATGGGCACCACGGATTCGGTGCGGATCGCCTTGCACACGTCGATGCCGTTCATGCCGGGCAGCATGAGGTCGAGCAGCACCAGGTCGGGTTTCAGTTCGCGCAGCGCGGGCATGGCCTTGGTGCCGTCGCTGACCACGGCTGTCTCGAAACCTTCGCCCCGCAGGACGATGGTCAGCATTTCGGCCAGGGCCGGATCGTCGTCCACCACGAGCACGCGCGCCTTCATGCCCCACATGGTTGCACTTCTCACTCCCGGGTCGTGCAGCACCCGCCGATCGTCACCGCAGGTCGTCGCGCCTGCACCGAACGCGGATCGAGGTGTACCGCCGAACGGGGGAGTCGATCGGCGGCGCGTGCGGCGCGGAGCGCGGTGCAGGTCAGCCGGTGATGCGGGCGGCGATCGCCTCGTGGTCGGGGCGGGCGGAGCCGTCGACGACCAGCCACGGCGACCACCAGCCGGCGGCGGCGAGCCGCGCGTAGAGCTCGCCGCAGCGCTGCTGCAGCGAGGAGTCCGCTTCGAACCGGTCGCGGCGGCGGGTCTCGGTGCGTTCGCGGTGCTCGGCGCGCCCGGCGGCCACGTCGGCGGGCACCTGCAGCAGCAGTTGCAGGTCGGGGCGTGGCAGGCCGAACCGGTCGGCTTCGAGTTCCCGCACCCAGCGCACGAAGTCGCCGTCGACGTCCTGGTGCAGCCGGGCGGCACCGTAGGCGGCGTTGGAGGCGACGTAGCGGTCCAGCAGCACCACGTCGTGCGCGGCGAGGTCGGCGCGCAGGTCGTCGGCGGCGCCGCGCCGGTCCAGCGCGTACAGCACGGCCATGCCGTACACCGATCCGCCGAGGTCGCCGTGCTCGCCGTGCAGCGCTTCGGCGACGAGTTCGGCGTGCACGTCGGCGGTGTAGCGGGGGAAGGCGGCGTGCGCGACGCTGCTGCCGCGTTCCCGCAGCCGCGCGGTGAGCCCGTCGACGAGCGTGCGCTTGCCCGCGCCGTCCAGTCCTTCGATCACGATCAGCCGCCCCACGGCGGCGACGATACGCAGCCGAGGGCCGCGGACCGCCATTAGGGTTGACCTGGCGCGAAAACCGTCCACCTCGAATCCGGTGCCGCAGAATCGATCACCGTGGCGCTCGACGAGGACTACCGCAGCTTCCGCGATCACCTGTCCACTTCGGAGTGGGCCGACCTGCTGCGCATCGGCGGACCGTTCCGCTTCCGCCCCGGGGCGACGCTGCTCAACGAGGGCGAGGACGGCGATCACGTGTTCGTGCTGACCGCGGGGCTGTGCCGGGTGGTGGGCGCGCGGGCGGACCACGGCCAGTCGCTGCTGGCGCTGCGCGCCGCGGGCGACACCATCGGCGAGCAGTCCGGCATCGACAAGCGGCCGCGGTCGGCGAGCGTGCACGCGGTGGTGGAGTGCCGCGGGCAGCGGCTGCGCGGCCCCGAGTTCACCGCGTTCATCCGCCGCCGCAGGCTCGACGCCCAGTTGACCAGCTACTTGAGCATGAAGCTGCGCTCGAACGGCTCCATGATCTCGGAGCTGTCGCGCTCCTCGGCGCGGTCGAAGGTGGCGTGGCTGCTGCACCGGTTGACCGCGACCACCGGGCAGGACGACTTCGTGCCGCTGCCGCAACGGGATCTGGCGGATCTGCTGGGCCTGGCGCGGAGTTCGGTGGCGGCGAGCCTCGCCGAGTTCCGCGCGCTGGGCCTGCTGCGGACCGAGCAGGGCGGGGTGCACGTGCTCGACCCGGCCGCGTTGCTGGACGAAATCCACCGATCCCGATAGACGTGATCGCGGTCACCCGGCGCGGTGTCCGGAATCGGACCCCGCGCTCCGCGCACCCGCCCGATGCTGATCTCAGCACCGGCCCGCGGGTGCCCCCGCTCCAGGAAGGACCCGACATGCCACCCAGTCCGAACACCCGGCGCAGCAGCCAGCTCCCGCCGTACCGCGCGGTGCTCGCCGTGGACACCAAGGGCTTCAGCGAGAGCCCCAGCGCGCACCAGGAACGGCTCAGCCAGGACATCCCGGACCTGCTGGAACGCGCGCTGGAGCAGTGCGGCCTGGCCCGGCTGTGGCAGACGAAGGTGTTCCCCCACTCCACCGGCGACGGCTACTACTTCGGCGTCGACGCCATGGACACCCCGTTCCTGGTGGACCCGTTCCTCGACGAGCTCAACGAGGTGCTCGACGAGCACGACGAGGTCGTCCGCGCCCGCGACCGCGCGCTCAAGCTCCGGCTGCGCGTCAGCATCCACCTCGGGCCGGTCCCGGAGAGCGGTCTGTCCACCTCGATGAACGAGACGCACCGGCTGCTCGACGCCGAACCGGTGCGCCACATCCTCACCGGCTCCGATCCGGACGTCACCTACGTCGCCGCGATCCTGTCCCAGCGCGTGTTCACCGACGTCGTCGAAGGCGGCTACATCAAGAAGCGCGCCTCCCAGTTCGCCGCGAACGCCGTCAAGGTCAAGAACTTCGAAGCCCACGCCTTCCTGTACACCCCGAAGAGCTCGGTGAACCGGGACCTGTTGGACGGGGTCGACGCCTGGCCCGTCGACCGCGACCGGCTCGAGCAGGAGCAGGACCGGGTGCGCGGTTCGGAGCGCCGGGAGGCCGGGGACGAGGGCGGACGCGGGCAGTCGGTGCACGTGCAGAACAACTTCTCCGGCGAGAGCAGCGGCTCGGTGCTGCAGATCGGGCAGGCCCGGGACGTCAGCGGCCTGCGCAACGGGTCCTGAACACCCGCTCCGGAACACCGGCCCGGAGCGCGGGTGGAGCAGCCGCGGAGGGGTCGGCTGCTCCATCCGGCGGCCGCCGTTCACCCCCGGGGCGGGGTGGGCGGCGGCCGCTGCTCGCGCGACACGCCTGCGGCTCACCCGGACGTGCCCGGTTGCGTGCGCGCGCAAGCCCTGCACGCTCCGCTGACCTGGAATTTCGATCGAGCAACGGCGAACCGGGGACAGGCCCGGGCGAAGGCCGTCACAATCGAGTGGCCGAGGGCTCGCCACGAGTCGATCTGCGGTGGACAATCACGGGCAAGTGATCAACACCCGATGGCCAGGAGGCACAAGTGCAGATACCGGGGCCCGACACCCGCGTGGTCGAGCTGCGGGTGCACGGCATCCTCGGGACCACCGGGGACGCGCTCACCGACTCCGTGGCCTCGGTCGACGTGGCGGGTGACGGGGTGGGCCGCATCGTGCGCCCCGCCGACCGGCTGCGCCGTCCCGTGCCGGGCCCGATGCTCACCGCGGGCGACCGCACCGTCCCCCGGATCGTCGAGGGCTACGTGTGGGGCGGCATGACCTCCGGCGGCTGGGCGAAGGCCAGCTGGGCGCTGATGTTCCCGTTCGCGCTGAGCAACGTGGCGCACTGGATGCTGCCGCCGCCGCGGTCCGGCGACGCCGTCGGGGCCGTGCTGTCCCGGTTGCTGCGGGCGCTGCTGCGGGTGGGGGCGCTGCTGCTGACGATGCTGTTCGTCGCGCAGCTGGCCGTGGTGCTGCTGGACCTGCTCGCCGCGCAGTGCCTGCGCCCCGGTTCGCCGTGCCTGGACTCGGTGCCGGAGTCGCTGCGCGCCGTGCCCGCGGTGCGCGCGATGCCCGCGATGCTGCTGCTCGGGCTGGTGGTGCTGCTGATGCACCGGCTGTCCAGCGTGTCCTGGAAGGTCTCCGGTTCGTGGCGCACGTTCGGCGGGCGCACCGAGTCCTCGCCGCATTCGGCGCGAGCTCCGCTGCTGCCGGGCGCGAACGTCGTCGCCGATCCGGACACGCCCGCGCTGCGCGCGCTCCACGTGGTGGGGGCGCTGGCGGTGATCGCGGTGCTCGCGCTGGGCGGGCCGCTGACGCCGAGCCCCGATCCGCGCTGGATGCTGGCGGAACTGCTGCTGGTGCTCTCGGTGGGCGGGACGTTGCTGCTGGACGATCCGAGCGGCATGGGTTCCGGCCCGGTCGCCGCGGTGGTGCGCGGGCTGCTGAGCCGCACCGCCCGCCGCGTCGTGATCGCCACCGCCGCGGTGCTGCTGCTGGCGGTGGCGGTGTTGCCGGGTCCGCTGAACGCACCGCTGCCGGGCTCCGGGGCGACGGTGGACGCGATCACCGTGGGACTGCTGCTGACCTGCCTGGCGGTGGCGGCGCTGCTGGTGCCGGCCGCGCTGCTGGCCCGGCCCGGCTGGTCGTCGGTGCCGCGCGAGCTGCGCCCGTGGGCGGGCGGCTGGATGGCGGCGCCGATGCTGATGCTGGCGTGCATGCTCGGCGCCGGTTTCGGCGCCGGCCTCGCGCTGAGCCTCCGGCAGGCGCTGGGCGGTCCGGAGCGGCTTCGGCTGCCGGACGCCTACGACGACGTGGCGCTGTTCTGGGGCAGCGCGGCGGTGCTGCTGCTGGTCGGCGGCCTCGGACTGGGCTGCTGGATGCTGGTCCGCCGCTGGTTGCCGAGCGGGGTCGAGGACGTGCCCGAGCAGGTGTCGCTGCTGCACGCGGGCAGGCAGCAGGACCAGCGCAACGCGGCCGGTTCGTGGCGGACCGCGGACGTGCAGCGGCGCTACTCGCACCACGTGCTGCTGCTGGTGGCGGCGGTGCTGACGGCGAGCGCGGTGCTGGCGGTGGGCTTGCGGGCGTGGGGCTTCCCGCGCACCGAGTGGGCGGACTGGCTGCGCGCGCTGGGCGTGCTGGCGCTGGGCCTGCTCGCGGCGGGGCTGCTGCGGATGGTGCAGCTGGCGGCGAAGGAGCGGACCGCCGGGCGCTACCTGGGCATCCTGTGCGATCTCACGTTGTTCTGGCCGCGGGAGGCGCACCCGGTGGTGCCGCCGTGCTACGCGCTGAAGGTGGTGCCGGAGCTGGCGGCGCGCGCCGCCGAGCACCTCGCCGAGCCGGACACCCGGGTGGTGCTCGTCGGGCACAGCCAGGGCAGCCTGCTGGCCGCCGTGGCGACCGCGCGGCTGCTGGAGACGTTGCCGGAGGCCGATCGGGAGCGGGTCGGGCTGGTGACCGCGGGTTCCCAGCTGCAGTGGGCGTATCCGCGGGCGTTCCCCGGGGTGGTGCCGCACGGGTCGCTGCGCGATCTGGCGGGGTCGCTCAACGGGCGCTGGCGGTCGCTGTGCCGCGGCACCGATCCGCTCGGTGGCGCGGTGACCACCTGGAACCGGCAGGTGTTCGACGGGATGCTGATCGGCGTCGGGCTGCGCCCGGACGGGACGCAGGGCCCGCTGCCGCCCGCGACGCGGGGGCCGACGGGCGCGCTGGTCCTCGGCGGGGACCACTGGCTGCCGGACCCGCAGCGCGGGCCGTTCTCGTTCCGCCGCTGGGTGCCCGGCGTGCTCGGGCACACGGACTACAGCGGGGACCCGGAGTGGGATCGCGCGGTCGCGATGGCGGCCGGGCTGGAGATCCCGGTGCGGGGCGCCACGTTGCCGCTGCGCACGCCGACCGCGGTGGCGCAGCAGACCGCTGATCCGCTGGGCGCCCTGACCGAACCGCGGCGCACCGAACCGGAGCCCACCGCCGACGCCGAGCTCGGCGAGGACGAGTCGGCATCCGTGTCGGACCTGCTGGGCTGGGACCCGGACGAGGTGGCGGGCACCGGCGAGGCCGGGGCGGCCGAGACCGCCGCGAACGACGGGAAGCCTTCCCGCTCCGCGCTCCCCGAGCTCACCGACCCGCGCGGCCGAGCAGCCCCCTGGGAACGGGGCAACGCCCTCCGAGCCGCAGACCGCTGACACCGAAACCGAACCGCAAGCCATACCACCGTCCTGCCAGCGGCGAAGCCGCTGAGCAGCGACCACCCAGACCACCCGCGGGTTCTCAGCGGGATTCTCGCGAGGACAGCGTTTTCGCCTGTGGCGGAGCCACCGGTGAAAACGATCCCGCAGCGAGAAGACCGCTGAGGTTCCGCCACCCACCCCGCTCGCAACACGACCCCGTCACTCCCGATCCAGGGCAGCCTGAAGACCGGAGAGCCAGGTCAGGTGGTTGCTGATCGCGGTCCTGCCCTCCGCGGTCAGCCGGAACCAGGTCCGCGGCCTGCGCCCGACGGAGCCCTTGCGCACTTCGAGGTGGCCGGCTTCTTCGAGGGCCCGGCTGTGCTTGGAGAGGACGGAGTCGCTGACGCCCAGCATGTCGCGCGCGGTCGCGAAGTCGACCCACTCGGCGCCTTGCAGCAGGGCGCACAGCGCCAACCGGGGCCCGGTCTCGAAGAGGGGCTGGCGCCCTTCGCCTTCCTGGTGCGCACCCGTCACGGCCAGACCCGGCCTTCTTCGATGTCGCGCCGCATCGCCGCCCGGGTCTTCACCTGCGCCACGAAGACCGCGATCGCCACGACGGGCAGCACCAGCAGGGCGATCCCCTGCTGCTCGAACCTGACCAGCACTGCGATGACGCCGAAGCCGACCACGGTGATGGCGAGCGCGGCCAGCCAGATCGGCCGGGCGCCGGGGTAGGACCCGATGCGCTTGGGCAGGTAGACGCCGGATCGGCGGCGCTGGGCGGCGGAGAAGGCGGCCGAGCCGAGGGCGATCGCCGCGAGCCCCCACGACAGGTAGGCGCTGTAGTCCGTGCCCAGCAGGTCCATCCAGATCGGCAGTCCGGCCATCGCGACGAGCGCGACGCCGAAGATCACCCAGTAGGCCGTGGGGAACCCGGCGTGGCCGGCGAGGCGGCGGCGCGCGTCGGCGACCTGGTCGAGCTGGCCGAGCTGGTCACGTCCGGAGGCGTTCGATTCATTTTCCATATGGAAAGTGTACGCACATCGGCAAGTAGATGCCAAGCGTGCAGTCCACGCGGTCCGCGGCGCGAAAAAAGCGGGCCCGCTCCCCCGGAGGGGAACGGGCCCGCTGCGCGCGAGCGCAGGATCAGACGGAGCCGCCCGCGGCGATGTCCCGCTGCTGCTGCCCGAGCCGCGAGTGCTTGCGGCTGTACAGGAAGTACACCACCACGCCCGCGATCATCCAGACGACGAACCGCACCCAGGTCAGCGCGGTCAGGTTCAGCATCAGCCACACGCAGGCGATGATCGCCAGGATCGGGATCAGCGGCACCAGCGGCGCCCGGAAACCACGCGGCAGGTCCGGCCGCGACCGGCGCAGGATGATCACGCCGGCGGACACCAGGATGAACGCGAACAGGGTGCCGACGTTGACCATCTCCTCCAGCTTGTCCGCCGGGAAGAACGCCGCGGCCAGCGCCACGATGCCGCCGACGATCAGCGTCGCCCGCACCGGGGTTCCGTGCTCGTCGTGGGTCTTGGCCAGCCCGCGCGGCAGCAGCCCGTCGCGGGACATGGCGAACAGGATGCGCACCTGGCCGAGGAACATGACCATGACGACGGTGGTGAGGCCGGCGAGCGCGCCGACCGTGATGACCCCGGCGGCCCAGGTGACTCCGTTGAGCTGGAATGCGGTGGCCAGGGTGGCCTTCTCGCCGTCCACGGTGGCCAGCTGCTTGAAGTTGACCATGCCGGTCACCACGACGGCGACGGCCACGTACAGCACGGTGACGATGGCCAGCGAGCCGAAGATGCCGCGCGGCGCGTCGCGCTGCGGGTTGCGGGTCTCCTCCGCGGTGGTGGCGACGACGTCGAAGCCGATGAACGCGAAGAACACCAGCGAGGCACCGGCGAGCAGGCCGAAGACGCCGAAGCTGCTCGTCTCACCGCCCAGCAGCAGCGACAGCAGCGACTGGTCCAGCTTGGACGCATCCTCCGCACCGGCCTCGGCCGGCGGGATGAACGGCGTGTAGTTCGCGGTGTTGATGTAGGAGAGGCCGATCACGACGACCAGCAGCACCACGAACACCTTGATCGCGCTGATCACGAGGCTGACCCGCGCCGAGAGCTTGGTGCCCAGCGCGAGCACCGCGGTGAGCCCGGCGATCAGCAGCAGCGCGCCCCAGTCGAACTGCAGCGGCCCGAGCTCGAACTTCGTCGGCACCCCGTTGATGCCGATGAGCTGCAGCACCTGCTGCAGGTAGCTGGACCAGCCCTTGCTGACGGCCGCGGCGGCGACCGCGAACTCCAGGATCAGGTCCCAGCCGATGATCCAGGCGACGAACTCGCCGAACGTCGCGTACGAATAGGTGTACGCGCTGCCCGCGACCGGCACGGTCGAGGCGAACTCCGCGTAGCAGACCGCGGCGAGCCCGCAGGCGATCGCCGCGATGACGAAGGACAGCGATACGGACGGGCCGGTCACGTCCCCCGCGGTGGAGGCGGCGAGCGTGAAGATCCCCGCGCCGATGACGACCGAGACGCCGAAGACCATCAGGTCCCAGGCACCGAGGTTCTTTCGGAGCTTCGTGTCCGGCTCATCGGTGTCTTTGATCGATTGCTCGACCGTCTTCGTTCGCCACAGCCCGGTCCCTGGCACTGTCGCCCTCCTCTTCCAACCCGAATGGTGGAACGCACCCTAGCGGGGGAGTGTTGCACCGGATTAGCTAGGAAACAGTGTGGGGGTCGGGATTCGTTAATGCTCTGTGACCGCCCCGTCCACCCGGAGGACAAGTTGATCCGCCAAATGCTCCGAGGCGATCACCGTCCGCACACAGCAGGGGTGTCACTGCAGGTAGACCGCCGCCCGGCGGGACAATTTCCCGGTTATCCGCAGATCATCGGGAAAGCCCCCGCGAACGGTGCAAGATCTGCGGTGAATCAGTCCCGCGGCGAGTCGATCGACGGTTCCGAGTCGGTCTCGGAAGGCGAGTCGGCGACCGGTTCCGAGACCGCGCCCCGATCCCGATCCGCGCTCCGATCCCCGCTCCGGTCCAGGTCCGGTTCGAGGTAGATCAGCCGCGCCGCGGGCACCTTCGCCCGCACCCGCGCCTCGGCGGCGTCGATCTCCGCGGCGACCGCGGCGACGTCCAGCGACGGCTCCAGGTCGATCTTCGCGGCGATCAGCAGCTCGTCCGGGCCGAGGTACTGGGTGCGGATGTGGATGACCCGCCGCACCCGGCCGCCGCGCAGCTCGCCGACGACCTCGTCCAGCACCGACCGGTCGGCGCCCTCCCCGATCAGCAGGCTCTTCGTCTCCACGATCAAGATCACCGCGATCACGCCGAGCAGCAGCCCGATGCCGACCGTGCCGATCCCGTCGAACATCGGGTTCCCGGTGAGCACCGCCAGCCCCACCCCGCCGAGCGCGAGCACCAGGCCCAGCAGCGCGCCCGCGTCCTCCAGCAGCACCACCGGCAGCTCCGGGGTCTTGGCCTGCCGGATGAACTGCCACCAGCTCAGCCCGCCCTTGATCCCGCGGGACTCCTTGATCGCGGTGGTGAAGCTGTAGGACTCCAGCGCGATCGCCAGCAGCAGGATCACCACCGCCACCAGCGGCGAGCTCAACGGCTCCGGGTGCTGGATCTTGTGCACGCCCTCGTACAGCGCGAACACCGACCCGAGGCTGAACAGCAGCAGCGCCACGACGAACGAGTAGAAGTAGCGGTCCCGCCCGTAGCCGAACGGGTGCTCCGCGGTCGGCCGGCGCACCGAGGTCTTCTTCCCCAGCAGCAGCAACCCCTGGTTCGAGGTGTCCGCCACCGAGTGCACCGACTCGGCCAGCATCGACGAGGACCCGGTGAACAGGAATCCGCCGAACTTGGCCACCGCGATGCCCGCGTTCGCGGCCAACGCCGCCAGGATCGCCTTGGTACCGCCACCTGCTGACACGCGTGCTCCCGAGCTCGATTCCCTGCGTTCCGCGGGAAACCTACCGCCGCGATCGCCCGGACGGAGCAGGTATGTCGGGATTGCGCCTGCTAAGTGCCCGCGGCGGCGCGGAACACCTGCGCCGTCCCGTCCGGGCACACCGGGCTCGCCAGCACCGCCGGGTCGGAGGCCGCCAGCCACACCGACTGGCCCTTCCTCAGCTCCAGCTCGGCCGGTTCCGCGCCGGGGCGCTGCGCGGTCAGCCGCAGCGCGCCCTTCGTGCACAGCAGGATCTGCGGACCGTCCGAGTCCAGCAGCACCGCCGTCGAGTTCGCCGGGGACCAGTCCACCCTGGACAGCCGGAACTCCTCGGCGGGCGTCTGGTAGACGGTGCGGTTCCCGTCCAGCGACTCGCCCTTGTGCACCCGCATGTCCCCGCAGGTGAAGTCCAGCACCCGCAGCAGCTCCGGCACGTCCACGTGCTTCGGGGTGAGCCCGCAGCGCAGGATGTTGTCCGAGTTCGCCAGGATCTCCACGCCGGTGCCCTGCAGGTAGGCGTGCAGGTTGCCCGCGGGCAGGTAGATCGCCTCGCCGGGCTGCAGCACCAGCCGGTTCAGCAGCAGGCTCGCCAGCACGCCCGCGTCGTTCGGGTACGCCTCCCCCAGCTCCAGCACCGTGCGGCACTCCAGCGCGAACTCGCCGTGCTCGCGCACGTGCCGCACGCAGGCGTCGAGCAGTTCCGGCAGCAGCCCGCGCAAGTAGTGCTCGGGCAGCGTGATCCACGTGGTGAACAGCGCCCGCAGCCCGTCGGGGTCCGGCTGCGCCGCCAGCAGCGCGGTGTGCGGGCGCAGCGTCGGCACGTCCAGCTCGCCCAGCAGCCGCACCGTGCGGTGCGCCTCCCGGAACCCGGCGAGCGCGTGGAACTCGGTGAGCGCGCAGACCAGCTCCGGCTTCGCCGTGGGGTCCGGGTAGTTCCGGTTCGGCGCGTTGCGCGGGATGCCGGCCCGCTCCTCCCGCTCGAAGCCCTCGGCGGCCTGCTCCGCGGACGGGTGGGCCTGCAGGCTCAGCGGCTCGTTCGCGGCGAGCACCTTGAGCAGGAACGGCAGCCTGCTGCCCCACCGGCCGGTGCACACCTCACCGAGGTGGTGCGCCGGGTCCGCGTCGAGCAGGTCCAGCAGCGACTCCTCGCTGCCGTCCGGGCGCACCAGCTTCGACGAGTCGCCCGGGTGCGCACCCATCCACAGTTCGGCCTCGGGGTGCGGAGTGGGAACGGGCCGCCCGAGCAGATCTGCGATGGCGGTACGCGAGCCCCACGCGTAGGGGCGCACCGCGTTCCGCAGTAACTCCACAGTCCTTCTCGCTCTCTTCACCGCCGGTCGGGCACGCGTCCTCGGACCGGCACCGTAGGGGCGCCGACCCTGGAACCAGGACATCGCCTCGCCGCCACCAGTGCATCAGGGACGTTCCCGGCAATCACCCAGGTTTCCGCCCCGTCCGGTCAGTGCACGGCCAGCGCCTGCCTGCCCGGGCCTCCGAGCGTGCCCGCCGCGAGGCCCAGGTAGACCGCGGCGAGATCGAACCGCAACGCGAGCACCGCGGCCCGCAACACCGCGTCGGCCCGCGCCGACTCGCCCGGGACGATCAGGTCCGCGCCCGGCAGCGACCGGGTCGCGGCGCGTTCGTCCGCCTCGGCCCGCTCGTCGTGCCGGGTGCCGATCAGGAAGACCCGGGGCGTCGCGCCGCCGTCCTCGTCCGGATCGGCGAACAGGTCCGATCCGGTGTCGCGGACCGAGCGGTACAGCGCGTGCCGGGTGACGGCCTGCGGGTGGCTCGCCACGTCGCAGGCCACTCCCGCGTGCACGCCCAGCGCGTAGGCGCCGTGCCCGGCGACGGCGGTGGCGAGCTGGTCGACTCCCCACAGCAGCGCCTCGTGATCGGCGAGCCGCAGCGCCAGCGACTTCGCCGGGTTCATCAGCGGTTCCTGACCGGGGTGCGCGCGTTCCGCCTCCCGGTCCAGTTCGTCCGCCAGCTGATCGGTGTCGCAGCGCAGCAGGCCGAGCGCGATGAGCACGCTGAGCCCCGCGGTGAACACGTGCGCGAACGTCAGCTCGTCGGGCACCGGGATCCGCGGCGGCACCACCTTCGCCCGGCCCGCGCCGGACGCGGCCACCGGGCCGTCCGCCGGCACGGCCAGCACCACCGAGGCGCCTCGCCGGGTCGCGGTCGCCACCCCTTCGGCCAGCGTCGGATCACCCGGGTCGGGGGTGTGCGCGAACACCACGTCCAGCGGCCCCACCCACACCGGCACCGATTCGGCCACGATCACCGGGACCGGGCAGGACGCCCCGGCCAGCGCGGCCAGCAACCCGCACACCGACGGGCCGAGGCCCGGCCGGGACACCAGCACCAGCGAACGCGGCCTGCCGTCGGCGAGGTCGTCGAACCCGATCTCCTGCACCGTCTCCGCGGCCGCCCGCACCTGCGCGCCCGCGAGCGCGGCGGAGCGCAGCAGCCCGCGCGAATCGGCCTCGGTGATCCGCTCGGGATCGTCGAAGAGGCTGTCGTCGAGCACCGGAGGTCACCTCTCCCCGGTCGAGCCAGGATCCTCGGGGCCACCGACGGCCTCGTCCACCAGCAGCACCGGGATGCCGTCCCGCACCGGGTAGCCGCGGCCGCACGAAGTGCACGTCAAGTACTCGTCCTGCTCGGTCCCGCCCCCGGCGCGCAGCGCGCCGTGGTCCGGTGCCGGGCAGGCGAGGATCTCCAGCAATGTCGGTTCCAGGGCCACGGCCACGTTCCCTCCTGAGTCCACACCCGGTCCACGCCCAGCGGGCGGTATCACTCGGTCAGCCCCGCACCACGGCGAGCACCTCGTCGCGCAGCGCGGCGACCGCGGCGGCGTCCGGCGCCTCCACGTTCAACCGCAGCAGCGGCTCGGTGTTCGAAGGCCGGATGTTGAACCAGGAGCCGTCCGCCAGCTCCACGGTAAGCCCGTCGAGCTCGTCGGTTCGAGCACCGGAACGTTCCCGGTAGGTTTCGGCCACGGCGCGCATCCGCCCCGCCTGGTCCTGCACCGTCGAGTTGATCTCGCCGGAGGCGGCGTAGCGGGAGTACTCGGCCATCAGCCCGGACAGCCCGCCGTCCTGCCCGCCCAGCGCGGCCAGCACGTGCAGCGCGGCCAGCATGCCGGAGTCGGCCTTCCAGAAGTCCCGGAAGTAGTAGTGCGCCGAGTGCTCGCCGCCGAAGATGGCGCCGGTCTCGGCCATGGTCTGCTTGATGAAGGAGTGCCCGACGCGGGTGCGCACCGGCTTGCCGCCCTGCTCGGCGACGATCTCCGGCACCGCGTGCGAGGTGATCAGGTTGTGGATGACGGTCGCGCCCGGTTCCTTCGCCAGCTCGCGCACCGCGACCAGCGCGGTGATCGCGCTCGGCGCCACCGGGTCGGCGTTCTCGTCCACCACGAAGCAGCGGTCCGCGTCCCCGTCGAAGGCCAGCCCGGCGTCCGCGCCGACCTCGCGCACCTTCGCCTGCAGGTCGACCAGGTTCGCCGGGTCCAGCGGGTTCGCCTCGTGGTTCGGGAAGTTCCCGTCCAGCTCGAAGTACATCGGCACCACCTCGACCGGCAGGCCTTCGAACACCTGCGGCACGGTGTGCCCGGCCATGCCGTTCCCGGCGTCGACGACGACCTTCAGCGGCCGGATCGCGCTCAGGTCCACCAGGCCGCGCAGGAACTCCGCGTACTCGGCGAGCATGTCGCGCTCGGTGGTGCCGCCCTTCGCGCCCAGGAACTCGGGGACGCCCTGCCCGACGAGCTCCTGGATCTCGGACAGCCCGCTGTCCTGGCCGACCGGCGCGGCGCCCGCCCGGCACAGCTTGATGCCGTTGTAGCGGGCCGGGTTGTGGCTGGCGGTGAACATGGCGCCCGGCAGCTCCAGCGTGCCGGAGGCGAAGTAGAGCATGTCGGTGCTGGCCAGCCCGATGGAGACCACGTCGACGCCCTGCCCGGTGACGCCCTCGGCGAACGCGGCGGCCAGCGCCGGGGAGGAGTCCCGCATGTCGTGCCCGATGACGACGGCCGGGCCGCCGACGAGCCTGGTGAACGCGGCACCGATCTCCCGAACGACGTCGGCGTCGAGCTGCTCATCCACCACCCCGCGGATGTCGTACGCCTTGACGATCTCCGACAGGTCCCGCACGCTGCACATCCCTACGTAGTCCGGCCAACCTCGCTGCGGTCCGAGCCTACCGGCGATCGGTGATCTTGCGGAGAGCTCCCGACGGCCACGAGCGGCACGTCACGTTCGGCGTGGTCCTAGTCGTCCCGGGGGTCGGGCAGCGCCCGCAGGTGCCCGCGCCTGCCGCCGCCGACGGAGAAGTCCGGCGCGTCCACCGGCCGGTCCGACCGCCCCGCTTCGCGTACCGCCTCGGCCAGCGCGGTCAGATCGTCCGCGGAACCGTCCGGCAGCGAGAACTCGCCCTCGTAGCGGACGACCTCCCAGCCCTTCGGCACCGTCAGCCGCAACGCGTGCTCCTCGCACAGGTCGTAGCTGTGGGGCTCCGCATACGTGGCGAGCGGTCCGACCACCGCGGTCGAGTCCGCATAGGCATACGTAAGCGTCGCAACGGCCGGGTTGGTACACCCGGTCCGCGAGCACCGCCTCACGCTCCGCACGACTGGCACGATAGCGCCCCCCGTCCAGCCCGCGCCGGAGGCACGCGGAAACGTCCTCGCCCGTCGATGTCGATCTTCCGGCGCGCACGGCTCTCACCGGCGGATTCGCGCAGGTGGGCGGTGTTGTTCGCGCTGCGCTGAACGGGTGCCGGGCGATCCGGTGACGGCGGGTGCTCACATCCGGTGCCGACAGGCGACCCGAACGGGCATCCCCGCGGGGGTCCTGAGGGCGTACCCTCAGCCCGTGGTGACCGCACGTGGATATCGGCGCCGGACGCTCGCCCGGCGGGACCGTCGAGGGCGCGGCCTGCGCGGCCCCCTGTACCCGTCGTCGGTCCCGGTCGCGCGCAGCCGGTCGCAACGGTTCGACGCGATCGTGCTGGAAGCCCTGGAACCGATCGAGCAGCGCTGGCACGCCGAGCTGACCGAGCTCGACGTCGCCGTCGACGAGGTGCCCGAGGTCCAGGTCACCGCCCCTGAGAAGGTCGTCTGGGACGACGACGTGGTGGTGGACGCGAACGTGCCGCTGGCGCGCCTCGTCCCCGCCGGGGTGGACCGCCGCGGGCTGCCGACCCGCGCCCGCATCGTGCTGTACCGCAGGCCGCTGGAGGCCCGCGCCCGCGACGGCCAGGACATGGCCGACCTGCTGCACGACGTGCTCATCGAGCAGGTCGCCACCTACCTGGGCTTGGACCCGGACGTCATCGAAGGCCAGTAAGCCATGCCGAACTCCCCCGCCGGGCGGTGACCGCGAGGCCGCCGGGCACGGCGGGACGGCCGCCGCTCAGCTCTCCTCGGAGCGGCGCCGGGAGGGCAGGGCGCCGATCGCGGTGAACAGCACGGCGGCGGCCTGCACCACGAGCAGCGCGGTGCGGGACGAGTCGCCGTAGCCGACGCGGACCTCGCTCGCCGATTCCGGCACCGGCACCGCGACCTGGTGGCCCCACCCCTCGGCCAGCGGCGCCTCCCGCCCGTCGATCACCGCGTGCCAGCCGGGTTCGTGCTCGGCGGCGAGCAGCAGCACCCGCCCCACCCCGCCGTCGGAGACGCGGACCGCGACCTCGGGCAGCGTCGCGGGCACGCCCAGCGGACGCGCCTGCGGGGACGGGGTCCCCGCGAGCCGCGCCTGCCGGGCCAGGTCGGGGCCGAGCAGCTGCACCGGGCCGGACGGCAGCAGCACCCGCAGCACCGGGGTGCCGTCGCCGAGTTCGCCGTGATCCGCCACCAGGTCCCCGGCCGCCACCCGCACCCGGTCGGCGGTCGCCGCGTCCGGCACCGCCACGTGCCCGGTGCCGCGGGCCGCAGCGGTGGCCAGCGCGGTCCGCACCCGCTGCGGGTCGCCGGAGAGCAGGTCCGCCTCGACCTCGCGCAGCCAGCGCATCGCGTCCGGCACCGGCACCAGGTCGTCGTCGCCGAAGTGCGGTGCGCGGCCCTCGACCAGCCGGGCCGGAGCCGGGCCGCGCTCGAGGAGCAGCATGCCGCCGGGCCCGTCGAGCTCAGCGGCCAGCGCCGGAGTCCCGCCGGTCGGCGCGACCTGCAGCGGTCCGCGCCCGGCGAACACCGCGCTCACCCCGGCCAGCAGCAGCACTCCGGTCAGCGCACCCGCGAGGACCCGGCGCGGCACCCGCACCGGCAGCGGTCCCGCGGACAGCGCCGCCCACAGCAGCCCGGCCGCGGCCACCACCAGCGGGGCCCCGGCACCGCCGGTGCCCGCCGGGCCGCCCGCCACCGGGGTCATCGCGATCCGGTCCACGGTGAACGCCACCGCCCACCCGGCGGCCGCCGTGACCGCGCCCGGGATCATCGCCGGACGCGGGGCGAGCGCCGCCGCCAGCAGCGCGACCAGCACCAGCAGCCCACCGGCCCAGGTCGCCGGAGCCCCGTCGGCGCTGAGCAGCAGCGGCCACCACCCGGCGGGCACCTCGGTGATCCGCGCGCCGAGCCCGTGCAGCAGCAGTTCCGGGTGCTGCACCAGCACGACCGGCCACGGCAGCAGGCACGCGATCGGCAGCAGCACCAGCGCGGCCAGCCCGGCCATCCGGCGCCGCGCCCGCCGCGCCTCGCCGGGCACCGCCACGAACCCGAGCAGCGCCAGCACCACCAGCAGCGCCTGCACCAGCGGGGCGAACGCCCCCAGCACGGCCAGGCCGAGCGCCGTCGCGCAGGCGGTGCCCAGCCAATGCCGGGACTGGGCGAGCATCGCCAGCCGGGACAGCCCGATCACGGACGCGATGCCCGCCAGCAGCGGCGGCACCAGGACGTGTGCGACGACCACGTCGAGCCTGCCCTGCCCGGCGGCGGACGTGGCCAGCGGCAGCAGCGCGTACGCGCCCGCGGCCAGCGCCCGGTGCTCGCCGCGCATCGGCAGCGTGCGGGTCGCGGCGTAGGCGGTGAGCCCGGCCAGCGGCACGCCGAACAGCAGCAGCAACGCCACCACGGCGGGCGGCCCGCCGAGCGGCGCCAGCACCGTGCCCAGCAGCGCCAGCACCAGCAGCGCGGCGGGCGCGGGCGAACCGGTGCCGCCGTGCACCGGATGCCAGGAGGCGAGGTAGTCCCGCCAGGTCGACCCCAGGTCGACGGCGGCGAACAGCCTGCCGCCCTGCAGCTCGGCGCCGAACCGGGCGTGCTCGGCGACCAGGCCGTGCGTGATCAGCGCGATCGCGGTGAGCACCACCGCGAGCACCACCGGCGGCGCCAGCACCAGTTCCCGCAGCACCCGCCGCCGGTCCACCTGCACCAGCAGCAGCCTGCGGTCCGGCTCCGGGACGGAGCCCGCGTCGCGCGGCACCGGCGACGGCCGCCGCTGCTCCGCCGCGGCGGCCGCCGTCTCGACCGGCACCACCACGGGGCCGCTGGGACGGCGCAGCCCGCCGACGCTGCGCCTGCGAGTGCCGAGCGCCCCCGCCGGGAGCGCGGCCGGACCGACCGAGCGCGGCGCCACCGGGGTCACCCGCGCCGGCCCGAGCGCGGCGGGCATGCGGCCGAGCACGACCTCGCGGCGCACCCGTTCCCGCACCAGCCCGGCGAACGCGGCCCGGAACCCGTTGCGCAGCCGCGTCACCCGGCTGGTGAGCAGACCGCGGACCCCGGACGGTTCCGGTGTGGTGCTCCGCCGTTCGGCGCGCGCCGTGCGCAACCCCATCCGGCCGGTGACCAGCGCGGTGAACACGGCGAGCTCGGCGGCCGCGTCCCCCCGCCGCCACAGCAGCCCGAACCCGGCGGCGCGCAGCAGCGCCAGCACCGCGAGCCGCGGCACGCCGAGCAGGAACGACCAGCGCGGCGCGTTGGCCAGGAAGGTGCGCACCCCGCCGACCCGCTCGGCGGCGCGCAGCGTGCGCCGGGTCGCGTCCGGTTCCCGGTCGCCGGCGCGCAGCGCGCCCGCGTGCCGCATCCGGGCGCTCGGCACGCACAGCACCAGGTGCCCGTCGGAGTTGGTGCGCCAGCCGAAGTCGATGTCCTCGAAGCCCAGCGGCAACGCCGGGTCGAACCCACCGAGCCGCTCGAAGACCTCGCGGCGGACCAGCGCGCCCGCGGTGGAGACGGCCAGCACCTCGGACACGACGCGGACGTCGGTGGGCGCGCGGCGCTCCGCGTCCGATGTGGACTCGGGGGACGAGCCGGCGCCGTCGGCCGCGGCCTCATCGGCGGCCGGGTCGGCGTCGGTGGGCCGGTCGTCCGGGGCGGATTCACCGACGGGTTCGGCGGGTTCGGTGTCGGCTGAGCCGTCGGGCTGAGCGGCGTCGGCGGTATCGGAAGAAGTGGCGGACTCGGCGACCGCGGAGTCGGTGCGGGCGGACTCGGTGCGGGCGGTGTCGACGGAACCGGCGCCGACGGTGTCGTCGGAGTCATCGGAGTCATCGGAGTCGGCGTCCGCTCCGGCTCCGGCGGTGGCGGCCGACTCGTCCGCGGACCGCCCCGGACCTCCACCGATCTCCCCGTCCGCGGCGCCCGCCCAGGCGAGCTCCGGGTCGACCTCGGCCGAGCCGATGCCGGTCTGCCGGTGTCCCGAGGCGTCGGTGGACAGCCCGGCGTCCACCACGAGCCGCGGATCGTCCCAGTCCAGGCCGAGCGGCCCCAGCACGGCCGCGGCCGAATCCAGCTCGGCGACGTCCAGCAACCGGCGCAGGCAGTCCGGTTCCGGCGCGGAATCGTCGTGCAGCAGCCACAACCAGCGGCCCGGATCGCCCCAGCGGTCGACGGCGTGCTCGGTGGCCGCGGCGACCGCGGCGCCGAAACCGGTTTCCGGCGGCAGGTCCAGCACGCCGTCCACCAGGTCGGAGGCCGCCGCCAGCAGGTCCGCGGTGCCGTCGGTGGAACCGGTGTCCACCGCGAGCAGGTGCCGGGGCCGGACGGTGAGCTCGCGCAGCGCGGCCAGCACCTCCGGTAACCGGCGATCGCCGTCGTGGCACACGAGCACCGCCAGTGCGGGCGCGGTGTTCAGGCGCGGCGCGGTCCCGGCCACAGTGTCCTCCCCTGCCGTGGTGCGATCACCGCACGACGGTAGTGGACGGAAGCCGAAAAGCTGAGGGCCCGCCGCCGAACCGGGACGGGCGTGCGCGCGGACGTCTCAGGTGATCACCGCAGGTCCCTCCGGCGGGAAGCCGGGCCCTGCGCCGCGCGGGTCCCTCGGACCGGCGGGCGCGGGCCCGGCTTCACACCGCGCGTCGCTTGAGGCGGCGGCGCTCCCGCTCGGACAGCCCGCCCCAGATGCCGAAGCGCTCGTCGTGCTCCAGCGCGTACTCCAGGCATTCGGACCGGACCTCGCAGCCCGCGCAGATGCGTTTGGCCTCGCGAGTGGAACCGCCCTTCTCCGGGAAGAAGGCCTCTGGATCGGTTTGCGCGCACAATGCGCGCTCCTGCCACTCCTGTTCCGGCTCACCCAGTTCGAAGAGCTGGGCGAGCACATCGGCATCCGTGGTCTCGGATTCCTTCGGATCCCCCCATTGCACCAGGTTCCCCTGAAGCAGCGGATGACTCTGTTCCATCAAGCGGCCCTGTTCCATCAGGTGGGCTTGACCTGTCTCCCACATTGGTCCTCCCCCGATCGCTCCCGTTCCCTCCGGCCCTCCCCAGGACCGTTCGGGATGCACTCCGGACGTGAGGCGCACCGCACCCCGCGTCGCCGCCCGGGCAGCGCACCGGCCCTCTCACCGGACCCGCCCGTTCGACCATGGCCACCTACCGGGACTCCCTTTTCCCGGCCTCCGCTCGAAATCCGGCAGGCGGAAAATCCACGAGGTGGAAATCCGAACCGGACGATTCGTCGGGATTCACCACCGGTGGCCGACCGCGCTGCGGTGGACCGCCCGGTGAACCCGCCGCCGAGCAATCATTTCAGCGGAGAATGACACCGCTGTGATTACACCGGTGTAGCTCCACTCGGTCAAGCGGAGCCAACCCGTTGAGGGACCCCGCGGCTCCCGCCGCATGACGCAACTCCGGCACTCTTTTGTCGGCAGCCCATTACGCCAGGTGGCAGCGCCGCGCAGCACCGATCAGGACTTTTCACCCGGCCGTGCCCGGCCGTCGGGGCGACCGGGGACACTGGGGGCGTGAAGACGCGTGTGAGCCCCCTGTTCCTGGCCCTGCTCGGCGCGACGGTGCTCGGCGGTGTGCTCGCCACCGTCGACCAGCCGTTCGCCCGGACCACCGGAATCGTGCTGATCGTCATCGGCGGGTGGGCGGCGTCGCTGTGCCTGCACGAGTTCGGGCACGCGATCACCGCGTACCGGGGTGGCGACCTGTCGATCCCGGGCAAGGGCTACCTGACGCTCGACCCGCGCCGTTACACCGATCCGGTACTCAGCATCGTGCTGCCGTTGCTCTTCGTGATCGCCGGTGGGATCCCGCTGCCCGGTGGCGCGGTGTGGATCAACCACCACGCGCTGCGCACCCGGCGCGTCGAATCGATGGTGTCGCTGGCCGGACCGCTGACGAACCTGGTGATCGGGATGCTGATCACGGCCGCGGTGCTGCTGGTGCCGATGCCGATCGGGCTCTCCACCGGGCTGTCCTACCTGGCGTTCCTGCAGGTGATCGCGTTCGTGCTGAACATCCTGCCGGTGCCGGGCCTGGACGGGTACGGCGCGATCGAGCCGTGGCTGTCGCGCCAGGCCCGGGAGTTCGGCGAGAAGGCGCGGCCGTGGGCGCCGCTGGTGCTGTTCCTGCTGCTGTTCGCGGTGCCGTTCGTGGGCCAGGCGTTCTTCTCGCTGGCGTACCTGGTGTTCGGCGCCGTCGGCGGGAATCCGGTGCTGGCGATGCTGGGCCAGGAGACCTTCCGCTTCTGGCAGTGATCACCGGCCGGTGACGCAGCGGACACCGGTCCGGCCTCGGACGGCCCCGCCCGCGTGCGAGGATCGCGGGGTGAAGGTCGTAGCACTGGTCGGTGGAGTCGGCGGGGCGCGGTTCCTGCTGGGGGTCAAGGCGGCGCTGGGCATGCCCGCGCTCGGCGAAGGCGACGGCGGGTCCCCGCACGAGGTGACCGCCGTGGTCAACATCGGCGACGACGTGTGGATGCACGGGCTGCGGGTCTGCCCGGACCTGGACACCTGCATGTACACCCTCGGCGACGGCATCGACACCGAGAAGGGCTGGGGCCGCGTCGACGAGACGTGGTCGGTGAAGGAGGAGCTGGCCGCCTACGGCGCCGAACCGAGCTGGTTCGGGCTGGGCGACCGGGACATCGCCACCCACCTGGTCCGGTCGCGGATGCTGCGCGCCGGCTACCCGCTGTCCGCGGTCACCGAGGCGCTGTGCGACCGCTGGCGGCCCGGGGTGCGGCTGCTGCCGGTCAGCGACGACCGGGTCGAGACGCACGTGGCGATCGAGGATCCCGCCACCGGCGAACCGGCCGCGGTGCACTTCCAGGAGTGGTGGGTGCGCCACCGCGCGGAACCGGCCGCGGGCGCCATCGTGCCGGTCGGCGCCGAGGAGGCCAAGCTCGCGCCGGGCGTCGCCGAGGCGATCGCCGGGGCCGACGTGGTGCTGGTCGCGCCGTCGAACCCGGTGGTGAGCGTGGGGACGCTGCTCGCGGTGCCCGGGTTCCGGGAGGCGCTGCGCTCGACGCCCGCCCCCGTGGTGGGTGTGTCCCCGATCATCGGCGGCCGCCCGCTGCGCGGCATGGCCGACGCCTGCCTGACCGCGATCGGCGTGGAGACCTCGGCTGAAGCGGTCGGCAGGCTCTACGGTTCCCGCGCCGAGTCCGCCGACGGCGTGCTCGACGCGTGGCTGGTGCACACCGGCGACACCGCCGACGTGCCGGGCGTGGCGGTGCGCGACGTCCCGCTGCTGATGTCCGACGTGGATGCGACCGCGGAGATGGCGCGGGCCGCGTTCGACGCGGCCGGGCTCGCGGTTCCGGAGGCGTCATGAGGGATCACGCGGCGACCGCCGGGCTCCAGCTGTTCGCGGTGACCGGGCTGCCCGAGTTCGGGCCCGGCGACGACGTGGCGGCCTCCATCGCGGCGGGCGCGCCGTGGCTGTCCGACGGGGACGTCGTGGTGGTCACCAGCAAGGTCATCTCGAAGGTCGAGGACCGGGTGGTGCGCACCCCGCGCGACCCGGCGGAACGGGAACGGCTGCGCCGCGAACTGGTGCGCTCCGAGGCCACCGCGGTGCTGGCCCGGTTCCGGAACACGCTGATCACCCGGAACCGGCTGGGCATCGTGCAGGCCGCCTCCGGGGTGGACGCCTCGAACGTGGCGCTGGACCGGATCGCGCTGCTGCCGGAGGACCCGGACGCCTCCGCGCGCAGGCTGCGCGCCGGACTGGCCGACCGGCTCGGCGTGCAGGTCGGCGTGGTGATCACCGACACGATGGGGCGGACCTGGCGCAACGGGCAGACCGACGCGGCGATCGGCGCGGCCGGGCTGCGGGTGCTGCACCGGTACGCGGGCAGCGTCGACGCGCAGGGCAACGAGCTGGCCGTCACCGAGGTCGCCATCGCCGACGAGGTCGCGGCCGCCGCGGACCTGGTGAAGGGCAAGCTCGGCGGCGTCCCGGTCGCGGTGCTGCGCGGGCTGAGCACCGAGGACGACGGTTCCTCGGCGCGGGACCTGACGCGGCCGGTGGAGCACGACCTGTTCCGGCTCGGCACCGACGAGGCCATCGCGCAGGGCCGCCGGGAAGCGGTGCTGCTGCGCCGCTCGGTGCGCGCGTTCAGCGCGGAACCGGTGGCCGAGGAGCCGGTGCGCCGGGCCGTCGCCGCCGCGCTCACCGCACCCGCCCCGCACCACACCCGCCCGGTGCGGTTCGTGTGGCTGCGGGACCGGCCGCTGCGGGCGAAGCTGCTGGACGCGATGCGCACGGCGTGGCTCGCGGACCTGCGCGGCGACGGCCGCGAGGAGGCCGCCGCGCAGCGCCGGGTGGGCCGCGGCGACCTGCTGTACGCGGCCCCGGAACTGGTGCTGCCGTTCCTGGTCCGGGACGGCTCGCACGACTACCCGGACGCGCGGCGCACCGCGGCGGAGCGGGAGATGTTCACCGTGGCGGGCGGGGCGGCCGTGCAGGGGCTGCTGGTGTCGCTGGCCGCGGAGGAGCTCGCCTCCTGCTGGGTGTCCTCGACGATGTTCTGCCCGGACGTGGTGCGGGCGGCGCTGGACCTGCCGGAGTCGTGGGAACCGCTGGGCGCGGTGGCCGTGGGTCACCCGGCCGAGCCGGTCGACGGCCCGCGCCCGCCGCGCGACCTGGCCGACGGGCTGCTGGAACTCTGACATCGCCGCAGGTCGACGACCCGCCCGCCGAGTGAGCGGGTGCGAGCACGAGGAGGTTCGGTCGTGGGGGCCGAGGTGTTGCACGCGGACGCGGAACAGGTGCTGCGCGGGTGGCGGCCGTCCGACGGCGGGCAGGAGGCGCTGCGCCACGCGTTCCTCGCCCTGCTGGACGCGCGCGAGGACGCGTGCCTGCGCGCCTGCGCGCCGGGGCACGTGACGGCCTCGGCGGTGCTGCTGGACGCGGCCGCCGAGCACGTGCTGCTCACCCTGCACCCCCGGGTCGGGAAGTGGCTGCAGCTCGGCGGGCACTGCGAACCGGAGGACACCTCGCTGGCGGGCGCCGCGCTGCGGGAGGCCACCGAGGAGTCCGGGATCGACGGGCTGGCGGCGTCCGCGGAACCGGTGCACCTGGACGTGCACCCGATCACCTGCTCGCTGGGCGTGCCGACCCGGCACTTCGACGTCCGCTACCTGGTGCGCGCGCCCGCGGGCGCCGAGCCGGTGCGCAGCGACGAGTCGCTGGACCTGCGCTGGTGGCCGGTCGACGCGCTGCCCGCGGACTCCGATCTGGGCCCGCTGCTGGCCGCGGCCGGACCGCACCTCGCGGCTCAGAGCACCCGGTAGTCGCGGGGCGGCAGCCGCGGCCCGAACCGCGGGCGGGTGACCCCGGCAGCGCCGAGGTAGCGCACCGCGCGGTGCCGCTGGCCCGCGTACGGGGCGAGCGCCGCCAGCATCTCCGCGTCGTCCATCGGCCGGCCCGCGAGCCCGATCCCGACGATCGTCGGCAGGTGGTAGTCACCGACGCTGACCGCGTCCGGATCGCCCCAGGCCCGCTGCGCGACCTCCGCGGCCGTCCAGGGCCCGATGCCGGGCACGTGCTGGAGCAGCGCGCGGCCCGGCTCGCCACCCAGCTCCACGGCCCGTTCCAGGCGGTGCGCCACCCCGGCCGCGGCGATCAGGGTGCGCCGCCGGGCGCCGTCCACGCCCGCCTTGTGCCACTCCCAGTCGCGGATCTCCCGCACCTGCCGCGGGCTCGGCGGCGCGCACAGGCCGCGCGGCGCGGGACCGGGCGCGGGGGTGCCGAACCGGCGGCACAGCTCGCGCCAGGAACGCCACGCCTCCCGGTTGGTGACCTTCTGCTCCAGCACGGCGGCGACCAGCGCGTCCCACACCCGCCCGGTCGAGCAGAGCCGGAGGCCGCGGGCGGCCCGCATCCCCCGCCGGACCACGTCGTGCGCGGGTGCGAAGCCGCCGTCGTCGTCGGCGGCGCCGAGCAGCCGCGGCACCCGGGCCAGCAGCGGTTCCGCGCCGTCGCCCCACGCCTCGGCGACGACCTCGCCGGCCGGGTCGGCGGCGAGCCGGAGCGTCCCGGCACCGTGCGCGGTGGTCATCGCCAGCCACCACGCCCCGGAGTCCTGCACCGCGCTGGCGGGGTCCCCGCTGCCGCGGCGCAGCGGGGACAGCACCCGCGGGAGGTCCAGCGGGCCGGTCGGCCGCCAGGTGGTGCGCATCAGGTCATCTCCGGTCCGCCGAGAACCGCACGCCACCGGCGGGGATCTCCACGCCCGGCCACACCCGGGCGCCGTCCAGCAGTTCGCACTCGTCGCCGAGCACCACGCCGTCGCCGAGCACCGCGCCGCGCAGCGCCACGCCCGCGCCGATGCGGGCCCCGGCGCCGATCACGCAGCCGTCCACCTCGGTCTCGGCACCGATGTGCGCGCCGTCGAACACCATCGAGCCGGTGATCCGGGCGCGCTCCCCGACGACCGCGCCCGCGCCGATGGTGCTGCCGCCGTCGACGACGGCGTCCGCGGCGACCTGCGCGCCGGGCAGCAGCAGCGCCTCCCCCGGGGTGCCGGGCAGCGCCGCGGACGGCAGCTCGCCGCGCACCAGGTCCGCCGAGCCGCGCACGTAGGCGGCGGGCGTGCCCATGTCCAGCCAGTACGAGGAGTCCACGTGCCCCTGCAACCGGGCGCCCGCGGCCAGCAGGCCGGGGAAGGTCTCGCGCTCCACCGACACCCGCCGACCGGCCGGGATGTCCTCGATCACGGGGCGGCGGAACACGTAGCAACCGGCGTTGATCTGGTCGACCGGCGGATCCTCGGTCTTCTCCAGGAACGCGGTGACCCTGCCGTCGGCGTCGGTGGGCACGCAGCCGAACTGGCGCGGGTCCGCCACCTTCACCAGGTGCAGCGTCACCTCGGCGGCGCTGGCGCGGTGGGTCTCGACGAGGGAGCGCAGGTCCAGGCCGGAGAGGATGTCGCCGTTGAACACCAGCACGTCCTTCGCCCGCAGCAGGTGCGCCACGTTGCGGATGGCGCCCGCGGTGTCCAGCGGCTCGTCCTCGACGACGTACTCCAGCTCCAGGCCGAACTCGGAGCCGTCGCCGAAGTGCTCGGCGAACACCTCGGCCTTGTAGGAGGTGCCGAGCACGACGTGCCGGATGCCCGCCGCCCGGATCCGCGCCAGCAGGTGGCTCAGGAACGGCACCCCGGCGGTGGGCAGCATCGGTTTCGGCGCGGACAGCGTCAGCGGGCGCAGGCGCATGCCCTTGCCGCCGACGAGCACCACCGCCTCCGCGTCGGGCAGCGGGCCGGGCGAACCATCGGGACCGGCGCTCATACCGGACCTCCTTCCTCGCGCCGGGCTCGTCCCGGCCTCCGGTACCGGCAGGCGACCGCGGTCAGCGGCGGCGGGGGCTCCCCCGCGCCGGTGCCGGGTGCGTGCGGTAGATCCTGACGAAAACCCGTTGGGGGGAATACTGTGACAACGACGGCGGCATAATGGAGGCCGGGTTCCGGCTCAGTGGAATCGGTCACTACCCGGCCGTTCCGCGAGCACGGCACCCCGCACGCCCCCGATCCTCCCGGTGGCACGCGCGGAACGGCGACCGCGACGGCGCGGCGCGGTCCCGGGCGGCCGCCCCCGAATGCGACCGGAGCACCGCGGCTCCACCCCACCTCGGCGTCGCGGATCCGCTCCCGGTGGTGGCACGATGATCGTCGTGCCGCGACGACACCGGGCGCTCGACCACCGCCAATACCGGCCCCGGACCGGGAACGGCGGATACAGTGCGAAGCAGCGGAGCAGGACCGAACCCCGCGCCACGGCGCGGACCGAAGTCGAACCCCGTGCCGGGACGCGGACAGGGCACGCATACCTTGCCGCGGGACGGTGACAACACGAAGGGACCGCGGCGCGACGAGCTCCTCGCCGGCGCCCCGCGGTAGCGCGACGGTCGCGACGCGGCCGAGAAGCCGACGGCGAAAGCATGGAGAGGCACCGCTATGGACCCGCGGGACCGAGCCGACGAAACACTTGCTCGTGCGCGGGCACGGGGCGCGTTCGTCGTGACACCGGACAGCGCCACCTCGCCGATGGACGCCTCGACGACCGTGCGGATTCCGCGCACCGTGGTCGACGCCGCCGATCACGCGCAGGTCGATGCGGACGCGACGACGGCGATCCCGCAGGCCACGGCTCCGCAGCAGTCCCAGCAGGGCGGGCAGCAGCAGGCGGCGTGGCCGCAGCAGCGCGCCGAGCAGCGGCCGCAGCAGACCGGGCAGGGCCACTACCAGCAGAGCGGCCAGCAGGGCCAGCAGCAGAACCGGCCGCAGCAGCAGGGCGGTGACCAGCAGGCCCGGCAGCAGGGCGGCCAGCAGGCCGGTCCCCAGCAAGGCGCTCAGCAGCAGGCGGGCCAGCAGCACGGCGGCCAGCAACAGGCGGGGCAGCAGCAGGGCGGCCAGCAACAGGGCGCTCAGCAGCAGGGCGGCCAACAACAAGCGGGCCAGCAGCAGGGCGGCCGGAACGACCAGTACGGCTGGCCGGACGAGGACTTCGGCCAGCAGCTGCCGCCGAACCCGTACCAGGCGCAGCGCCCCGAGGGCCAGTTCGGCCCGCTCGGTTCCCGCGCCGCTCGCCAGCAGTACTAGCGCCGGCAGCACCGGCCGGAGCCCGGCGGGCGGCGCGGTGCTCGCGCCGCCCGTCCCGGTTACTTCCCGCGCGCCCGCACTTCCAGCCGCGCCCGCACCGCCAGCGCGGCCCGCAGCGCCAGCCGCAGCGGCGCCCACACCGCGCCCCGGTGCCGGTCGGCGAGGTACCGGTAGGCGCTGCGGTGGTGCTCCACCAGCATCTTCGCCGGTGCGCTGGAGGTGGCGTGCCCGCCGATGTGCGTGATCCGCGCGCTGGGCACGAACACGTTCAGCCAGCCCTTGCGGGCGAGCCGGTCCCCCAGGTCCACGTCTTCGAAGTACATGAAGTAGCGCGGGTCGAACCCGTCGATGCCGTCGAAGGCCTCGCGGCGCAGCAGCAGGCAGGAGCCGGACAGCCAGCCCGCGGTGCGCTCTTCGACGGCCGCCTCGGACTGCCGGTAGGCGCGGGTCCACGGGTTGCCCGGCCAGATCCGGCCGAACACGGCGTGCCCCGCACCACGGCCCAGCGAGGGCAGCAGCCGCGCGGACGGGTAGACGGTGCCGTCGGGCTCGTTGATCAGCGGGCCGAAGGCACCGCCGCGCGGCCAGCGCTCGGCCGCGGCCAGCAGCGCGTCCAGCGCCCCCGGCGCCCATTCGACGTCGGCGTTGCTGATCACCACCCAGCCGTACTCCGCGCCGAGGGCCGCCACCCCGCGGTTCGCTCCCCCGCCGTAGCCGAGGTTCGCCCCGGTCGGCAGGAATTCGACCTCGGAGCGGGTCTCGGCGGCGCGTTCCGGTTCCCCGTCCGTCGACCCGTTGTCGGCCAGGACCACCCGTACCGGGCGTTCGGTGGCAGCGCGGATCGAGTCGAGGTTGCGGTCGAGGGTCTCGCCGGGCGAGTAGGTCACGATGACGATGGCGAGCTGGTCGCCATGGCTGCGGGAAGAGGCGGTCACGCCCGGACATTCTGCCGAACGGCGCGCGGCGGCCGCGGGGCGGTGAGGCCCCGTCAGCGGCGGCGGCGGTGCAGGTGGTGCGCACGGGAGTAGGCCTCGCGGTGCTGCGCCGCGCACGCGGCCCAGGTGAACTCCTTGGCACGGCGCTGGGCGGCGGCCGACAGCGCGGCGCGGCGGGCCGGATCGTCGAGCAGCCCGGTCAGCCCGGTGGCGATCTCGGCGGGCCGCACCCCGCAGTAGGCGACGGCGTCGCCGCCGACCTCGGGCAGGCTGAGGCGTCCGGTGGTGAGCACGGCCGCGCCGCAGGCCATCGCCTCCAGGACGGGCAGCCCGAAGCCCTCGCCGATGCTCGGGTAGGCGACGACGTGCGCGCCGCCGAGGAAACCGGGTAATTCGGCGAACGGCACGTACCCGGCGCGGATCACCCGCACCCGGTGCGGCACCGCCTCCAGCGCCCGCTCCACCCGGGTGTCCCAGCCGGGCTGCCCGGCCAGCACCAGCGCCGGGTCGTCGGAGCGGCCGCGCCCGGCCGCGGTGAATCCCTTGATCAGGGCGGGCACGTTCTTGCGGGGTTCGAGGGCGCCGAGGAACGCCACGTACGGCTGGTCGTGCAGACCCAACCGGTCCCGCACGGCCGTGATCTCGGCGGGCGACGGCGGGTGGAAGTGCTCGGGGTCGACGCCGTGGTACATCACGTGCATCGCCGTGCGGTCGGCTCCGGCGCTGCGGGCGAGCTCGTCGGCGGTGGCTTCGCTCGGCACCACGCAGAGGGTGGCGCGGCGCAGCGCGGCCTTCGTCCAGGAGCGGAAGAAGCGGGCCTTCACCGGCGAGTGCAGCGCGGGGTCGGTGAAGAACGTGGCGTCGTGCAGGGTGACCACGGACGCGGCCGGGTTCGCCAGCGGCGTCGTGTAGTGCGGCGAGTGCAGCACGTGCGCGCCGAGCCTGCGCACCAGCCGGGGCAGCGTCGTCTGCTCCCAGGTGAGGCGGGCGGTGCGGGTCGCGACGGCCTCCGCCGCCGGGATGATCCGGCTGTTCGGGGCGAGCCTGCCGTACAGCGCGGCGTCCCGCGGCTGGCAGGCGACGCTCAGCTGCGCGCCGTCCTGGTCGAGCGCGGCCAACAAGGAATCCACGTAGCGACCGACGCCACCGCGGTCCGCGGGGACGGCGGTGGCGTCGACGAGGAGCTGCGGCTCGCCTCTGTGCACGCGTGCAGCGTACGGGGGTGCCGGTGCGGATCGTGGGGGGTTCCGGAAATCAGGTCTCGAGGTGCGCCCGCCACACCTGCTCGGCCGCGCGCCGCCAGCCGAACAGCTCGGCGCGGCGCGGTCCGGCCGCCGCCATCCGGTCCCGCTGGTCCGGGTCGTCGACGGCGATGCGCAGCGCGCGGGCCAGCGCGCGCGGGTCGGCGCGGCGCGCGGTGAGGCCGGCGGACCCGGCGACCTCCACCAGGGCGGGGGCGTCGGAGTGCACCACGGGCGTGCCGAGCGCCATCGCCTCCAGCACCGGCAGCCCGAAGCCTTCGGCGAGGCTCGGCGCCACCAGGGCGGTCGCCCGCCGCAGCAGCACGGCGAGCTCGGCGTCGCCGATGTCGCGCAGCACCCGCACCCGCCCGGCGGGCAGCCCGTGCCGTTCGGCGAGCCGCACCGGATCGACCCCGCCCCAGCCGGGCACGCCGACCAGCAGCAGCGGCAGGTCGGGGGCCTCCGGGCGGGACAGCGCCTCGATCAGGTGCGCGTGGCCCTTGCGCGGTTCGAAGGTGCCGACGGTCAGCAGGTAGCGCGGCGGGAGGCTCGCGGCGGCGGTGCGCACCCGGTCCGGGTCGGGGGCGGCGAGCAGCGCCTCGGGCACGCCTTCGCCGATCACCCGCACGTCGGCGCGCAGCTCGACGCGGGTGGCGAGGTCGGCGGCGACGGCCTCGGTGGGCACCACGATCGCGTCGGCCTCCCGGGCGGCGCGGGTGATCGCGCGGCGGTGCCAGGCGGCGCCGCGCGGGGTGAGCGTCTCCGGGTGCGTCCAGGGCACCGTGTCGTGCACCGTCACCACCAGGCCGCGGCCGCGCTTGCGGGCCGGGGCCAACGGGGTCATGGCGTGCACCGCGTCGCCGCCCGGCCACGGCGGGAGGCCGTGCTCCCAGGCCGCGGTGAGGGCGCGGCGCGGCAGCGGCAGCACCTTCGGGCCCGCCACCCCGGCCACGGTGGCGCGGGCCGGGTCGCCGCCGCGGCTGATCGCGCTGCTCACCTCCCAGCCCGCGGGGGCGGTGGCGGCGAGCGCGGCGAGCAGTTCGCGGGTGTAGCGGCCCGTTCCGCCGGGCACGCGGGCGACCAGCTGCTCGGCGATCACGACCAACTCGGGCACCTCATCACCTCTCCGGTTCGCGGACGCTGCACTCCGAGCAGAACCCTACGCTGCGAATTCACCGGCCCCGCCGGGAAGCGCGGTGCCGTCGCCTAGGGTTCGGGGCCTGCGGCGGGACGGAGGCGGTGTGCGGAGCACGGTCGTGGTGGTGACGTGGCGCGGGCGGCGGCACCTGACCGCCTGCCTGGACGCGGTAGCCGCACTCGACCGTCCACATCGGACATTGGTGGTGGACAACGCCTCCGACGACGGCACGGCCGAGCTGATCGCCCGGCACCCGTCCCGGCCGGAGGTGCTGCGGCTGCCCCGCAATCTCGGCTACGCGGGCGGGATCGCCGCCGCGCTGCCGCGGATCGGCACCCCGTTCACCGCCTGGCTCAACGACGACGCCGCGCCCGAACCCGGCTGGCTCGCCGCGCTGGAGGACGCGCTCGACGCGGACCGCGGGGTGTGGGCGGCGGCCGCGGTGCTGCGCACTCCCGACGGGGTGGTGCAGTCCGCCGGGGTGCGGTTGAGCGCAGACGGGCACGGCGTCGATTCGGGGGGCGGGGCCGGTGCGCGGGCCGGGGGCGATCCGGGGCCCGAAACCGATCCGAGGGCCGGAGTCGATCCGAGCGCTGATGCCGACTCGGCCGGGACCGACCCGATCGCCGGAACCGCCCCGGTGCGGGAGGTGTTCGGGTTCTGCGGCGGGGCGGCGCTGCTGCGGACCGCGGAACTGCGCGCCGCGGGCGGAGTTCCCGCGCGGTTCTTCTGCTACTACGAGGACACCGACACCGCGTGGCGGCTGCGGCTCGACGGCGGCCGGGTGCTGCTGGTGCCCGGCGCGCGGGTGGCGCACCTGCACGGCGCGAGCACCCGGCCCGGTTCGGCGCGGTTCCACCGGTGGAACGAGCGGAACCGGCTGCTGATGCTGCTGCGCTGCGCGCCGGGGCGGGTCGCGGTGCGGGAGCTCGCCCGGTTCGCCGCGCTCACCGGGGTGCTGCCGCTGCGGCGGCTGCGCGGAGCTCCGGTGCCGCCGCCGAACTTCCGGCTCGGGCTCCGGCTGCGGGTGCTCGCCGAGCTCGGCGCGCTCGCCCCCGGCGCGCTGCTCGCCCGCCGCGGCCGCACCGCGCGGGCCCGCGCCGAGGTGTGGCGGCGCTGGGCGGGCCGCTGACCCGCACCCGCTCCGCGGGTGAACGGACCGTTCGCCCAACGGCATCGGACGGGCAGCCCGCCCCGGACACCACCGCACGAACCAACGGACCGCTCACCCGACGAGGTCGGACCGGCGGTCCGCGCACCCCGGCGGCGGTGGTGCCGGATTCGGGTGGATCTTCGGACTGCGTGCGTTCGGCGGGCACCGATAGGGCACGCTTAGGGGCGTGGCTGATACCTCCGAGTCCGCTGCGCTGCCCGCAGTCTCCGTGATCGTCGTCAACCACCGCGGTGCCGAGGACACGATCACGTGCCTGCGCGCGGTGCGCGACCAACTGGACTACCCGGCGGACCGGCTGGAACTGATCTGCGTCGACAACACCCCGGGCAGCGCCGAAGCCGCCCGCATCCGCGCCGCGGCGCCGGGCGCCACCGTGCTGGAACCGGGCGAGAACCTGGGTTTCGCCGGCGGCTGCAACCTGGGCGCGCGGACCGCGTCGGGCCAGGTGCTGGCGTTCCTGAACAACGACGCCCGGCCGGACCGGGACTGGGTGCGGGCCGCGGTGGCGGTGCTGCGCGCCGAGCCGACGGTGGGCGCGGTCGCCAGCAAGGTCCTGGACTGGGAGGGCGAGCTCGTCGACTTCGTGGACGGCGGGCTCACCTGGTTCGGCATGGGCTACAAGCGGTTCGCAGGCGAACCGGACGACGGCAGCCACGACGCGCCGCGGGACGTGCTGTTCGGCACCGGTTCGGCGCTGCTGGTGCGCGCCGAGCTGTTCGCCGCGCTGGACGGGTTCGACGAGCGGTTCTTCATGTTCTACGAGGACGTGGACCTGGGCTGGCGGCTGAACCTGCGCGGCTGGCGGGTGCGCTACGAGCCGCGGTCGCTGACCTTCCACCGCCACCACGCCTCGATGACGCAGGTGTCCTCCGCGCGGGAGCACTTCCTGCTGGAGCGCAACGCGCTGGCCGCGCTGTACAAGAACGTCTCCGCGGAGACGCTGGCGAAGGTGCTGCCCGCGGCGATGGCGCTGTCGGTGCGCCGCGCGACCGCCCGCGGCGACATCGACCCGGATCAGCTGGAGATGACGCGGCGCCCGGAGGGCCCGGACTTCGACGACGAGGTGCCGATCTCGCGGGACTCGCTGGCGAGCCTGCTCGCGATCGACCGGTTCGTGGAGATGCTGCCGCAGCTGGCCGAGTCCCGGGAGGTCGAGCAGGCCGCCCGGGTGCGCTCGGACGCGGACCTGGTGCCGCTGATGCGCAAGGCGATGGAACCGGCCTACCCGCTGCCGAGCTACCTGGCCGCGCACGAGGTGCTGGTGGACGCGTTCGGCCTGGACGAGGTCTACGGCCGCCCCCGCACCATCGCGGTGATCACCGGGGACTCGGTGGCCGAGCGGATGGCGGGCCCGGCGATCCGCGCCTGGCACATGGCGGAGGTGCTCAGCGCCGAGCACCAGGTGCGGCTGGTCAGCGTGAACGCGCACGTGAACCCGCCGGAGTCGGCCTTCCCCGTGGTGGCGGCGAAACCGCGCGAGCTCGCCGCGCACGTGGAGTGGGCGGACGTGGTGATCGTGCAGGGCCACGTGCTGGAGATGGTGCCCGCGCTCAAGCACGCCGACTCCACGAAGGTCGTGGTGTGCGACGTGTACGACCCGATGCACCTGGAGCTGCTGGAGCAGGGCCGGGACACCGACGACGAACGCCGCGCCGCCGACCTGCGCGGGGTGACGAAGGTGCTGAACTCGCAGCTGGAGCGCGGTGACTTCTTCCTGTGCGCCTCGGAGCGGCAGCGGCACTTCTGGCTGGGGCACCTGGCGTCGCTGGGCCGGTTGACGCCGGGCCTCTACGACACCGATCCGACGGTGCGCTCGCTGCTGGAGGTGGTGCCGTTCGGGTTGTCCTCGGTGGCGCCGCGCCGCACCGGTCCGGCGATCAAGGGCGTGCAGCCGGGCGTGGACGCCGACGACAAGGTGGTGCTGTGGGCGGGCGGCGTCTACAGCTGGTTCGACCCGCTGACGCTGCTGCACGCGGTGGACCGGGTCGCGCGGCGGCACCACGACGTGCGGTTGTTCTTCCTCGGCATGAAGCACCCGAACCCGGACGTGCCGGAGATGGGCATGGCGGACCGGACGCGGCACCTGTCGAGCCGGTTGGGCCTGACCGGCAAGCACGTGTTCTTCAACGAGACGTGGGTGCCGTACGGGGAGCGGCAGAACTTCCTGCTGGACGCCGACTGCGGCGTGACCTCGCACTTCGAGCACGTGGAGACGACGTTCGCGTTCCGCACCCGGGTGCTGGACTACCTGTGGTCGGGGCTGCCGGTGGTGACGACGGACGGCGATTCGTTCGCGGACCTGGTGCGGCAGGAGGGCTTGGGCGTGGTGGTGCCCGCCGAGGACCCGGACGCGCTGGCCGCGGCGCTGGAGCGGGTGCTCTACGACGCGGAGTTCGCCGCGTCCTGCCGGGAGCGCATCGAGGCGGTGCGGGAGCGGTTCACCTGGGAGTCGGTGCTGGCGCCGCTCACCGAGTTCTGCCGCGACCCGCGCCCGGCCGCGGACCGGTTGCGGGCCGCGTCGCCGCTGACCCGGACGCAGCCGCCGGACCGGGTGGAGGCGGTGCGCCGCGATGTGGCGCTGCTGCGCGAATACCTGGACGCGGGTGGCCCGGTCGAGGTGGCGCGGCGGGCCGGTGGCCGGTTGCGCAGGCTGGCCGGTGATCGGCTCCGCAAGCGGTGAGCGGGCCGCTGCGGGTCCTGCTGGACGGCACTCCGCTGCTGGGCAGGCGCACCGGGATCGGGCGCTACACCGCGTCGTTGAGCGCAGAGCTCGGCCGGATGTCCGGTGTGGACGCTCGGGCGATCGGGTTCACCGCGCGCGGCTGGCGCGCGCTGCGCGGGGCGGTGCCGCCGGGGGTGCGGGCCACCGGCGTGCCGGTGCCGGCGCGGGCGGTGCGGGCGTTGTGGACCCGGGCGCCGTTCCCGCCGGTGGAGCTGCTGGCGGGCGCGGTGGACGTGGTGCACGGCACGAACTTCGCGCTGCCGCCCGCGGTGCGCGCGGGCGGCGTGGTGACGGTGCACGACCTGGCGTTCCTGGACGAGCCCGCCGAGGCGGAGCCGGGTTTCGCCGACCTGGTGCGCTCCTCGGTGCGGCGGGCCGCGGTGGTGTGCACGCCGAGCGCCGCGGTCGCCGACGTCGTCGCCGAGCGGTTCGGGGTGCCGCGCGCGGACGTGGCGGTCACCCCGCTGGGCGTGGGCCCGGAGTGGTTCGAGGCGGTGCCACCGGGTGCCGAGCTGCACCGGCTGGGCCTGCCGGACGAGTACTTCGCGTTCGTTGGCGCCGAAGGCCCGCGCAAGGGCGTGGAGGTGCTGCTGCGCGCGCACGACCGGGACCTGCCGCCGCTGGTGCTGGCCGGCCCGGGCGAGGCGCGGCAGACCGGCAAGGTGCTGCGCACCGGGTACCTGCCGGAACCGGAGCTGCGCAGCGTGGTGGCCGGGGCGCGGGCTTTGGTGCTGCCCTCGCGGGATGAGGGCTTCGGGCTGCCCGCGCTGGAGGCGCTGGCCTGCGGGGTACCGGTGATCTGCTCGGATCTGCCGGTGCTGCGGGAGGTCACCGGCGGGCTGGCGGAGTTCGTCCCGCACGGCGACGCGGCGGCGCTGCGCGCGGCGCTGCGGCGGGCCGGGGAAGCCGCCCCGGACCCGGCGGCGGTGGCGGCGCGGCGGGCGCACGCGGCCCGCTTCACCTGGCGCGGCTGCGCGGAGGCGACGCTGCGCGCCTACGAGCGCGCGGCGAGCTGACCCGGCCGCGTCCGGCCGTCCGCCCCGGTTCCGCGACCACACCGATGCCGCGACCACACCGATGCACACCCGGTATCCCGGCACTCCCGGACCGTGACCGCGGCGGCCGCGATCCGTGCGAAGGTGCCGTGGCAGCACCCGGCACCGCATTCCTTCGTAGCCGCGGGCCCGATCGATCGGTCCCCGCGCGATGTTTATCCGAATCGATGGGGAACGCCGCCGGAACTCGGTGTCGAATCCCACCGGAAATCGACCAATCGATTTCCCGCCGCGTTCCTGATCTGCCGCTGGAGAATCAGTTCGCACCCGATCCCCTAATAGCGGAAAACCGTACGGGGATCACCCCCATGTCCTGCTTCCCGCAGCTCTCCTAGCGTGGTGACCACGGGCGGAACGGGTCGGCGGCGCGAGGGTCGCGGTGCGATCGGTCCCCGGAATCCGAGTCCTGGCAGGCTCGGACGAGGCTGTGCGGCGGGTACCGATGACTTCGCCACAACCGTTCCGCCCCGCTCGTGCGGAATCCCTGGGAACGGAGCGTGCGAACCGTGGACACGGTGTACGAAATATTGCGGAGAGTGGTGACCGGCGCGGAATCGCGCGCCGAGTTCACCGCCGAACCGCGCGCGTTCCTGGACCAGGCGGGCCTGCCCGAGCTGAGCGGTGCGGACGTGGTGCACGCCGCCTCCCTGGCCCTCGACCTCGCACCGGTCGAGGTCGTCGACGAGTTCACCCGAGCCCTGCCCCCAGGGCTGGTGGCGCTCGCCGCCGACGGCCACGGCGCACCCGCGGACGCCCTGATGCCGTTCCTCCCGAACGGCCCCGACGAATTGGAGAGCACCATGGCCACCCCGGAGATCTTCACCGCGCTCGGCGACGTCGAAGGCCTGCTGTCGCCGACGGCGCGCACCACCGACGAGCAGTCCACCGAGAACAGCGGCAACAGCACCGAGATGTCCCGCAGCGAGGACAGCACCGGCTCGGACAACCAGCTGGGCGCGCCCGTCGGCAACGGCAACGACGTCGGCCTGGTCGGCGACATCAACACCGGTGACATCAGCGGCCTGACCGGCGACCTGAACGCGGGCAACGTCGCGGGCAACGGCGTCACCGACGTGGTCGGCGGCCTGGAGGACACCGTCGGCGGCGTCCAGGGCGGCGACCTGACCGGTCAGCTCTCGGACCTCACCGGCGCCGGTGACCTGACCGGCGGGCTGGACCTCGGCGGCGTCGACGGCGGCGGCGTCATGGGTTCGGTGCAGGACGTCACCGGTGAGCTGCCGGTCGACGACGTGGTCGGCGGCGTCGCCCCGATGGCGGACCTGACGGCCCCGCTGACCGGTGCCGACGGCCCCGTCGGCGGCGTCGAGGGCACCGTCGAGGACCTGACCGGCGGCCTCGGCATCTGATCCGGCCGACGCAGCGGGAAGGCCACCGGGCAGTGCCCGGTGGCCTTCTTCGCGGGCGCCCGATTCGCGCCGTTCCTGGCCGGATCACCGTTTCGGCCCGTCGCCGCCCCGGTCGGCACCGAACACCGGGAGTACGGGCGGACGACGGGACGGGAGATCGGATGCGGCAGCCCCAGGGCGCGGGGGCGCGGGACGGACCGGACGCACTGCTGCTCCGGGTGGCCGCGGGCGACCAGCGCGCGTTCGAGCTGCTCTACGACCGGGTCGTGGTGCTCGTGCACGCGGCGGCCCGCGACGTGCTCGACGACGACGCGCAGGCGGAGGAGGTCGCCCAGGAGGCGCTCGTGGAGGTGTGGCGCACCGCAGCCCGGTACCGGCCGGAGCGCGGCGGCGCGATCGGCTGGGTCCTCACCGTCGCGCACCGGCGGGCCGTGGACCGGCTGCGCTCGGTGCGGGCGGCGCGGGCGCGGGAGCTGCGGTTCGCGGCGCGCTCGCACCAGATCGCGCACGACTCGGTGGTGGAGGCGGTGCTGATCCGCGGCGAGCACTGCGAGGTGCGGGGCTGCCTGGCCGGGTTGACCGCGTTGCAGCGGGAGGCGGTGGCGCTGACCTACTACTGCGGGCTCGACTACCGGGCGGCGGCGCACCGGCTGGCCGCCCCGGCCGCGACGGTGAAGACGCGGTTGCGGGACGGGCTGATCCGGTTGCGGGACTGCCTGCTCACCGTCCGCTGAGGTCGGGCGGGACGCCGTCCCAGGCGCGCACCAGCTCGGCGTAGGTCGCGGAGCCGGCGAGCAGTTCGTCGGGTGCGCCGAGCCGGGCGCCGCCGCCGTCGAGCAGCAGCACGCGGTTCGCGCGCCGCGCCGAGCCGAGCCGGTGCGCGATCACCACCAGCACCCCGCCGCGGGCGGCGAAGGCGCGTTCGGCGCGGGCTTCGGCGGGGCCGTCGAGGTGCGCGGTGGCCTCGTCGAGCACGACGATCGGCGCCGCGCTCGCGTGCACCCTGGCCAGCGCGAGCAGTTGCCGCTGCCCCGCCGACAGGCCGGTGCCGCCGTGCCGCACGGCGCCGTCCAGCCCGCCGAGCGCGCCGACCAGGTCGGCGGCTCCGACTTCGCCTGCCGCGGCCAGCAGGTGCTCGTCGGTGCTCCCGGCCGCCAGCAGCGCCAGGTTCTCCCGCACCGTACCGGCGAACAGGTACGTCTCCTGCGGGGTGAACGCGATGAGCCGGTGCCGCAGCGCCGGGTCGAGCTCGGCGACTTCCACTCCCCCGATGCGCACCGAGCCGCCGGTGGGCGCGGTGGTGCCGGTGAGCAGCCCGGCGAAGGTGGACTTGCCGATGCCGCTGGGTCCGACGACCGCCAGGTGATCGCCGGGGGCCAGGTCCAGGTCCAGTTCGGACAGCACGGGTTCGGCGTGGTCGCCCCACCGGTGGGTGAGCCCGCGCGCCCGCACCTCCGGTCCGTTCGGCACGCCGCGCGGCCGGTCCGCGGGTTCCTCGCGGCCGATCTCGGCGAGCCGGTGCAGCGCCACCAGCAGCCGCAGCAGCACCGATCCGGTGGTGGCGGCCAGCCCGTGCAGCGCAGGCTGCACGGTGCCGGTGACGTACACCAGCGCGCCGAGCACCGCGCCCGCGGTGAGCCGTCCCGCGTCGACGGCCCACGGTGCGATGGCCAGCACCAGCAGCACCGGCAGCAGTCCCCCGGCGCCGATGATCAGGGTGCGCAGCGCGGCGGCGGTGGACATCCGCACCGCGGCCGCGGCCTGCTCGTCCACCGCGGCGCGCACCGCGCCGATCGCCTGCCGCTGCGCGCCGCAGGCCGCCACGTCGCGCAGCCCGGTGAGCACCGCCCCGGCCCGGGTGGCGGCCCGCTCGTCGGCGAGGGCGAGGCCGCGCTGCCTGCGGGCCAGCGCGGGCAGCGAGCACCCGAACAGCGCGATCGCCAGCAGCACCGGCGGCGCCACCGGCCACAGCAGCAGCGGGTCCAGCGCCGCCACCCCGGCGAGCGCGGCGACCACCGACACCAGCAGTCCTCTGGCCTGCACGAGCAGTCCCGCCGTCGCGTCCCGCACCACCTCCACGTGCTGGGTGATCCGGGCGACGCCCGCCGCGTCCGGTCCGCCGCGCGGCGGGACGGTGTCGGCGAGCACGTCGCGCACGACGCGGCGCACCAGCACGTCCCGCAGCGGTTCCACGATGGCGCCGATGCGCCGCCACACGAACCGGACCCCGGTCGCGCCGAGCACCGCGGCGGCGGCGAACGCGAGCAGCCAGGCCGCGCCGACGTCGAACCGGCCGGCGGCGAACCCGCGGTCGACGGCGTTGCGCACGAACGTCCCGGACAGCAGCGCGGGCGCGGCCTCCAGCGCGGAGCAGGCCAGCAGCACCGCCCAGCCGCGCCGGTGCCCGGTCAGGGCCCGCCGGTATTCGCCGATCAGCACGGCGCCTCCTCGGTGAACAGGGCGCGGTAGTCCGGGTCGGCCCACAGCTCCGCGTGCGGGGCGGCGCGCCGGATCCGGCCCTCGTCGAGCCACACCACGAGGTCGGCGCGGCGCGCGGTGCCCGCGCGGTGGGTGACCACGACGCGGGTGCGGCCGGGCAGCGCGGTGGTGATGGCGCGCTCCACGCGGTCCTCGGTGATGGTGTCCAGGCTGGCGGTGGCGTCGTCGAGCACCAGCAGCCGCGGCGTCCTGGCCAGCGCGCGGGCCAGCCCGAGCCGCTGCGCCTCCCCGCCGGAGAGCGGGACGTCGGCGAGCGGGGTGAGGTAGCCGTCGGGCAGCCGCGTCACCAGGTCGTGCACCTGGGCGGCGCGGCAGGCGGCGGCCACGTCGGCTTCGACGGCCCCGTAGGACACCGCGGTCGCCACCGTGCTCCCGAGCAGCGCCGGCCGGGCGAAGGCCACCCCGACGTGCGCCGCCGCCGGGTCCAGCTCCGCCACCGGCACCCCGTCCAGCAGCACCCGGCCCCGGTCCGGCGGGCGCAGCCCGGCGAGCAGTTCGGCGAAGGTGGACTTGCCCGCACCGGAACGCCCGACGACGGCGACGATCGTGCCCGCGGGCACCACCAGGTCGAGCCCGTCGAGCACCTCGTCGACCGCGGCACCGCGGACGCGCAGCTCCCCCGGCCCCGGCGGCAGCACCCGGGTGCCGGTCGGATCCGGTGCGCTCCCGCGCACCTCCGCGATCCGCCGCGCGCAGGAGCGGGCGCGCGACAGGGCGGTGAACAGCGCCGACTGCCGCACGACCGCCATGCCCGCGGTGGCGTAGCCGAACGCGGCGAGCACCTCGCCGACGCTGAGCCTGCCCGCGAACACGCCGATCCCGGCCGCGCCCAGCACCGCGATCTGCACCAGCGGCAGCAACAACCCGGCCCGCCACATCAACCGGGCCTGGGTGCGCCAAGTGCCCGCGCCCGCCGCGCCGAGCCGCGCCAGCGGCCGCAGCACCCGCTGCGCCTCCTGCTCGGCGACCCCGGCGGCGGCGATGGTGCGCAGCCCGGTGACCGCGTCGAGCAGCCGGGCGCCCAGCTCGCCGGACGCCTCCTGGTAGTCGAGCAGGTCCGCGGCCGTGCTGCGCAGGTGCGACCGGGCCAGCAGGACCACGAGCGGCAGCAGCACCACGAACACCAGCGCCACCCGCCAGTCCAGCAGCACCAGCGCGCCGAGCGCTCCCGCGGACAGCAGCACCGAGGTCGTGAGCTCCACCAACGTCGCGGTGATCGCGCCCGCGCCCGCGCAGTCCCCGGTGAGCCTGCTGACCGCGTCCCCGGCGGCGAACCCGCCGCGGTGCCCGAGGAGCACCAGCCGCTCGGCCAGGCCGGTGCGCAGCCGGGCCGTGGTGGCGGCGGTGATCCGCGCCGACAGCAGCACGGCCAGCACCTGGGCGGCGATCCCGCCGCAGCCGAGCAGCAGCAGGACCAGCAGCGGTCCGGCGGTACCGCTCCCCGCGGCGGCGACGGCCGCGTCGACGGTCCGCGCCAGTGCCGCGGGCACCAGCAGCGCGCAGCCCGCCGCCGCCAGCGCGGTCAGCACCAGCAGCAGCACCGGCCCCCGCTGCGCGCGCACCGCGTCCCGCAGCACCCGCTCGTCGTCCACCATCCGCCGTCCTCCTCCATCCCGATCCCCACCACCGCGGCGAACACCCCCGATCACCCGCGACGTCCCAGCACCCGTCGGCGATCCCGCAGCGAGGGAACCGCCGAGGTTCCACCACCCGACCACCGAGGAAGAAGAACCCCCGGCACAGCAGGGAAAAGCCCCGGCACCGTGTGGGGTGCCGGGGCTGCTCCTCACCCGTCGCCTGCCTCGGGATCGTGCTCCGCGTGGTGCCGTCGCTCGGCCGGCGCGTGCGCCGACCGGTGCCCACCGGTCGCGACCGGCACCGTCGCGGTTCCGCGACGACCTGCTCCCGGAGGCGGTCCCGCCGTCCGGCGGGTGGGCCGCCGGACGTGGGCTCGCCGCACTGGTTCGAGCGGGTCGTCGGAGCTCCGCCACCTGACCCCCGCGCGGTACGAGGCGGGCGACGCCGCGATCAGTGGCAGGTGAGCAGGCTCACCGTGCTGTTGGCACAGCTCGCGAGCAGGCTCAGGTTGCTGCCGTTGTCGCCGCCACCGCCGCCACCGCCGAACGAGGCGTCGTGCTGGGCTTCGAGCTCCTGGAGCTGCAGGACCATCTCCATGGTCGTTCCTTCCGTCGTTTCCTTCGTTGACCGGGCGGGATTCCGCCCGGAGTTCGTGGTGCCGGTCGCCCGGCCGGTGCGCGGTGCTCACGGCGGTGCTCACGGCGCGGTTCACAGCGGTGTTCGCCGCGCTGTTCACGGCGGTGCTCACGGCGCGGTGCCGAGGAACGGCAGGACCCTGCCGTGCCCGTCGAGGACGGCGGCGACGGTGGCGAGCACTCCGGCGCCGCCGGTGGCGACGTCCATCGACAGCCGCAGCAGCTGGTTGCCGGGCATGGCGATGCCGCCGTCACCGATCGGCAGCGCGTGCCAGCCGAGCGCGGCGAGGTGGGTGCCGATCGCCGCGGTCCGCTCCGGGTCGGGGAGCCGCCGGTTCGCCGCGGCCAGCGCCGCGAGCAACCCGCAGCGGCCGTGCAGCAGTCCCGGGTGGATGACGAATTCGCCGAGGCAGGCGGTCAGCAGTTCCGGTTGCCGCCGCAGGCATTCGGCATCGGGGTGGCGCAGCGCGAGCTCTTCGGCGACGAGCGCGATGCCCGCGCTGCCGACTCCCGCGTACGGCAGGGTTCGGGCGCCGCCGTCGCGCACCTGGAGGCCGCCGCCGTCGAGGTGGGTGCACTCGTCGAGGTCGCGCAGCAGCGCCCGGTCGGCCAGGTCCAACCAGGCGCGCTCCCCGGTGACGTCGTGCAGGTGCGCGAACAGCAGCGCGGGCCCGGACCAGCCGTCGAGCAGCCCGGCCCGGCCCACCTCGCCGGGTGGTGCGGCGGCGGGAAGTTCGTCGGCGAGCCTGCTGCCCAGGTGCACCGCGCGCCGCAGCAGCTCCCCGTCGTCCCAGCGGTGCGCCAGGTGCAGCAGGTTCAGCGCGATGCCCGCCCGTCCGGCGCCGTAGCCGTGGCCGGTGGTCTGCGCGGTGAGCCCGGCGGCGGAGTCGACCAGTTCTCGCGCGGCTTCGCGGTGCCCGAAGTGGTCGAGGACGTGCGCGGTGCCGTGCGCGCCGTCGAGCAGGCCGGGCCGCTGCGGCGGGGTGCGGCGCACCGCGTCGAGCAGCCACTGCTCGTGCTCCGGGTAGCGGCCCGCGCCTGCGACGTCCAGCGCGAGCAGCACGCCCGCGGCGCCGTGGGCGATGCCGGTGCCCCCGACCCGGAACTGCTCGATGTCGCCGGGGAACAGCCGGTCCGCGCGTGCCGGGGTGGCGCTGCCGAGCACGCCTTCGGCGAGTCCTTTGCGGACGATGCCCCAGTCCGGCGCGGGCTGGTCCAGTTCGGTGGTGGCGGGTGCGGCGCCGGCGGGCAGCAGGCGGTCCCGCAGCGCCCCGCCGTACTCGGCGGGCAGCCGGAAGCGGCGCCGCGCCACGTCGACGAGCGCGTCGAGCTTGCCGGGCGCCAGTTCCAGCAGCGCGTTCAGCGGCAGGAACATCCACAGCGCGAGGGCGGCGAGCGCGTGCCCGTCCACCTCGGTGCCGCTGCAGCCGGGCGGGGCGCGGAAGCCGGGCGCACCGAGCGCGGGCCGCGGCGCGTCCGGGTCCGGCTCGGCCATCTCGAAGTCGACGAGCGCCACCGAATCGTCCTCGTCGACCAGCACGTTCAGCGGGTGCAGGTCGCCGAACACGACGCCCCGCGCGTGCACCCGGTCGATCAGGTCGCGCACCCGGTCGAGCAGGGCGAGCGCGCGGTCGGCGTAGTCGGCGAGGTCTTCCGCGGTGGTGCCGCTGCGGGTCAGCGGGTAGTTCCGGGCCAGCCAGGAGCCGAGGTTGCGACCGGGGACCGGTTCGAGCGCGAGGAAGGTGTGTTCCCACGCGGTGAACAGCTCGTGCACCGCGGGCACGCCGGGAACGCCGTCGAGGTGCCGCAGCACCTGGTGCTCCCGGCGCAGCCGGACTTCGGCGTCGGTGCCGTCGCGGTCCAGCCCGGCGTGCGGCCGGGCCTCCTTGAGCACCACGTCGAGCCCGTCGGATTCCCGGGTGGCGCGGTACACGCCGCCGCCGTTGGAGAAGTGCATCGAGGACGTCACCCGGTACGGGAACCGGGTCGATCCGTCGCCCCGGCGGGCGGCCAGGTGCGGTTCGAGGAATGCGGGCAGCCGCACCCAGTCGGGCACCGAGAACCCGGGTCCGCGCGCATCGGGAACGAGGGCGCCATCGGGTCGTTCGACGGCGAGCACCCGGGTTCCGTCGACTTCCACCCAGCGCTGTTCGAATCCGCCGTAGCGCACGTACAGCGGGCCCGCACCGCAGCGGAGATCGCTCAGCACGTAGGGCCCGGATTCACCGCCCAGCGGCCCGGACAGTTCGAGCAGAATGCGTTCGAGATGATTGTCGTCGACCGGGTAGAGCGTCATGAACTTCCCGCTCGACGAGCGCGACGCGTATTTGGAGTTGCGGGCGAGGAGCACTTCGCGACCGGTCAGGTGCTTGAACGCGATCCGATTGCGCAGGCAATGTCCGCCGACGATGCGCAGCACGCGTTCCGCGTTCTCCAGGGTCGCCGACACGTGCACCTTCCAGCCCTGGGACGGCAGGTCGACGCCGCGCGGCCGCAGCATCCGCCACCCGCCCGCGGTGGCGTCCGACCAGCTGGGGACCTCCGGGAGTTCGAGCAGCCGCGCGTATTCGCCGGGACCACCGGAAGCGCCGTTCTGCTCGTCGAAGAACAGCGGATCGGCGAAGCAGAATGCTTCGTACCGGAAGTCCATGGCATACCTTTCTCCGAGCGCAGATCATGCGATTTCCGCGACATTCCAGTCGGCCCGATACTTCACCGGCCGCGGTGAAATTTCCTCATGCCGGGAACTCGCTGCCAACCCGCCGAACAAGTGATCGCACTAGGCTCGAAGAGTGACTACTTCGGTATCGTTACCGCTAAGTACCGCAGCGGTTCTCGCGCCGATCCGGAGCAACGATCACCCGTTCGCCTGTAACACGGTCGCTGGCAGCGGTAATGGTGAATCGGAAACCGAACGGCTCGAATCGAATGCAGGAGCAACGAAACGGCCGGGCGAATGCGCGAACGCGGCGCGCGAGGCCGTCGGCCGCAAGCCCGGACCGGATTCGAGCCGGGACGAAGGGCCGAACCGGGAGAACCGCGGCCGGACCGGGAGAACGGTGGGCGGACCAGGAGAACGGTGGGCGGGCCGGGAACGGGCACCGAGCCCGCGTCAGTCCTCGCCGCGCAGCGCCGCGCCGTCCACCTCGAACGCCGCCGCCAGCGCCGAACGCCAATCCCGCAGCGGGCCCAGCCCGGCCGCGCGCCACGCGCGCGGGGACAGCACCGAGTAGGCGGGCCGCGGCGCCGGCCGCGGGAAGTCGGCGGTGCCGCACGGCAGCACCCGGTCCGGGTCGGCGCCGATCTCGGCGAACACGGCGCGGGCGAACTCGTACCAGCTGGCCTGCCCGGAGTTCGTGCAGTGCAGCACCCGATCCGCCGGGTCGCGCCGCTCGACGAGCAGCCCGGCCAGCTCCAGCAGGCCCGCGGCCAGGTCACCGGTCCAGGTGGGTCCGCCGATCTGGTCCTCGACCACGGTCACCTGCTCGCGCTCGCCGGCGAGCCGCACCATCGTCTTGACGAAGTTCCCGCCCCCGGCGCCGTACACCCAGGAGGTGCGCACCACCCAGGCCCGCTCGGCGGCGGCGAGGACCGCGCGCTCCCCGGCGAGCTTGGTGCGCCCGTACACCGTGCGCGGCCCGGTCTCGTCCGACGGTTCGTAGGGCGCGTCCGCGGTGCCGTCGAAGACGTAGTCGGTGGACAGGTGCACCAGCGGCACCCGGCGCACCGCGCAGGCGCGGGCCAGCGCCGCGGCCCCGGCCTCGTTGATCGCCGCGGCCCGGTCCGGTTCGCCTTCGGCCGCGTCGACCGCGGTGTGCGCGGCGGCGTTGATGACGACGGGCCGCAGGTCGTTGTCCCGCGCGGTCTCGGCGAACGCGTCCACCTCGTCGGTGACGTCCTGCTCGTCGCGGACGTCGAGCTCGCCGGAGCCGGGCGCGTGCACGAGGCCGAGCCTGCCCTGCGCGCGGCGGCGCAGTTCGCGGCCCAGCTGGCCGCGGCCGCCGGGGATCAGCAGCGCGATCTCGTCCGGGCCGGTGATCGGGCCCGCTTCCCGTTCCGTCATCGGCTGATCGTCGCCGCCTGCTTCAGCGGTTCCCACCAGGCCCGGTTCTCCCGGTACCAGCGGATGGTGTCGGCGAGGCCCTCGTCGAAGTCGACGACGGGCCGGTAGCCCAGCTCGGTGCTGATCTTGGTGTGGTCCACCGAGTAGCGGCGGTCGTGGCCCTTGCGGTCCTCGACGGGCCGCACCATCGACTCGTCGGCGCCGAGTTCGGCCAGCAGCCGGTCGGTGAGCCGTCGGTTGGTCAGCTCGGTGCCGCCGCCGATGTTGTACACCTCGCCCGGCCGCCCGGATTCGGCCACGAGCCGGATGCCGCGGCAGTGGTCGGTGACGTGCAGCCAGTCCCGCACGTTGCCGCCGTCGCCGTAGAGCGGCACCTGCCGCCCGTCCAGCAGGTTCGTGATGAACAGCGGCAGCATCTTCTCCGGGAACTGGTACGGCCCGTAGTTGTTGGAGCACCGGGTCACGCACACCGGCAGGCCGTGGGTCCGGAAGTAGGCGCGGGCCAGCAGGTCCGAGCCCGCCTTCGCGGCGGAGTACGGCGAGTTCGGTTCGAGCGGATCCGCTTCGGGCCAGGAGCCCTCGTCGATGGAGCCGTACACCTCGTCGGTGGAGACGTGCACGAACTTGCCGACCTCGGCGGCGAGCGCGGCCTGCAGCAGCACGTCGGTGCCGAGGACGTTGGTGCGCACGAAGTCGGAGGCGCCGAGGATCGACCTGTCCACGTGGGACTCGGCGGCGAAGTGCACCACCAGGTCGACCCCGCGCATCAGGTCGGCGACGAGCTCCGGATCGCAGATGTCGCCCTGCACGAACCGCAGCCGCGGGTCTTCCGCGACGGGGCGCAGGTTCTCCCTGTTCCCCGCGTAGGTGAGCTTGTCGAGCACCACGACTTCGGCGTCCGCGAGGTCCGGATAGGCACCGCCGAGCGATTGCCGCACGAAGTGCGACCCGATGAAACCGGCACCGCCGGTGATCAGAACTCGCATGGCACCTTCCCGAAAGAGGCGACCGGACCGGACGATGATCCGGGCCGGGCTGGCGTCGCCCGCAGTCTGCCACGCGCGCGACCGGCCGGATCACGGTACCGGCGCGGATCTCGTGCGCACCGGTTGTGGGGGGTTTCCCGGCCGCTACCGGAGTGCCGGGAGGGGCTCGTGGGGCGCCGCGGATCGCCACGCAGAATGAGGTCGGACAGTGCTCTGCGTGATCAGCCCTGTCCATCGTTCGAGTGACGTCGATGGTCCCGCCCGCGCGCAACCCCGGCGACAGATCACCGTTAGCCTGCACGGTGACCCCGCCGACATCACCCCGGCGAGGAGCAACGCTCGCAAGGCAGGCCCCAAGGAGGATTCGGCGTGGACGACCGGTCGCGACGGCCAGGTGGCCCACCAGGGCAGCCGGGCAGGCCCGTCCCCCCGCGCGGGCCGAAGGGCGGCCCGGCCGGCGGCACTCCCGGCAGGCCCCGCCCCGGCGGCGCACCGGCCGGACGACCCGCAGGCGGCGAGCCCGGTCGACCGACCCCGGCCGACCGTCCCAAGCCCGAGCGGGCCACACCCGATCGCGCCAAGTCGGATCGGGCCAAGGACCGCGCCAAGCCCGATCGCCCCCGCGGCGATCACGCGGCACCCGACCGGCCGTCCCGATCGAGCCGCCGGGCCGCGGCGGCCGCCGCCGGTCACCGCAACCCCGCGGCACCGCCCGCACCCCCGCCACCCGACGAGCACGCGCGCCCCGCGCGCCGCACCGGCGGGAACATCGGCCGCACCGTGGCCGCGCTGCTGTCGGTGCTGGTGCTCGGCACCACCGGCTACGCGTGGGGAACGCTGCGCAACCTGAACAACGGCCTCTCCGGCAGCGATGTGATCGGCAGCGGGCTGAACTCGCCCGACGGGGCCACCGACGTGCTGCTGGTCGGCAACGACAGCCGCACCGACGCCGACGGGAACCCGCTGCCCGAAGAAGTGCTCAAGGAACTGCGCACCACCGACGACGAGGGCGGCGACCTCACCGACACCATGATCCTGGTGCGCATCCCCAACGGCGGACAACGCGCCAGCGCGGTCTCCTTCCCCCGCGACACCATGGTCCAGCTCGGCAACGGATTCGGAGAGCAGAAGCTCAACTCCGCCCTCGGCCGCGCGAAGAGCGAGGCCCACCACCGGCTGGAGCAGGAGGGCGTCACCGACCCCAGGCAGCTGGAGCTGCAGTCCAAGGCCGAGGGCCAGAAGTTCCTGATCAAAACGATCGAAGAGCTCTCCGGTGCCAGCATCGACCACTACGCCGAAGTGAACCTGCTGGGCTTCCACGACATCACCAAGGCCGTCGGCGGCGTGGACGTGTGCCTGCTCGACGACGTCGACGACAGCTCCTACTCCGGCGCGGTGTTCAACGCCGGTCCGCAGACGATCGCCGGCGCCGACGCGCTGGCCTTCGTCCGCCAGCGGCACGGCCTGCCGCGGGGCGACCTGGACCGCGTGGTGCGCCAGCAGGTGTTCATGTCCGGGCTCGCGGGCAAGATGCTGTCCTCCGGCACCCTGAGCAACCCGAGCAAGCTCGGCGCGCTGATGCAGGCGCTGGAGAAGTCCGTGGTGCTGGACCAGGGCTGGGACGTGGTGGACTTCGCCCAGCAGATGTCCGGCATCGCCGGTGGCGACATCGACTTCCAGACCATCCCGATCGAGCTGGTCGGCGAATCCGGCGCCGAGGACGTCGAGGCGAACCCGCGCGAGGTCAAGCAGTTCGTGGACAACCTGCTGCTGCCGCCCGCGGAACGCCAGGCGAAGGAGCAGGAGGAGAAGGCCGCCGAGGAGCAGCGCAGCGGCACCACGGTCAGCGTCTTCAACGCCTCCGGCAAGACGGGGCTGGCCGCCGACGTGCTCAGCACCCTCAGCCAGGAGGGCTTCACCCAGGGCGGCAGCTCCAACGCGGACTCGATGCCGTCCTCGCTGGTCTACCACGCGTCCGGCGACGAGGCCGCCGCGCAGCAGGTCGCCGACTCCCTCGGCGGGCTGCCGCTGAAGGAGAGCAGCAACCTGAGCGCCGGTGCGGTGGAGGTCTACCTGGGCTCGGACTACGCGGGCCCGGGCACGCAGAACTTCGCCGGTGGCAAGCAGATCCGGCTCGACGGGCCCGCGCAGGCCCGGCCGCTGCCCGCCCAGCAGAACCCGAACGGACCGGACGGCCCGATCAACGCGGGCGGAGTGCCCTGCGTGAACTGATCCCTCCTCGCACCGCCGATCACCCCGCCACGCGCCCGGAACGGGCCCGTCCGGCGGGGTGATCCGGTTAGAGTGGATCAATTCCGGGATCGGGCCGCTGTCGGGGCGGACCGCCGGGCAGGCCGCAGTATCGGGGAGGAACCGTGGCCGGCGAACAGGACTCCCCCGGGACGCCGGGGAGGCGCGGGGGCCGCGCGCTGCGGATCTTCGGCCGGGCGGCGATCGCGCTGCTGTCGGCGTGCGTGCTCGCGGTCGTCGCGGCCGGGTGGACCGCGCTGGACCGGCTCAGCGACGAGGTCGGCGGTTCCCAGGTGCTCACCGAGACGCCCGACGCGCCGCCCGCCGACGACGGCGCCACCGACGTGCTGCTGGTCGGCAACGACAGCCGCACCGACGCGCAGGGCGATCCGCTGCCGCTGAGCGTGCTGCGCGAGCTGCGCACCGAGAGCACCAGCGGGCTCAACACGGACACGCTGATCCTGCTGCGGATCCCGCACGACGGCGCGCAGCCGACGGCGGTATCGCTGCCCAGGGACACCTCGGTGCCGGTGCCCGGCGGCGGCACCCAGAAGATCAACGCGGTGTACGGGCTGGCGAAGGCGGCCGCGTCCCGGCAGGACCCCGGATCGGGCGCCGCCGCCGAGCGGCGCGCGCAGCTGGCCGGGCAGCGCGCGCTGGTGCAGAGCGTGCAGGGCCTCGCCGGGATCCGGGTGGACCGCTACGCCGAGGTGAACCTGCTGGGGTTCTACGAGGTGACCGACGCGCTCGGCGGCGTCGAGGTGTGCCTGCGGCACGCCACCAGCGACAAGGATTCGGGCGCGGACTTCGCGGCGGGCCGCCAGACCGTCTCCGGCGGCGACGCGCTCGCGTTCGTCCGCCAGCGGCACGGGCTGCCGCGCGGCGACCTGGACCGGATCGTGCGGCAGCAGGCGTTCCTGGCGGCGGTGACGGACAAGCTGCTGTCCACCGGGACGCTCACCGATCCGGTGAAGCTCGGCGAGCTGCAGGAGGCGGCGCGGCGCTCGGTGGTGCTGGACCAGAGCTGGGACGTCACCGAGTTCGCCGCGCGGATGCAGGGCCTGGCCTCCGGCAGCGTGCGGTTCGTGACGCTGCCGGTGCGCTCGGTCGGCGACCGCGACGAGCACGGGCAGAGCGTGGTGACGGTGGATCCGGCGCAGGTGCGGGGGTTCGTCGCGGACCTGGTGCCCACCGCCGGTTTCGGCGCGGGTCCCGCGCTGGACCTGGACGGTTCGGCGCGGCGGCAGGGCCCGCCGTCGCCCGCGATCAGCTCCGCGGGCGTCCCCTGCGTCAACTGAGCCCGGAGCACGGGCCCGCTCACCTCGCTTCGCCGGGCCGCCGCGGCGGGTTCTAGGGTCCCGGCATGAGCATCACGCAGGCGTTGCTGGCCCCGATGGTGGCCGCCGGATCACCGCGGCCGCTGATCACGCACTACGACGACGCGACCGGCGCGCGGGTGGAGCTGTCCAGGGCCACCACCGCGAACTGGGCGGCGAAGACGGCGAACTGGCTGGTCGACGAGATCGACCTGGAACCGGGCGCCCCGGTGGCGGTGGCGCTGCCCGCGCACTGGCAGACGCTGGGGGTGCTGCTGGGCGCCTGGTGGTGCGGGGCGCACGTGGTCGCCGATCCGAAGGGCGCCGAGGTGGCGTTCGTGCCGGGCTCGGCCCTGGATGCGGGCGCGGGCGCGCACGTGGTGGCCGCGGTCGGCCTGGACGCGATGGGCGGTCCGGTGCGCGGGCTGCCCGCGGAGGTCGTGGACTACGCCACGGACGTGCGGGTGCACGGCGACGACTTCGTGCCGCGCGACCCGGTGCCGGGCGGTGCGCCCGCGCTGCTGGAGTTCAGCGTGGACGAGGTGCTGGGGCTGGCGTCGCGGCGCGCCGCCGAGCAGGGGGTGGACCGCGGGGCCCGGGTGCTGTCGGCGCGGAACTGGACGCTGCCGCAGGGGGTGCTGGACGGCCTGCTGTCGGTGCTGTCCGCGCAGGGCTCCCTGGTGCAGGTGAGCAATCCGGACCCGGCGAAGGCGGAGCGGCGGCGCGCGGACGAGAAGGTCACGGTCGAGCTGGCGGGCTGACCGGCCGTGCTCCGCGGCCCTCCCGGGCGGCGCCACCACCGAGCGGTGCCGCCCCGGCCGCGGAGCACGATCCGTCCGGCCTCCCCCGCCGGAGCTCTCCGCGCGGGCCGGGCGACCGGCCCGCGCGGTGGTGCGCACCGGTCAGGCGTCGACCTTGGCGCGTTCGGCCTGCGCGCCGCCGGTGAACAGGGCCTGCACGGTGTACTTCGGTCCGCTGAAGCCGAGCGCGAGGGCCGTCGCGGCGAGCACCAGCACGTACTCGAAGCCGCCGTCGGTGGCGAAGAAGCCCGCGCTGGCGTGCGCGGTGACGAGCGCGCCGAGCATCACGGCGGCGAGCAGCACACCGGCCACCGGCATCAGCACGCCGAGGATGAGCGCGAGCCCGCCGAGCAGTTCGACGGTGGCGGTGAACCCGGCGGCGACGACGGGCATCGGGATGCCCATCTGCTCGAAACCGGCGCCGACGCCGGAGATGCCGTTGAGCACGAACTTCTGGTAGGCGTGCAAGACGAAGGTCACGCCGACCACCAGCCTGGCCAGCAGGATCGTGAGGTCGCGGAGACGGTGCTGCATCGGCTCACCTTTCGGGGGCTCGGGAGGTTCCGGCCGCCCAGCATATACGTGAACCTTCAAATAAAGTTCAACTGGGAAACTGGTCACGGATCCCGCACCGGTTTCACCCCGAACGCCTCGGCCCGAACGCACCCGAACGCCGCAGCCGCCGCGCCACCACGGGACGGGCCACCGGGCCTACCCAAAGTAAGATACCGGCAAGTAATATCCGGGCGTGCGCCGAGACGAGAGCCTCTTCCGCCGCGAAGGCGACCTGTTCGTGCCCACCGAAGCCGCAGGCAACCCGTGGGGCGAGCTCACCGGCGGCGGCCCCGTCGCCGGGCTCGTCGCCCGCGCCGTCGAAGAAGCCCTCGACGAACCCGAGCTGTTCGTCGCCCGGCTCACCGTCGACCTGCACCGGCCCGTCCCCCGCACCGGGATCGCCGTCGGCACCCGCACCGTGCGGGCCGGCAAGCGGCTGCGCGTCCTCGAAGTCACCCTCAGCCAGCACGGCACCGAGGTCACCCGCGCCACCGCGCAGGTGCTGCGCCGCAGCGAGGTCGACGGCGACCCGGCCGCCGAACCCACCCCGTTCCCGGGACCGCAGGGCGTGCCGGACTCCTCGCTGCTGCCCGCCGAGCTCGGGCTGCGCTGGGGAGTGCACGACGTCGTGCAGGTCCGCTGGGTCCGCGACCAGCTCGCGGGCGGCCCCACCCAGGCCTGGATGCGGATGCCGCTGCCGCTGCTGCCCGACGAACCGACCAGCAGGCTCAGCCAGGTCGCCGTCCTCGTCGACTGCATCAGCGCGGGCAGCCCCGTCGGCTCGCTGTTCGGCCCGTGGATCAACAGCGACATCACGCTGTACCTGCACCGGGAGCCCGCGGGCGAGTGGCTCGGCATGGAGATGGCGCGCGACGTCGAACCCACCGGTCTCGGCGTGGCCCGCGCCCGGCTCTTCGACGAGCGCGGGCCGGTCGGGACGGCCCACGAAGCGGTGCTGGCGCACCGGCTGGGCTGAGACCGCGCAGCGCGGTCGCGACACCGCCGAGACGGTCCCGACGCAGTTTTTCGCGGCGCATTCGTTACGTGACTAGTACTTATTTCACCGAATGGGGTCATCATCCCCCCGGAAGCATTGTGCCTCACCTGATCGCCTAGCAGTGTGATCATCGGCATGAATCCATGCCTGCACCGCACCGTGGAGGAATTCATGGACGAGCAGACGACTGCCGACGGCTACGAAACCCCCGCGCTCGTGGAAATCGTGGAATTACCGGAACCGGCCACGGCGCCGTTTTCCCCCTACGCCGCATCCCGGGCCGATTCGAGAGCGGAATGAGCATGTTCGCACACCACTCCGGCTGGGTCGTGCTGCCCGACGTACCGGCCCTGAAGAACGTCGTGGACCGATTCCCCGCACAAGGCCGGATCGTGCTCCGGCACGACTCCGGGAACCCGTGGCTGGTCGGCCGCTTCCGCACCGACGACCTGGTGCCGGTGGCGCTCGGGCCGGTCCGGGTGGCGCTGCTGGGATCCTGCCCGATCGACGCCACCCGGCTCGCGTCGATCGTGCACGGGCTGCGCTCCGTCGCCGACCTGGACGCCGTGCTGCACCGGCTGCCCGGCGGGGTGCACCTGGCCGCCTCGGTGCGCGGCGAGGTGCGGGTGCAGGGCGGGATCTCCGGGCTGCGCCAGGTGTTCCACACCCGGATCGGCGGCGTCCCGATCGCCGGTGACCGTGCCGACCTGCTCGCCGAGCTGGCCGGCACGGGCATCGACGAGCGGGCGCTGGCGCTGCGGGTGGCGGTCGGTCCGACCGGGCCGCCGCTGGACCGGCGCACCGCGTGGTCCGGGGTGCGGGCCCTGCCCCCGGACTCGTACCTGCGGATCGATGCCGACCGGGCCCGCGAGGTGCGGTGGTGGCGGCCACCGGAACCGGACGTGGCGCTGCGCCGCGGCGCCCGCGGCACCCGGGAGGCGCTCGACGGCGCGGTCCGCACCGGGGACGGGCGCACCGGCGCGGACCTCTCCGGCGGGATGGATTCGACCGCGCTGTGCTTCCTCGCCGCGCGGGACGAACCGGAACTGCTCACGCTGACCCGCGTGGAAAGCGCGGACGAGAAATCGCCGAACCGGTTCGTCGACGAATACCTGCGACAATTTCCGGACGGCGCGCACATCGCGCTCGACCCACGCGAACTTCCCGCCGCATTCGACGATCCGGGCAGGCTCACCGACCACGAAGAACCCATTCCGCTCTTTCGCGGGATGGCGGCGGCGGGACGGTGCGCGGAACTGCTCGGCGAACGCGGAGTGCGCCGGCACCTCGCCGGATTCGGCGGGGACGCGGTATTCGGCGGGCCACCGGGATATCTGCATTCGCTGCTGCGCAGGAGCCCGGTGAAAGCGATCCGGCAGCTGCGCGGATATCGCGCGCTGCACCACTGGCCGCTGCTGCCGACGGTCTCGGCGCTGCTCGCCGCGCACGACGTGGCGCACTGGTGGCGGGAGCAGTCCGACCGGCTCACCGAGCCCGCGCCGGCCACCTCGGTGCTGGGCCGGAACCTCCCGGGCGGGATCGCGCCGGACGGGGCGGCGCCGGGCTGGACCGGGCTGGACCGGGCCGGGCCGGGCTGGAACCCGCTGGACTGGGGCATCGCCCCGCTGCGCGCGGCGCCGTGGGCGAGCGCGGACGCGGTGGCCGCCGCCCGCACCGCGCTGCGCACCGCGGCCGCCGACGCCGAACCGCTGGCCGCCGACCGCGGGCAGCACCAGCTACTCACCGCGCTGCGCACCGCCGCCCCCGGATACCGGCGGCTGGTCCGGCGGTACGCGGCGGCCGGGGTGCGGCTGGAGCTGCCCTACTACGACGACCGGGTGGTGGAGGCCGCGATCGCGGTACGCCCGGCCGAACGGGCGTCACCCTGGCGGTACAAACCGCTGCTGGCCGAGGCCGTCCGCGGCGCCGCACCGGACGCGGTGCTGCACCGGCCCGTTCCCGCGGCCCGGCCGGACGCCGGGATCGGGGCGCACGCGCACATCGGGTTCCGCCGCAACCGCGGCGCGGTCCTGGCGCTGTTCACCGACTCGGAGCTCGCCGCGCACGGGCTCGTCGACACCGGCGTGCTGCGCAGGCACCTGCTCGCGCCGCACGTGGAACCGCGCACCCTGGTCGCGCTGGAGCACCTGCTGGGCTGCGAGGCGTGGCTGCGCGGCGTGACCCGAGGTTCCACCGGGAGGACCGATGCCCCTGCGACTGCGTCCTGACGTCGACCCGACCGACGTCGGCGAGGAGACCGTGCTGCGCGACGAGCGCACCGGGCGGCGCTGGCTGCTCAACCGCACCGGCACCCAGGTGCTGCGCGGCCTGCTGATCGGGCAGGACGCGGACCGGATCGCGGGCGAGCTCGCCGACCGCCACCGGATCCCGGCGGCGGTGGCCCGGCACGACGTGACCACCATCGTCGAGCGGCTGCGCGGCGCGGCGCTGCTCGAATCCTCCGGCTGACGTCAGAGGCGCGCCTGCAGCGCCTCGTGCTTGTCGTGGACCATCGACTCCAGGCCTTCCTGGAAGCTCGCCATCGCGGCGCGCAGCCGGGTGCCCAGCTCACCGGAGTCCGCGGCGAGGGTGCGCACCGCGAGCAGCCCCGCGTTGCGCGCCCCGCCGACCGAGACGGTCGCGACCGGCACGCCCGCGGGCATCTGCACGATCGACAGCAGCGAGTCCATGCCGTCCAGGTACTTCAGCGGCACCGGCACGCCGATCACCGGCAGCACCGTCGCGGAGGCCACCATGCCGGGCAGGTGCGCCGCTCCCCCGGCCCCGGCGATGATCACGCGCAGGCCGCGGTCCGCGGCGTCGCGGGCGTAGTCCAGCATCCGCTGCGGAGTGCGGTGCGCGGAGTACACGCCCGCCTCGAACGGCACGTCGAACTCGGCGAGGGCCTGTCCCGCGGCCTCCATCACCGGCCAGTCCGAGTCGCTGCCCATGACCACGCCGACCAGCGGCCGTTCCTGCGCCATCTCCGGTTCCTCCCCGCCGGGCGTCCGCGCCCGGTGTCGCTGCTCGTCCTCCGCGGGCGCCCGCCCGCCGCCGCGCCCGCGGCGCGACCCGCCCATCCCATCATCCGTCCAGGTGAGCGGCCCACCAGACCGGCGTACCCGGTCCAGCGGGCCGTCCACCTGCGGTGCGGTCAGTGCACGGGGTGCCCGTCGGCCCATTCGCCGGTGGACAGGAAGTGCGCGGCCAGCTCCGCCTCGCGGCGGGTGGGGGCCATGTCGTCGCCGAGGACGGTGACGTGGCCGACCTTGCGGCCGGGCCGCTCCGCCTTGCCGTAGAGGTGCACCTTGGCGTGCGGGAACCGCGCGAACAGGTGGTGCATCCGCTCGTCCACGCCCATCGCCGGTTCGGTGGGCGCGCCGAGCACGTTCGCCATCACCACGGCGGGCGCGGTGAGCTCGGTGCTGCCCAGCGGGTAGTCCAGCACGGCGCGCAGGTGCTGCTCGAACTGCGAGGTGCGGGCGCCTTCGATGCTGAAGTGCCCGGAGTTGTGCGGCCGCATCGCCAGCTCGTTGATCACGAGCCCGTCCTCGGTCTCGAACAGCTCCACCGCGAGCACGCCGACGACGCCGAGCGCCTCGGCGATGTGCAGCGCCATGTTCTGCGCCTCGTTCCGCAGCGCCTCGGAGGCGTCCGGGGCGGGGGCGAGCACCTGCACGCAGATGCCGTCCTGCTGGACGGTCTCCACCAGCGGCCACGCGGCGCCCTGGCCGAACGGGGAGCGCGCGACGAGCGCGGCGAGCTCGCGGCGCAGCGGCACCCGCTGCTCGACGAGCAGCGGGGCGCCGCCGTCGAGGAGTTCGCCGACGACGCGCTCCGCGCTCTCCGGCGTGTTCAGCATCCACACGCCGCGGCCGTCGTAGCCACCGCGGGCGGTCTTGAGCACGCAGGGCCAGCCGTGCTCGGCGCCGAACTCCAGCGCCTGGGCGACCTCGGTGACCTCGGCGTACGGCGGCACCGGCAGGCCGAGCTCGGCGAGCTTGCGGCGCATCACCAGCTTGTCCTGGGCGTGCGACAGCGCGTCCGGGCCGGGGTGCACGGCGACCCCGGCGGCGACGAGGGCGCGCAGGTGCTCGCCCGGGACGTGCTCGTGGTCGAAGGTGACGGCGTCGCAGCCTTCGGCGAAGGTGCGCAGCGCCTCGAGGTCGGTGTGCTCGCCGAGCTGCACGTCCGGCGCGACCAGCGCCGCCGGGTCCTGCGGTGAGACGGCCAGCACCTTGAGGGACTGGCCCAGCGGGATCGCGGCCTGGTGGGTCATCCGTGCGAGCTGCCCACCACCGATCATGCCAACGACGGGGATGCGTGTGCGGTGGTCCACGAGCAGGAGAGCCTACTTCCCGCCCTCCGGCTCCCGGACCACCGGGAACGCTCAGTCCAGCGCGCCGAGCATCGCGCAGGCCGCGGCCGGGTCGCCGGGCAGCGGTTCCTGCCTGATCCGCACCGGGCCGACCGGCCGCAGCGCCGGGTCGCCCGCGATGCTGCTCCGCACCTGCGCGCGCACCCGCTCGCACCGCTCCTCCAGGCAGGGGCGCCGGGTCGCGAGCACCGCGGCGGTGTCCGGCCGCAGCAGCGACACCGTCTCGCCCGCGTCGAACACCTCCCGCAGCACGTCGGCGGCCAGCACCATCGCCATCATCATCGGATATCCGCCGGTGTCCGGCGGGATGTCCAGCGACACGGTGATCAGCGCGTGGTCCTCGTCCGCGGTGCGGCCGGCCGCCAGCGCGCCGCGGTACACCTCGTGCAGCCGGGTCCGCAGGTAGGACGCGGTGGTGAGCCCGGTGAGCGGGTCCTGCACCTCGCGGCCCACGGCGTACTCGGCCTGCACCTCGGCCCAGCCGAGCACCAGCGGCCGCAGCATCCACGCGGGCACCGAGTCCTGGTCCGGCGAGACGAGCCCGTCGCCGGTACCGGTGTGCGCCGCGTGCAGCGCGGCCACGTCCAGCAGCGCCTCGGCCAGCCCGACCCCGGCTTCCGCGCGGGCCGCGCCGAGCCTGCCCAGCGGTTCGGCGAGGTCCGCCTCGTTCGCGACCGCCCGGCACACCGCGTCGACCGCCCGCACTCCCCAGTCGCTGGGGAACGGCCATCCCGCCGCGAGGCTCGCGGTGCGCCACCGCCTCCGCAACGAGCGGTCGATCCCCGTGCACCCCTGAATCCAGTTGCTCATCCCGACCCCCTTTCACCGTGGAGACGACCTGCGCGTTCGACCATGACGGAAGACTGCGTGCAGGGCGCGGGGAGTCGTCGATCACAATGGTGTTCGACGCGAATTCGCATCACGTTGGCGGATCGACTGGCGATCGCGCGGATGGTTCCATGAAGCGGATCTGCTCCGATCGGCGGCATCCGGACGCACCCGGTCGGTCGGTCGCGCCGGAACCCCGGGACCCCGGATCCCGACCAACGGCACACCCCGGACAGCGGACCACACAGAGGAAGGTGCGGCGTGGCCACAGCCCCGGCCGAAGCGCAGGGCCCCAGCGACGGCGAACTGATCGAGGCCGTCCGGCACGGTTCGACGGAGGCCTACGGGACGCTCTACGAACGCCACGTCGCCGCCGCGCAGAACATGGCCCGGCAGGTCTCCAGATCCCAGGCCGAGGCCGACGACCTGGTGTCCGAGGCGTTCGCGAAGGTGCTCGCCACGTTGCGCGGCGGCCGCGGCCCGACGACCGCGTTCCGCGCCTACCTGCTGACGGCGCTGCGCCACGTCGCCTACGACCGGACGCGCCGGGACCGGAAGCTGCAGCTGGCCGAGGACGTCACCGAGGTCTCCGGCGCCGAGGCGAGCGTGCCGTTCACCGACACCGCGGTCGCCGGGCTGGAGCGGTCGCTGGCGGCGCGGGCGTTCGCGCGGCTGCCGGAGCGCTGGAAGACCGTGCTGTGGCACATCGAGGTGGAGGGCGAGACGCCCGCCCAGGTCGGGCCGCTGTTAGGGCTCACCCCGAACGGGGTGTCGGCGCTGGCGTACCGGGCGCGGGAAGGCCTGCGCCAGGCGTACCTGCAGGTGCACCTGAGTTCGCTGTCCGACGACGAACCGGGGATCGCCTCCTGCCGGGCGGCGGCCGACCGGCTGGGCGCGTGGACCCGCGGCGGGCTGTCGAAGCGGGAGACCGCGCAGGTGGACAACCACCTCGACGGCTGCGACCGGTGCCGCGGGCTGGCGGCTGAGCTCGCCGACGTCAACGGCGGCCTGCGCGCGGTGATCGCACCGCTGGTGATCGGTACCGGTGCCGCGGCCTACCTGCTCTCCGGCGGAGGTGCCACGGCGACGGCGGCGGCCGCGTCGGCGGGCGCGAGCGCCGGTTCGGCGACGGGTGCGGCGAGTTCGGTGCCGCGCCAGGCGGTGTCCGGGGTCGCCGCCTCCGCCGCGCTGTGCCTGGCACTGGCGCTGGCCCTGACGTCGGGCACGGCGCCGCTGCCGTCGGCGTCCGCGCCCCCGCCCGCGCCGGAGCCCGCGGTCGCGCCGCCACCGGCACCGAACCCGCCCGCGCCGAGCCCGCAGGCTCCGCAGCGGCCCGCGCCGCAGGCCCCCGCCCCGGCGCCCGCGCCCGCCCCGCCCGCTCCCGCGCCGAAGCTGGACGCGCACGGCCCGACGGACCCGTTGACGCTGGTGCCGGGCGGCGATCCGGCGAGCCTGCCGATCACGGTCCGCAACGACGGCACCGGGCCGTCCGATCCGGTGACCGCGATCCTGTCGCTGCCGCCGCACGTCTCCGCCGAGATCCCCGGGTCGACCTCCCAGCAGCCGTCGGGCCCCGCGGGCACCGCGCCCGCGTCCGCCCGCACCGCGCAGGCCGCCGGGACCGCGCGGGCCGCCGGGAGTCCGGGGGTGCGCTGCCAGAGCTGGGGCGGCGGGCTGCAGTGCTCCTCGGAACGGGGCCTCGAACCGGGTGAGCAGCTGACCTTCGACCTGCACGTGGCCGCCGGGGCGGCCGCCATCGGCGGCGAGATCGGGGCGCGCATCGTGGCGGGCACCGACCTGGACCTGCCGCTGTCCCGCATCCAGGTGCGGATGCGCTCCGGGGACGGAGTGGACGTGTCGGTGCAGGCGGCGCCGCGCCCGGTGCACGACCTGCTGCTCGGGGAGCAGATCCCGGCGGGCCCGCCGCTGCGGCTGAACCTGGACGTGCGCAACACCGGCGTGACCCGGGGCCGGGCCGAGGCGGTCACCGAGCTGCCCGCCGGTTCGCACGCGGTGGGCATCCCGCCGGAATGCGACGTGCTGCCGACGGACGACCGGCTGCGCTGCTCGGCGGAACTGGATCCCGGCGAGTCCTACCGGGGCCACCTGTGGCTGGCCGGGCTGCCGGTGGAGCCGCGCGACGGCTCGGACGGCGAGGACCGCCGCGTGACCATCCCGGTGCACGCCCGGCTGGGCACCGCGAGCGACAGCGCCGCGGTGACCACCCTGCTCTGGTTCCCGTGGCAGCCGCGGCCGGAGCCGGACTGCCCGCTGCCGCCGCTGTGGCCGCTGCGCCCGCTGGACGGCGCGGAGCGGCCGTGCTGGTTGCCGGAGGTGCCGGGCCTGCCCGGCTTCCCCGACGTGCCCGACTTCCCGGATGTGCCCGGCCTGCCGGACGTGCCCGGCCGTCCCGACGAGCCCGGTGAACCGGGTGGGCCGGAGATGCCCGGTCCGCCCGACGTGCCGGGCCTGCCCGACCTCCCGAGGCCGCCGAGCACGACCCCCGCGCCGAGCCCGGAACCGACGCCCAGCCCGACGCCGACCGAGCCGGGCACCTCCGCGCCGCCGGACCCGTCCGACCCGACCCGGCCACCGGAGTCCGCGGAACCGGTCCCGAGCGAGCGGCGGCTGCCGATCCTCGAACCGCTGTTGCCGCCCGCCACCCCACCGCCGTGGTGGTGGCTCCCGCGCTGATGGAGGACCGCCCCGGCCGGTCCCGGAACCGTCCCGGGCGCACGAGGTCCGGACGCCCGGATCGGGGCGGTTAACATCGTTGGGGTGTCCGTCGTGGAAGCCGTGCTGGCCCGCGTCCCGCGCCTGCTGCGGGACCGCGCGGTGCGCCATCGCGAACTGGTGAAGTTCGCGATCGTCGGCGCCAGCACGTTCTTCATCGACTCGGCGATCTTCTACGCGCTGAAGCTGACGATCCTGGTGCCGAAGCCGGTCACCGCGAAGGTGATCGCGGTGCTGGTGGCGACGATCGTGTCCTACGTGCTGAACCGGGAGTGGTCGTTCCGCACCCGGGGCGGCCGGGAACGCCACCACGAGGCCACGCTGTACTTCCTGTTCAGCGGCATCGGGGTGGCGCTGTACGTGGCGCCGCTGTGGTTCTCCCGGTACGCGCTGCACCTGCAGACGCCGTACACCAGCAGGTTCGTCGAGGAGATCGCCGACTTCACCGCCGCGCAGGTGGTGGGACTGGTGCTGGGCATGGTGTTCCGCTGGTGGGCGTTCCGGAAGTGGGTGTTCCCGGCCGACGACTCGGACGACGAGCCCCCCGGCGGAGACCCGGACGAGGCCCCGGAGCCTGCTCAGCGCGGCCGGGACTCGATCTTCCACGGCACGCCGAGCACGTCGTCGGCCCGCGCCACCGGCAGGAAGATCTCGAACAGCGCGGGCCGCGCCTTGCTGAGCTCCAGGCGCCCGCCGTCGGCCTCCACCAGCGCCCGCGCCAAGGCCAGGCCCACCCCGGTGGAGCCGCCCGCGGAGAACCCGCGCTCGAACACGTAGGGCACCAGCTGGTCCGGCACCCCGGGCCCCGCGTCGCCGACCTCGACGACGACGGTGCCGCCGCCGTTGCGCGCGGTCAGCGTCACCGTTCCCTTGCCGTGGCGGACCGCGTTGTCCAGCAGCACCCCGATGGCCTCCCGCAACCGGCCGGGCGTGGCCCTGGCGAGCAGGCCGTCCGGCACCCGCTGGCGCAGCGTCCGGCCCTGGTTGCGCAGCGGTTCGCGCCATTCGGCGGCGGCTTCGGCGAGCGCTTCGGACACGTCGAGCGGTTCGGCGTCCCTGGCTCGGGCGGCGGTCGCGGCGGCCAGCAGGTCGTCGAGCACGCTGGAGAGCCGTTCGGCCTGCTCCAGCGCCGCGGTGGCCTCCTCGGCGACCTCCGGGTCGGGCACGTCGGAGAGCGCCTCCAGCCGCAGCTGCAGCGCGGTGAGCCTGCTGCGCAGCTGGTGCGAGACGTCCCCGACGAGTTCCCGCTCCCGCTGCACCAGCTGGGACAGCGCCGCCCCGGAGGCGTCGAGCGCGTCGGCGACCCGGTCCAGCTCGGGCACCTCGTGCCGCCGCGGATCGGCCCGGAAGTCACCGGCGCCGAGCCGGGCCGCGCGGGCCGCCACGTGCCGCAGCGGATCGGCCAGCCGCCGCGCGGTCAGCCCCGCCACCACCATGCCGGTGCCCGCGGAGAGCACCACCAGCAGCAGCACCAGCCCCGCGACCTGGAACTGCTGGGTGCGGACCGGGGCGCTCGGCGCGGACAGCGTCACCGTGCCGCTCTGCACCATCGGCACGCTCTCGGTCAGCGGCGACTTGCCGGGGTCGGTGCCGTACACGTACTCGTGGTCCCTGGTGCGCACGACGAGCCGCGCGTCCCGCGGCACCGCCAGCAGCACCGATTCCACGTCGATCGGGTGGCGGGACGCGACCTGCTCGTCCAGCGAGGTCGCGATCTGCTGGGAGCGGGTGGACAGGTCGGTGCGGGTGAAGTCCTCCACCAGCTTCAGCGCGGTCACGCCCAGCGGCAGGCCCAGCACGACCGCCGTCACCGCCACCGCCAGCAGCGTCGCGACCAGGATCCGCCTGTGCACCGGGCCGCCCCGTCAGTCCGCGTTGAACCGGAAGCCGACGCCGCGGACCGTCGCGATCCGCTGCTCGTCGGCCCGGCCGTTGCCGTCGCCGAGCTTCCGGCGCAGCCAGGAGATGTGCATGTCCAGCGTCTTGCTGCCCTTGCGGCTGGCTTCGGGCCACACCTCGTCGAGGATCTCTTCGCGGGTGACGACCTGGCCGGCGTGCTGCATGAGCACCCGCAGCAGCTCGAACTCCTTGTTCGCCAGCCCCACCTCGTGCTCGTCGACGAGGACGCGGCGGGCGGTCAACTCCAGCCGCACCCCGGACGCCTCCAGCGTCTCCGGGGAGCCGCGGCGCAGCAGCGCCCGGATGCGGGCCATCAGCTCCGCGAGCCGGAACGGCTTCGCCACGTAGTCGTCGGCTCCCGCATCGAGGCCCACCACGAAGTCCACCTCGTCGGTGCGCGCGGTGAGCATCAGCACGGGGATGCCGCGGCCCTGCGCGCGCAGCCGCCTGCACACTTCCAGCCCGTCCATCCCGGGCAGGCCGAGGTCCAGCACCATCAGGTCGATTCCGCCGGAGGACGCCTCCTGCAACGCCGAAGGGCCGTCGTCGATGACTCGGACCGAGTAGCCCTCCCGCTGCAATGCCCTCGACAACGGCACAGCAATGGCTGGGTCGTCCTCGGCCAGCAGCACTACGCTCACGCCTCCACCCTAGAGGTCCGAGATGATCAGGTCCGGCTCCGAGGCGGTTAGGCCCGCCCGACCGATCTGGTAGCCGCACCTCGGCAGGGCTTCCCGGGGCGCGGAAGTAGAGTCGCGGCCGTGACGATCGCCGATGACCTGGACCTGGCCCTGCACCTCGCGGACACCGCGGACGGGATCACCGCGGACCGGTTCCGCGCGCTGGACCTCGCGGTGGACCGCAAGCCGGACCGCACTCCCGTCACCGATGCCGACCTGGCCGTGGAGGACGGGGTGCGCGCGGTGCTCGCCGAGCAGCGCCCCGCCGACGAGATCGCCGGCGAGGAGCGCGGTGGCGAGGTCACCGCCGCCCGCACCTGGGTGCTGGACCCCATCGACGGCACGAAGAACTTCCTGCGCGGCGTGCCCGCCTGGGCGACGCTGATCGCGCTGGTGGAGGACGGCACGCCGACGGTCGGCGTGATCAGCGCACCGGCGCTGGGCCGCCGCTGGTGGGCGGCCGCGGGACGCGGCGCGTGGGCCGGTTCCGGGGGCGCGGCCGAGCGGATCTCGGTGTCCGGGGTGCGGGAGATCTCCGACGCCTACCTGTCCACCACGCACCTGGGCAGCTGGGTGGAGCACCACTCGCGGGAGTCATACCTGCGGCTGGTGGACGCGTGCTGGGAGAACCGGGCGTTCGGCGACTTCTGGCAGCACTGCCTGGTCGCGGAGGGCGCCATCGACGTGGCGGCCGAGGCGATCGTGAACCCGTGGGACGTGGCCGCGGTGCAGGTGATCGTGCGCGAAGCCGGGGGCGAGTTCACCGATCTGGGCGGGCAGCGCGGTTTCCAGGGCGGCTCGGCGCTGAGCACCAACGGCCACCTGCACGCGACCGCGCTGGACCTGCTGCGGCGCTGATCGCGCGGGACCCGCTGACCGTCTGTCGTCGAACCTGCCCGGCGGGTCGTGTCGGTTTCCGGTCAGCGGCGGAGCCGCTGAGCCACCGACCACGCACGCGGAACGACCACCGGCGGGTTCTCAGCGGTTCCCTCGCGAGGACGGCGATGTCGCTGCGCACAGGCTCGGTACCTGAGAAATCGATCCCGCAGCGAGGGAACCGCTGAGGTTCCGCCACCCGAGCACTGCGCGAACCGAGTTCGACGTTCAGGCGGTCACGGTGCCGGGGTCCCGTGCGGCGGGGTCGCGGGCTCGGCGGGCGCCTGCGGGGTGCGCGGGCGCTCCTGGTCGACGGGGCCAATGGCGCCGCGCAACGCCTGCGTCCAGCTGAGCCTGCCGAACAGGTAGAAGCAGGCGACCTGCTCGCTGCTGAACCGCGCCCAGTCGTAGCGGTTGCCCTGCTCGCGCCAGAACACCTCCCAGCCCGCCGCGCCGTCGAGCTCCTCGCGGACGAGGCACCAGGTGTGGTCGGCCTCGCTCCCGATCGACACCAGCTCGGCGGGGACCCCGAGCGCCGCGAGCCAGCCGAGCATCGATTCGGTGTTCACTTCGCGATCTCCTCCGTGGCCTCGGGCCGGTCGGTGCGGCGGGGTTCCGGTGCGGCGTCGCCGGTGGTGCCGTCCTGGTCCGCGTCCTCGTCCGCCGCTCGCCGGGACGCCCGGTCGGCCGCCTCGATCACCGCGGGATCCAGCCGCAGGGTGCCCGCTTCGGCGGCGACCCGGACCGCGGTGAGCTCCACGAGGTGGCCCAGCGCCACCAGTTCCGCCAGCGAGTGCGTGAGCCGGTAGCGCACGCCACCGCCGCTGCCCGCGAACCACGGTGCGGACACCGCCCGCCACACCGGCAGCGGCCGCAGCACCCGGTACCGGTGGTACGGCAGCTCCAGGTACTCCGGCGGCAGGCTGCGGCGGGTGAACGCGGTGCCGTCGGGCGCGGCGACCCGGCCCGCGTCGGAGCCGAGCGCGTCGAGCACCACGTCCGGTTCCAGCACGATCGGCTCGCCCGGGTCCGCGCAGCCCTCCGGCACCGCTTCGGCGGCGGGCCAGCGGTGCCCGGCGGGCCCGGTGTAGCGGCGTTCCCATTCGAGCTCGCTGAGCTCGGCGAGCGGGTCGTGCCCGACGGCGAACTCGGCGGGCCGCTCCACCCCGTCGGAGTCGGCCGGATCGGCCACCGGCTCGCCGGAGCGCGCCCTGGCGAGGGCGTCCCGGTCGTCGACGAGATCCGCACGGGGGTGGTCGAGCGGCGGGAACCGGCGTCCGGCCAGCGGATCCACGCCGTCCGCGGGCATCGGCAGCTGGCGGCTGGCGCTGGCCGCGGCCACCGGGAGGTAGCCGATCGGGAACTGGTGGAGCATGAACGCGACCGCTTCCTTGCGGTCGCCCTGGCGCGGGCGGACGGGATCGGCGGGTCGGCGGGCCTGCCGAGCGCCCGGCTCGCCTTGCTGGTGCGGGCGGTGACCGCCGTCCGGCGGGGTGCCGCGCCTGCCCTGCTGGGGTTGCTGCGGGCCTCGCTGATCGGGCCGGTGGTTCGGGTGGCCCTGCCGGGGTTGCCGACTCTGCTGGGCCTGCTGGCCCTGCTGGCCCTGGCGAGCCTGCTGGCCTTGCTGGTGTTGCTGGCCTTGCTGGTGTTGCTGGCCCTGCTGGTTTTGCTGCCCGTGCTGGTTTTGCTGGGCCTGCTGGCCTTGTTGAGCTTGCTGGCCCTGCTGAGGTTGCTTGCCCTGCTGGCCCTGCTGGCCTTGCGGCGCCTGCTGGTTCTGGCCGTGCTGCGGCGCGGGCCCGTGCTGCGCCTGCCCGCCCTGCTGCGACCGCTGCTCCGGCCGTCCCGCGCGCGCCTCCTGGCCCTGCTGCGCGGGCCCCGGCCGGCCCGGCTGCTGCCCGTGCCGGGTGGTCTCCGGGTGGGAGCCACCGGCCTGGCCGGGGTGCGCGCGGAACCCGTCGGACCGCGGGCCGCGGGCGAACGGCTCGCCGCGCGCCGGGCTCTGCGGCCGAGCGGTCGTGGCGGACCAGGCCTGGCGCACCGGGTGCGGCGCGGTCACCGAGGCGGGGTCGACCCCGTCCGGGACCCAGCTCGCGGCGCCGCCGGTTCCGGTCGTCTCGACCGTGACCGGACCGGTGTGCTCGGCGTCGCCGCGCCACGGCGCGCGGTCGCGGGAGCCCGCGTGCTCGTCCTGCGCCGGGGAGTCGTGGTCCCGGGCGTCGTCGTGGTCTGCGCTCATAGCCGGTTCCGCCTCGCCGTTCCGGGGAGTTCGGGCCGTCCTCGCAGGCGCCGATGTCGAGCGGCGAGCTCCTCGGCGTGCGCGCGGCTTTCGGTGGCCACCGCCACTCCCCCTTCCGCGGTCGAGGCATCGGCGGACGCGTCGGCGCGTCCCGCTCCCCGGGACGCGCTCCGGTGTTCGATGGTTCCACGTCGATCCTGCCGCACCCGAGGCGGACCGGGCACCGCCCGTCGTCCGGCGGGGACGGCCTGCGATGATCCGGGCATGGTGGGGATCGCGTACGAGGACCTCGAACCGGGCCGGGTGTTCGACCTGGGTTCGGTGCGGATCGACCGGGACGAGATGGTGGAGTTCGCGCGCCGCTTCGACCCGCAGCCGTTCCACCTGGACGAGGAGGCCGGGGCGCGGTCGGTGCTCGGCGGGTTGTGCGCGTCGGGCTGGTACACCTCGTCGCTGTGGATGCGGGCCTACGTGGACGGCGTGCTGTCCGGTTCCACGTCGCAGGGTTCGCCCGGCGGCAACGAGCTGTCCTGGGCGGCGCCGGTGTTCCCGGACGACGAGCTCCGGTTCGGCATGACGGTCAACAGCAGGCGGCTGTCGAAGAGCAGGCCGAACCTGGGCCTGGTGGAGATCACCGGTACCGCGGACCGCGATGCCGACCGCATCATGCGCTTCACGTTCCTGGCCATGTTCGGCACCCGCGAGCAGTCCTAGGCGCCGGTCAGCGCCTTGACCACGCGGGAGGGGCTGGGGCGGCCGAGCCGTTCGGCCATCCAGGCGCTGGTCTCGGCGAGCGCCGCGAGGTCCACGCCGTGGTCGACGCCGAGCCCGTCCAGCATCCACACGAGGTCTTCGGTGGCGAGGTTCCCGGTGGCGGACTTCGCGTAGGGGCAGCCGCCCAGCCCGCCTGCCGAGGAATCCACAGTGGACACTCCGTGCCGCAGGGCCGTCCAGGTGTTGGCCAGCGCCTGCCCGTAGGTGTCGTGGAAGTGCACCGCCAGCGACTCCACCGGCACCCCGGCCGCGGTGAACGCGCGCAGCACCGACTCCACCTGGCCGGGCGTCGCCACGCCGATCGTGTCGCCGAGCGAGAGCTGCCCGCAGCCCATCTCCAGCAGCCTGCGCCCGGCCGCCACGACCTGCTCGACCGGCACCGGGCCTTCCCACGGGTCGCCGAAGACCATCGACAGGTACCCGCGCACGGCGAGGCCCTCGTCGGTGGCGCGGCGCACCACCGGCTCGAACATGGCGAACTGCTCGTCCAGCCCGCGGTTGAGGTTGCGGCGGGTGAACGACTCGGTGGCGGCGGCGAACACGGCGATGTCGGCGACCCCCGCGTCGAGGGCCCGGTCGAGGCCGCGGGCGTTCGGCACCAGCACCGGGTAGCGCACGCCGTCCCGCCGGTCCAGCCCGGCGAGCACCTCGGCTGCGTCGGCCAGCTGCGGCACCCACTCCGGGCGGACGAAGCTGGTGGTCTCCACGATCCGCAGCCCGGCGTCGGCGAGCCTGCGCAGGAACTCCAGCTTCACCTCGACCGGCACCACGGCCTGCTCGTTCTGCAGCCCGTCGCGCGGCCCGACCTCCCAGATGGTGACCGCGGCCGGCAGCTCTCCGGGTTCCGGCGACGGCACCCGGTCCGGCAGGCCGACCTCCAGCGCGCTCATCCCCGCTCCCACCGGTCCTGGTCGTCGTGCTCGGATTCGTCGTTGACCTCGCGGTAGAGCATGGTGTGCACCCGCTCGACCTTGGGGATGTCGTCGAACTCCAGCGGCTCGTCGGAGGCGGACTCGACGATCAGCGTCCCGCAGCCGAAGAACCGGTCCACCAGGCCGTGGCTGAACCGCACGCTGTTGATCCGCCACATCGGGATGTCCACGCCGGTGCGGGTGAACACGCCCTCGCGGACCATCAGCCGCCGCGAGGTGACCACGAAGTGGGTGGTGCGCCAGCGGATCAGCGGGGCCAGCGTCCACCAGATGACCAGCACCGCGCCGACGGCGGCGAGTGCGATCCACACCGGCACGTTCCAGGCCAGCGGGGCGGCCAGCGCGGCGGCGTACGAACCGGCGCCGACCACCACGAGGAACAGCACCACCGGCAGGACGAGCATCTTCCAGTGCGGGTGGGTGTGCACCACCACGTACTCGTCCTCGCTCAGCAAACCGTCCGGATACGCCACCGGAGAATCCCTCCCTCGATCACCAGGCGCTGATCACGCTACCCGCCCGACCACCCCGCCGAGCGTCCCTCGATCAGGCGAGCCGCGGTTCAGCGCGGGCGCAGGTGCACCACGTCGCCCGCCGAGACCGGGGTTCCCGCGCCGTCGGCGCCGCGCACCACCAGCCTGCCGTCCGCGTCGACGCCGGTGGCGGTGCCCAGCAGGTCGTTCCCGCCGAGCTCCACCCGGACCTGCCGGCCGACGGTGCCGCACAGCCGCTGGTAGCGGTCCAGCAGGCCGCTGGCCAGCACGTCGCCGCCGTGCTCCCGCCACAGGTCGTCGACGGCGGCGAGCGCGGTCAGCAGCCGCACCGCGAAATCCTGCCGGTCCACGTCCGCCCCCTGCTCGGCGAGCGAGGTGGCGGGCAGCCCGCCCGCGCCGGTGGGCAGCTCACCGGGGCCGTGGTGCACGTTCACGCCGATGCCGACGACGATCGCCAACCCGTCGGCGGTGCTGACGGCCTCGGCGAGGATGCCCGCGCCCTTGCGCCAGGTGTCGCCGTCGCCGAGCAGCAGGTCGTTCGGCCACTTCAGCGCGGCGGGCACCCCGCACGCGTCGCGGACCGTCTCGGCGAGCGCGATCCCGGCCAGCAGCGGCAACCAGCCCAGCGCCTCCTGCGGCACCGGCCCCGGCCGCAGCACGGTGCTCACGTGCAGGCCGTAGCCGCGCGGCGAGATCCAGGTGCGCCGCATCCGGCCGCGCCCGGACTGCTGCTCCTCGGCGAACAGCACGGTGCGGTCCGGCGCACCGGCCGCGGCGGCCGCGGACAGGTCGGTGTTGGTGGAGCCGGTCACGGTGACCACGTCGAGCTTCGCGTACGGACCGTCGTCGACGAGCCGCCTGCGCAGCTCCGCCGCGTCGAGCAGAGCAACCATGACCCCAGGTTACGAGCGCACACCGGTGGAGCCGCGGCGGAGTGCGCCGCAGCCGCGTCGAACGGCACCGCGCGAGAGGACCGGCCGAACCCCGGCCCGCGGCGGGCGGCGGGACGACGTGCCTCCCGGTGAGCCCACCCGGCCTCCGGCGGACCCGGGCGGCGTCCCGCCGGACGGTCCTCGCGGCGCCACACTTTCGGCCGTGGCACGGCGTTGATCTCGGCGCTTAGGGTTCCGCGAGATCATCGGAGGTGACCGTGCCGACTTCCCGTTCCCTGCACCGCGGAATCCGCGGGTGGCGCGCCCTGGCGGCCGTGCTCTGCGCTGCGCTGCCCGCGCTGGCCGCCACGCCCGCCGTCGCGGCCCCGCCACCAGCAGCAGCGGACCCGGCCGCGGCACCGCGCAGCGAGCCGGTGTTCGCCGCCGAACCCGTGCGCGAGACCACGTGGGTGGACACCGGCCTGGACGGCGACGGCGACGGCGCCACCGACCGGGTCGCGGTGGACATCGCGCGACCGCGGGCCGACGGGCCCGTCCCGGTGATCATGGATGCGAGCCCGTACTACTCGTGCTGCGGCCGCGGCAACGAGAACGAGCTCAAGACCTACGACGACGAGGGCCGGCCGGTCGGCTTCCCGCTGTTCTACGACAACTACTTCGTGCCGCGCGGTTACGCGACGGTGCTGGTGGACCTGGCGGGCACGAACCGCTCGCAGGGCTGCGTGGACGTGGGCGGGCCGTCCGACGTGGGCTCGGCCAAGGCCGTGATCGACTGGTTGAACGGCCGCGCCAAGGGCTACGACGCGGCCACCGGCGGCGCCGAGGTCGACGCGGGCTGGTCCACCGGTGCCGTCGGCATGATCGGCAAGTCCTACGACGGGACGATCGCCAACGGGGTCGCCGCGACCGGGGTGGACGGGCTGCGCACGATCGTGCCGATCGGGGCGATCAGCTCCTGGTACGACTACTACCGCTCCGACGGCGTGTCCTTCGGCGCGGACCCGAGCGGGCTCGCCGAGACCGTCGAGGAGGGCGGCCGCCCGGAGTGCGCCGACGCCAAGCGGCGGCTCGACGAGGGCTCGCCCGCGAACGGCGACGTCACCGGCATGTGGACCGAGCGGGACCACGTGGCCGACGCCGCGAACGTGCGGGCCAGCGTGTTCGCCGTGCACGGCCTCAACGACCTCAACGTGAAGACCGTCCAGTTCGGGCAGTGGTGGGACGCGCTGGCCGCGAACGACGTGCCGCGCAAGGTGTGGCTGAGCCAGACCGGCCACGTCGACCCGTTCGACTTCCGCCGCGAGGAGTGGGTGGACACCTTGCAGCGCTGGTTCGACCACGAGCTGCTCGGCATGGACAACGGCATCGACGCCGAACCGGCCGCCAGCGTCGAACGCGCCCCGGACGAGTGGTCCGACGAGGCCTCCTGGTCCGGCGAGTCCGCGACCGCGACCACCCTGCACCCGGTGCCGGGCGGTACCGACGGGCTCGGCGGGCTCACCGCCGAACCGGCCCCGGCCGACGCGCGCGCCGCGTTCACCGACGACCCGGCGCAGGACGAGTACGACTGGGCGCGCGAACCCGACCAGGCATCCTCGGCCCGCACCCTGTTCACCAGCGCCCCGCTGGAGCAGGACCTGCGGCTGGCGGGCACCGGTTCGATCTCGGTGACGGCGACGCCCGCGACGCCGACCGCGCACCTGTCCGCGATGCTCGTCGACTACGGCCCGGCCACCACGCGGGACGCGCTCGGCGCGGGCGAAGGCATCCGCACCCTGGACTCGGAGTCCTGCTGGGGCGAGAGCCGCGACGGCGACGACGCCTGCTACCGCGACACCGAGGCCACCACCACCGACGTCGACTACCAGGTGCTGTCCCGCGGCTGGGCCGATCTGGCCAACCACGAGTCGCTGTCCCAGGAATCGCCGCTGACGCCGGGCACGCCGTACGAGATGACGTTCCGGCTGGCCACCACCGATCACGTGCTCCCCGCCGGGCACCGGCTGGGCCTGCTCATCGGCGGGACCGACGCCGCGTTCATCCGGCCACCGGCCGAGCCGGGCCGCGTCGAGCTGGGGCTGGCGGGCACCTCGGTGTCGCTGCCGGTCGTCGGCGGGGACGCCGCGGCAAGGGACGCGGGCCTCGACCGCACCCCGACCGGCACGGCCACCGTCCGCCCGGACCGCCTCCCGGCGGAGCCGCGGGTGCTGCTCAACCGCGACGGCGCCTGATCTGGTGAGCGGCCCGTTCGTCCGGTGTACGCGGACGAACGGGCCGTGCACCTGCCGGATCAGTTCGTGACGAGGCTCAGGCCGTAGGCGCTGAGCGCTTCCCCGACCGGCTGGAAGTACGTGGTGCCACCGGACGAGCAGTTGCCGGAGCCGCCCGAAGTCGTGCCCTGGGCGGAGTTCCCGCTGATGAACGACCCACCGGAGTCACCGGGCTCCGCGCACACGTTGGTCTGGGTGAGCCCGCTGACCGTGCCCTCCGCGTAGCGGACGGTCTGGTTCAGCGCCTGCACCGAACCGCAGTGCCAGCCGGTGGTCGACCCGGACCGGCAGACGGACGAACCGGTCGGCGCGACGCTGTGCCCGGACACGGCGCGGCCGCTGCCGTTGTACATGTTCACCAGCCCGCGCGGGGTCCAGTTGCCGTTCGCCGAGACCCACGCGTAGTCGTTGCCGGGGAACGACGATCCCTGGAACGAACCGAGCGCGGCCTGGTTGTAACCGGACGCCGAGGTGCCCGCGGTCCCGCAGTGCCCGGCGGTGACCATGCCGGACGCGCCGCTGGAGCTGCGCACCGGGAAACCGACCGAGCAGCGCCCGCCGCCCATGTAGAAGGCGTCGCCGCCGACGAGGTCGTAGAGCGTGCGCGGCGCCTCGGTGACCTCGTCGACCCGCACCGGCGCGTCACCGGTGGTCTCGGCGAGGTAGCCGTCGGTGGCGGCGTCGCGCAGCGCGGCCTGCACGTCGACGACGACGGTGTTGGCCCGTTCGTCCACGTACCAGCCGGTGATGGACGCCGGGGCGGACGCCTCGGCGCGGTCGAGGGCGGCGACGGCGGCGTCGAGCTCGGCGCTGCTGTGCCGCACCAGCCGGGCGGTGGCCCCGGCGTCCTCCACTTCGGCGAGCTTCGCGGCGTCGGTGACGCCGACGACGAGCGCACCGCTCGCCGCGTCGAAGTGGGCGCCGCCGAAGCTGTCGCCCAGCGAGCGGCTCAACGTCTCGTCGAGCCGCCGGGCGGTGTCCTCCTGCGCGAGGCGGGTGCGGGCCTGCTGCTCGGTGAGGCCCAGGTCGCGCTGCACGGCGGCGAGCATGTCGGGGTCCAGCGGCGTGGCCGCGACCGCGGGGCTCACCGCGGCGGTCGCGGTGCCCGCGACGAGCAGCGCGGCGCTGGCCAGGCGAAGGGTTCGCTTCCGGCTCATCTGTCGATCTCCCTCGATATCCGGTGCTTGCGGAATGGAGCGAGCAGCGCGGCCGGGCGTGATCGGCGCTCCGGGACGCGCGGGGCCAGCCGGACAGGGGGCGTCCGGGCTGGAGGAGAGCGGTGTCCGGCCCGCGGGCCGGGAAGAGGAGTGGATCCACTGCCAAGGGGTGGAACCGGCGAGAGGAGCCCCTCGCCCGCGGTCTCGGCCGGCCGTCGCCGGAGGTGTCCGCGAGAAGGACATTAGGAATCTTCCACCTGAACCAGGCACCGCCATTAGAGCTATGGCATTCCCTGTGAACGCACGAAACCGCACCGCACAGGCTTGTGGCTCGGCCGTTCGGCCCGTGCGGGCGACGCCGAAAAGGGCAACGGGCCGCCCTCCGGGCCCGCACCGGGCCGCGGCTACAGTCGCCGCGTGCGCTTCGTCCTCGCCTCCGCGTCCCCCGCCCGACTCGCCGTGCTGCGCGCCGCCGGGATCGATCCCGCCGTGCAGGTGTCCGGAGTGGACGAGGACGCGGTGGCCGCCGCGCTGCCCGACCCGTCCCCCGCCGAGCTGGTGACCGCGCTGGCGCTGGCGAAGGCCGAGGCGGTGCTGCCGGAGATCGGCGGCGACGCGGTGGTCGTCGGCTGCGACTCGATGCTGTCCATCCACGGCGAGGTCGTCGGCAAGCCGCACGAGCCGGAGATCGCGCTGAAGCGCTGGCGCGCGATGGCGGGCGGCACCGGGGAACTGCTCACCGGGCACGCGGTGCTGCGGCTGCGCGACGGCGACGTGGTGGCCCGCGCGCACGCGCACAAGACGACGGTGGTGCGCTTCGCCGAACCGACCGAGGCGGAGCTGGCGGCCTACGTGGACTCCGGCGAGCCGCTGCGGGTCGCGGGCGGGTTCACCCTGGACGGCCTCGGCGGCTGGTTCGTGGAGGGCGTGGACGGCGACCCGTCGAGCGTGATCGGCATCAGCCTGCCGCTGACCCGCACCCTGCTCGCCGAGGTGGGTGTCGGTGTGACGGAGCTGTGGAACCGTTCCTGACCTCCGGGAGTGATCGCTCCGGCGCGCTTCGTGGCCGAATTCCGCCGCGTGCGCCGGATTCCGCGATCGCGCAGGTGAACGCGAACACAATTCGGTCAAGACGGGATGGTCTGGACCGAACCGCGGGTTAGAACTGTCCGCGATGGGAGCTCAGCGGCGGTACCTGACGTCACGCCTGCACGTCGATCTGCGACGGCAGGCCAGCAGCACCTGTCCCTGAGCGGGCGGCGAACCCCGGCCCCGCGCGCACCGCGCGCACCGGCTCCGCGCTGATCCGCGCCGGTCCCGGCCGATCCGCACCGCCCGCGCACGTCCCGCCCGGGCGCAGCCCGCGAGCGGTCCTCCCCCGGCGCGACCGCGCCTCCCCGCGTCCCGCGCCTTCCGGACCACCTTCCCGGACCACGCAGTCAGGAGATCCCGTGTCCACCTCCCCCGAACCCGCTCGGCGACGGTTCGTGTTCAACCCGCGGCTGTTCGCCGTCGCGGTCGTCGCCTCCCTCGTCGTCGGCGCGCTGCTGGGCTGGATCGCGAAGGCGACCGGCGCGCAGTGGCTGATCACGACGCTGGACACGATCGGATCCACGTTCACCAGCCTGCTCACGTTCACCGTGCTACCGCTGATCTTCACGGCGATCGTCGTGGGCATCACCAGCCTGCGCTCGGTCGGCGGCGGGCGGACCGCGGCCCGGCTCGGCGGCAAGACCGCGCTGTGGTTCGCGATCACCTCGCTGATCGCGGTGGTCATCGGCATCGCGGTGGGCAGGCTCGTGCAGCCCGGGCAGGGCCTGGTGCTCGAACCCGACCCGGAGCGGCTGAAGTCCATCGGGGAGAAGACGCAGGGCTCCTGGCTGGACCTGATCAACGGGCTGATCCCGAGCAACCTGGTGCAGGCCTTCTCCGAGGGCGAGACGCTGCAGGTGGTGTTCGTGTCGCTCATCATCGGCGCCGCCGCCTACAGCCTCGGCGACACCGCGCAGCCGTTCGTGGACTTCAACCGCTCGCTGTTCGAGGTGATCCAGCGGGTGCTCGGCTGGATCATCAAGCTCGCCCCCATCGGCACCCTCGGCCTGATCGGCAACGCGGTCGCCACCTACGGCAACGAGTTCTTCGCGCCGCTGCTGAAGCTGATCGGCGCCACCTACCTGGGCTGCGCGCTGGTGCTGTTCGTGGTGTACCCGGTGCTGCTGCGGTTCGTGGCGAAGGTGAGCCCCGCGACGTTCTTCGCGAAGGCGTGGACGGTGCTGCAGTTCGCGTTCGTGTCCCGCTCCTCCGGCGCCAGCCTGCCGCTGAGCAGGCAGACCGCGGAGAACCTGGGCGTCAGCAGCTCGTACGCGAACTTCGCGGTGCCGCTGGCCACCACGACCAAGATGGACGGCTGCGCGGCGATCTACCCGGCGGTCGGCGCGATCTTCATCGCGAACCTGTTCGGCATCCAGCTGGGCATCGTGCAGTACCTGACGATCATCGCGGTCGCCGTGTTCGGCGCCATCGCCACCGCCGGGGTCACCGGCTGGTTCACCATGCTCACCCTCACGGTGAGCGCGCTCGGCTTCCCGCCGGAAGTGGTGGCCACCGGCATCGCCGTCGCCTACGCCGTCGACCCGATCATGGACATGGCGCGGACCGCGACGAACGTGGCGGGGCAGATCGTGGTGCCGACCGTCGTCGCCCGCGGCGAAGGGCTCATCGACGACGAGAAGCTCAACTCGCCCACCGACCCGCCGCTCCTCGCCGCCCGGGCGTGAGGCCCACGGCCCGTTCGACCGGTCCGCCCGGTCGGATGGGCCGTTCGCCCGGTCCGTCCGGTCCGGGACGTCGGCTTCGGGCGGGACGCGTCCTAGGATGGCGGAGTGCGCGCGAGGGAACGGAAGCTGCGGATCGGTGATGCCGAACGCGAAGCCGCGATCGCGCTGCTGGGCGAACACCTCACCTCCGGCAGGCTGGACCTCGTCGAGTACGACGAGCGGTGCGCCGAGGTGGTCGCGGCCCGCAGCGGAGCCGACCTGGACGCGCTGTTCAGCGATCTGCCCGACACCGCGAAGACCGGCGGCGCGACCTGGGCCCCCGGCAGGAGGCCGGCCCGCGCCCGGCCCCGGACCGAGGTGCTGCTCGGGGTCGGCGGCGCCGTCCTGCTGCTCGTGCTGACCGTGGTGACGAGGGACCTGTGGCTGCTCGGCCTCCTCGCGATCTTCCTGATCGCCTGGGTGGTCCGGCGGCGGTGACCGGCTGCGCCGAATGGCGAGAACCAGCCACCTCCCGCCCCGATCCCGGTCTCCCGCACCCGGCACCCGAACAGCAGCACCCCGTTCCCCCGCCCGGCTCCGGACGAGGCGACGGGCCCGTTCGACCGAGCGAGTTGGGCCGATGGGCCGTTCACCCGGGCGACGACCGCGCGGCGCGCCCCGGAGTTGCCCCGGACCGGCCGCCGCCTTCGTTACGGTGAGGGACATGCAGAGCTCGCGGACCGCCTCGGCGCGGAACGGCCGGACGTCGGCCATGCGGCTGGGCGGGATGTGCGCGGCGGCGCTGCTCACCCTCTCCGGATGCGGTTTCCTCCGCTCCGAGCCCGCGGCGGAGACGCCCGCGCCACCGCCGCCGGCACCTCCGACCACCAGCACCCCGCCTCCGCCACCGCCGCGCCCGTACGAGCTGAGCATGTCCGATGTGGAACCGTGCGGACTGCTCACCGCCGCCCAGCGCGGCCAGCTCGGCTTCGACCGCGACCCGCTGGCCGACACCGAAGGCGGCTTCGGCGACGCGCCCACGTGCAGCTTCCGCAACACCACCGCGAAGGTCGGCGCCCGGTTGTCGCTGATCACCACCGAATCGATGAGCGTGTGGACCGACGACACCGCGCAGGTGCAGGCGACGCCGGTGGTGGTGCACGGCTTCCCCGCGCTGGTGATCAAGACGCCGGACCTGGACCTGTCCTGCAACGTGGCGGTGGACGTCGCCGAGGGCCAGCACCTCGACGTGCTCTACCGCGACGACGGCGGGCAGCCCGCACCGCCGCTGGACGCCCTCTGCGAAGGGGCGCAGCTGGTCGCGGAGAACGCGGTGGCCTCGCTCGCCGACCCCGCACCGGAGACCTCCGAATCCGCCACCACGTCCGCGGATCCCACCGCGGAAGAGTCCACGAGCGGCTCCTCGGAGCCGTTGATGAGCCCCCGTCCGACGGAGTGATCGACGGCGTACGGTGCAGTGCGGCTGGGCCTCGCGGCCCAACCCCGTTGATACTCACCGCGTTTGGAGCACTCCCCACCGTGACGAATAGTGATTAGAGTGAGCGCGGACGTCTTACCCGTGGGAGGGAAACCCCGTGCCGCTGCACTCACCGTCGGGGGACGGCGCGCCGGATTCCACCGATCTACCGGGAATCTCCGGTTCCGGTGGCTCCATGCGCGTCGAACCCACCGCCATCCCGAGCCTCGTGAACGCCTTACAGTCCTCGCTGGACCAGGTGGGCGTGGAGATCGAGCACGCGATCACCGAGCTGCGCATCCGGCCGTGGGCGGGTGACCCGATCAGCAGCACCGCCGCCGAGCAGTTCAACGAGCGCTCGGTCGGCGGCGACCAGGACGCGCTGACCGCGCTGTGCGGCTACCGCGACCAGCTGCAGTCGGCGGCCGAGTCCCTGCAGCTGGCCAACCAGCACTACCAGGACACCGACGACGTGAACGCGGTGCGGCTCGGCGGAGGGTGCTGACCGTGACCGGTGCGACGGGAGGCGCGACCCGATGAGCGACCACCGCTGGCAGGGGTACCGCCACGAGGAGCTCTACGAGCAGATCCACCAGGGCCCCGGCGCGGACGCGTCGACCGATTCGGTGCGCCGCTGGAGCGAGCTGACCCGCACCCTCGGGGAGATCGACGGTGATCTCGCCGCCGCGCTGAACTCCGCGATGTCCGGCTGGCAGGGCGCCGCCGCCGACAACGCCCACGGCGGCATCCGCCCGCTGGGCGAGTGGGCCGTGCAGGCGCAGCAGGCCGCCGAGCTGATGCGGGACCGCACCGAGCAGCAGGCCGCGTTCGTCGGCAAGGCCCGCGCCGACATGCCGCAGCCGCAGCCGCTGACCACCGAGGACCCGGGCACCGCGATCACCGGCCTGGTGCACCTGTTCGGCGGGCAGACCGACTACGAGGTGCAGGAGTCCCGCCGGGACGCCGCCGAGCAGCGCGCGTTCGAGGTGATGCGCACCTACGAGTCCTCGACCCGGGCCAACACGACGTCGCTGGCTTCCTTCGCACCGCCGCCGCAGGTGGTCGTGGACGCCCACGTCCCCCCGCCGGGCGCGGCGAAGGGCCTGCAGCAGCCGAACATCACGATCAGCTGGGCGGGCGCGCCGGTGCCCGCGCCGCGCGGCGGTGCCGGTTCGCCGACCGGACCGGGCGGCGCCCGCAGGCAGCAGGCGCGCGGTTCGGCGGGCCGCGACGGGGAACGCGGCCGCGGCACGACCGGTTCCGGTGGGGGCCGGACCCGGCGCCGCGACGACGACCCGGTGGACCGTTCGGTGACCGAGCAGGTCGGCGGCGGCAACGGCTTCTTCGACGCGCCGCAGACCCTGTCCCGCCCGGTCATCGGCGGAGATCCCGGTTGATGATCGGCGGTTCCGCCCTGGCGGGGGCAGGCCCGGTCCGGCTGTCCGCGCTGGAGTTCGACGTGCTCGCCGAGCACTTGGGGCTGGACACGCTGCCGCTGGTGCTGCGGGTCCCGTCGCCGGGGCGCACCTGGAGCGAGCGGGCGGAGCTGGCGGATTCGGCCTGGCGGTCGATGGGCGCCAAGCAGCTCGGCGACCGGCGGCGGCTGGATCCGGCGCTGGACCGGATGCTGCGGCTGCTCGCCCATCCCGAGTCCGAAGTGGACGGGAGGACCTGGTTCGACCGCAGCGTCCGGGTGCTCGCCGCCTCCGGCGTGCCGGACGGCAGCGGGGCGGACGCGGTGCTGGTGGTCAAGAACGAGGACGCGCTGACGCTGCGTCCGGTCTCGGCCACCGGGCTGGTGCGCGAGGCGACCTCGGTGCTGCCCGCGCTCGGCGCCGGGCCGGGCCGGTCGGTGACGGTGCGCAGCGTCGACCTGGACGAAGCCGCGAGCGCGACCGCCGGGAACGCCGAAGCCCTGGAGGGCGAGCTGGTGCGCCGCGGGGTGCGCGGCGACGACGCGGAGATGCTCACCTCGATGGTCCGCGAAGCCGGGGCGCGCGGGCAGTTCGGCGCCGCCGCGCGTGACCGGCTGGGGCGCCGGGTGCGGGCGCCGCGGGTCGTCGGGTTCTTCGACACCCCGCACGGCCGGTACGCGCAGCTGCGCCGGGACTCGCCGTCCGGTGATTCGTGGAGCACCGTCGCGCCCGCCGACGGCCGCCGCTTGATCGCCCACGTCGACGAGCTGCTCACCGACCTGGCCCGCTGACGCGGACGGGCCGCCCGTCCGGAGTGGACGAGCGGCCCGCGGTCACCTGCTCGGTGCGATCAGGCGATGGGTTCTTCGATGCGGTCGCGCACCTCGGGGGCCGCGGAGCGCTTCGCGTCCGCCGCCTCGTCGTCGGGCTGCGTCTGCGAGTCCCGCTCGGCCTCGACGCGGGCGGTGTACACCTCGATCTCGCGGGCGATGCGCTCCTCGTCCCAGCCGAGCACCTCGGCCATCAGCCGCGCCACCGGCTCCGCCGACTCCACCCCGCGGTGCGGGTACTCGATGGAGATGCGGGTGCGCCGGGTCAGCACGTCCTCCAGGTGCAGCGCGCCCTCGTGGGTGCACGCGTACGCCACCTCGGCCAGCAGGTAGGCCGAAGCACCGGGGACGGGCTTGAGCAGCTCCGGCCGGTCCGCGGTGGGCGCGAGGACCTCGTGGACCTGCGAGCCGTAGCGGTCCAGCAGGTGCCGGATCCGGTACGGGTGCACGCCGTGCGCGGACGCGATCTGGTCGGCCTGGTTCACCAGCGCGTGGTAACCGTCGGCGCCGAGCAGCGGCACCCGGTCGGTGATGGAGGACGCGACCCGGCCGGACAGGTCCGGCGCCACCGCGTCCACCGCGTCGGCGGCCATCACCCGGTAGGTCGTGTACTTGCCACCGGCGATGGCGACCAGACCGGGGGCGACGCGGGCGACCGCGTGCTCCCGGGACAGCTTGGAGCTCTCGTCGCTCTCCCCCGCCAGCAGCGGGCGCAGCCCCGCGTACACGCCCTCGATGTCGGCGTGCGTCAGCGGCGTGGCCAGCACCGTGTTGACGTGCTCCAGGATGTAGTCGATGTCCTTCTTCGTCGCCGCCGGGTGCGCGAGGTCCAGGTTCCAGTCGGTGTCGGTGGTGCCCACGATCCAGTGGCCGCCCCACGGCACGACGAACAGCACGGACTTCTCGGTGCGCAGGATCATCCCGACCTCGGAGACGATGCGGTCCCGCGGGACGACGATGTGCACGCCCTTGCTGGCGCGGACCCGGAACTGCCCGCGGCTGCCGGACAGGCGCTGCAGCTCGTCGGTCCACACCCCGGTCGCGTTGATCACGGTCTGCGCGCGGACCTCGGTCTCGGCGCCGGTCTCCACGTCGCGCAGCCGCACGCCCGCGACCCGGTCGGCCTCCCGCAGGAACCCGGTGACCTGGGTGGACGTCGCGACGACGGCGCCGTAGCGGGCCGCGGTGCGGGCGACGGTCATGGTGTGGCGCGCGTCGTCGGACTGCGCGTCGTAGTAGCGGATGCCGCCGATCAGCGCGTTCCGCTTGAGCGCGGGCACCATCCGCAGCGCACCCGCCCGGGACAGGTGCTTCTGCCCGGGAACCGAGCGGGCGCCGCCCATCGTGTCGTACATCAGCAGCCCGGCCGCGGTGTACGGCCGCTCCCACACGCGGTGGCTGAGCGGGTAGAGGAACGGCACCGGCTTCACCAGGTGCGGCGCGAGGCGGGTCAGCATCAGCTCCCGCTCCCGCAGGGCCTCGCGGACCAGGGAGAACTCCAGCTGCTCCAGGTAGCGCAGGCCACCGTGGAAGAGCTTGCTGGAGCGGCTCGACGTGCCGGCGGCGAGGTCTCGCGCCTCCACGAGGGCGACCCGCAGCCCGCGGGTGGCCGCGTCGAGCGCGGCTCCGGCGCCGGTGACGCCGCCGCCGATCACGACGACGTCGAACTCCTCCGAGCCCAGCCTGTTCCAGTTGCGTTCGCGGTCGCCCGGCCCCAGCCTGCCCTGCGCCTCCTCCGAAGCCCGGGTGGCATCGGTGGCACCGGTCGTCGCGGTCGTTCTCTCGTCGTGGGACACCTGGCGTCCTCCTCGCTCGAATCCCGATCACCGCCGACCCGCACCTCGCCGGCGCGTTCCGCGGTGGTCATCATGCCCGGCCTGCGCCTTGCACGCCTGCCGCGCCGTTGCTGCTCTGACCTGCCGTGGCGAGGTCCTTCTTGGCCTGTTCCGACTGGATCTCACCGGTGCGCCGGACCGTCGCACCGCGCTCGACGAGGACCTCGATGTCGGCGTCCGACGTGGCGGAGTCGACGATCACCATGTCGAAGTCCTCGGCCGGCGCGACCGCGTGCAGCGCGCGCCTGCGGAACTTCGTGTGGTCCACGTAGAGCACCCGGCGGCTGGCCGCGGCCAGCATCGCCTTCTTGATCTGCACCATCTCCTGCTGCGGGTAGCAGCAGATGCCGCCGGTCACCGCGGAGACGGACATGATCGCCAGGTCCACCCGCAGGCCCCGCAGCGCGTCCAGCGCCATGCCGCCGACGAACGCGTCGGCCCACGGCAGGTAGTCGCCGCCGATGGAGATCAGGTGCACGCCCTGCTGCCCGGCGAGCTCGCCGAACACCCCGCGGTGGTTGGTCACCACGGTCAGCGGCGCGCGCTCCGGCAGCCGCCGAGCCAGGTAGACCCCGGTGGTGGAGTCGTCGAGCACCAGCGCCTGGCCGGGTTCGACCAGTTCGGCGGCGGCGCTCGCGAGTTCGTCCTTCTCCGCCTCGTTCTGCTGCATCCGGTATTCCGAGGCCGCCTCGTAGAGCAGCGAGGAGGCCGCGGAGACGTAACCGCGGTTGCGGTGCACGAGGCCCTGCGACTCCAGGTCGGCCAGGTCCCGGTACACGGTCATGGCGCTGGCGCCGACCGTCGAGACCAGGTCGTCGATGCGCAGCGAACCTTCCGCCATCACCAGCTCGGTGATCTTGCGCCGCCGGTCCTGCTGCTTGCCGGACGGGCGCCGACCCGACGTAGCGGACATCGTCGTCCCCCTCACCGCCACATCCCCTGCGGGGACTTCCACCATTGGGTGCCCATCCTCCTAGCCGAACCCCTGCCCGCCGGTCGTGCCTCGCCGCACGAACCTCGACCACAGCGAGTTCACCGTACATCGCGATAAAAACACCATCGCATAGCTATTGCAATGTTTGTTTTCACATGCCTAATGTGACCGTGTTCTTCGGTGCGTCCGGCCACCGAAGCGGCTCCAACGGAGGAGATCGACGTGCCCGTGCTCGCGACACCCGCGGCCGCCCTTCGGCCCGCAGGCCCGCGAGACGACGCCCGACGCGCTCACCGGAGGCGGACCAGCGCGGCGTGCCACCGGCACCACCCGCCCAGCCGGACCCGCAACGCACACCCGACCGCGCCGATGGCGCCGCGACGAGGGGACCTGGGACATGAGTCTGGGTGAGATCTTCCTCTGGGAATTGATGGGCACGGCCGTGCTGACCCTGATGGGGTGCGGCGTCGTCGCCAACGTGACACTGCGCAAGGCGCTCGGCAACAACGGCGGCTGGCTGCTGGTGAACTTCGGCTGGGGCTTCGCCGTGTTCGCGGGCGCCAGCATCGCCGAACCCACCGGGGCGCACATCAACCCCGCCGTCACCCTCGGCCTCGCCGTGGACGGCCAGGTGCCGTGGAGCCAGGTGCCCGTCTACATCGTCGCCCAGATCATCGGCGGCACGCTCGGCGCGGCGCTGTGCTGGGCGGCCTACAAGCTGCAGTTCGACACCCACGACGACCCGGCGGGCACCCTCGGGATCTTCAGCACCGCCCCCACCGTGCGCAACGCGCCGTGGAACCTGGTCACCGAGATCATCGGCACCTTCGTGCTGGTGCTGTGGATCATCCAGACGCCCGGCTCCGGCCGCGGCGACGACGGCGCCTTCAGCTTCGGCAACGACGCGCTCGGCTACGCCGCCGTCGCGTTCATCGTCATCGGCATCGGCGCCTCCCTCGGCGGGCCCACCGGGTACGCCATCAACCCGGCCCGCGACCTCGGACCGCGCATCGCCTACGCGCTGCTGCCGATCCGCGGCAAGGGCTCCGCGGACTGGGGCTACTCGTGGATCCCCGTCGCCGGGCCGATCATCGGCGGAATGCTCGCGGGCGCGGTCGCCCTGGTGCTGCCCGCCACCTGAGCCGCGGTCACGTCCCCCGCGGTGGGGGGCCGCCCCCCCGGCCCGCCCCCCCCCCGCGCGATTCCCGCACCGGGGGGCTGCCCGGCCGGGCCGGACGGGCGACACTCACCCCGAGCCCACGCACATCTCGGAACCCATCGAAAAGGACGACATCATGGCCTCCTACGTCGCCGCGATCGACCAGGGCACCACCTCCACCCGCTGCATGATCTTCGACCACGGCGGGCGCGTGGTGGCCGTCGACCAGGTCGAGCACCGGCAGATCTTCCCCAAGGCCGGCTGGGTGGAGCACGACCCGGAGGAGATCTGGAGCAACACCCGCCAGGTGTGCGCGGGCGCGCTCGCGAAAGCCGACCTGGTGACCTCCGAGATCGCCGCCGTCGGCATCACCAACCAGCGCGAGACGACCGTCGTGTGGGACAAGGCCACCGGCAAACCCGTCTACAACGCCATCGTCTGGCAGGACACCCGCACCGACACCATCGTCGGCGAACTCGCCGACGAAGGCGGGCAGAACCGGTTCCACGCCAAGACCGGCCTCACCCTCTCCCCCTACTTCTCCGGCACCAAGATCCGCTGGATCCTGGACAACGTCGACGGGGTCCGCGCCCGCGCCGAGAAGGGCGAGCTGCTGTTCGGCAACATGGACACCTGGGTGCTGTGGAACAGCACCGGCGGGCCCGACGGCGGACTGCACGTCACCGACCCCACCAACGCCTCCCGGACCCTGCTGATGGACCTGGAGAAGCTGGAGTGGGACGAGGACATCTGCCGCCAGATCGGCGTCCCCACCTCGATGCTGCCGGAGATCCGCTCCTCCTCCGAGGTGTACGGGCACTTCCGCGAGCGCGGCGTGTTCGGCGGGCTCCCCATCGCGGGCATCCTCGGCGACCAGCAGGCCGCCACCTTCGGCCAGGCCTGCCTGTCGCCCGGTGAAGCCAAGAACACCTACGGCACCGGCAACTTCCTGCTGCTCAACACCGGCACCGAGCCCGTGCTGAGCGACAACGGGCTGCTCACCACCGTCGGCTACAAGATCGGGTCCAAGGACACGGTCTACTGCCTCGAAGGCTCCATCGCCGTCACCGGCTCGCTCGTGCAGTGGCTGCGGGACAACCTCGGGCTCATCGGCAGCGCCCCCGAGATCGAGCAGATCGCGCGCAGCGTCGACGACAACGGCGGCGCCTACTTCGTGCCCGCCTTCTCCGGGCTGTTCGCCCCGCACTGGCGGTCCGACGCCCGCGGCGCCATCGTCGGGCTCACCCGCTTCGTCAACCGCGGCCACCTCGCCCGTGCCGTGCTCGAAGCCACCGCCTTCCAGACCCGCGAGGTCATCGAGGCCATGAACGCCGACTCCGGCGTCCCGCTGAAATCGCTCAAGGTCGACGGCGGCATGGTCGGCAACGAACTGCTCATGCAGTTCCAGGCCGACATCCTCGGCGTCCCGGTGATCCGGCCGGTCGTCAGCGAGACCACCGCGCTCGGCGCCGCCTACGCCGCCGGGCTCGCCGTCGGGTTCTGGGCCGGCGAGGACGACATCCGGTCCAACTGGGCCAAGGACAAGCAGTGGGACCCCGTCATGCCGGAGGAGCGCCGGGTGCACGAGTACGCCCAGTGGCAGAAGGCGGTCACCAAGACCTTCGACTGGGCTTGATCCCGCTGCCTGTCGCTACTTCTGCCGTCTAGTGCTCGGGTGGCGGGACCTCAGCGGCTTCCTCGCTGCGGGACCGTTTTCACCGGTGGCTCCGCCACAGGCGACAACGCCGTCCTCGTGAGGAAGCCGCTGAGAACCCGCTGCGGTGCCGGTTGATCAGGTGGTCGTCGGCTCAGCGGCTTCGCCGCTGACAGGACACCGACACGACCCGCCGGGCGGGTTCGGAGACGGGCGGTCAGCGGTTGGGTCAGGGGGCCGTTCGTTCCGCTGCCGGGACGCCGGTGAACTCGGCGTGGCGGGGTTCGATGGGTTCCCCGCCGGAGAGCACCACCAGCACCACCCCGATCAGCGCGGCGACCGCCAACGCCCACGACGCCGACACCTTCGGCATGCGTCCCCCTCGTCCCGGCCGGTGCGGGTGCCGCCCGACGACGGCTTCGCCCCCGGCCACCGTCCCCCGGCGGCCCACCGGCTCCGGCATTCTGCGGCACCACCGCCCCGACCGCCCGGTCCCACGCCGACCCGGTGATCGGATCCCGTTGCGGACCAGCCGGATGGCGTCATGACCGGGCGAGGCGCCAGACGACGAGGACCCCGGTTCCCGCCGGGCAGACCTGCTCCGGTGCGGCCGGCGAGCGACCCACCTCGACGAAGCCCAACGCCTTCGGGATGGCGCCGCTGCGCTCGTTCGCCTCGTCGTGCCAGATCTCCACGTGCCCGGCGCCCAGCCGGAACGCCTCGTCGACCAGCGCCAGCGTCGCGCGGCGGGCGATGCCGCGGCCTTCGAAATCCGGGTGCAGCCAGTAGCCGATCTCCAGGCCGCCCGGGCCGATCCGGTCCATCAGGCCCGCCGAACCGATCACCTGCCCGAGCGGGTCCAGCACCGCGTAGGTGTAGGCCTTGCCGTCCACCCACTCGCGGTCGGCCTTGCCGACGAAATCGGTGGCTTCCTTCATCCCGTAGCCCGGTGTCGCCCACGGCATCCACGGCCCCAGGTGCCGGAGGGATTCGGTCACGACCCGCAGCGCCGTGCCCGCGTCCTCCAGCCGCCACCGGCGCAGGTCCACTCCGTCGTGGTGCAACTGCTCGCTCGGCTCCATGCGCGGGAGTCTGCTGCACTCCGCACCCCGGCGGTACCGAATTTCAGGTCCCCGTCCCGCCCTCGTCCGGTTCCTCCTGATCTGACGGCCTCCGCTGCTCGACCCGCCGCACCTGGTCGAGGAGGTGCCGCACCAGCGGCCGGTGCACCGCGCCCGGCAACGCGTGACCCATGCCCGCGATCTCCGCGCACCGCGCCCCGGGGATCGCGGCGGCCAGCAGCCTGCCGTGCGGCGGCGGGTTGATCGGGTCCAGCGGCGCCTGCAGCACCAGCGTCGGAGTGCTGATCCGCGCCAGGCCCGCGCCGCGCTCGACGAGGACCTGCGGCAGGAGCGCGTGCGGGTGCGGTTCCCGGCTGCGCCAGGAGCCGGTGTGCTCGACGTCCCGCAGCTCGATGCGGCGGAACTCGGCGGCGTCGAACGGCAGCTCCTCCCCCGACAGCAGCCGGTGCCACTCGACGCGCTCGGCCAGCGCCGACTCCAGGTCCGCCGCCGCCGACGGCTGCTCGCCGCGGCGCACGAACCACGGCCGAGGACAGCACCACGATCCGCCGCACGCCCGCCCGCACCGCCAGCTCGGCGAACTCCCGCGCGCCGTCCGGCACCGGGAACAGGTACACCGCCGACACGCCGTCCAACGCCGCGCGCAGCTCCGCCGGGCGCTGCAGATCACCGGCCACCACCTCCGCCCGCGCGGGCAGCTCCGCCCGGCGCGGATCACGGGTCACCGCCCGCACCGGCGCGCCGGCCGCCAGCAACCCGCGCACCACCTCCCGGCCGACCGACCCCGTCGCCCCGGTCACCAGCACCGTCATGACATCCCCCAGCAGCTCGCGGACGGGTCTCCCCCGCCTTCCCGATCCGCGACCGTACGCGCAGGTCACAGCCCTGAGCACGCGTCTCGGGCATTCGGATCATCACGTTGACCGGCGCCGCGGAGACCTATCTGGCGCGCCCGCGGACCGATCGACCGGTCGGCCGGGTCCGGCCGAAAGTACGAGGAGCCGGGGATTCCGCGGCCTATCGATCGAGCGGCCCGCGACGCATCGGCCGATCCGGAGCAGCCGCTCGCTCACCTAGATTCATCTCGGGTCAGGGGTACGGGGGTTCGGGGGAACGCGGGTGGCCACCGCCACGGGGCATCGGGCGGCGGCCACCCGCATCAGCGAGGAACGACGGCCGGGCAGCGGTGCGCGGCGAGTGAGGCAGGTTCGATGAACGGCAACAAGGCTTTCGCCCCCGAGTACCAGGGCGCGCTGCGGGACATGTCCGTGAACACGGCGTACGAGGATGTCCTGGAGCAGGCGCGCGACCGGTCCCGGTGGGCGGCCGCCCAGGGCACCGCCCTGGAGCTCGCGCAGGCCGAGCTCGCCGTCGCCGAAGCCTGCCGCAGGCTCGGCCACCTGGAAGAGGCCGACGGGTCGTGGAAGGCCGCCTACCGCGCGGCCCGCACCGCGAGCGACGACGGCGTCCGCGGCTGGGCGCTGTGGAGCGGCGGCACCCTGGCCCGCCAGCGCGGCGAGCTCAACCTGGCGCTGCGGCTGCTCGCTTGGGGCCGGGACCTGTCGTGGCAGGCCGGGGACATCACCGCCTACGGGTACGCGTTCGCCGGGGTCGCCGAGACGCTGCGCATCCAAGGGGACTTCGAACAGGCGCGCGGCCTGCACGAGCACGTGCTCACCGAGGCCCGCAAGCGCGAGGAGTCCCGGCACATCGTGTGGGCGCTGGAAGGCCTCGCCCAGATCGAGCGCAACACCGGTGATCTCGGCTCGGCGGCGGCCCGGTTCGCCGAAGCCGCCCAGGTCGCCGAGGACTCCGGCGACGACCGCGGCCACGCGTGGGCGCTGCGCGGGCAGGCCGACGTGCTCTCGCTGCGCGGCGAGGCCGACCAGGCGCTCGAACTGCTCTCCGCCGCCGAGCGGACCTGCCGGCGAATGGACCTGTCCAGCGCGCTCGCCTACAACCGCAAGATGCGCGGCAACGTCCAGTTCCGCGCCGGGCGCCACCAGGAGGCCGCCCGCACCTACCGGGACGCGCACGACAAGTTCCGCGCGCTGCGCGAGCCGCGCGGCATGGCGCTCGCCCGGCTGGGGCTGCTCAAGAGCCTCGATGCGCTGGGGCGTCCCGCGGAAGCGACGATGGCGGACCTCGTGGCGCTGCGCGACGAGGTCAACGGGAACGAGCTGTGGCAGACCCGCACGATGGTGGAGAACGCGATCGCGGAACGCACCGCCTGAGCGCCAGGGGGCGCGGCCCGCTCGACCGGTTCGCGCCGGTCGGGCGGGCCGTTCCGCTGTCGGAGGCGTTGCGCTTTCGGTGGCGATCCGTGGTCGGTGGCTGTTACCGGGGACTCGTTCCGCTGCACGACCTCGCCGGTCGGCGGGTGGCGCGGTCCCGCCGGGACGGGTCCAGAGCCGCGGTCGGCAGCGGCCGCGGTCAGCCGGAGCCGCAGTCACCGGAGCCGCAGTCAGCAGTGGCCGCTGTCAACCGGGGCGGCGGACTGCCGGGCCGCGGCGGTCGGCCGGGCGGGCGAAAAAAGGGAGGACCGCACCGCGGGTAGCGGGCTACCGTGGCGCCATGTTCGGGCACCAGCACTACCTCTGATCCGCGCCGCCGCGCGCCGCACCACCGTTCCCGGTGGTGCGCGGCCGCGCGCTCCCGCGCCCACGCGCTCGCAGCAGCGGGCGCCCGTCCGGCCGCGAATCCCGGCTCGGCTCCAGGCCTGCTCGGCTCAGCCCCTCGGCTGAGCTCGCACCCAGGGGCTGAGCTCGCCTCCCCGGCTCGACTCGACTCCCAGCTCGACTCGACTCCCGGGTCAACTCGAGCCCGGGCTCGACTGCTCGAATGCCGGGTCAACTCGAACGGAGCACCTCCGTGTCCGAATCCGCCCACATCGCCTTCATGGCCGTCCCCGCGCACGGCCACATCAACCCCGGTCTCGGCCTCGTCGCCGAGCTGACCGCGCGGGGACACCGCGTCACCTACGCGGTCACGGACGACTTCGCGCCGCAGGTCGCGGAGGCCGGTGCCGAACCGGTCCGCTACACCTCGACGCTGCCGTCGGCGGCGACCCAGCAGGAATGGCCGGAGGACCAGGCGGCCGCCGTGCTGCTGTTCGTCGACGAGATGGTCTCGGTGCACCCGCAGCTGACCGCCGCCTACGACGCGGACCGCCCGGACCTGGTCGTCTACGACATCGGGGCCCTGCAGGCACCGGTGCTCGCCCACGAGTGGGGCGTCCCGGCGATCTGCCTGTCGCCGACGCACGTGCGGTTCGAGGGGATCGAGGACCTCTTCGGCTTCGACGAATCCCCCGAGCTGCAGGCGGTGCACGCGAAGGCCGACGCGTTCTTCGCCGAGCACGGTGCGCCGCTGACGTTCGCGACCATGGACCGGGAGTGCAGCGTGGTCACCATTCCGCGCTCGTTCCAGTACCACGCCGAATCGGTGGCGGCGAATCACACGTTCGTCGGGCCGATGCTGACCGGCCGGGACTTCCAGGGGACGTGGCGGCGGACCGGCGAGCGCCCGGTGCTGCTCATCTCGATGGGCTCGGCCTTCACCGACCAGCCGCAGCTGTACCGGGACTGCCTCGCGGCGTTCGGCGGGCTCGACTGGCAGGTGGTGCTGAGCATCGGGAAGGTCGTCGATCCGGCGGTGCTCGGCGAAGTGCCGTCGAACGTCGAGGTGCACCGGTGGGTACCGCAGCTCGACGTCCTGTCCCAGGCCGACGCGTTCATCACGCACGCGGGCATGGGCGGCACGATGGAGGCACTGCACTCGGGGGTGCCGATGATCGCGATCCCGCAGGCCGCGGACCAGTTCGCGAACGCGGCGCGGATCGCCGAGCTCGGCCTCGGCGTGCACCTGCCGAAGGAGGAGGCCACGCCGGACGCCCTGCGGGCGGCGCTGCACCGGGTGTCCACCGATCCGGACGTGCTGGCCCGGTCCGCGGCGATGCGCCGCGAGATCGACGAAGCGGGCGGCGCCCGCACGGCCGCCGACATCGTCGAATCCAGGCTCGGACAGGCCTGATCAGCCGCGGCCCCGCGGCGAGTCGTGTCGTCTTCCTGTCAGCGGCGAAGCCGCTGAGCCGGGACCACCCGAGCAACCGGCCCCGCCGCGGGTTCTCAGCGGTTCCCTCACGAGGACAGCGAAATCGCATGGGGAGCCACCTGCGCAATCGATCCCGCAGCGGGGGAACCGCTGACTGCCCATCGCTGAACCTGCCCGGCGGGTCTCGTCGGTTTCCCGTCAGCGGCGCAGCCGCTGAGCAGCCACCACCCGAGCAACTCGCACCGCCGCGGGTTCCCAGCGACTTCCTCGCGAGGACAGCGATGTCGCCGCATGCCGGACACACATCAGACATCGATCCCGCAGCGAGGAAGTCGCTGCGGTTCCGCCACCCGAGCACTACGCGGCAGAAGCAGCGAGACAGGCAGTGCGGTTCCGCCACCCGACCCCCACGCGGGACGGGACGGCCCCCGCCCCGATCAAGTCCCAGGCCGTTGGTCTGCGGGGAGGGCGCAGGCGGGGGTCGAGCCGGGCAGGCGGTGCCGGTTGGCGGCGATGCGGCGGTAGCCGAAGCGGGCGATCGCGCGCAGCACCGGCAGCGACAGCAGCACCCCCGGCACCGACCACGGGAGCCCGCAGTGCCGCAGCAGCGCGGCCACCGCGTCCGCGCCGCCGGAGACCCGGCCGGTTTCGCCCACCCAGAGCACCTCGTGCCGGGCGCGCTGCTCGGTGGTGCGCAGCGCGGCCAGGTCCGCTTCCTGCCACGGCACGATCCGCGCGCGCAGCGGCAGCTTCTCGGCGATCCGCACGCTCCGGGTGCAGAAGCCGCAGTCCCCGTCGTAGACCAGCACCGGTGTCCGCATGACGATGCCTCCCGTTCCCAGGGTCCGCGCCCGCCCCGCCGCCGTCGAGGCCGCGGGAGCGGGCGGGGGCGACCGCTCAGTCCAGATCGTCGTGGCGCATGAGCTGGCGCCCCGCCTCGGTGAGCGATCCGGACAGCGACGGGTACACGGAGAAGGTGTTCGCCAGGTTCTCCACCGTCACCTGGTTCTGCACCGCCAACGCGATCGGCAGCACCAGTTCGCTCGCGTTCGGCGCGACGACCACGCCACCGATGACCACACCGGTCTGCGGGCGGCAGAACATCTTGATGAACCCGCGGCGCAGGCCTTCCATCTTCGCCCGCGGGTTGGTCGCGAGCGGCAGCGTCACGGTCCGCGCGGGCACTTCGCCGCTGTCGATGGCCTGCGCGCTGATGCCGACGGTGGCGATCTCGGGGTGGGTGAACACGTTGCCCGCGACGGTCTTGAGCTTGATCGGGCTGACGCCTTCGCCGAGCGCGTGCCACATGGCGATCCGGCCCTGCATGGCCGCGACGGACGCGAGCAGCAGCAGCCCGGTGCAGTCGCCCGCGGCGTAGACGCCGGGGACCTGGGTGCGGGACACCCGGTCCACCTTGACGTAGCCGCCGCGGCCGGTCTCCAGGCCGACCCGGTCCAGCCCGATGTCCTCGGTGTTGGGCACCGAGCCGACGGTCATCAGGGCGTGGCTGGCCTCGACTCGCCTGCCGTCGGCGAGGTGCACGACGACGCCCTTCTCGGTGCGCTCGACCCGTTCGGCCCTGGCGTGCTTGACGACCTCGGTCCCGCGCTCGGCGAAGACCTCCTCCAGCACGCCCGCGGCGTCCGCGTCCTCGTGCGGCAGCACCCGGTCCCGGCTGGAGACCAGCGTGACCTTGACGCCCATCTCGGTGTAAGCGGAGGCGAACTCCACCCCGGTGACGCCGGAGCCGATCACGGCCAGGTGTTCGGGCAGTTCGGGGAGGTCGTAGAGCTGGCGCCAGCTGAGGATCCGCTCCCCGTCCGGCACCGCACCCGGCAACACCCGCGGGGTGGCTCCGGTGGCGATGAGCACCACGTCGCCGACGAGCTCCTCGGTGCCGCCGTCGGCCCGGTCCACCCCGATGCGGTGCTGGGCCATGCCGTGCGCGGGGTTGGTGAACCGCGCCCGCCCGGCGATGATCTTGACGCCTTCGCGGCGCACCCGGGCGCGGATGTCGGCGGACTGCGCCAGCGCGAGGCCCTTCACCCGGCCGTGCACCACGGCGGTGTCCACCTCGACGCCGTCCGGGTCGCTGCGGATGCCCAGTTCGCGGACGTCGCGAGCCGCGGACCGCGCGCCGGCCGAGGCGATGAAGGTCTTGGACGGGACGCAGTCGTAGAGCACGCACGCGCCGCCGAGCCCGTCCGGCTCCACCAGCGTCACGTCGGCGCCGTTCTGCGCTGCGACCAGGGCCGCCTCGTAACCGGCAGGCCCACCTCCCATGATCACGATGCGGGTCACTTCGCGGTCCCTCCGTACTCCGAGCCTCGTGGGCGCCACCACCCTATGTCTCGTCCGCTCGCGGCGATTCGGGCGGTACCCGCCGGTTCGCGGCGTTCGGCCCGCGACTCGCCCGCCGCGGTGACGCGGTCCACTCCGACATCGGGCCCATCGATCGCTACCCTGTGGGGCGTGCCGCTGTACGCCGCGTACGGGTCCAACATGGATCCGGCCCAGATGACCGAGCGAGCCCCGCACTCCCCGCTGGCGGGAACGGGCTGGCTGATGGACTGGCGGCTGACCTTCGGTGGTGAGGACTACGGCTGGGAAGGTGCGCTGGCGACGATCGTCGAGCACCCCGGCGAGCAGGTCTTCACCGTGCTGTATGACGTCAGCCCCGAGGACGAACGGCAGCTCGACCGCTGGGAGGGCGCCGAGCTGGCGATGCACAAGAAGCTGCGGCTTCGGGTGCAGACCCTGGACGGCCCGGTGCTCGCCTGGCTGTACGTGCTGGACGCCTACGAAGGTGGTCTGCCGTCGGCCCGCTACCTCGGCGTGATGGCCGATGCCGCGGAGGCGGCGGGCGCACCCGAGGACTACGTGGCGAAGCTGCGCACCCGCCCTTGCGGCAACGTCGGGCCGTGATCCGCTCGGCACCGCCGAGCGACCTGAGCGCCACGTCCCGCGTGTGATAATCACACCGACGGCACACGTCGGTGGTGAGGTGGGTGTGGGCCAGGTCAGCGGAGCGGTGTCCCAGCACGAACGGCGCGAGCGAATCCGGCAGGCGGTGCTCGCCGACGGCACCGTGCGCATCGAACGGCTCGTCGAGGCGTACGGCGTCAGCGGCATGACCATCCACCGGGACCTGGACGTGCTCGAACGCCAGGGCTGGCTGCGCAAGGTGCGCGGTGGCGCCACCTCCACCCCGGGCTCGCTGCTGCCCAGGTCGATCGGCGCCCGCCGGTCCGACGCGGCGGCGGCCAAGTCCTCGATCGCCCGGCACGCGCTGCGCCACCTCTCCCCCGGCCAGGTCGTCGCGCTCGACGACAGCACGAGCGGGCTCGCGGTCGCCGAGCTGCTCGGCGGGCTGGCCCCGCTGACCGTCGTCACCCACTTCCTCCCGGTGATCAACCGGTTGCGGGAGGAGGACGACGTGCACGTGATCGGGCTCGGCGGCGACTACCACCCGGACTACGACGCGTTCTTCGGCCTGCACACCGCGGACATGGCGGGCACCTTGCGCTCGGACGTGCTGCTGCTGTCGGCGACGGCCGTGGTGGACGGGCACTGCCTGCACCGGTCGCAGGAGTCCGTGCAGGTGAAGCGGGCGCTGATGCGCACCGCCGCCACCCGCGTCCTGCTCGCCGACCACTCCAAGTTCGAGCGGCGAGCGGTGCACGAGCTGGCTCCGCTGACCGAGTTCGACCTGGTCGTGGTGGACGCCGCCACCCCGCGTCCCGTGCTGGCGGAGCTGCGCGAGCGCGGGATCGCGGTGGAGGTCGCCGAGGCCTGACCCGGTTACCGGGGCCGCTGCAGGCGTTCCAGCGCGGCGGGCACGTCGGCCAGCGAGAACACCGCGATGTCCGGTTCGGCCAGCTGTTCCGGGGTCGGGTCGGGCGGTGCTTCGCCGCGCACCACCCAGATGGTGCGCATCCCCAGTCGTTGCGCGCCGCGCACGTCGGAGTCGAGCCGGTTGCCCACGTGCACCGCGTTCCGCGGCAGCACCTCGGCCCGGTTCAGCGCGTGCCAGAAGATCTCCGGGTCCGGTTTGGCCACCCCCACCAGCTCCGAGATCGCCCAGTGATCGATGAACGGGGCCACCCCGTCGCGGCGCAGCGCGTCCACGACCAGCGCCCGCTGGTTGGCCACCACGGCGATCGAGCAGCGCTCGGAGAGCACCCGCAGCGCGGGCAGCACATCGGGGTGCAGCGCGGCGGGCGGGTAGAACCAGTAGCTCTCGGCGCGGTCGGACAGCCGTTCCCGGTCGCCGTCGCGGAGGAAGTGCTCGGCCATCGCGGTCCGCAGCGAGCCCTCCTGGGACTGCCTGCGCGCGTCGTAGACGCGCTGGAACTCCGCTTCGAGCAGCATCCCGCCGTTCTCCGCGACCAGTTCGCAGGTCGCCCGCAGCAGCGCTTCCCGGTACCAGGAGTCGTCGTAGACCGGCCCGCCCACGTCCAGCAGCACCAGCTCGACGGGTTCGCCGAGCGCCGCGCGGGATTCCGCCGTGCCGGTGGTCGCGGTCCCGCCGGGCAGGACGGGGGCCGAGCTCCGCGCCGGGTCCGGGAACCGCTCGTCGTTGCGTGCCACTTCGCGTCCTCCTCGTCCCGCGGCCCCGGCGAATCCGCGCATCGGCGCGGCGGGAGCACCTGCCGGATCGGGCCGGAATACCGGGTTCCTCGCTGAACATAACGCATTCTGATGCGGTCATCACAGCCGTTCGTGTGATGGTGCGGAGCTCGTTCACGACGCACCTCCGGGCCGCCCGGCGAGCGCGGTCGCGGGCGGGGCGGCGGCTTCGATGCGGGCGATGACCGGGATCGCGCCGGACGGGCCGAGCCGCGCGAGGTCGAGCAGTTCGCAGGCGCGCCGGGTGCCGCGGCGGTCCCGCCTGCGGTCGACCTGTTCGGCCACCACGGCGTGGAACCGCGCGGCGGCCGGGCCCAGTGCGGCCAGCGCCTGTTCGAGGCAGGCCAGCGCGGTGCGCCGTTCCCCGGTGCAGAGCATCTCGACCAGCGCGATCTCGAGCGCGTGCACCCGCAGCCCGTCGAGTTCCAGCACCTCGGACTCGCGCAGGCACATCTGCTTGATCGACAGGCCGCGGACCGAGCGGGGCTGGCGGTGGTAGGGCACGGCGAGGTGCACGGCCGCGTCGTCGAACGCCTCGGTGCAGCCGTGCATCGCGGCGGCGGTCGGCCCGGTGAGCACGGCGTCCGGACCGGCGCGCAGCAGCGCGGCTTCGGCCCGCGCGAGGGAGTCCCGGGCGCGCCGGGCGGGCAGCACCACGCCGCCCCAGGGTTCGACCCAGCGGCCCGCGTCCAGTTCGGCGCTCAGCCCGTCCGCGCCGAGGAGTTCCTCGGCGACGGGACGGGTGAGCGCGCCGTGCCGCGAGGCGCCTGGTCGTCGTCCGCAGCTCGGTGCGAAGCGACCCCGGTGGCGCTGGGCCGGAGCGGCGCGCGGGCCGACCGGGTCGGGGCGCTCGGTGGGGCGCTCAGTGGCGGCGGGGGCGGCGGATCCGCCACGGGTGGCGGTGCGCAGGTTCGCGGTCATGCCCTGAAGAGGCCGTGCACCCCCGCACAGATACACCTCGATCGGGTGAAGACCCGATGGCGGAGCCGTTCCCGCACGTCAGCGCGCCAGCGCCGCCAGCGCCGTCCCCACCATCACCCGGATGCCGACCAGCAGCGCCCGCTCGTCCAGGTCGAACGTCGGCTGGTGCAGGTCCCGCGCCCGCGCCTGCCCGGAGCGCACCCCGAGCCGCACGAACGCCCCCGGCACGTGCTCCAGGTACCAACCGAAGTCCTCCCCACCGGAGGACTGCGGGGTCCCGGTCACCGCGTGCTCGCCGAGCGCCTCCTGGATCGCCGCGGACATCAGCTCGGTGCTCGCGGCGTCGTTGACCACCGGCGGCACGCCGCGGCGGTGCTGCAAGTCGAAGCCCACGCCCAGCGGCGCCAGCAGTCCGGCGACGAGTTCCCTGGTCAGCGGTTCCAGCTCCGCCCAGGTGCCGCGGTCGCCGGTGCGCAGCGTGCCGGTGAGCACGCCGGTCTGCGGGATCGCGTTCGGCGCCTCCCCCGCGTGCACCGCGCCCCAGGTCAGCACGGTGCCGGTGCGCGGGTCGACGCGGCGGGACAGCAGCGTCGGCAGCCCGGTGATCACCGTGCCGAGCGCGTGCACCAGGTCCGCGGTCAGGTGCGGCCGCGAGGTGTGCCCGCCCGGCGAGTTCAGCCGCAGCTCCAGCAGATCGCTGGCGGAGGTGATCGCCCCGGACTTCACGCCGATCCGGCCGACCGGCAACCGCGGATCGCAGTGCAGCCCGAAGATCTGCTCCACCCCGTCGAGCCCGCCCGCGGCCAGCACGTCCAGCGCACCGCCCGGCATGACCTCCTCCGCGTGCTGGAAGATCAACCGAACGCGTCCGGGCAGTTCGGACCGGGCGGTCGCCAGCGCCAGCGCCGCGCCCAGCAGGACCGTGGTGTGCGCGTCATGCCCGCAGGCGTGCGCGACCCCGTCGGTGCCCGAGGAGAACGGCAGCCCGGTCGCCTCGGTCAGCGGCAGCGCGTCGATGTCCGCGCGCAGCGCGACGGTGCGCCGCGGCTGGCCGGTCTCCGGGCCGATGTCGCAGAGCAGTCCGGTCCCGCCGGGCAGCACCCGCGGGCTCAGCCCGGCTCCGGTGAGCCGGTCGAACAGGAACGCGGTGGTCTCGTGCTCGGCGCGGGAGAGCTCCGGGTTCGCGTGGATGTGCCGCCGCCAGGCGACCACCTGCCCCGCGTTGGCGTCGAGCCAGGAGTCGAGCCAGGCCGGGCCGCGTCCGGCGCCGAGGTCCTCCACGCCGGACATGGTGTCGCCGCCGTCGCCGATCGGCTCGCCGGACGGGCCGGCGCCCAGTTCGGCCTGCCGGGCGTCCGCTGCGATGCCCGATCCGCCGTCGTTCGGTGTCTTGCGCGGCTCGGGGCCGCGTGAATCCAGTACCGTCACGCCACGCCTCCCGACGTGTGTTGCCGTCGCACCGGGCCGGGGGCGTCCCCCTGCCCGGCCGAGTTGTGCTTCCCGGTCCGCCCCGGGCGGTCTTCGGCCGAGTTCGCGAGCCGCGATCTCAGGCCGGGGTCGGTGGCCGCCGCTACCGCCGTCCAGGCCATCGCCACCGCACCGTCGAGCACCGCTCGGTCCGCCGAGGGCGAAGCGCAGGCGGCGGCGAACTCGGCCTGGTGGGTCACCGCGTCGCCGCAGTCCAGCGCGATCATCGGGTGGATCGCGGGCAGCAGCTGCGACACGTTGCCCATGTCGGTGCTGCCGATGACCCGGTCGGCCTGCTCGGCGCGCGGCACCGGTTCCCTGCCGAGCTCGGTGATCGCCGCGCGGTAGGCCTCGGAGAGCTCGTCGTCGCAGGACAGTTCGGCGTACACCGGTGAGATCTGCACGACCTCGCTGGTGCAGCCGGTCGCGGTCGCTCCCGCCTCGAAGCAGGCCCGGATGCGGTTCTCCAGGCGCTCCAAGGAGGCCGATTCGGCGGCGCGCAGGTTGTACATCGCCGCGGTACGGGCGGGAACGACGTTCGGCGCGGCACCGCCCGAGGTGACGATACCGTGCACCATCTGCCCGGATTCGAGGTGCTGGCGCAGCAGCCCGATGGCGACCTGCGCGACGGTGAGCGCGTCGGCGGCATTGACGCCGAGCTCCGGCGCGGCCGCCGCGTGCGCGGCGCGGCCGGTGTAGCGCACCTCGAGGTCGTTGATGGCCAGCGAGCGCGGCGCGCAGATCTCGTCCGGACCGGGGTGCACCATCATCGCCATCGCGAGCCCGTCGAACGCGCCGCGTTCCAGCATGAGCACCTTGCCGCCGCCGAGCTCCTCGGCGGGGGTGCCGATGACGCGGACCGTGATGCCGAGCGCGTCGGCGACCTCCGCGAGGGCGAGGGCGGCGCCCACCGCGGCCGCGGCGATGATGTTGTGCCCGCAGGCGTGGCCGATCTCGGGCAGCGCGTCGTACTCGGCGCAGATGCCGATGACCAGGTCACCGGTGCCGCGGTCGGCGGTGAAGGCGGTGTCGAGCCCCGCGACGGGCGCGGTCACCTCGAACCCGTGCGCCGCGAGCAGCTCGCGCACCTTCGCGGCGCTGCGGTGCTCGGCGAAGGCGGTCTCGGGCTCGGCGTGCAGCCCGCGGGCGAGCTCGACGAGTGCGCGCTCGTGGCGTCGGACGATCTCCCGGCAGGTGGCGCGGGTTTCGGAGCGGAGCGCGGTGTCGGCGGCGGAGTCCTGGTTCATGTGCCGACCATCCTGCACGACCGGACGGGCCGGGAACCCGGAGTCGACGTCCCGAACCGCCAGCCGGTCGGCGGATTGCGCTCAGCGGCATCGCGTGTTCAGCCGAGGAGTAGAAGTTTCACCGTCAACTTCTTCCGCGAATTCCAAGTGAGCGCCGGGCCGCTCCGGCGACGAAAACCCGTTCCGCAATTCCGCGGGCCGTGCCCAGCGGGAACATCCGCGACGGGGATTCCGCAGTGGATATTCCACCCGGTCGGACGGTACTGCGGGTGATCACCCGGAAGTAGGGTGTGGGCCGGCACCGGTCGGGGGGCTTCCCGGTGCCGGCCCACGTCTGCGAGGGGCGCGAACCCCAAGTGTCGAACCGTCCTGCCGGGAGCGCGCGGCACGCCCGGAGCGGCGCGCACAACCCGTGCAGTTGTGAAAATCCCACAGGTTAGCCCGCCAGGTCTAGGCCATAGCGCGAAATCTTCGAAAAGAATGCCGAAAACCGACCGCGTTGCCCTTTTTCCCGGTCGGTTCGGCGAGGGAAATCCCTATCGCTTCCACTTGAAGCTGAAGATCGGTCGCTTGCGCGCCTTCCGCGAGAGCAGCACCGCGGCGATGAGCACCATCCCGGCGATACCGGTCATGAGCCGCTGCTTGTCCTCGGCCGCGCTCTGGCGGTCACCGTTCAGATCGGGCCCGGGCGGCGCCTGCGCGAGGACCGCGGCGGGCGCGACGGGAGCCGCGGCGGCCTCCGCTGGGGCGGCGCCACCGGCCGCGGGCGAGAACAGCAGAACCCCGCCGAGCGTCAGGACCGCGAGCAGTCGCCCCATGCGTGCCATCAGCACTCCACACCTTTCCGCGCTTCGCGGCGACGGCCGCCGCACCAGGTCATTTGATCACAGAGCCGGGGGTGCTCGCCGCTGCGCGCGGCAGGATGCCCGGATCGTCGCAACATGGTGTCAGTCGGTGATGTAGGACGACTTGCCGTCGGACGTGGCGCACTGCGACTTCGTCCGGTCCGTCGGGGTGCTGGCGCAGCCGTAGTCCTCGAAGTTCGCGAACCTGCCGCTGCCCTGGTACTCGTCGCGGGGCAGCGAGAGGTACTTGGTCATCACCCGATCGGCCTCCCCGCAGCTGAGCACCGCACCGGCGTCGTTGCGCCCGGCGAACAGCTGGTAGCTGGTGCCCGCCTTGTTGGTGATGGTGCCGCAGGCGACGTCCCCGCGGTCGGGTTCGGTGCTCGTCTCGTCGGCGGCGGAGGTCGGTTCGTCGTCCGGCGTGCTGGTGTTCTGCGTGGTGCGGCCGGTGGTCGCGGTGGTGCTCACCGCGGGATCGGGCGGGGTCGCGCTGGTGGGCGCGCCCGCGGCCGGCGGCGAGATGGGCTTGGGCAGCGTGACCACGGCCGGGGGTTCCTGGCCGGGGGCGGCCTCGGGGGCGCCCCCGCACCCGGCGAGGCAGAGCCCCGCGATCACCGCTCCGGCCACCGGTCCGACGCGCATGAGTGCTCCCTCGTTGCCTGTGCCGCCTCGTCGTCCGTGGGACGCGGGGCCGATCACCCGGGTTGATCGGGTGTGGGGGAGAACACTGCGCGGGCGCACAACCTCTCCGGGCGGAACGGTACCCGCAGCGCACGCGGGCGGATCAAGGCCGGTCGGATTCGCGGCCGATGCGCTCGCCCATCTCGTCGACGACCAGGTTCTCCTGGCGGATGCTGTCGGTCCGGTACGCCGCGCGCCCCACCAGCTGCGCCAGCACCGGCGCGGTGAGCACCTGGAACAACGCGACCAGCCCCAGCGCCAGCGAGTAGTGGAAGTCCAGCTGCAGCGCGGTGCCGATCAGCACCAGGATCAGCCCGAGCGTCTGCGGTTTCGTCGCGGCCTGCAGCCGGGCGGTGACGTCCGGGAACGTCAGCAGCCCGATCGAGCCGAGCAGGCAGGACAGCGCGCCGAGCACCAGGCAGCAGGCGGAGATCACGTCGAGCACGCTCACCGGTACGGCTCCTTCTTCTCGACGAGGCGGGCCGCGCTGGTCGAACCGATGAAGGCCAGCAGCGCGAACGTGGTCAGCAGCGCGATGTTCGAGCCGTCCCGCAGCCAGCCCATGCTCACGCAGGTGGCGGCCACGATCAGCGTGACGATGACGTCCAGCGCCACGATGCGGTCCAGCGTCGACGCGCCCAGGATCATCCGGATCAGCGCGAGCAGCGCCGCCAGGCACAGCAGCGCGAAGGTCACGACGAACACGACGTCCATCAGGCGTCCTCCTTCCCCTCGACCTCGGTGGACCGCTCGATGCGGCCGACGAGCTCCAGCTCCGCGGCGGAGCCGACGGCCCGGACGATGCGCCGCTCCAGCGCCAGCACCTCGCGCCGCACCAGGTCCTCGCCGCCGGCGCGCATCCCGAGCGCGTACACGTAGCAGATGCGGTGCGCCCGATCGATCTGCATGACGAACTTGCCGGGCGCCAGCGACACCGCGTTGGCGACCATCGCGGTGAGGTGGTCCGAATCGGTCAGCAGCGTCACCTGCACGATGCCCGCGCTGGTCCGCGGCCCGTACCGGATCGCCTGCCAGGACACCCGCACCGTGGACACCACCAGGTCCACCGCCAGGTAGCAGACCAGCCGCAGCATCGACAGCGGCCGCACCACCATGTGCGTGGTGACCGGCGGCAGCGGGAACACGGTCGTCACCAGCAGCGCCACCAGCAGGCCGAACACCAGGGTGCCCAGGTCGAGGGTGCCCCACAGCAGGATCCACACGACCGTCAGCCACAGCACCAGCGGCAGCCTGCGCAGCGCTCGTCGGGCCGGCGTGGTCATCGCGCACCTCCCAGCACCGCTTCGCGGTAGGTCGTGCCCTGCATCAGGTCGTCGGCGGCCCGCTCGCTGACCCCGGCCAGCGGCCCGGCGACGAGCGCGATGACCACGCTGGCCGTGACCAGGACCCCGGTGGCGGCGACCATCGGGCGGGTGGAGTTTCCGGTGCCGACGACGAGCTCGTCGTCCGGGTCGGGGTCGGCTTCGGGCGCGCGGACCTGCCCCCAGAACGCCCTGGTCCACACCCGCGCCATCGCGTACAGCGTGAGCAGGCTGGTGAGGATCGTGCCCGCGGTGACCACGTACGCCGACCAGGTCCCGGCGCCGATGCCCGCCTGCAGCAGCGCCAGCTTCGCGACGAACCCGGAGAACGGCGGCACCCCGGCGAGGCTCAGCGCGGGCAGCGCGAACAGCACCGCGATCATCGGCGCGGCCTTCGCCAGCCCGCCCATCCGGCTCAGCGCGACGGTGCCGGTGTGCCGGGTGATCAACCCGCTGACCAGGAACAGCGTGGCCTGCACGGTGATGTGGTGCACCACGTAGAGGATCACGCCGGTCAGCCCGATGACGTCGTAGACGCCGAGCCCGAACAGCATGTAGCCGATGTGGCTGACCAGCAGGAACGACAGCATCCGGTTGAGGTCGTTCTGCGCGAGCGCGCCCAGCGCCCCGACCAGCATGGTGACCAGCGCGATCACCAGCATCAGCGTCCAGCTGCGGTCGTGGCTGAACACCAGGGTCTGGGTGCGGATCAGCGCGTAGATGCCGACCTTGGTGAGCAGCCCGGCGAACACGGCGGTGACCGGGGCGGGCGCGGTCGGGTAGCTGTCCGGCAGCCAGAAGTGCAGCGGCACCATCGCCGCCTTCACCCCGAACACGATCACCATCATCAGCCCGAGCGCCACCTGCAGGCCTTCGGGCAGCAGCGCCACCTTCCCGCCGAGGTCGGCGAGGTTCACCGTGGCCGTCGCCGCGTACACCAGCCCGATCATGGTGATGAACAGCAGCGACGAGGTGAGGCTGACGATCACGTAGGTCATGCCCGCGCGCACCCGGCTGGCCGTGGTGCGCCGCGTGATCAGCACGTACGAGGAGGACAGCATGATCTCGAACGCGACGAACAGGTTGAACAGGTCGCCCGCGAGGTAGGCCAGCGACACCCCGGCGCACAGCACCAGGTACATCGGGTGGAACGTGGTGCTGGCCCGTTCCCGGCCGTAGTCGGTGAGCCGCTGCCCGATCGAGTAGATCAGCACCGCGAAGGTCACCACCGCCGAGACCACCAGCAGCAGCGCGGACAGCCGGTCCGCGATCAGCGTGATGCCCGCGGGCGCCGCCCAGCCGCCGAGCTGCAGCACGACGGGACCGGTGCGGTCGGTGAGGTACAGCAGGAACCCGGCGTCGACGATGATCGCGGCGAGCACGACCAGGCCGATGATGCGCTGGAAGTCGGCGAACCGGCCCAGGGCGAGGGACATCCCGGCGGCCGCCAGCGGCAGCAGGACGGGCAGGGCCACGAGGACCGTCACTGAGTGGCCTCCCGTTCGAGTTCGTCTTCGTTCGCCTTGTCGTCCTCGGATTCGGCGAGCCTGCGCTCCAGCCGCCGGATCCGGCGGTCCTCGACGTCGTCGCGGACCTCGTCGTGCCCGAGCAGCACCCACGAGCGGTACGCGAGCGCGAGCAGGAAGGTGGTGAGCGCGAAGGTGATCACGATCGCGGTCAGCGCCATCGCCTGCGGCAGCGGGTCGGTCATCTGCTCCGGCGCCGCGTCGCCGAGGATCGGGGCCCGCCCGGGCGGTCCGCCCGCCAGCTGCAGCAGCAGGTTGGCGCCGTGCCCGACGATCACCGTGCCGATCAGGATGCGCATCAGCGAGCGCTGCATGAGCAGGTAGAACCCCGCGGAGTACAGCGTCGCCAGCACCACGGCCATGGTGAGGTTCACGGTGAGGTTGGCGGTCATGCCTGTCCCCTCTCCGCCGCGACCGCGTCGGTCTCCACCCCGGAGCCGAGCGTGCGCAGCAGGTCCAGCACCACGCCGATGATCAGCAGGTAGACGCCGATGTCGAGCAGGATGCTGGAGACGAACTTGATCTCGCCCAGCAGCGGGACGGCGATCTTGAAGATGGCGCTCTCGAGCAGCTCGTGCCCGAACAGCAGCGGCAGGAACCCGGTGAGGGTGGCGATGGTGAGCCCGAGCCCGATCAGCACCGGCGGCCGCAGCGAGATGATCGCGCTGTCGTCCATCCGGCCGCCTGCGAGGTAGCGCAGCGCGAACGCCTGCCCGGCGACGAGGCCGCCGCTGAACCCGCCGCCGGCCCGGTCGTGCCCGGCGAACAGCAGGTAGATCGACAGCACCAGCACGGTCGGGAACACGATGCGGGCCGCGAGTTCGAGCAGCACGGCCCGTTCCCGGCCGTCGCGGGGGAAGCCGGACAGCAGCCAGCGCTCCCGCGGCGCGTCCCACCCGGTCCACGGCACGCCGCGGCGTTCCCCGTTGCGGGGGGCGGTGATCCTGGGGTCGGTCATGCCTGTTCCTCCTCCTGGCTCCGCCCGTTCCCGCTCCCGTTCCCGTTGCCGCTGAGCACGACCTGGGGGCGTTCCGCGGGGGCCGACGCCTGCGCGCCGCGGGAGCTGCGGCGCCTGCGGTCGAACCGGGAGGCCAGCACGAGGCTGGCGACGCCGGTCGCGGCGACGGCGAGCACGGAGATCTCGCCGACGGTGTCGAACGCCCGGAAGTCGACGAGGATCGCGTTGACGATGTTGGTGGCCCCGGCGCCGTACTCGGACTGCGCGATGAACTCGGCGCTGGCCTCCGGCGGCCGCTGCCGCGCCGCGCTGAACAGCACCGCGCCGAGCGCGATGACCACGCCGCCCGCCACCGACAGCGCCAGCTTCGGCCAGCGCAGCGACCGCGCCGCGTCGCCCTTGGTGAACCGGGCGGGCAGCCGCCGCAGCACGAACACGAACGCGACCATGGTGAGCGTCTCGACCAGGAACTGGGCCAGCGCCACGTCCGGCCCGCCGTCCACGATGAACAGCCCGCCGATGCCGTAGCCGATCACGCCAACCAGCAGCACCGCGGTGAGCCGCCGCTTCGCCCGCACCACCGCGATCGCCGCGATCACCACCAGGATCGCGGGCGGGATCTGCAGCAGGTTGTGGTGCAGCGCCATGTCCGCGGGCACGTGCGCGTGGTAGACGAGCACCGATCCGGGGACGGCGACCACGGTGAGCAGGATGATCGCCAGGTAGGTCGGCAGCGAACCGACCTGGGTGCGGCCGGTGACGCCGACGGCGGTGCGCTCCAGCAGCGCCATGATCCGCTCGTAGCCGCGCTGCGCGTCCAGCGGCTTCGGCAGCCTGGCCCGCAGCGCGGTGAGCGGGGTGCGCACCGAGTGCACCCACAGCCCGGCGGCGACCGCGATCACCGAGAACAGCAGCGGCAGCTCGAAGCCGTGCCAGAGCACCAGGTGCGGCGCGTCGGCACCGACGCCGAACACGGCCGCGTAGGACCCGGCGAGCTCGTCGGTCAGCGGGTAGCCGATGCCGAGCACCACCCCGGCGAACGCGGGGATCGCCGCGGGCACCAGCAGCACGGCGCCGGGCTGCTTCCCGGCGGTGGGCGCCACGCCCGGCTTGCGGGCGAACGCGCCCCACAGCATCCGCGCGCTGTAGGCGACGGTGAACACCGAGCCGAGCAGCAGCACGAGGTCGATGAGCAGCCCGGTGCCGCCGCCCTCCTCCAGGAACGCGCCGAACGCGGCTTCCTTCCCGAGGAAGCCGAGCATCGGCGGCAGGCCCGCCATCGAGGCCACCGCCAGCGCCGCGATGGTCGCCAGCGCGGGCATCCGCCGCCCCAGCCCGGACAGCTCCCGCACGTCCCGGGTGCCGGTCTGGTGGTCGACGATGCCGACGACGAGGAACAGGGTCGCCTTGAACATGCCGTGCGCCAGCAGCATCGCCGCCCCGGCCAGCGCGGCCGCGTAGGTGCCCTGCCCGACCAGCACCATCAGGAAGCCGAGCTGGCTGACGGTGCCGTAGGCGAGCAGCTTCTTCAGGTCCGTCTCGTGCAGCGCCCGCCAGCCGCCGAAGACCATCGTGACCAGGCCGAACACCGCGGTCGGCACCCACCACTCCGGCACTCCGACGAACACCGGGCCGAGCCGGGCCACCAGGAACACCCCGGCCTTCACCATCGAGGCCGCGTGCAGGTAGGCGCTGATCGGGGTGGGCGCGACCATCGCGGTCGGCAGCCAGTTGTGGAACGGCACCTGCGCCGACTTGGTGAGCGCGCCGACGAGGATCAGCGAGGCGGCGACGGCGGCGGGGGTGCCGCCCGGCGGCTCGGCGATGATCTCCGAGATCCGGTAGGTGCCCGCGGCCTCGCCGAGCACGACGAAGCCGAGCAGCATCACCAGCCCGCCCATCGTCGTGATCATCAGCGCCTGCAGCGCCGACCGCCGCGACTCGCGGCTGATGCCCGCCTGCCCGACCAGCAGGAAGGAGCAGACCGTCGTCAGCTCCCAGAAGACGTAGACGGTGAGCAGGTCGTCGGCCAGGACCAGCCCGAACATGGTGCCCGCGAACGTCAGCAGCAGCGGCGCGGAACGGCGGGCGTCACCGCTGCCCGCGTGGAAGTAGCCGATCGCGTAGACCAGCACCAGCACCCCGATGCCGGACACCAGCAGCGTCATCAGCACCGCGAGCGCGTCCAGCCGGAAGGTGAATTCGAGACCCAGCAGCGGCGACCACGGGACCTCCTCCACGATGGCGTCCCCGCTGAGCACCGCACCCGACCGGGCGAGCACCCAGGTCAGCGCGGCCGCCGGCGGCAGGGCGGCGATCGCGAAGGCCATCCCGGTGTTGCGCCGGGCTACGATCGGCAACGCCAGAGCCACCAGCAGGTGGACGAGGACGAACGCGGACAAGGGCACCTCCTCGGCGAGCCGGTGATCAGACCGTGGACCAGGCGACCCCGTGGAATTGTTCGTCACTCACGCTGCGCCCACCATCGCGCGGCCCCACCGGGGGTCCGATGGGGCCTTCGGGCACTCCCGCCGACCCGCCCGAGGGGCGGATGACGAGCGGTGCGTGACGGGGTCGCCGAACGGTTTGCTCCCGCTGGCGGTGGTCCCGGCCGCGCCCAACTTATCCGAATCGCCCCGACTGGTCATAATTCCGCGCCGCACCGCCGTGGCGGTCGACGGTGCCGGTCGGAGCGGTTTTTTCGTTGTCTCGAAATAATCTTGGGCACCTGGTGCGGTCACGGCCCGGCACCGGCCACGTGGGAAACTTCACTACCGGTAACACCGCCGTCCCGCCCAACGGACTCGCCTGAACACTCCGAGTGATTTCCCCTGTTGGCAGCTGAACGAGCGGGTTTCGACCGGACCCGACGACGCGGGATGGAGAATGAGCGGGTGCCCACGACTGATGAACAGGCCGCCGCAGGCGCCGACCGGCTGATCGCCGACCGCTACCGGCTGGAACAGCGCATCGGTGGCGGCGCCATGGGCATCGTCTGGGCGGGCACCGACGAACTGCTGCGCAGGCCCGTCGCGGTCAAGGAAGTGCTGCTGCCCAGGGGGATGCCCGAAGGCGAGGCCGCCGAACTGCGGGAGCGCGCGCTGCGCGAGGCCCGCGCGATCGCCCTCGTCACCCATCCCAACGTGGTGACGCTGTACGACGTGGCCCGGCACGAGGGCGAACCGTTCGTCGTCATGGAGCTGGTGCCCTCGCAGAGCCTCGCGGCCGTGCTCGCCGAGCACGGCGCGCTCGCCGACCCGCAGCTGGCGCTGGTCGCCGACGGCGTGGCCGCCGCGCTCGACGCCGCGCACCGGGCGGGCATCGTGCACCGCGACGTGAAGCCGGGCAACGTGCTCATCGGCGACGACGGGCGGATCAAGCTCAGCGACTTCGGCATCTCCCGCAACGTCTCCGAGCACACCATCACCAGCACCGGGATCATGCTCGGCACCCCGGCGTTCATCGCCCCCGAGATCGCCTCCGGCGAGGCGGTCACCGACGCCGCCGACCTGTGGGGGCTGGGCGCGACGCTGTTCGCCGCCTCCGAGGGCGCCGCGCCGTACGGCGCGAACGACGACCCGCTGGCCACCATCACCTCCGTGGTGCGCGGCCCGGTCCCCGCCCCGCACCGGCCCGGCCCGATCGGCGAGATCATCGCCGGGCTCATGGTCAAGGACCCGGCGCAGCGGATGACCACGCAAGAAGTGCGCCGCCACGTGCAGCAGCTGCTGCCGCCCTCCGGCACCCGGCCGTTCGAGATGCTGCTCGACCCGGAGGCGCCGACCGTGCGCGTCCGCAAGCTCCCCAGCACCTCGCCGGGCACCGCCGAGGCCCCTGCCGACGACGGCCCCGCGCCGCTGGCCGCCGACCCCGGCCCGCTGCCGTTCATGCTCAGCGAGCCGCCGCCCCGGCCGCGCAGGCGGTTCCCCTGGGGCGCCATCGCGCTGGGCCTCGCGGCCGTGGTGCTGTTCGCCGCCTCCACCGCGGGCGGGTTCGCCGCGACCCGCGCCCTCGCCGGACGCGAGGTGCTGCCCGAGTTCGACGTCCCCGCGCCGCCGCAACCCACCTCCCCGCGGCTCGCCCGCTACGTCGACGAGGCCAAGCGCAGCCAGAACGGCGGCGGCGGCTTCGAAGTCGCCGCCCCCGAGGGCTGGGACGTGTTCCGCGGCAGCCGGAACCAGCCCAGCGAGAGCATGGTGGTCTACCTGATCTCCCCGGACGGGAGCGCCGAGGTCGCCGTCGAGCGGTTCGAGGGCTACTACGGCCGCCACTCCGCGCAGGACTACGTCGACGTGCTCCAGGAGCGCTCCGCGGGCGCGCACGGGACCTTCCGGGTGCAGCAGGACGAACCCACCGGCGCCACCGACCCCACCAGCGGCGAGACCGACCGGCACCTGCGCTACACCGCCAGCCAGGGCGGCGTGATCGGCCCGGCCGTCGAGGGCTCTGAACGCGTCACCACCTCGCAGCTGATGCCCCGCGGCAACGACCTGTGGGTGCTGCGGGTGACCACGCCGGTCGCCGACGCCGACCAGAACCAGCGGCTCTTCGACGAATCGCTCAACGGCTTCAAGCTCACTTCCTGAGCCACCGGGTGCGCGGCCCGCACGTCCGAGCACGAGCAGGTCGGGCCGCGGGCCGCTCACCCGAGCGGTCGGCGGCGGCGGAAGCGGGATGACGGCGCGGCGGAGATGACTACGCTGAGCGCTCGTGACTTCCTCTGCTGCTTCCGACCCGTTCGCCACCGCCAGCGCCGCCGCGGCGGCCCTCGCCGAGAGCACCGGCGCCGCCCACCACGACCTCGCCGTCGTGCTCGGTTCCGGCTGGCGGCCCGCCGCCGAAGAGATCGGCACCCCCGCCGCCGAAGTGACCATGTCCGACCTGCCCGGCTTCGAACCGCCGAGCGCCAGCGGGCACAGCGGCCGGATCTGGTCCGTGCCGGTCGCGGGCAAGCAGGTGCTGGTCTTCCTCGGCCGCACCCACCTGTACGAGGGCAAGAGCATGGACTCGGTGGTGCACGGCGTGCGCACCGCGGTCGCCGCCGGATGCGGGACCGTCGTGCTCACCAACGCCGCGGGCGGGCTCCGCGAAGGCATGTCGGTCGGGCAGCCGGTGCTGATCAGCGACCACATCAACCTCACCGCGCGCTCCCCGCTCGTCGGACCGCACTTCGTGGACCTCACCGACCTGTACTCGCCGCGGCTGCGCGGTCTCGCCCGGCAGATCGACGACTCGCTCGAAGAAGGCGTGTACGCGGGGCTGCCCGGCCCGCACTTCGAGACCCCGGCCGAGATCCGGATGCTGCGCGGCTCCGGCGTCGACCTCGTCGGCATGTCCACCGTCGCCGAAGCCATCGCCGCCCGCGCCGCCGGTGCCGAGGTGTTCGGGCTGTCGCTGGTGACCAACCTGGCCGCCGGGCTGTCCGGGCAACCGCTGAACCACCAAGAAGTGCTGGAGGCCGGGAAGGCGTCCGCGGGCCGGATGGGCAAGCTGCTCCGCTCCCTCGTCGAGTCCGCTTGATCCTGCTCGGGGCCTGGTGCGGAGAGGGCGGCCGGCGGAAGCCGCGCCGCTCCGCCGCTGCGGGATCGTTCTCGCGGGTGGATCCGGCGACGCCGTCCGCCCGCGGACGCCGCTGAGGACCCGCGGCGGCGCCGGTCGCGTGCCGGGCCGCCGCTCCGCCGCTTCCGGGCAGGAAGGTGCGCAGCCGCTCCCGGGCGGCCGCGGGTCGGCTTGTTCGGGCGGTGCCGTTTCGAGATCATCTGCGTGCCGGGGCACGCGCCGAGCCGGTTGCGGCCGGTCCACCAGCGAAGGAAGTGACGTCGTGGTCACCACACAGCACCTCGACCCCCGGTGCGCGGAAGCCGCTCGGGCCTGGATCGACGCGGACGTCGACGAGTCGGCGCGCGCCGAGCTGACCGCGGTCCTCGACGCCGCCACCGGCGGGGACCCGGCCGCGGCCGCCGACCTGGCGCAGCGCACGTCCGGGATGCCGACGTTCGGCACCGCCGGGCTGCGCGGCCCCGTCCGGGCCGGGCCGAACGGCATGAACCGGGCCGTGGTCGTGCGCACCAGCTGGGGCGTGGCCCGCTGGCTCACCGAGCAGGGCCTCGGTGGCGGGACCGTCGTGGTCGGCCGCGACGCCCGGCACGGGTCCGCGGAGTTCGCCGCGGACACCGCCGACGTGTTCGCGGCCGCCGGGTACGACGTGCGGGTGCTGCCCGGTGCCCTGCCCACCCCGGTGCTCGCGCACGCGGCCCGCTCGCTCGGCGCCGTCGCCGGGGTGCAGGTCACCGCCTCGCACAACCCGCCGCAGGACAACGGGTACAAGCTGTACCTCGCCGGCGGCACGCAGCTCGTCGGCCCCGCCGACGCGGAGATCGAGCGGTGCATCGCGGACAGCCCGCCCGCGAACGAGGTGCCGCGCCGGCCGGGCCACCCGGTGCACGAGCGGGCCTCGGCCGACTACCTCGCGCCGGTGGCGGCGCTGCCGCACGGCACGGCGCGCGCGCTGCGGGTGGCGGCGACCGCGCTGCACGGCGTCGGCGCCCGGACGCTGCAGGAGGCGCTGGAGCTCGCCGGGTTCACCGACGTGCACTGGGTCCCCGAGCAGGCCGAACCGGACCCGGACTTCCCCACCGTCGGCTTCCCGAACCCGGAGGAGCCCGGCGCGACCGACCTGCTGCTGGCGCTGGCCGCGGACGTCTCCGCGGACCTCGCGATCGCCCTCGACCCGGACGCGGACCGCTGCGCGCTGGGCGTCCGCGACCGGGACGGCTGGCGGATGCTGCGCGGCGACGAGACCGGCGTGCTGCTCGGCGAGCACGTCCTGGCCGGGCTCGACCGGGACGCCCACCCCGATCCGCTGGTGGCCACCACGATCGTCTCGGCGACCATGCTGCGCTCCCTCGCCCGCAAGCACGGCGCGCGCTACGACGAGACGCTCACCGGGTTCAAGTGGCTGGTGCGCTCCGGCGACGGCAGCGGCACCGGGCTCGTCTACGCCTACGAGGAGGCGCTCGGGCACTGCGTGGACCCGGACCGGGTGCGGGACAAGGACGGCATCTCGGCGGCCGTGCTGGCCTGCGACCTGGCCGCGACGCTGCGGGACCGGGGCCGCGACCTGCCGGACCTGCTCGACGAGCTCTCCGCCGAGCACGGCGTGCACCGCACCGGCCAGGTCTCGGTGCGCGTCACCGACCTCGACGTGATCGCCGCGACCATGCGCCGGTTGCGCGCCGAACCGCCCGCCGAACTGCTCGGCACCGCGGTGCGGGTGCAGGACCTGCTGCCGGACACCGACGCGCTGGTGATCACCGGCTCGGGCGGGCTGCGGCTCGTGGTGCGCCCGTCCGGCACGGAACCGAAGCTCAAGTGCTACTTCCAGGTCGTGGAAGCCGCGGACGGCGACCTCCCGGCGGCGAAGCGGCGAGCCGACGACCGCCTCGCCCGCCTCGACGCCGCCGTCACCGCCCTCGTCCAAGACCACCCCTGACCCGAGAACGGAGGCGACGATGCCCAGACTGCTGATCGTGCACCACACGCCCTCACCCGGGATGCAGGCCATGTTCGAGCAGGTCGTGGCCGGGGCGACCACCGACGAGATCGAGGACGTCGAGGTGGTGCGCACCGCCGCGCTGGCGGCGACCGCCTCCGACGTGCTGGCCGCGGACGGGTTCCTGCTGGGGACCCCGGCGAACCTCGGCTACATCAGCGGGGCGTTGAAGCACTTCTTCGACACCGTCTACTACCCGTGCCTGGACTCGACCGCGGGACGCCCGTTCGGCTGCTGGGTGCACGGGAACGAAGGCACCGAGGGCGCGCTGCGGGCCATCACGACGATCACTTCGGGGCTGTCGTGGCACCAGGTCGCCGAGCCGGTGGTGCTGTCCGGGACGCCCGACGCGGCAGGGCTCTCGGCGTGCTGGGAACTAGGAGCGACCCTCGCCGCCGGGTTGATGCCTGATTGAGTTCCCTGCTCCTCCCGTGCTGCGAGGCGGGGCGGGTGGCGGAACGCTCAGCGGCCTCCTCGCTGCGGGATCGTTTTCGCAGGTGGCTCCGCATGCGAAAACGCTGTCCTCGCGAGGAAGCAGCTGAGAACCCGCAGGTGGCCGGGCTGCGTGCGTGGTCGCTGCTCATCGGCTTCGCCGCTGACGGGCGCGGGTGACCCGGTGTGCTCGTTCGGATGCGGGGCGCGTCGCGGTGTGGTGGGGGCTGGGATCTTGCGCGAGGGGGTGGGGCGTGCGGGTGATCTGCACCCGGGTGGGCCGGTGCGCGGAGATTTTCCTTTGGCAGGGCCGGAAACCCCCCTGTTGATCTTGATCGCGGATCACCCGGTAAGGTGATCTGCGTCGCCGGGACGCGCACCCGTGCGGCGAACGGGGCGCCCTGGGCGATGACCCGCCTTCCCTCAACTGTCGAGTCGAGTTCGGGGCGTCCCTCCCGCACATCGCCCGGTGACCGGGCCGACCAGCGCACCGCCTCCGCGGCAGAGCCTGCCCTGACGTCGGCCGACCGCTCACCGCACCGACATTCGACCAGGTCACCGGCCACGCGTTACCCTTTCACGGTGAGTGAGGAAACGATCGAACTCGAACTCGACGACTCCGGTGTCTCCGTTGATCTGCCCCAGCCCGAACATCCCGGGGACCAGGTGCACGGGGTGCCCTACCGGCCGGTCGAGTTCCGCGACGACGATCTGCCGTCCGCATTGGAACGGTCCGCCCGCTGGCTGCGCGAAGCGCAGTCCTGGTTGGGCGAGGCCGTGGACGTCATCGCAGTCCACCTGGACTACGACGACCGCAAAGGTGCGCCGTACTACGAACTGAAGTTGCTTTGCAACGAAGAGGACCTGGCCGGCGCGCCACTCGCCCTCCGTAAGCACGAATCGGATCACGTCGAAGACTGATCTCTGACGGAATCCCCCACCGTGTGGCCCGTTCCGCGGAGCGGGCCACACCTGGGCGTCAGCCCCCGCTGCGGCGCCCCTTCCAGGACGCGGTCCCGCGCAGCACCCGGACCGCCCCGTCCAGCAGCACCCCGCCGAACAGCGCGCCGGTGAACGGCGCCAGCGGCGCCCACTCCGGCCCGGCCCGCATGTAGCGCGCGGTGTGCGCGTGCGCGACGCCCTGCGCCACCCAGCCGACGGCCCCGGCCGCGGCCAGCAGCGGCCGCCTGTGCCGGAGGCCCAGCGCGACCGCGGCCGGTGCGGCCAGCGACAGGGCGACCTGGCCGAGCCCGCCGCCCAGCAGCACCGGCACCGACTGCCGGGTTCCCGCCACGAAGCTCTTCCGGAACGACGCCCAGCCCTGCGCGAACGGGTCCATGCCGGTGGTCCTCACGTGGTCCAGCCCGTCCACCATCCGCGTGGTCCCGCCGTGGTCGCGGACCGAGGTGGCGAGCGCGATGTCCTCGTTGCGCAGCGCGGCCATCGACTCCCAGCCGCCGATCTTCTCGTAGTGCGAGCGGCGCACCAGGATGCAGTGCCCGATGGCGAAGGCCTTCGCCCCGCGCCCGTCCGGCGCCGCGTTCTCCCCGATCATCTGCAGCCCCGGCGGCATCAGCAGCGGCCAGGCCGCCGAGCGCCGCGGCGGCGGCCCGCCCGGGGTGGAGACCAGGTCGGCGTCCACGGCTTCGGCGGTGGCCAGCAGCCTGCTCAGCAGGTCGGGGGCGAGCACCGTGTCCGCGTCCACGAACAGCAGCCACTCCCCCGCGCTGGGCGGCCCGGCGGCCTCGACGCCGACGTGCATCGCGTGCACCTTGCCCGCCCAGCCCGGCGGCGGGCCTGCCACCCGCACCACCCGCACCCGCTCGTCGGCGGCGGCGTGCGCGCGGGCGAGCTCGCCGGTCCCGTCCGAGGAGCCGTCGTCGACGACGACCACGCGCAGCGCGGCCGGATCCCGGTCCGGATAGGTCTGGGAGCGGATGCCGCGCAGGCAGTCGTCGATCACGGCGGCCTCGTCGCGGGCGGGCACCACGACGGTCACCGCGGCCGGGAGCACGCCCGGTTCCGGTGGCGCCTCGTGCAGCGGGACCAGCGAACGGACTTGGCGCACGGTGCGGACGCTGCGGTAGCAGACCCCCGCGACCGCTCCGCCCAGCAGCGCGGTCGCGACGGCGGATCTTCGGTGAGCCACCGGTCCAGCGTGCCACGAAACGGGCGAAACACCCGAGATCGCTCGGGCGAACACTCCAGGAACACCGCGCGGCCGTGATCAGCCCTTGGGCTTGGCGGAGCGCTCCAGGAAGTCGGCGATCTCGGCGACCTCCCGGTGGTCCCGGCCCACGTCGCGGACCAGCTGCAGCGCCTCGGCCTCGTCCGCGTCGATCCACCAGCCGTTGACGTCGCACATCGCGACCGCGGCGACCCAGCCGAGCCGCCAGTTGCCCTCGACCAGCGGCCGGGTGCGCACCAGCGAGTCCAGCAGCGCGGCCGCCTTCAGCCACAACGTCTCGTAGGCGGGAACGCCGAGCACTTCGGCCCGCGGCCGGTAGGCGGCCGAGTCGAGCAGGCCGCTGTCCCGGACCACCAGGTCACCCCGGGTGACGGCGGTGGCGAGCAGCAGCAGGTCGGAAGCGTCGAGGTAGACCAGCACCGATCAATGATCGATCATGCGGGTCCGAGTTCGTCCAGCAATCCCCGGTAGTGCGGCAGCACCCGCTGCACGACCTCGCCGAGCTGCTGGTCCTTGCGCTGCCGGGCCCACCGTTCGGCGAGCGCGGCGCGCACGATCTCCTGCTTGGAGCGGCCTTCGACGGCGGCGAGCTCCGCCAGCCGAGCGCTCTCCTCGTCGGTCAGCCGCAGCGTCATGGCCATGGACCGGATGGTATCTCGCTGATACCACCCGGTCCAAGCAGCGTCCGGGTCACACCGCGCCGTACTCGCGGTCCCCCGCGTCGCCCAGGCCGGGGACGATGTAGCCGGATTCGTTGAGCCGTTCGTCGACGCTGGCGGTCACGACGCGCAGCGGCAGGCCGGAGTCCGCCAGGTGCTGGACGCCCTCCGGCGCCGCGAGCGTGCAGATGGCGGTCACGTCGGTGGCACCGCGCTCCACCAGCAGCCGGATGGTGTGCAGCATCGAACCGCCGGTGGCCAGCATCGGGTCCAGCACCAGCACCGGGAGGCCGGAGAGGTCCTTCGGCAGCGATTCCAGGTACGGCGTCGGCTGCAGCGTCTCCTCGTCGCGGGCGAGCCCGACGAAGCCCATCTGCGCCTCCGGGATGAGCCGGTGCGCCTGGTCGGCCATGCCGAGCCCGGCGCGCAGCACCGGCACCAGCAGCGGCGGGTTCGCCAGCCGGTAGCCGGTGGTGCGGGCCACCGGGGTGTGGATCGGCGCCTCGGCGACTTCGGCGTCGCGGGTCGCCTCGTAGATCAGCATGAGGGTGAGTTCTTGCAGCGCTGCGCGGAAGGCCGCGTTCTCGGTGCGCGCGTCGCGCATCGTCGAGAGCCTCGACTTCGCCAGCGGGTGGTCCACGACCCGAACGTCCATGGCCGTGGACACTAACGGCCGGGTGTGCCGCGGGTGGCGGCGGAGACCGGCGGATGTGCGCCGGATCGCGCCGGTCCCCGAGGGGCGGGGAGCCGGCGCGGCCGCCGTCACGGGTGCAGGACGACCTTGGTGTAGCCCTCGATCCGCTGGTCGAACTTGCGGTAGGCGTCCGGCGCCTCGGCCAGCGACAGCTCGTGCGAGACCACGAAGCTCGGCGCCGCCCGGCCCGCGGTGATCAGGTCGCGGAGCTGCCGGTTGTAGCGCTTCACGTTGCACTGCCCGGTACCGACGACCTGGCCCTTCTCGAACATCTTCCCGATGGCGACCAGCAGCATGCCCTGCTTGGCGTTGTCGTCCGGGCCACCGGGGTCGGCGGGCACGTACAGGCCGGGGACGCCGAGCCTGCCGGTGGGGCGCACGGTGTGGATCAGCGAGTTGAGCACCACGGCGGGTTCCTCGGTGCCCGCGTCGGCGGTGTGCGCCTGGTAGCCGACGGCGTCCACGCCCTTGTCGGTGCCCACGCCCTCCGTCAGGTCCTTGATCTGCTCGACGGGGTCGCCCGCGCTGAAGTCGACGGGGATGGCGCCGATCTCCTCGGCCTTCGCGAGCCGTTCCGGGATGCGGTCGACGCAGAACACGCGGGACGCGCCGCGCAGCAGCGCCGAGTAGGCGGCCATCAGCCCGACCGGCCCGGCGCCGTAGACCGCGCAGGTCTCGCCCGGTGCGACCTGCGCGAGCTCGCAGCCGTGGTAGCCGGTGGGGAAGATGTCGGCCAGCAGCACGTAGTCGGACTCCTTGCTGGAGTCCGGCGGCAGCACCAGGCAGTTGAAGTCGGCGAACGGCACCCGCAGGTATTCGGCCTGCCCGCCGGTGTACGGACCCATCGCGACGTAGCCGTAGGCGCCGCCCGCGAAGCCGGGGTTGACGGTGAGGCAGAACGCGGTGTTCCCGGCCGTGCAGTTCGTGCAGAACCCGCAGGCGACGTTGAACGGCATCACGACCCGGTCGCCCCGGTTGAGGCTCACGACCCCGTCGCCGACCTCGTCGATGATGCCGAGGTTCTCGTGGCCGAACACGATGCCCGGTTCGGCGGCGGTGCGGCCTTCGTACATGTGCAGGTCGGAGCCGCAGATCGCGGTGGAGGTGACGCGGACGATCACGTCGCCGGGGTGCTGGATGGCCGGTCGGTCGACCTCGTCGACGGCGACGGCGAACGGTTCTCGGTAGACGACTGCCTTCATGGGGAACCACCTCCGGAGGACCCGTGTCCGGTGCGCGCCCCGTGCCGATGCGCGCTGCTTCCGGACTACCCCGCACCGCACGACCTAGCGTCCCCCGTTCGAGTGGGGAGGTTGCGATTCCGGGAGGAACCGGGAAACCGCACCGCCCGCGGCACCCCGTTGGTTAGGTTCACCGGCGGACGTGATCGACGGCGCGAGAACCGGGGTGGCGCGTGCGGCCGGACGACGAGCACCAGCAGGACCCGCTCAGCACCGCACTGGTCCGGTTGCGGGCGGACGGCGAGGTCGTCGGTGCGGGCGTGCTGCTCGCCCCGGACCGGGCGGCGACCTGCGCGCACGTGGCGGCCACCGCGCTCGGCGCCGACGCGGAGGCCGCGGACGCACCGCCGGGCGTCATCCGGCTGGAGTTCCCGCTGCTGCCCGGCGCCCCCGCGGTCGACGCGGAGGTCGCCGACTGGCGCCCGATCCGCTCCGACGGCCGCGGCGACGTGGCGATCCTCCGGCTCACCGGCCCCGCCCCCGCGGGCGCGTTACCCGCGCCCGCCCGGGTGACCGGAGAGGTCTGGCGGCACCCGTTCCGGGTGTTCGGCTTCCCCCGCGGCCACGACGACGGGCTCTGGGTGACCGGCGAGCTGCTGGGCGCGCAGGGCACCGGCTGGCGGCAGATGCGCGCCGACCCGCACCAGCCCACGATCCGGCCCGGCTACAGCGGCACCCCGGTGTGGGACGAGGCGCTGCGCTGCGTCGTCGGCATCGTGGTCACCTCGGCGACCGACAGCGACACCACCGCGCACCTGCTGCCGACGGCGGAGCTCGGCGAGTCCTGGCAGGCGGGCTTGGTCGACCCGTACCGCGGGCTGCGCGCCTACGAGGAGCGGGATGCGCCGTTCTTCCACGGCCGCGATGAGGACGTCGACGCGGTGCTGGCGGTGCTGGACCGGGAGGGGCGGCTGGTGCTGGCCGGGGCGTCCGGGGCGGGCAAGTCCTCGCTGGTGCGGGCGGGCCTGCTGCCGCGGCTGCGGGCCCGCGGCACGCGGGTCCACGCGCTGCGCCCGGAGCCCGGGACGACGCCGGAGGCGGTGCTGGCCGCGGTGCCCGCCGACGCGGAACTGCTGTTCCTGGACCAGTTCGAGGAGTACACCAGCGCCGACCCGACCGCCGCCCGCGCCCTGCTGGAACGGCTGGCCGACCAGCCCGCGGGCGGCCCGCGACCGGTGCTGACGCTGCGCCCCGGCTCGCTGGAGGAGCTGGCCGGTGCCCGCACCACGAGCTGGCTCAACGAGTGCACCCACCTGCTCGGCCCGATGACCCGCGCGCAGCTGCGGGCCGCGATGACCGGACCGGCGGCGGAGACGGGCGGGCTGGCCTTCGAAGCTGGCCTGGTGGAGCGCATCCTGGCCGACGCGCCGCCCGAACCCGGTTCGCTGCCGCTGGTCTCGCTGGTGCTGGACCTGCTGTGGCAGCACCGGGTCGGCGGCTTCCTCACCCACGACGCCTACGAGCGCACCGGCGAGGTGCGGGGCGCGCTGCGCCGCACCGCCGACGCCGCGTTCGCCGCGCTGCCCGAACGGGACCGGGACGCGGCGCGGCGGCTGCTGGTGCTGCTCACCAGGCGGGACGGCGGTGGTTTCGCGCGCAGCGCGGTGCGGTGGAGCGAGATCCCGCCGCGGCTGCACGACCTGGTGCGCGAGCTGGCCGCCCGCCGGTTGCTGGTGATCGAGGACGGCGCCGAACCGCGGGTGGAACTGGTGCACCAGGCGCTGATCACGCACTGGGACCGGCTGGACGGCTGGCTGCGCGCCGACGCCGAGTTCGTGGCCTGGCAGGAGGAGCTGCGCGGCGGCGTGCGGCGCTGGCTGGACTCCGGGCGCGACCCCGAGCGGCTGCTGCGCGGGGCCGCGCTGGTCACCGCCGCCGAGCACCTCCGCGACCGCGCGGACTGGCTGACCCCGGACCAGCAGGACTTCATCCGGCACGGCGAACGGCACGCGCGCCGCCGCAGCAGGCAGTGGTGGACGATCACCGCGCTGGCGGTGGTGCTGGCACTGGTCGCCTCGCTGCTGGCGCTGGGCCTGTACCGGGGGAACCGGTCGCTGAGCGAGCGGATCCACCAGATCAACGCGGGGCAGCTGGTGGCGGCCGCGCGGGAGCAGCGGATCTCGCGGCCGCGCCTGGCGCTGCAACTCGCGCTGGCGGCCTGGCACGAGTCGCCGGGTGATCCGTCGGCGTGGGGGCTGCTGCTGGAGCAGCGGGCGCGGTTGCAGGGGGTGCGCAGCGCGCTGCCGATCCCGCCCGCGGAGCTGAGCGGCGCGTCGGCGTCGGCGGACGGCCGCTCGGTCCTGGCGCTGACCTCGGGACACGTCGGTCCGACCCCGCTGCACGTGGTGCGCGGGACGGACCGGGCGCGGCCGCAGGTGCGCACCGTGCCGACCCGGGACGTGGTCGCGGCGGAGCTCAGCCCGGACGGCGCGCTCGTGGCGGTGTCGGACCGGTGGAACGCGGTGTCGCTGTGGGATGCGGCGACGGGGCGGGAGCTGGGGGTGCTGCCCGGCCCGGCCCCGTCGGTGCCCCCGGACACCTCGGGGGCGGGACCGGTCCTGCACTTCAGCGCGGACGGACGGCACCTGCTGTACCTGCCCTCGCGGAGCGCGGCGGCTCCGGGCACCGAGGTGCGACCGGTGCTGTGGGACGTGGCGACGCGCGCGGCGCTGCCGTCGCCGCGGGTACCGCTGGACTCGATCTCGACCTTGTACCCGACCGGGGATCCGGCGGTGGTCGTGGTCCAGGTGCCCGGCAGCGACGTGCTCACCGCGACTCGGGGTGCCCTCGACGTCGTCAGCTCGGACGCGGTGGCGAACGGGCTGCTCGGCGACGGCGCCCAGGTGCTGCGCTGCGGCCGGGGCGAACCACCGGTGGTGCTGGACGTGGCGACGCGCACCACCGCGCGGCGGCAGCCCGGCGCGGACTGCCCGCTGACCACCGACCGGGTGGGCCGCTACCTGGTGGAGCGGGGTTCGACGTTGCTGGACGGGGAGACGGGACTGCGGTACGCGCTCGACCTGGTGAACGGCCCGGTGTCCCAGGGGCGGCTGATCACGGCGTTCCCCGGCGCCGGCGGGACCGTCACCGCCGTCTTCCTGGAGCAGGACGCGCTGTTCGCCGCCACCCTGCCGCCCGCGCTGGGCCTGCCCGACCCGGGCGGGGTGTCGAAGCCGCAGGCGACCTCCGCGGACGGGACGAAGTCCGCCGCCTTCGACGAGAACGGGGCGCTGCTGCTGCTCGGCCGCGGCCGCAGCGAAGTGCTCGCGCGCGGCCCGGCCGCGGGCGGGAACACCGAGGTGCTGTTCAGCGGGGACGGTTCCCTGCTGTACGAGACGCGGCCGGACCGGCTGGTCGTGTACCGCGCCGACGACCTGCACGTGGAACGGGAGATTCCGCTGCCGCCGCAGGAGGATCCGCCGCCGATCGCCGAGCTCGGGCCCGGCGAGGTCGCCGTGCTCGCCGCGGATGCGCTGCTGCGGCTGGATCCGCGCACCGGGCAGCGGCTCGCCGCCGACCCGCTGCCCGCGACGCCGGTGCCGCCGCAGGAACCGGGTGCGCTCCTCGCCCGGCCCGGGCATCCCGGCGAACTCGTGCTCGCCCGGGGCGACTCGGTGCAGCTCTGGCGGCTGGACTCCCCCGGCGGCCCGGCGCGCGCGATCCGCACCATCCCGGTCCCGGGTGAGGACGCGACCGGTCTCACGGCCTCGCCGGACGGGGCGCAGCTGGTGGTCTCCAGCTCGACGCAGGCCCGGGTCGTGGACCTGGACGGCGGCCGGGTGGTGTCCGAGCTGGAGACGCTCTCCGCGGTGGCCGCCTTCGTCCCCCCGCTGCTGGTGGAGGACGGTTCGGCGCCGCAGGTGTGGTTCACCCCGCAGCGCCGCACGATCGCCCAGCCGGCGTTCACCGACGCCACCACCACCTCCGACGGCCGGTCGCTGGTCGTCAGCTGGCAGGACCAGGACCCGGTGCGCGTCCCGCTGGACCCGTGGGAGCTCGTCGGCGAGCTGTGCCGCATCGACGACCACGAGTTCACCGCGGAGGAACGCGCCCTGCTGCCCGCCGACTCCCGCCCGGACCGCCCCTGCTCGGTGCTGGACGACCGGTGATCCGCGCCGATCGGCCCCGCCGCGGCCCGCCGGGCCGCTAACTTGATCTCGGATCGGTTCACCGGCACGGGAGCGGAACATGGGTCAAGTGGTCAGCATGCCGCTGGCGGGCGGCGGCGAGGTGCTCATCGAGGCCGCCGAGGACGCCTCGGGCGCGCAGCGCGTCGGCCGCGGCGACGTGGTGCGGCGCGCCACCGAGACGCTGCAGGAATCGCTGGGCAAGGTCCGCCCGGCCGCCGAGGCGGTGCTCGACGAGTTCCGCGCGATGGACACCACCCCCTCGAAGATCAAGGTCCAGTTCGGCGTCAAGCTCACCGGCGAGGCGAACCTCGCGGTGGCGAAGACCTCCGGCGAGGCCAACTTCACGGTCACGCTGGAATGGGAGCCGACGGGCTCGTGAGTGGCCCGTTCGACCGAGCCGGGCGGGCGAACGGACCGTTCACCGCGGCGGTGCTGACCTAGACTGCGCGGCATGGTCGAACCACTGGACGGTCCGCGCACCGGCGCGCTGCCGCCGGAACTCGCCGAGGTCACCCGGGACGAGCGGTCGCTGCGGCGATTCCTGCACGGCCTGCCCGGCGTGGACCAGGTGGGGCTGGAGCAGCGCGCCGCGGGACTCGCCACCCGCAGCATCAAGAAGGACGCCAAGGCGTGGGCGATCGACGCCGCGATCGGCATGGTGGACCTGACGACGCTGGAGGGCGCCGACACCGAGGGCAAGGTGCGCGCGCTGGCGGCGAAGGCCCGCCGCCCCGACGCCGAGCACCCGGACACCCCGCCGGTCGCGGCCGTGTGCGTGTACCCGGACCTGGCGGCGACGGCGGTGGCGGCGCTGGCGGGTTCCGGCGTCGGCGTGGCCTCGGTGGCGACGGCGTTCCCGTCCGGCCGGTCGGCCCGGCAGGTGAAGCTGGACGAGGTAGCGCTCGCGGTGTCCGCCGGAGCGTCCGAAGTGGACATGGTGATCGACCGGGGCGCGTTCCTGTCCGGCCGCTACGGCCAGGTCTTCGAGGAGGTCCAGCAGGTGAAGGCGGCCTGCGGCGACGCGCACCTGAAGGTGATCCTGGAGACCGGCGAGCTCGCCACCTACGACAACGTGCGCCGCGCGTCCTGGCTGGCGCTGCTGGCGGGCGGCGATTTCATCAAGACCTCCACCGGCAAGGTCTCCCCCGCGGCCACGCTGCCGGTGACGACGCTGATGCTGCAGGCCGTGCGGGACTGGCGGGACCGCACCGGTGAGCCGCGCGGGGTGAAGCCGGCGGGCGGCATCCGCACCACGAAGGACGCGATGCGCTACCTGGTGGCGGTCCGCGAGGTCGCCGGGCCGGAGTGGCTGACCCCGGCGCTGTTCCGCTTCGGCGCGTCGAGCCTGCTGGGAGATCTGCTGATGCAACGACGAACGCAACGCACCGGCCACTACGCGGCCGCGCACCACGTGGCGGTGGACGCATGAGCGACTGGGAGTACGCGCCCGCGCCGGAGTCGGCGGCCGTGGCGAACCTGCGCGACCGGTACCGGATGTTCGTGGACGGCGAGTTCACCGACGGCGCGGGCACCCCGCTGACCACGATCAACCCGGCCACCGGCGAACCGCTCGCCGAGGTCGCCACCGCCGGCCAGTCCGATGTGGACACCGCGGTGCGGGCGGCGCGGCGCGCGTTCGAGACCACCTGGGGCCCGATGCCGGGCGCGGAGCGCGCGAAGTACCTGTTCCGCATCGCCCGGCTCATCCAGGAGCGCGGCCGGGAGCTGGCCGTGCTGGAGACGCTGGACAACGGCAAGCCGATCAAGGAGTCCCGCGACTCCGACATCCCCACCGCCGCGGCGCACTTCTTCCACCACGCGGGCTGGGCGGACAAGCTCGGCTACGCCGGGTACGGCCCCGAGCCGCGGCCGCTGGGCGTGGCCGCCGGGGTGATCCCGTGGAACTTCCCGCTGCTGATGCTGGCGTGGAAGATCGCCCCCGCGCTGGCCTGCGGCAACACCGTGGTGCTGAAACCGGCCGAGACCACGCCGCTGTCCGCGCTGGTGTTCGGCGAGCTGTGCCAGGAGGCCGGGTTGCCGCCCGGTGTGGTGAACGTCCTGCCCGGCGCCGGTGACGTGGGCGCGCAGCTGGTCGCGCACCCGGACGTGGACAAGGTCGCGTTCACCGGTTCCACCGCGGTCGGCAAGGAGATCCAGCGGACCCTCGCCGGGAGCGGGAAGAAGCTCACCCTGGAGCTCGGCGGCAAGGCCGCGAACATCGTGTTCGACGACGCGCCGCTGGACCAGGCGGTGGAGGGCGTCGTCGGCGGCATCTTCTTCAACCAGGGCCAGGTGTGCTGCGCGGGATCGCGGCTGCTGGTGCAGGAGTCGATCGCCGAGGAGCTGCTCGGCAAGCTGCGCTCCCGGGTGGAGCTGCTGCGGGTCGGCGACCCGCTGGACAAGAACACCGACGTCGGCGCGATCAACTCGGCCGAGCAGCTGGCCCGCATCACCGACCTCGTCGCGGCCGGGGAGGCCGAGGGCGCGACCCGGTGGAGCAGCTCGTGCCCGCTGCCGGAGCGCGGTTTCTTCTTCTCCCCCACCGTGTTCGGCGAGGTGCAGCAGTCGATGCGCATCGCGCGCGAGGAGATCTTCGGCCCGGTGCTGTCGGTGCTGACGTTCCGCACCCCGGACGAGGCGATCGCCAAGGCGAACAACACCCCGTACGGCCTGTCCGCGGGCGTGTGGACGGAGAAGGGTTCCCGCGCGCTGTGGGCGGCGCAGCGGCTGCGCGCCGGCGTGGTGTGGGCCAACACGTTCAACCGGTTCGATCCGACCGCGCCGTTCGGCGGCTACCGGGAATCCGGGTTCGGCCGCGAGGGCGGCCGCGCCGGTCTGGAGGCATACCTTGACGTCTGAGCAGCACGAGCCCGCCCGGGTCGCGGTGGCCAAGACCTGCAAGCTCTACGTCGGCGGGAAGTTCCCCCGCTCCGAGTCCGGCCGGGTGTACCCGGTGCGCGACGCGGCGGGAGCACCGCTGGCGAACGTGGCGCACGCGTCGCGCAAGGACCTGCGGGACGCGGTGGTGGCCGCGCGCGGGGCGTTCCCCGGCTGGTCCGGGGCCACCGCCTACAACCGCGGCCAGGTGCTGTTCCGCATCGCCGAGGTGATGGAGGGCCGCCGCGCCCAGTTCACCGCGGACGTCGGCGCCGCGGAGGGCCTCGGTGCGGACGCGGCCGCCGCCGTGGTGGACGCGGCGATCGACCGGGTGGTGTGGTTCGCCGGTTGGACGGACAAGATCGCGGGCGTGCTGGGGGCGGCGAATCCCGTTGCGGGGCCGTACTTCTCGTTCAGCGTGCCGGAGCCGAGCGGCGTCGTCGGCGTGCTCGCCCCGCAGGACTCCTCGTTGCTGGGACTGGTGAGCGTGCTCGCGCCGGTGCTGGCGACGGGCTGCACCGCGGTCGTGGTGACCAGCGCGGAACGCCCGCTGCCCGCGGTGACGCTGGCCGAGGTGCTCGCGACCTCCGACGTACCGGGTGGCGCGGCGAACCTGCTCACCGGGCGGGCCGCGGAGCTCGGGCCGTGGCTGGCCGCGCACGGCGAGGTCGATGCGCTCGACCTCACCGGCGCGGACGCGGAACTGCGCCCGGAGCTGGAGCGGGCCGCCGCGGGCAGCGTGAAGCGGGTGCTGCGCGCCGGACGCGGTGAACCGGACTGGGCCGCCGCCCCCGGCTTGGCGCGGCTGCGCGCGTTCACCGAGATCAAGACCACCTGGCACCCGATCGGCACCTGACCGCTCGCCGCCGCGCGGCGGCGGACTGCGACGGCGGAACGCGTTGGCCGCCAGGTGCCGCGTTCCGGACGGGCGCCACCTGCTCAGCAGGTGGACCGCCGGACCGACCTCGCGGCCGCGGTCCCCACCCGGGTGCGCGGCGCGACCGGCTCCGCGCACCCGGCCACCGGGTCCTCCGCTCAGGCCGGGGGAACGACCCGGCAGCGCCGGATCGCGAGGATCAGCACCCGGACCGCGCCCGCGAGCAGGACCGCGCCGAGGACGATCGCCACCCAGCCGGGCAGCTCGAACAGCACCGGCCCGTCGCCGAGCAACCGATCCACCACGTTCGTGCCCGCGATGGCGAGCAGGCCCGCGACCACCGCACCGGCGGCGTACCAGCGCCTGCCGCGCAGCGCGGTCCCCGCGCGGAACGCCGCCCCGACGGCCACCACGACCAGCAGCAGCATCCACACCGCGCCGACCGCGTCGGCGAGCGCGAACGGCACGGGCCCGCCGACGCCGTCGACGAGGAACTCCAGCCCGAACAGGGTGAGCGCGGCGGTGCCGAGCGCGCTGCCGAGCACGGCGGGCCGGGACCGCTTCGCGGGATCGCCCTCCAGCTGCGCGGCGACGTGGGCGGCGTACTCGCGCGGAGCGCCGAAGGCCTCGACCGGGTCTTCACCGGATTCGGCGAGGTGCGCCTCCACCTCCGCGAGCACGTCGCCGACGCGGGCGCCGGAGATCTCGTGCCCCCGCAGCGCGATCAGCAGCTCGTCCCGGTACTTCTGAGCCTCGATCGTCATCGTCCCGTCCCCCGTTCGATCACCGAGCTCGCGCTCTTCGCGAACTCCGTCCACTTCGGTCCCTGTTCGGCGAGCACCGCGCGCCCCCGTTCGGTGAGGGCGAAGAACTTGCGGCCGGGGCCGCTCTCCCCCGCCCGCCACTCGGTGCTCAGCAACCCGTCGGCGGCCAGCCGGTTGAGCAGCGGGTACAGCGTTCCCGCTTTCATGTCCGGCAGTCCGGCCTCGGCGAGCCGTTGCAGCAGCAGGTACCCGTAGCCCTCCCCGCTCTCGGCGAGCAGCGCCAGGACCGCGAGGTCGAGGACACCGCGCAGCCATTGGGTCTGTCGCGCATCGGGCTTCTTCTCAGGCACGTCGCCAAGGTAACACCAACTAGTAGGCAACGCCAACTAGTAGGCCGAACCAGGGGCGGTGCGGCCGAAAAAACCGCCCACCCGGGGCGATCCGGGTGGGCGGTGCGGAGCAACGGTCCGCGTCCCCGACCGGGACGCGGACCACCGGCGGGATCAGCGGACCTGCCAGTCCAACCTGCCGTCCTCGGTGACCGTCGGGTGGCTGTACCCGGCGGGGGCTCCTTCGGTCAGCGAGCGGTGCACGTCGGAGAGCATCGAGGAGATGTCCCGCCACTCCGGCCGCTGCACCTGCCCCGCCTCCTGCTCCCACTCCAGCACGCAGCCCCGCATCGGCCCGGGCCGCAGGTCCACCACCAGCTCGTCGGCGAACCCGTCCCCGGCGATGGGGATCCACGCCGGGTGGTAGCTCGACCCCGGCGAACCCGCGTAGTAGTCGCACGCGGGCCGTTCCCACTGCGCCGCCCAGATCTCGCGGTGCCCGGCCCACACCTGCCACGCGCGCTGCGCGCTGTAGGGCGTGTAGAACGGCGGCAGCACGTCGGCGAGGACGTCACCCTCGGTCCCACCGCAGGTCGACCACCACTCGCGCAGCTCCGCAGGCAACCGGATCTCGAATTCCGCCTCCAGCTCGGCGAAATCCGGCGGCGGGGAAGGCGGGAGCAGGGCCGCTGCGGTCACCGGTGCGTGCTCACCCAACCAAAGCACGATTCTCGTCCACAGCTCCGTGACATCCATTCGCATCATGATCGACGGGGCCACCGGGCGCCGGTACCGCCAACCGTGATCATGCCCACCCGGCTCACCTCGGACGACCCGTCCCGCCGGTTCGGTTGCGAGGCCGCTCGACATGGTCGATACGGTGGGCAGCCCGACCGGACGGCAGGCGTGCGGTGGGGAACCCGTAGGCTTCGCGGACGTCTGTTCGGCGACCGGAGGTAGGAAGATGGCGCAGGACATCGTCCCCATCGAACTGGGGCTGCCGCAAGGCGACGTGGTGACCCTGTGGGCACCGCGCTGGCGGGAGGACGGCGAGGACTGGGAGGCGTTCCTGGGCCACGACGAGGACCTCTACGCCTTCCCCGATGCCGCCCGGCTGGCCGCGTTCGTGCGCACCGCCCGGGAGCACGACCTCGACGACCACCCGGCCTGGCACGTGGTCCCCGCGCTGTCCGCGGTCGAGCTGAACCCGGACGAGGACCACCAGTTCGACCTGGTGGGCGTGCCCGAACTGGTCGCCGACACCCCCGACGTGTGGACGATCAACGAGCTGCACGACATCGTGGAGATCGCGCGTTCGCTGGCCGACGTGTGCGAGCTGGACACGGTGCACGAGGTGCTCGACGCCGCCACCGGCTTCAGCCTGCTGGACCAGGGAACCCTGGTGTTCACCGGCAAGGACGGCCAGAAGCGCTGGTCCGAGCTGTGCGCCGTGGTCGCCGAACGCTGGGACGACCTGCTCGACGCCCTCGACGGCGTGGTGGCCACCCCCGAGGTACCCGCGGACGCGGTCGCCACCGCCGAGACCGAGCTGGCCGAGGCGATGGAGCACGACGGCGCGGAGAGCTCCGCGGCCGACGACGACTCCGATGTGGACCCGGTGGACGAGGAGTCCGAGCCCGGGTTCTGGGGCGAGATCGGCATCGACCCGATCCGCATCACCACCGCGCAGGGCGAGTTCTACTCGCTGCGCTGCTACCTGGACGACGACCCGGTGTTCCTCGGCTCCGACGGGCGCATCGACGTGTTCGGCTCGCCGCGCGCGCTGGCCCGCTTCCTCGCCGAGGACGCCGCGCTGGAGGACAACGACCTGACCCGGGTCGCGACCTGGCCGCAGGTGGCGCAGCAGGCGACCGGCGGTGAGCTGGAGATCGAGGTCGAGGCGGACAACAGCTACGTGCTCACCGGGCTGGACGAGGACCTCGCCGCCGGACCGTCCGAAGTGGACGCGAACCAGCTGGACCTGGCGGAGGAGCTGCTGCTGGACGCGGCGGCCTGGGCCGACGACAAGACCGTGGACGAGGCGCTGCAGCCCTCCGAGCTGCTCGGCTGGCTGGTGTCGTTCGTGCTGCGCCCCAACCCGAACCGGATGCCGCCGAGCCCGCCGTTCGACGACGAGGTCGCGGCCTGGCGGGAACTCGTGGCCCAGTTCGAGGACCAGCGCCTGCGCAAGCACTGACCCCGCGCAGCCGAACGGCCCCCACCGATGCGGTGGGGGCCGTTCGCTGAGCTCGTTCTGCGGAGCGCTCGGGTGGCGGAACCTCAGCGGATGATCCCGTTGCTCAGGTGGTCTCCGCTCAGCGGCTCCGCCGCTGACGGGAAACCGACAAGACCCGCCGGGCGGGGTTCAGGGCCGTTCCGTCACCCCATCAGCGTGGCGTAGCCCGGCTTGATCACGTCGTTGATGACCGCGAGCCGGTCGTCGAAGCCGAGGAACGACGACTTCATCGCGTTCACCGTGAACCACTGCATGTCCGCCCAGCCGTAGCCGAAGGTCTCGTGCAGCGCGGCGAACTCGCTGGACATCGAGCAGTGGCTCATCAGCCGGTTGTCGGTGTTGACCGTGACGCGGAACCGCAGCCTGCTCAGCAGCCCGATCGGGTGCTCGGCCAGCGAGGCCGCGGCACCGGTCTGCAGGTTCGACGAGGGGCACATCTCCAGCGGGATGCGCCGGTCCCGCACGTAGGACGCCAGCCTGCCCAGGTGCACCTCGCCGTCCTCGTCGACCTTGATGTCGTCGACGATCCGCACCCCGTGCCCGAGCCGCTCCGCACCGCAGTGCTGGATGGCCTCCCAGATCGACGGCAGCCCGAACGCCTCACCGGCGTGGATGGTGAAGTGCGCGTTCTGCTGGCGCAGGTATTCGAAGGCGTCCAGGTTGCGGGTGGGCGGGAAGCCGGCCTCCGGGCCCGCGATGTCGAAGCCCACGACTTCGGCGTCGCGGTAGCGGACCGCGAGCTCCGCGATTTCCGCGGAACGGGCGTTCTGCCGCATCGCGCACAGCAATGTTCCGATCCGGACAAGCTTTCCTTGCGATTCCGCACGACGCTCACCTTCGCGGAATCCGTCCTGCACGGATTCCACGACCTCGGAAAGGCTCAGTCCGCCTTCCTGGAACAACTCCGGCGCGTAGCGGACTTCCGCGTAGACCACCCCATCGGCGGCCAGGTCCTCGACACATTCGGCGGCCACCCGGCGCAGCGCATCCGCCGTCTGCATGACGGCGACGGTGTGCGAGAACGTCTCGAGGTAGCGCTCCAGCGAGCCGGAATCGGCCGCTTCCCGGAACCACGCGCCGAGTTCGGCCGCGTCCTGGTGCGGCAGCCCGTCGTACCCGGCCGCGGTGGCCAGGTCGATCACCGTCTGCGGGCGCAGACCGCCGTCGAGGTGGTCGTGCAGCAGGACTTTGGGGGCCAGTCGGATCGTGTCCAAGCTCACCGGTGTTGACATGGCCCTACGTTACAACCCGGCCACGGTCGTCCGGTGCGCGCGGCGGCGGCTGCGAAGACCACCCGAATGCACGTCGTCCGGGAAGTCACCCGTACAGACCAAGGGTGACTCCGGAGGCCCAACGGCACCTCGAAAGCTTCGGCCGAACAGCCCAGCGAAGGCCCACCATTCGGAGTGATGGTTCACCTGAACCTCACTCAATGTATCCGGGGGCGGCTGGGAACCCGGGAAACGACTAGCTACGCTCCTTGAGTCCTCAACCTGCCCCTCGACGAAGGACGTCCGAGCCGTGAACGAGAACATGTCCTTCGACCGCATGCGGAACATGCTCACGCGTGCGGCCGAAATCCGCGAGAGCGAGCAGCAGCAGATTTTCGACGCACTCGACGAGATCCACGCCCGGATGTCCCCGCTGGAATCGTTGGGCTCGGTTCGCAAGCGGCTGTCCGAACTCCCCGACCGCACCGAGCTCGGCGTGCTGACCGAGCGCGTCGACGAAGCCCTCACCAAGATCGACGCCCAGGACGGCGTGATCGGTGACGTCAAGGCCGCGGTGGAGGGCCTGTTCGACAAGCTCGCCAAGCCGTTCGCGCAGCTCGACGGCCGCCTCGACGGCGTGTCCGGCCGCTTCGACGGCGTCGCGGGCCGGATGGACGGGTTGGAGGACAAGCTCGCGCACATCCACAAGCGCCTGGACGAGCTCGGCGGCCACCTGGACAAGCAGGACTCCCGCCTGGAGGCGCTGCCCGGTTCGGTCACCGGCCCGGTCCGCGAGCGCATCGACGGCTTGGAGACCAGCCTCCGCGGCCGGTTCGCCGAGATCGACGAGGGCGTGCACGAGCACCTCGACGGCACCCGCGAAACGCTGCAGCGCGCCGTCACCGAGACCGGCAGCGGCGTGCAGAACGCCGTCACCGAAGCCGTCACCGGTGGCCGCGACCAGCTGCAGACCGGCATCGACGCCCTCGCGCAGCGCCCCGCGGTGGACCCGACGGACAAGCTGGACAAGCTCGCCGAGCGCCTCGAGCAGCTCACCGAGCGGCTGGACCGCGTCTCCGGGCGGCTGGACAACGTCGAGGACAACGTGCACACCCGCATCGAAGCGGTGGAGCAGGGCGTCAGCACCCGGCTGGACACGGTCGAAGAGGGCGTCAAGACCGGGTTCGGCGAGCTCGGCGGCACGCTGGCGCAGAACCTGTCGCAGATCAGCGGCACCCTCGCGTCCCGCCCGGACTCCGAGGCGGTGAACTCGATGGTGCGCGAGGCCAGCGAGGAGACCGAGCGCAAGCACGCGGGCCAGCTCGACGAGGCCATGGCCACGTTCGCCGAGCTGATCCTCGGCGGCAGCGGCCCGTCCAGCCCGCCGCCGCCCACCACGCTGCCCCGCCAGCAGCGCAACCGCGGCCGCTCGAAGAGCGCCAAGCGCGACGGCGAGGCGAAGGCGCTGGGCTCCGACGACTCGTCCGACGAGGGCTACGCCGCCGAGAGCGCCTGAGCTCCGCAGCACGGCTGATCTCCGCAGCACCGACAGGGCCGCGGTTCCTCCGGGAGCCGCGGCCCTGCCGCGTTCCCGCACCGGGTGGCCTGCCCGCCCCGATCCGGCCGGGCGGGCAGGCCGTTCGCCCGGGAGGTCAGGGGCGGATCGTGTCGATGATCAGGTCGGCCGGGGTGTGCGCGGCGGCGACGGCGATCGCGCCGGTCAGCGCCTCGTGGGCGGCGGGGATCTTGCCGGCGTCGTCGGTGTGCAGCTCCAGCAGCGGAGCGCCCGCGGTGACCCGGTCGCCGGGTTTGGCGAGGCAGCGGATTCCCGCGGCGTGCTGCACCGCGTCCTCCTTGCGGGCCCGGCCCGCGCCGAGCCGCCACGCGGCCAGGCCGACCGCGTAGGCGTCCAGCGCGGACAGCACGCCGTCCTCCGGCGCGGCGACGGTCTCCACGTGCGCGGCGCGCGGCAGCGGTGCCTCCGGATCACCGCCCTGGGCGCCGATCATGGCGCGCCACGAGTCGTACGCCTTCCCGGACGCCAGCACCTCCGCCGGGTCCACATCGGACAGTCCGGCGTGCGCGAGCATCTCCCGCGCCAGCGCCAGCGTGAGCTCGACGACGTCGGCCGGGCCGCCGCCCTGCAGCACCTCGACGGACTCCGCGACCTCCAGCGCGTTGCCGACGGCGACGCCCAGCGGCACCGACATGTCGGTGAGCAGCGCGCTGGTGCGCACCCCGTGCGCGGTGCCGATGGACACCAGCTCGTCGGCGAGGGCGCGGGCCTGCCGCTGGTCCTTCATGAACGCGCCGGAACCGCACTTCACGTCCAGCACCAGCGATCCGGCGCCTTCGGCGATCTTCTTGCTCATGATGGAGCTGGCGATCAGCGGGATGGATTCGACGGTGCCGGTGACGTCGCGCAGCGCGTACAGCTTGCGGTCGGCGGGCGCGATGCCCTCGGTCGCCGCGCACACCACGGCGCCGAGCTCGGTGAGCTGCGCGCGGATCTGGGCCGCGGTGAGCCCGGACCGCCAGCCCGGGATGGATTCCAGCTTGTCGAGCGTGCCGCCGGTGTGCCCGAGGCCGCGCCCGGACAGCTGCGGCACCGCGGCGCCGCAGGCCGCGACGAGCGGGGTGAGCGGCAGCGTGATCTTGTCGCCGACGCCGCCGGTGGAGTGCTTGTCCACCGTGGGCCGGGGCACGCCGCCGAGGTCCAGCCGCTCCCCGGAGGCGATCATCGCCGCGGTCCAGCGGGCGATCTCGGCGCGGTCCATGCCGCGCAGCAGGATCGCCATGGCCAGGGCGGACATCTGCTCGTCGGCGACCGCGCCGCGGGTGTAGGCGTCCACGACCCAGTCGATCTGCTCGTCGGCGAGCCGCCCGCCGTCCCGCTTCGCCCGGATCACGTCGATCACCGAGTGCGCCATGCCATTCCCTCCACCGAGCCCGACCCGCTGCCGAGCGCCACCCCGATCAGATCACTTCCGCAGTCCCCACGACACCGACGAGGCCGCCGATCATCCGGCAGCCCGGTCGTTCCTCTCAGCGACGCAGTCGCTGAACTGCCGACCACCAGAGCCACCGGCACCGCAGCGGGTTCTCAGCGCTTTCCTCGCGAGGACAGCGTTTTCGCATGTGGCGGAGCCACCTGTGAAAACGATCCCGCAGCGAGGAGAGCGCTGAGGTTCCGCCACCCGCCCCACCTCGCAAGACGCCCCCCGGAGGCCTTTCACAACTCAAAAGCGTCCGGGAGGACTTGTCGCATGGGGAGAACTCCCCGAGGGGTGTCCACCAGGCAGTCCGGGCCGCCGAGTTCCTGGAGCAGCTGGCGGCACCGCCCGCACGGCATCAGCAGTTCGCCCTCCCCGCTGCGGCAGGCGACGGCGACGAACCGGCCGCCACCGGTCAGCCGCAGCTGCCCGGCCATCGTGCACTCGGCGCACAACGTCAGCCCGTAGGACACGTTCTCCACGTTGCAGCCGACGACGAGCCGCCCGTCGTCGCAGATCGCGGCCGCGCCGACCTGGAGCTTCGAATACGGGCAGTAGGCCTTCGCCGCGACTTCGACCGCCGCGGCCCGCAGGGCCTCCCAGTTGATGGTGTCCACATCGCTCCCGAGCTCGTTCCGGTGTCCGGAAGACCTTCGCACGCGCTCGGCGGGAAAGCTTCCGCCGTGCGGACCGGCCCCGGGCGCGGTGCCCGGGGCCGGTCGGTCGATGCCGGGCCGGTCGATTGATGCCGGGCCGGTCGATTGATGCCGGACCGGTCCGCGGCCGCCGGGTCAGTCCTCGCCGCGCCGGTACGGGACGCCGACCGCGGCGGGTGGTCGCAGGTGCTGCGCGGCGGCCGCGAGGACCACGAGGGTGACCAGGTGCGGGGTGTAGGCGGTCAGCTCCTCCGGCAGTTGGTCGGTGTACCAGTACACCGAGTACACGACCGCGGCGCTCACGGCGGCGATGCCCGCGGCGAACCACCGGCGCCGGTACACCTGCACGGCGGAGACGACCACCAGCACCAGCGTGGCCGCGTAGAACAGCGCGTGCACCGTGGTCTCGCCGCTGCGCAGCTGGAGCCCGTCGGAGTAGCCGAACAGCGCCGCCCCGCCGAGCAGCCCGCCCGGCCGCCAGTTCCCGAAGATCATCGCCGCGAGGGCGATGTAGCCGCGGTTGTTGGTCTGGTTCTCCAGGTAGCCGGCCTGCCCGGGGTTGAGGATGAGCGCGGCGCCGCCGAGCCCGGCCAGCGCTCCGGACACGATCACCGCGAGGTACTTGTACCGCTGCACCGGCACGCCGAGCGAGGCGGCGGCGACGGGGTTCTCCCCGCAGGACCGCAGCCGCAGCCCGAACGGCGAGCGCCACAGCACCAGGTAGCTCACCGGCACCAGCAGGTACGCCAGCATCGTCAGCGGCGACACCCCGGTGACGAGCCCGCCGATGATGCCCGCCGCGTCGGAGATCCCCACCCGTTGCAGGGATTCCAGCGAACGCAGCCATTCCCCGAAGGGGTAGGCCGAGTAGGTGTCGAACTTCGGCACCGGCGGCGATTCCCGCGGGTTCTGCGAGATCGGCTCGAACACGAGGCTCGACAGGTACTGGGTGACGCCGAGCCCGAGGAGGTTGACGGCGACGCCGGAGACGATGTGGTTCACCCCGAAGCTCACCGTCGCGACGGCGTGCACGAGCCCGCCGAGGGCGCCGAACGCGGCCGCGGCGATGAGCCCGGCGACGGGTCCCCACTGGTACCCGGCCCAGGCGCCGCCCCAGGTGCCGAGGACCATCATGCCCTCCAGCCCGATGTTGATCACACCGGCGCGTTCGGCCCACAGCCCGCCGAGCCCGGCGAGCAGGATGGGCACGCCTAGGCGCACCGCGGACTGCACGGTGCCGGAGGCGGTCAGCTCGGGCAGTCCCGTCGCGTACGAGGTGTAGGAGACGGCGACGACCGCGACGGCGACCCACAGCGCGGCGCGCGCCCAGCCGGGCATGGTGCGCCGACGGGTCGCGGGCCGGGTGGGACCGGGGGTGAGCGTGGCGGTCATACCGCACCTCCGGACAGGACCTGGCCGACGCGGCGCTGTTCGGCGTCGAGCCTGCGGCGCCGCACCAGTTCGTAGGCGACGACGACCGACAGCACGATCGTGCCCTGCAAGATGATCACGATCTCCTTCGGTACGCCGATGTTGTCCAGCGTCAGCGAGCTCTTGTCCAGGAAGGACCACAGCAGCGCGCCGAACGCGATCCCCACCGGGTGGTTGCGCCCGAGCAGCGCGATGGCCAGCCCGGCGAAGCCGTAGCCGGTGGGGAAGGTGATGGTGAACGTGTGGTCGCGGCCCAGGATCTCCGGCAGCCCGGCGAGTCCCGCGACGCCGCCGGAGAGCAGCATCGCGCCGAGCACCATCTTCTTCGAGCTCACCCCGCCGGCCAGCGCCGCGGTCGGCGACAGCCCGGTGGCGCGCAGCTCGAACCCGAACCGGGTGCGGCCGAGCAGCACCCAGTAGGCGGCGCCGACGACGGCGGCCAGCAGCACCAGCCCGAACACGGTTCCGGCGGAGCCGAGCGGAATTCCGGGCACCTGCCCGGATTCGCCGATGAGCGCGGTGCCCTGCGTGTTGCCGCGCAGTTCGCCGAACTGCTTGACGAGGAACGCGATCACGCCGCCCGCCAGCACGTTCAGCATGATCGTCGAGATGACCTCGGACACGCCGCGGTAGATCTTCAGCAGCGCGGCGATGCCCGCCCACGCGGCACCGGTGGCCGCGCCGACGACGATCACCACGAGGGCGTGCACCCCGGACGGCAGGCTCAGCGAGCCGCCGACGATGGCCGCCACGCACGCGGCGAGCCGGTACTGGCCTTCGACGCCGATGTTGAGCAGGTTCATCTGGAACCCGACGGCGGCGGCCAGCGCCACCAGGTAGTAGGCGGCCGCGGTGTTGACGATGTCCACGGCGGTGGTGCCGGTGCCCACCTGGGTGATCATCTCGCCGAGCGCGGCGATCGGGTTCGCCCCGGACAGCAGCAGCACCAGGCTGCACAGCACCACGGCGAACGCGATCGCCAGCACCGGCGGCAGCAGGGTCGAGCGCTTCGCCCCCATCAGTCGGCACCTCCCCCGGAAGTTCCCGTCATGGCCGCGCCGAGCCGTTCCGGCGTGACGGTGCGCGGATCGGCTTCGGCGACGAGCGCGCCGCGGAACAGCACCCGGATCGTGTCGGACAGCCCGATCAGCTCGTCGAGGTCCGCGGAGATCAGCAGCACCGCGAGCCCGGCGGCCCTTGCGGTGCGCAGGTGCTCCCAGATCCCGGCCTGGGCGCCGACGTCCACGCCCCGGGTGGGGTGCGCGGCGATGAGCAACTCCGGATCGCCGGAGAGCTCCCGGCCGACGACCAGCTTCTGCTGGTTGCCGCCGGAGAGCGCGACCGCGTCCACGTCGATGCCGGGGGTGCGTACGTCGAACTCGGCGACGATGCGCTCGGTGTCGGCGCGCGCGCCCGCCCGGTCCAGCCACGGCCCGCGCGCGGCGGGCCTGCGGGTCTGGTGACCGAGGATCCGGTTGAACCACAAGGATTCGTCGAGCAGCAGGCCGTGCCGGTGCCGGTCCTCCGGCACGTAGCCGATGCCCGCGGCGCGGCGGCGCAGCGTGGACAGCCGGGTCAGGTCGGTGTCGCCGAGCCGGATGCCGCCCGCGCTGATCGGCCGCATCCCGAGCACGGCTTCGACGAGTTCGGTCTGCCCGTTGCCCTCGACGCCCGCGATGCCGACGACCTCGCCCGCGTGCACCACGAGGTCGACGTCGTCCAGCACCGCCCGCTCACCGTCCACTGCGGACAGTCCGGTGATGGTGAGCACCGGGCGATCGGTGACGGTGGAATCGCCGGTGGACGGGTCGGGCAGTTCGCTGCCGACCATCAGCTCGGCCAGCTCGCGGGTGGTCACCTCGCTCGCGCGCACGGTGCCGACGGTGGTGCCGCGGCGCAGCACGGTCACCGCGTCGGCGATGGCCAGCACCTCGTCCAGCTTGTGCGAGATGAACAGGAACGTGAAGCCGCGCTCCCGCATGGCGCGCAGCGTGGTGAACAGCTCCTCGACCTCCTGCGGCACCAGCACCGCGGTCGGCTCGTCGAGGATGATCGTGCGGGCGCCGCGGTAGAGGACCTTGAGGATCTCCACCCGCTGCCGGTCGGCGACGCCGAGCCGCTCCACCAGCTCGTCCGGCCGCACCGCGAACCCGGCCTGCTCGGCGAGCTCCGCGATGCGGCGCCGCGCCCGGGCGCCGATGCCGTGCTCCTGCTCGGCGCCGAGCACCACGTTCTCCAGCACGGTGAGGTTGTCGGCGAGCATGAAGTGCTGGTGCACCATGCCGACGCCGTGCCGGATCGCGTCGGCCGGGGTGCGCAGCCGCACCTGCTCGCCGCCGAGCTCGACGATGCCCTCGTCCGGCGACTGCATGCCGTAGAGGATCTTCATCAGGGTGGACTTGCCCGCCCCGTTCTCCCCGCACAGCGCGTGCACCTCCCCGGCGCGCACGGTCAGGTGCACGTCGGAGTTGGCGACGACGCCGGGGAACGACTTGGTGATGCCGTGCAGCGCGACGGCGGGCGGTCCCTGATCGGGGACGCCTGCCGCGGCGAGGGGCGGACCGGGGTCGTCCGGTCTGGTGGTGCTCATCTGACTCCGTCTCCGGGGCCGCGCACCGTCGCGCGGCGGGATCTCCGGGCCGCGCTGGTGCGCGGCGGTCTCTCGGGGCGCACCGATGCGGCGGCCGTTCCGGGCCGCGCCGGTGCGCGGCGGCTCGGTGCCGCGCCGGCGCGGCTGGTGCGCCAGGTCCGCGGATGCGGCGGGCACGGGTTCGGGACCGGTGCGGGCCGCCGGTGGGGGCGGCCCGCCGCCGGGTCACGGGGTGGGGCTGACCTGGATGTCGCCGCGGGCGATCGCGGCCTTGTAGGCGTCGGCGACCGCGGTGAGGTCGTCCACCTTCCCGCCGGAGGTGGAGTAGGTGACCGCGTCCATCGACAGGTCGAACTTCGGCGGCACCGCGGACAGATCGCCGCGCGCGACGGCCGCCACGTAGTCGAACACGGCGAGGTCGATCCGCTTCAGCATCGAGGTGATGATCACGTCCTTGTACTGCGCCACGGTCGGCTGCACGTACTGGTCGGAGTCCACGCCGACGGCCATCGCGTCCGCCCCGGCCACGGCCGCGAACACGCCCTTACCGGAGGCACCGGCCGCGTGGTAGATCACGTCGGCCCCGGCGTCGAGCTGGCCCCGCGCCACCTCGGACCCCTTGTTCGGGTCCTGGAAGCCGGAGAAGTCCCCGGCCGGGGTGAGGTAGTCGGTCTGGATCCGCACGTCCGGCGCGGCGGCCTTCGCGCCCTGCTCGAACCCGGCCTGGAACTTCTGGATCAGCGGCGTCTCCACCCCGCCGACGAACCCGATGCTGCAGTTCCGGGACTTGTGCGCGGCGAGCACGCCCACCAGGAACGAGCCCTGCTCCTCGGCGAACACCAGCGAGGTGACGTTCGGGATGCCGTCGACCTTCTCGTCGATCAGCGCGAACTTCGTGCCCGGGAACTCGGGGGCGACGACCTTCACCGAGTCCGCGTAGGCGTAACCGACGGCGATGACCGGGTTGAAGCCCTCGCGCGCCAGCTGGCGCAGCCGGGTCTGCTTCGCGTCCTCCGGCTCACCGGCGGCGGCGTCGAGCTCCTTGGTCCGGGTGAGCCCCATCTCGGACTTCGCGCGCTCCAGCCCGGCGACGGTGGCGTCGTTGAACGACGCGTCGCCGCGGCCGCCGATGTCGAACGCCAGCCCGACCTGCATCCGGCTCGCGTCCGGCGCGGGTGCGTCGGCGCGCTCCGACGTGCTCACCGGCGCCGTCACCGCCGGTGGCTGCTCGGTGCGGCACGGCTGTCCCTCGACGGCGCCCCCGCCACCGCGGGCGTCCTTGGCGCAGCCCGACAGCGCCAGCACCCCCGCCAGCGTCACCGCGGTCAGCGCGGCGCCGGAACGCCGCCACCCCGCCCCGTACCCCTTGGACGAGCCGGCCGTTAGCCGCATCGCCGTTCCCCTTTCGACAACCCCGCCGCACAGCTCCGCGCCCCGGTGACCGCTCCGGATCGGAGCGAATCGCGGGGCGCGGACCGCGGCCCGTTCCCCTTCCGGGGAATGCGGGCCGATACGCAGCACACGTCCGGTGACGTGGCTCTCGAAATTAAGGCTTGACCCTGCTGCTTGCGTATTGCCCCGGTGTCACGAGTTGATTTCTACATCGATCCACCAGGTAGCGGCCTTTGTCTGGTCGATCACACAGAGCACAGGCGAGTAGGCCGCACGGATGGTGCAGGTCTAGCATCCGAGACGTCCAGGCCTTGTTCAGGTGGCCGGTGACGGGCGTACGAATGACGACGACTCGGACCGGTCGTCATGTTCCCGAACGGGCCGTCAGTCCACCAGCGACGTTGGAGGCCTTCCACCATGGCCAGCACCACCGCCTCCGCGGCGGAGGCCCCCCAGCGCGAGGGCAACCCTCGTGCCAAGGGATCCCTCTACCGCGGTGACTTGGGCATGTGGTCGTGGGTAGCGCACCGGATCACGGGCGTGCTCACATTCTTCTTCTTGTTCGTGCACGTGTTGGACACCGCTCTCGTGCGGGTATCGCCCGAGGCGTACGACACGGTCATCGAAACCTACAAAAGCCCGATCATGATCCTGTTCGAACTGGGTCTGCTCGCGGCGGTGCTGTTCCACGCGTTCAACGGCATCCGCGTCATGCTGGTCGACTTCTGGTCGAACGGGCCGAAATACCAGAAGCCGATGCTCTGGACCGTTCTGGTGGTGTGGCTGGTGCTGATCGTGCCCGCCGCCATCAGCATGCTCACGCGCGCCGTCACGGAACTGTTCGGGGGGCACTGACCCATGACCACCATCGACGCGCCGCTGTCGGTCGACAAGCCGCGGTCCCCGCACCGCCCGGCCGCTCGCCGCAGCAACTTCGAGCTCTACAGCTGGCTGTTCATGCGCCTGTCGGGCGTGCTGCTGCTGTTCCTGGTCCTCGGGCACATGCTGATCATGCTGTTCCTGGACGGCGGGGTGCACCGGGTCAACTTCGCGTTCGTCGCGGGCCGCTGGGCCTCCCCGTTCTGGCAGTTCTGGGACCTGACGATGCTGTGGCTGGCCGGCCTGCACGGCGGCAACGGGCTGCGCACCGTGATCAACGACTACTCCCGCAAGGACGCCACCCGGTTCTGGCTGAAGATGCTGCTGTACGTCTCGGTCCTGCTCACGGTCGGTCTGGGCACCTTCGTGCTCTTCACCTTCGACCCGAACATCGGCTGACGACACAGCGCAGGCTTCGAGGCCCCGCGAGCAGCGGACGGCCTCGCCAGCGGCCCTAGGAGGCGACCATGCAACACCACAAGTACGACGTGGTCATCGTCGGCGCAGGCGGCGCCGGGATGCGCGCGGCGATCGAGTCGGGCCAGCGCGCCCGCACCGCCGTGCTGACGAAGCTCTACCCCACCCGCTCCCACACCGGCGCGGCGCAGGGCGGCATGTGCGCCGCCCTCGCCAACGTCGAGGAGGACAACTGGGAGTGGCACACCTTCGACACCATCAAGGGCGGCGACTACCTCGTCGACCAGGACGCCGCCGAGATCATGGCCAAGGAGGCCATCGACTCGGTGCTCGACCTGGAGAAGATGGGGCTGCCGTTCAACCGGACGCCCGAAGGCAAGATCGACCAGCGCCGGTTCGGCGGCCACACCCGCGACCACGGCAAGTCCCCGGTGCGCCGGGCCTGCTACGCCGCGGACCGCACCGGCCACATGATCCTGCAGACGCTGTACCAGAACTGCATCAAGCACGGCGTGGAGTTCTTCAACGAGTTCTACGTCCTCGACGTCACGATGAGCGAGGGCGAGGACGGCGAGCAGGTCTGCACCGGCGCGGTGGCCTACGAGCTCGCCACCGGTGAGATCCACGTGTTCGAGGCGAAGGCCGTCGTGTTCGCCACCGGCGGTTTCGGCAAGGTCTTCAAGACGACGTCCAACGCGCACACCCTCACCGGTGACGGCATGGGCATCATCTACCGCAAGGGCCTGCCGCTGGAGGACATGGAGTTCTACCAGTTCCACCCGACCGGCCTGGCCGGGCTGGGCATCCTCATCTCGGAGGCGGTCCGCGGCGAGGGCGGCATCCTGCGCAACGCCGACGGCGAGCGGTTCATGGAGCGCTACGCCCCGACGATCAAGGACCTGGCGCCGCGCGACATCGTCGCCCGCTCCATGGCCCTGGAGGTGCTGGAAGGCCGCGGCGCGGGCCCGAACAAGGACTACGTGCTGCTCGACGTCACGCACCTCGGCGCGGACGTGCTGGAGCAGAAGCTGCCGGACATCACCGAGTTCTCCCGCACCTACCTGGGCGTGGAGCCGACCACCGAGCCGGTGCCGGTGTACCCGACCGCGCACTACGCGATGGGCGGCATCCCCACCAACATCACCGGTGAGGTGCTGCGGGACAACGAGCACACCGTGCCCGGCCTCTACGCCGCGGGCGAGTGCGCGTGCGTGTCGGTGCACGGCTCGAACCGGCTCGGCACGAACTCGCTGCTGGACATCAACGTGTTCGGCCGCCGCGCGGGCATCGCCGCCGCGGAGTACGCCAACGCGCACGAGCACGTGGAGATCCCGGAGGAGCCCACCAAGCTCGTCGAGGGCATGGTCGAGCACCTGCGCACCGCGCACGGCGGGGAGCGGGTCGCCACGATCCGCACCGAGCTGCAGGAGACGATGGATGCCAACGCCTCGGTGTACCGCACCGAGGAGACGCTGAAGCAGGCGCTGTCGGACGTGCAGTCGCTCAAGGAGCGCTACGGCCGGATCGCGGTGCACGACAAGGGCAAGCGGTTCAACTCGGACCTGCTGGAGGCCATCGAGCTCGGCTTCCTGCTGGACCTGGCCGAGTCGCTGGTGAACGCGGCGCTGGCGCGCAAGGAGTCCCGCGGCGGGCACGCCCGCGAGGACTACACCGCCCGCGACGACACCAACTTCATGCGCCACAGCATGTCGTACAAGCAGCTGCCCGACGCCGAGGATCCGAACGCGCCGCTGGGACTGACCGGCTTCCAGTCCGACATCCGGTTGGACTACAAGCCCGTCGTCGTGACCCGGTACCAGCCGATGGAGCGTAAGTACTGATGACCGCAACCGTGACGAACACCGAACAGACCACCGACCTGCCGTCGGACGCCCCGCCCATCCCCGAGGGCGCCACGATGGTCACGGTCAAGATCCAGCGGTTCAACCCGGAGGTCGACGAGGACCTGCACTGGGAGTCCTTCCGGATCCCGGCGCTGCCCAGCGACCGCGTGCTGAACCTGCTGCACTACATCAAGTGGTACGTGGACGGCTCGCTGACGTTCCGCCGCTCCTGCGCGCACGGCGTCTGCGGTTCGGACGCGATGCGCATCAACGGCGTGAACCGCCTGGCCTGCAAGGTCCTGATGAAGGACCTGCTGGCCAAGAACGGCGAGACGACGATCACCGTCGAGCCGATCAAGGGCCTGCCGGTGCACAAGGACCTGCTGGTCGACATGGAACCGTTCTTCGAGGCCTACCGGGCGATCAAGCCCTACCTGGTCACCTCGGGCAACGAGCCGACCCGCGAGCGCACCCAGTCCGTCGCCGAGCGCGCGCGCTTCGACGACACCACCAAGTGCATCCTGTGCGCGGCCTGCACCACGTCCTGCCCGGTGTACTGGTCGGAGGGCTCCTACTTCGGGCCCGCCGCGATCGTCAACGCGCACCGGTTCATCTTCGACAGCCGCGACGAGGCCGCCGAGGAGCGCCTGGACATCCTCAACGACGTGGACGGCGTGTGGCGCTGCCGCACCACGTTCAACTGCACGGACGCCTGCCCCCGTGGCATCCAGGTCACCAAGGCGATCCAAGAGGTCAAGCGGGCCTTGATGTTCCGCCGCCGCTGACCCCGGCACGAACACCGCGAAGCGCCCGCCCCCGGCCCAGGGGGCGGGCGCTTCCGCGTTCCACCTGGCAGACAACGCCGGATCACCGAACCCGGCACGCTGAGTGACGATCATGCGTATTCTGTGATCATGTCCCAGGTCCCCGACACCACCCGCTTCGCGGAGGCGGCCGTCCGCCACTACCGGGATGCCGAGCTGCTCCTTGGGAGGCAACGGGTCGCGAACGCTGATCACCTGGCAGGGATCGCTGCGGAATGCGCGCTGAAAGCGATCCTCATCGGCCACCTCGGCGGTGTTCTCCACGGCGACCGCCCGAAGCATCCGGCAGAACCGAAGGCGACCTACGGACATTTGCCCGGGTTGTGGCACGAATTGAGCCTGCTCCCCGCGGGCCGGACCGGCGGCGCCTTCCACCAGGCGATCTCCGCCGCCAACCCGTTCGAGCACTGGACCGTCTTCGAGCGCTATTCGGACGGCGCCCACATCGACGCCGCGCGCGCTGATGCCCATCTCGCGGAGGCGCGGAAGTTACTCTCCTTCCACCAGCAGGCCCAGATCAACGGAGTGCTCCCGTGACGCCCATCCGCTTCGACGACGCATGGCGGAACGCCGGCCGGGTCGCGGAGGACGTCATCCGCACCGGCCTGGACGTCGTCCTGGTCCGCGATCTCGCGGGCCGGATCACGCTGGTGCTCGACGACACCGGCGAGGCGGCGCTCCCCGACGGGCTGGAGGCCGGGTTCCGCGACGCGACCGGCGCCTTCGCCTCCGGACAACCGGTGCTGCTCGCCTCCGCGCTGTTCGCGCCGGAGGCGGTGCTCGACGCCCCCGACCTGATCGCCCGGACCGAACGCGCTGCGGGGCGTGGGAGGTTCGCCGTCCTCGAACGCACCGTCGTCGGCGCCGACTGGGCACGTCCCAGGGCCGAACCTCCGCTCCGACGGATCACGCTCTACGGCTTCAAGGGCGGGGTCGGGCGTTCCACGGCGACGTTCATGCTCGCCAAGGACTTGGCCGCCCGCGGTCTGTGCGTGCTGGTGGCGGACCTCGACCTGGAGTCCCCCGGGGTCGGCGAGCTGCTCCAGCGACCGGACGGCAGAGCGCCGCACGGCCTCGTCGATCACCTCGTCGAAGCCGCCGTCGGCAACGAGGACGGCCTCGACCTCGTCAGCCGCAGCGAGGTGGTCCGGCCTCCCGGCAACGGCGAGGTGTGGCTGCTGGCAGCCGACGGGGGTGACCCGGCGAAACGCGACTACCTGGCCAAGCTCAACCGGATCTACGCGGAGCTCCCGGACGGCGGGAACGGCGCCTCCCGCACCCTGGCCGACCGCATCGAGGCGGCGCTGCTCGCGGCGGAGCAGCAGGTCGCCGAGCGCAGCCGGGAACCGGACGTCGTCCTGCTCGACAGCAGGGCCGGGATCCACGACATCGCGGCGATCGCGATCACGCGGCTCAGCAGCCTGAGCCTGCTGTTCGCCAACGACAACCCGCACACCTGGGCCGGGTACCGAATGCTGTTCGAGCAATGGCGGCAGCTCCCGCCGGAACTTCGCGGGGACGTCCGGCAGCGGTTGAAGATGGTCGCCGCGATGGTGCCGTCCGCATCGGCGCCCGAGCGGTTGGAGCGCTTCCGGGACCACGCCCAGCAGTGCTTCGCGGACACCCTGTACGACGACACCTCCCCGGAGGACGAAGACGCGTTCAACTTCGGTCCGGACGACGAGGACGCGCCGCACTTCCCGCTACCGATCCTGTTCTCCCACGACCTCGTCGGCATCGACCACGCCGACGCCCCGGACTGGCACGACCAACCGTTCATCAAGGCCGCTTACGAGCGGTTCCTCCCCGAAGCAGGCGCTCTCGCCGTGGAAGAGCAGGAATGAGCCTCACCCCGCACCAATACCGCGAGCTGCTGGCGGCGATGCCGTCCACGGCGGATGCGGACACGAGCCCGATCGACCCCCGGACGCTCTTCACCCCGCCGGGGCATCGGCTGTCGTTGGACCCGGACGTGACCGTGGTGAAGGGTGGGCGCGGGGTCGGCAAGTCGGTGTGGTTCCAGGCTCTGCAGAAGGACGAACTGCGCGAGCTGGCGGCCGAGGAGTACCGCCTCCCGCAGTTGCGGCGACTCGTTCCGCACGCCGGGTACGGCGCTGCGCTGCGCCCGTCCAGCTATCCCGACGCGGACACCATCGCGGCCTTGCTCGCCAACGGTGCCGAACCGCGGGACCTCTGGTACGCCGTGGTCCTGAACGCGCTGGAAGTGCGAGAAGTGCAGGACTTGGAGAAGTGGTCTCAACGAGTCGACTGGGTGAAGGACAACCCGGAGGACCGCGCGGCCGCCCTCGCTCGGGCCGACCAGCACGCCGAAGGCGCGGGACGGACCGAACTGATCATGTTCGACGCGCTGGAGCGCACGCACAACAAGCGCTCCGCGGCAGATCGGCTCGCCACCGCGATACTCCAGGTCGCGTTGGAACTGCGGCTGATGACGCGGCATCTGCGGGCGAAGGTCTTCATCCGCCCCGACATGCTGAACAACCTCTCGCTCAGCTTCGCCGATTCCTCGAAGCTCATCTCGAACGCCGCCGAACTCACCTGGTACCGGAGCAACCTGTACGGGCTGTTCTTCCACCAACTCGGGAACGCCGACAGCGACCACGCGGCGGCATTCCGCGCCGCCACCGGACGTTGGCGGAACGCGCAGCACCGCTACGTGGCGCCCGAGGCGCTGATCGGTGATGAGCCGAAGCAGAACGAGACCTTCATCGCGATCGCCGGGCCGTACATGGGGCAGAACCACCGGAAGGGGCATACCTACACCTGGCTGCCCAACCACCTCGCCGACGGCACGGACCAGATCAGCCCGCGCAGCTTCCTGGACGCGTTGCGCCGGGCCGGGGAGAGTTCGGCGGCGCGACACGCCGGCTACGAGCACGCCCTGCACTGGGAAGCGATCAAAAAGGGCGTGCAGTCGGCGTCCGAGACCCGGGTGGGCGAGTTGACCGAGGACATCTCGTGGGTGCCTGTGACCATCACCCCGCTGGCGGGGAAGCAGGTTCCCATACCGCAAGCCGATGTCATCTCGCGGTGGAACGAAGTAGGCCTTTCGGAACGCCTCGCCGAACACCAGCGAACGCACGCCGGGGAGCAGGGCAAGGACGGCTCGAAGCAGCAGGTGTCCACGGGACCCCGGAATCACCAACCGGAGAGCCTGATCGAAGAGCTCATCGCGCTGGGCGTGATGAAGCGACGTGCCACCGGCATGCTCGACGTGCCGGACATCTACCGCATCAACTTCGACCTCGGTCGCAAGGGAGGAGTCCCTCGAATCAAGTCGAACTGACCCGGGCGCTTCCGCGTTCGCGGGTCAGGTGCGGGGGCTGGTGAAGCGTTCGTGACCGACGACGTTGAGGAGTTCCAGCTTGGCGTGGCCGTCGCTGCCGGGGGCCGCGGTGAGCACCAGCAGCGCCTGGGCGTGGTCCTCGGTGAACAGCACCTGGCAGTCCACCTCGATGGCGCCGACCTCGGGGTGCAGCAGCGTCTTGTGGTCCGCGAAGCGCTTGGCCACCTCGTGGCGCCGCCACAGCTCGGCGAACTCGGGGCTCTTGCGCAGCAGCGCCCGCACCACGTCACCGGCGGCGGAGGCGTCGCCCAGCATCCCGTAGGCGACCCGCAGGTTCGCGACCTGCGCACGGCTCTGCCGGTCCCGGTCGGCCTCCGGGTACATGCGGCGTTCGTGCTCCGGTTCGGTGAACCAGCGGTAGACCTCGCTGCGGGCCAGCCCCACGTAACCGGAGCGGTCCCCGAGCAGGGCGCAGGCCATCCGGTTCTGCACCAGCGTCTCCCCCAGCGCGGACAGGATCAGCGCGGGCGTGTCGTCCAGCCGGTCCAGCACCCGCAGCAGCGCCGGGGCCACGTGCGCCGACGCCAGGACCCGCCGCGGGGCGTTGTGCCCGGCCACCTGGAACAGGTAGTCCCGCTCGTCGTCGCTGAGCCGCAGCGCCCTGGCCAGCGCCGTCAGCAGCTGCGCGCTCGGGTGCGGGCCGCGGCGCTGCTCCAGCCGCGTGTAGTAGTCGGTGGACATGCCGGCCAGCGACGCCACCTCCTCCCGGCGCAGCCCGGGCGTGCGCCTGCGGGCGCCCGGGGGCAGGCCCACGTCGGCGGGGCGCAGCGCCTCCCGGCGGCGGGACAGGAAGGTGGCGAGTGCGGGTCGGTCCATGCCACCAGCATGAACCCGGCCGCGGGCACCGACCAGGGACCGCCGATCCCCCGATAACCGATCTCTGCACGTGGCGGGGGCACCGTCCCAGACTCGTGGCATGCACATCAGCGGAAACACCCTCTTCATCCCCGGCGCCACCAGCGGCATCGGCCTGGCCCTCGCCCTGCGCTTCCACGAGAAGGGCAACACCGTCATCGTCGGCGGCAGGCGCGAGGAGCTCCTCGCGCAGATCGCCGCCGAGCACCCCGGCATCGACACCCAGCGGATCGACACGCTCGACCCGGCGAGCATCCGCGACGCGTCGGCCGCGGTGCTGGAGCGCCACCCCGATCTGAACGTGCTCGTCCCGATGGCGGGCATCATGCGCGCCGAGAACTGGCGGGACCCCGCCGGGTTCCTCGAATCGGCGAAGGACGTCATCGCCACCAACGTGCTCGGGCCGATCCGGCTCATCGCCGAGTTCATCGAGCACCTGCAGCGGCAGCCGGACGCGACCGTGCTCACCGTGACCTCCGGGCTGGCGTTCACCCCGCTGCGCGTGACGCCCAGCTACAACGCCTCGAAGGCCGCGATCCACATGCTCACCGAATCGCTGCGGCTGCAGCTGAGGGGCACCAGCGTGCGGCTGCAGGAGCTGGCGCCGCCGGCGGTGCAGACCGACCTGATGCCCGGGCACCGGGAGAGCTCGCACGCGATGCCGCTGGACGAGTTCATCGACGAGGTGATGGCGCTGCTGGAAGCCGACCCCGAGGCGCGGGAGATCCTCGTCGAGCGGGTCAAGTTCCTGCGCTACTCCGAGGTCCGCGGCGAGTTCGACCAAGTGGTGGCCGCCCTCGACGCCGCCGACCCGCACGGCGACGCGGCCTGACCGGAACCGGAACGACCTGCTGGAGGAGAAGACATGCCGTTCGCGAACCTGAAAGTGCCCGCCGGAACCCTCGACGCCGAGCAGAAGGAACGGCTCGTGCACCGCGTCACCGACCTGTACGCCGAAGTCTTCGGCGAAGGGGCCCGAGCCACCACGCTCGTGCTCGTGGAGGACGTCGCCGACGGCGGCTGGGGCATCGGCGGGAACGTGCTGACGCTGGCCGCGCTGCAGGGCGGGACCGCGCCGGACGCCGGGTAGGGCGCGCCGGAGGCTCAGCCGCGGGTCGCGCGGAACGCGCGCCAGCCGAGCACGCCGATCGCGGTGCCCAGCACCAGCGACACCGCGGCGATCACGAAGTGCACGTAGAGGAACGGCGTCGGGGAACCGGCCTGCCAGGAGTTCTCGCTCACCCAGATGTTGCGGAAGAACGTGGGCCACAGCAGCCACGACCACACGCCGAAGGCGAGCAGGAACAGGGCGGTACGGCGGGAGAACGTCACGGGGGCAGTATCACCCCGCGCCCGGCGGCCCGGTCCGACGCCCACCTCGCAAGTGGCCCAGCTCTCGGCCGGCCCGAGCTCGGGTGTGCTGGCGCTCGGGTGGTCCGGCGCTCGAATGTCCCGGCGCTCGAATGTCCCGGCGCTCGAATGTCCCGGCGCTCGGATGACCCGGGCTCGAATGACCCGGGCTCGAATGACCCGGCACTCGCGTGATCCGGCGCTCGGATGACTCGGGCGCTCGGATGATCCGGCGCTCGGGCACCCGGGTGCTGAACATCCGTCCCGGGCACCCGACTCCCGGATGCTCCGCGCCGCTCCGGGCCCCGCGGCTCCAGGTGAACGGCCCGCTCGCCCACTCCCACGGGGCGAAGGGGCCATTCACCCGGCGGGAATTACCGATCTCGGGCGGCGGGGTGAGGTGGATGCCCGTCGGCGGTGGAGCCGATGCGGGCGCGCCCCACCTCGGCGCGCGGCACTCGTCGCGGGACTTCCGGTGGACCGGGGGTGGGGTCGGCAGCGGGTTCGCTAGCCTGAGCCCGTGCCCGCGAGAGCTCACCACCCGGTCGCCCCGGTCCGCACGATCCACCCGTTTCCCCCGAGAAATCCGGCATTCGCACCGAATGCCGCGGGCGTGCGGCGCACCGCGGGCAGGCTCGCCGCCGCCGGGTGCGCGGCGCTCGTGCTGCTCGGGCTGGCGCCGCTGAGCGCGGCCGCGCAGGAACCGGCGGGGTGTGCCGGAGCCGCACCACCACCCGCCGTCGACACCTCCGAGGTCCCCGCTCCGGGCGATCCCGTTCCGGAACCGCTGCCGGTCCCGGACGAGCCGGTCGGCGGCGAACGGCTCGGCGAGTGCGGCGAGATCAACGCGCCCGGCGCACCGCCGGCCGCGCTGGACCCGATCGCCTCCCAGTCGTGGGTGCTGGCGGACCTGGACACCGGGGAGGTGCTCGCGGCCCGCGATCCGCACGCCCGGCACCGGCCCGCGTCCACCATCAAGGTGCTGACCGCGCTGGTCGCGATCCGCGAGCTCGACATGGCCGACACGATCGTGGTCACCCAGGACGACGCCGACCAGGAGGGCAGCCGGGTCGGGCTCGAACCCGGTGCCACCTACCGCGTCGAGCAGGTGCTGGCCGGGCTGATCATGCAGTCCGGCAACGACGCGGCGCACGCGCTCGCCCGGAAGCTCGGCGGCATCGACGAGACGGTGCGGAAGATGAACGCGCTCGCCGACGAGCTCGGCGCGCACGACACCCGCGCCGCCACCCCGTCCGGCCTGGACGGGCCCGGGATGGCGACGTCCGCCTACGACCTGGCGCTGATCTTCCGGGAGGCCATGCGGCACCCCGAGTTCTCGCACGCCGAATCGGTCCGCGAGACCACGCTGCCCGGCAAGCCCGGCGGCCCGCCGCTGCCGGTGGAGAGCGACAACGCGGTGCTGTGGAACTACCCGGGCGCGCTCGGCGGCAAGACCGGTTTCACCGACGACGCCCGGCACACCTTCATCGCCGCCGCCGAACGCGACGGCAGGCGGCTGGTGGCGGTGCTGATGCGCGGCGAGAACAAGCCGGTGCGGCAGTCGAAGTTCACCATGCAGCTGCTCGACCACGGCTTCTCGCTGCCGCCGGGCACGTCCGTCGGCGAGCTGGTCACCGAACCGGAACCGTCCGAAGAGGACTCGGCACCCGCCGCGCAGGCCGCCACCGACGGGGAGCTGCCGAACTCGCCGATGTTCGGCACCGTCGGGGTACCGCTGACGGCGCTGGCGGTGCTGGTGATCATCGCCGCCGGGGTGTTCGCGGTGCTGCGCAGGCGCCGCGCCGCGGCCCGCCGCGCGGCGAACCGCGGACCGGACCACCCCTGACCGAGTTGATCACTCGGATGGGCTAGGTAGTACTCGGGTAATCGCACCGGTTCGCCGAGAAGCGGAACCCGGCATTCTCGTTGGTAGGAGTCGAGCGGCGGGTGGTCCCGGAAGACGCAGCTCGGACCGCCCGGACGGTGCTGCCCCGAGCCGGTCGCCGACTCCGGCCCCGTGCGGTGGCCCCCGCACGGGGCGCGGGGCCCCCCGCCCCCCCCCCCCCCCCGCCCGGGGGGGCCCCCCCCCCCCCCCGTGGGCGGGGGGGCGCGGGGGCCGCCGGCGCGGCCGC
>NZ_JBYKCM010000012.1:0-160957 GCF_057736575.1 Saccharopolyspora sp. MMCC62 | reverse complement strand
AATACTCATGTGGGGCCGACCGGGCCTGGCCAGCCGGACGGGCCCGGTCGGCCCCTTTTTTGTGCTGCGCCTCGACTGGGAGCGCTGCGGCATCGCACACTCGGACGGCACCGGTAGACCGGTGGCGCCGAGGTCTACGCTGGTACTTAACCGAGTTTGCACGTCCAGGAGGTCTGGTGTCCGGGTCCGATGACACACGTGGCGGCGGCGACCGCCGCGGAGCCGATTCCGGCCGAAGCGGCCAGGCCGGCAAGAACGGATCGGCCGGGCGCGGGTTCGGCGGCCGGAACGACCGGGGCCGGGACAGTGGCCCCCGCGGCGGTTCCGGTAGCGACCGCGGCAAGCCGGCCCGTGGCGGCGACCGGTTCTCGAACAACCGCGACCGCAGCGGTGACCGTCGCGGCCCGCGCATCGAAGATCGCCGCGCGGACGGTGGACACCGCCAGCGCGCCTTCGGTCAGGGACGCGATGAGCAGACCTGGGGTCGGCCGGGGGACAAGGACGACTCCAAGTTCCGCAAGGACGGGCGTGGTCGCCCCGCGGACAAGGGCGGATTCCGCCGGGACTCCAAGTTCGACGACCGCAAGGGCGGACGCCCGGGTGAGCAGCGCCGGGGCGGGTTCCGCGACGATCGACGTGGGGACGATCGGCGCAACGACGGTGGTCGTGGCGGGTTCCGCGATGATCGGCGCGGAGACGACCGGCGCAACGACGGTGGCCGTGGTGGCCAAGGTGGTCCTCGGCGCTTCGACCGGCAGGACGACCGCGGGCGCAGCTTCAACCGGGACGACCGGCCCAATCGCCCGCACCGGGACGACCGGCGGCGGGACGACGACCGGCGCGGTGGCGATGACCGGAACCGTGGTGACTTCCGCGGCGGCGACCGGCGCGACAAGCCGCGGTTCGACGACCGCCGGGGCTCCCACTCCAACCGCGATGACCGACGCCCGGACAACGGGCGTCCCGAGCGGCGGGACGACGACCGGCGCAGTGGTGACCGCCAGGACGGCAACCGCTCCCAGGGTGGCAACCGCTTCCAGGGTGGTGGGCACCGCTCCGACGACCGTCCGCGGAACGACCGCCCGTGGCAGGACCGGAAGAACGACGGCCGGGATCGCGGCGACCGTCCCTGGGCGGACAAGCGCGACGATCGCGGGGGCGACCGGCGGCAGCGGGACGATCGCCGCGACGACCGTGGTGGCAAGCCCTCGTACGGCCGTCCGAAGGACGACCGCAGGGGCGGCGACCGTCCGCAGGGCAAGCGGGAGCGTTACGACAACGACCGTCCGCAGGGCAAGCGGGACCGCTATGACAACGACCGTCCGCGGCGCGATGACCGTCAGCGGGCGCACTCGGACAACCGCGGCGACAACCGCGGCCCGCGCCGCAACGACCGGGACGCGGGACCGCGTTTCGGTGCCGCGGCCGAGGAGAACGTCGACGCGAAGCCCGTAGAGATCGCCCCGGAACTGCCGGACGACGTCGACGCCTCCGAACTGCACGGCGAGATCCGCCGGGACATGCGCTCCCTGCCGAAGGGCCTCGCGGACAAGGTCGCTCTGCACTTGGTCGCGGCCGGGAAGCTGATGGACACCGATCCGGAGCAGGCCCTGGTGCACGCGCGCTACGCGCGGCACCGCGCCTCCCGCATCGGTGCCGCGCGCGAGGCGAACGGGCTGTGCGCCTACCAGATGGGCGAGTGGACCGAGGCCCTGTCCGAGCTTCGCGCCGCGCGCCGCATGGGCGGCGGGCCCGGGCACATCGCGATCATGGCGGACTGCGAGCGGGCGCTGGGCCGCGCGGAGCGGGCGCTGGAGCTGAGCCGGAGCGCCGAAGCCGCGGAGCTGACCGGGGGGGAAGCCGTGGAACTCCGCATCGTCGCCGCCGGTGCTCGCCGGGACCTCGGTGAGGTCGAAGCATCCGTGGTGAGCCTGCAGATCCCCGAGCTGGACCCGAAGGTCCAGGAACCGTGGAGCGCGCGGCTGTTCTACGCCTACGCGGACAACCTGCTCGCCGCCGACCGGGTGCAGGAGGCGTTCACGTGGTTCGTGCACGCCGCCCACGCCGACGACGACGGTGAAACCGACGCCCCGGAGCGCCTCGACGAACTGGTGGCGCTGCTCGGCGGTGACGCCGAAGCCGAAGAGCTCGTGGCCGAAGCCACCGCCGCCGGACCCGCCGTGCTCGATGAGGCGGACGACGTCGAAGTCACGCTGGAGGCGGAGGTGGACGCGGCAGACGTGGCGGCGGAAGCATCCGTGGACGCGGGCGACTCCGCCGTGGAACCGGACCCGGCCGACGAGGTCTCCGCGACTGACGAGGTCAGCAGCACCGAATCGGGCGTCACCGGATCCGACGAGGCTGCCGAAGCCGAACCGAAGCCGGAAGCGAACGAGCAGGCGGCCGCCCGAGCGGTGAAGGCGAGCGACCCGCGAGGGGACGAATCGCAGTGACCGAGACGCTGCTCGACCACCACGACGCGGTGCTGCTCGACCTCGACGGCACCGTGTACCGCGGCGGTCGGCTCGCCCCCGGGGCGGATGAGGCCATCGCCGAAGTGCGCCGCAACGGCGTGCAGGCGCGGTACGTGACGAACAACGCGTCCAAACCGGCGCAGGCCGTCGCCGACCACCTCAACGCGCTCGGCCTGCAGGCCACCGCGGACGAGGTCAGCACCAGCGCTCAAGCCGGGGCCGCACTGCTCGCCGAGCAGTTGCCCGCAGGTGCGAAAGTGCTGGTCGTCGGGTCGGAGGCCCTCGCGGCGGAGGTCGAGCAGCTCGGACTCACCCCGGTCCGGGAGAACGCGGACGAACCGGTCGCCGTGGTGCAGGGGCACTCGCCGGACACCGGGTGGTGGAACCTGGCGGAAGCGTGCCTGGCCATCCGGGCCGGAGCGACGTGGGTCGCCTGCAACGCGGACGCGACCTTGCCCACCGAACGCGGTGAACTGCCCGGCAACGGCTCGATGGTCGCGGCGCTGCGCGCGGCGACCGGGCAGGAGCCGCAGGTCGCGGGCAAACCGGAGCGTCCGCTGCTGGATCGTGCGGTGTCCTCGGCGCGGGCGAGCCGTCCGTTGATGGTCGGCGACCGGCTGGACACCGACATCAGCGGTGCCGTGCGGTCCGGGATGTCCTCGCTGATGGTGCTGACCGGGGTGAGCACTCCGGCGGACGCGCTGTTCGCACCGGTCGAACTCCGGCCCGAGCACATCGCGGACGACCTCCGCGGCCTGCACCTGCCGCATGCGGTGACCGCGGTCGGCGACCAGCCCGGCTGGAAGGTCCGCGTCGAAGATGGCGTCCTCGAACTGTCGGCCGCGTCGGACCAGGCGGCATCGGACCAGGCGGAGTCGGCTCGGGTGCGCGAGCGCGCGCTCGGTGCGCTGCGGGCGTTGTGCGCCGCGTGGTGGCCGGTCGGTACCGGCCAGGTCGCGGTCCGCCCGGCTGATTCCGCGTCCGCCGATGCGTTGCGCGAACTGGGCATCGCCTGAAGCGACCGGCTCCGCACGTCCGAGGTTCAGGTCGGATAGCGTTGATGTAGTCGCCGCGAGACGTCCGGCGATGTGGGCGAGAGAAGCGGGAGACGATGACCTCTCCAGGGCAGGACGGCTCGTTCGCACCGAACCCGTCGATGCTGGCGAAGCCCTCGGACGACGGCTCGGCGGCCGAGCACGCCATCGGTGAAGCCCTCGCGCGTCTCGACGAGGTGCGCGAGCTGCCGGTGGCCGAGCACGTCCAGCGGTTCGAGGCGGTGCACACGGCGTTGTCCGAAGCGTTGAGCAGAGCCGAGAACATGCTGTCCGGCTCGACCGGCGGCGGGTGATCGGTGTGCCGCGCAAAGCGCGTTTGGACGCCGAACTCGTGCGCCGCGGCCTCGCCAGGTCGCGGGAACAAGCCGCAGAACTGATCGCCGCCGGCCGGGTGACCGTGCGGGGCATGGTCGCCGGAAAACCAGCGACCGCCGTCGAGATCGATGCCCCGATCGTGGTGGCCGAAGACGTGGACGACCCGAAGTGGGCCTCCCGCGGAGCGCACAAGCTGCTGGGCGCCCTGGAGACCTTCGGGCCGGACGGGCTGACCGTCGACGGTCGCCGGTGCCTCGATGCCGGCGCGTCGACCGGTGGCTTCACCGACGTGCTGTTGCGGCAGGGTGCTCGCGAAGTGGTCGCCGTTGACGTCGGGTACGGCCAGCTGGTGTGGGCGTTGCAGACCGACGAGCGCGTGCGGGTGCACGACCGCACCAACGTGCGCGCCCTGGAACCCACCGACATCGGCGGGCCGGTCGACCTCGTGGTCGCCGACCTGTCGTTCATCTCGCTGAAGCTCGTGCTGCCCGCGCTGCTGGCGTGTTCCGGGCCGGAAGCCGACCTCGTCCCGATGATCAAACCGCAGTTCGAGGTCGGCAAGGAACGACTGGGTTCCGGTGGCGTGGTGCGCGACCCGGAGCTGCGTGCCGAAGCGGTCCTGGACGTGGTCCGCTTCGCCGCCGAATCCGGACTCGGGCTGCGCGGTGTCACCGCCAGCCCGCTGCCGGGCCCGTCCGGGAACGTCGAGTTCTTCGCCTGGCTGCGAGCCGGGGCGAGCACCGACCCGGCGGAAGCGGCGGAGCTCGTCGCGGAGGCGGTGCGCACCGGGCCGCAGACGACGGACAAGGGCAGCGGGAGCCAGAAGGCGACCGCAGGCACGACCGGACACCGACGAGGGGGCCGCAGTTGACCCGAGAGGTGCTGCTGGTGGTCCACACCGGTAAACAGCACAACCTGCGCACCGCGGAGAAGGTCGCCGGCCAGCTGGTGGGAGCCGGCGTGCGAGTCCGGGTGCTGGAGGACGAGGCACGCGACCTCAGCCCCGGTTGCTACACGCAGGCCGTCCCGTCCGGGCCGCACTCCGCCGCGGGCACCGAGCTGGTGTTCGTGCTCGGCGGCGATGGCACGCTGCTGCGCGCCGCCGAACTGGCCCGGCTGCCGGGGGTCCCCGTGTTCGGGGTCAACCTGGGACGGGTCGGATTCCTCGCCGGTGCCGACTCGGACGCGTTGGACCAAGCGGTGCTGGCCGTGGTCGAAGGCCGCTACCACGTCGAGGAGCGGATGACCGTCGACATCACCGCGATGCTCGACGGGCGGGTGCTCGCGACCACGTGGGCGCTGAACGAGGCCAGCGTGGAGAAGAGCAGCCGGGAACGCATCCTCGACGTGGTCGTCGAGGTCGACGGGCATCCGGTGTCCGCCTTCGGTTGCGACGGGGTGCTGTGCTCCACCCCGACGGGATCGACGGCCTACGCGTTCTCCGCGGGCGGCCCCGTGGTCTGGCCCGAGGTGGAGGCGCTGCTGGTGGTGCCGAGCAACGCGCACGCGCTGTTCGCCCGCCCGCTGGTGGTGTCGCGGAACTCCACGGTCGCGCTGGAGATCGATCACGGCGGGCACGACGCGGTGCTCTGCTGCGACGGGCAGCGGCATTTCGACCTGCCCGCGGGCGCCCGGGTCGAGGTCGTGGCCGGGGCGAACCCGCTGCGCCTGGTGCGGTTGTACGACGCCTCCTTCACCGACCGCCTGGTGCAGAAGTTCGAGCTCCCGGTCCAGGGCTGGCGCGGCCCGGCCGCCGACTGACCGGCCGGGAACCGGGCCGAGGCGCGGTCGCGCGTCCAAGGTGTGCGCGAATCGGCGGGATTGATCGGACTGGCGGGGGCCGAGCGGTCGGGGCCGCCCGCTAGGGTGCTGGATGTGTTGGCTGAGATGCGCATCCAGGGACTGGGAGTCATCGACGATGCCACGCTCGAGCTGCACCCAGGCCTGACCGTGGTGACCGGTGAGACCGGAGCTGGCAAGACGATGGTGGTCACGGGGCTGCACCTGCTCAGCGGTGGTCGCGCCGATGCTTCGCGAGTCCGATCGAACACTCCGCGGGCTCTGGTGGAGGGGCGGTTCGAGGTCGCCCCCGAATCTGGGGCGGCGCGGGTCGCGGGCGAAGCCGGTGCCGAACCGGACGACGACGGTAGCCTGATCGCGCTGCGCAGCGTGAACAGCGATGGCCGTTCGCGCGCGCACCTGGGCGGCCGGGCGGTGCCGAACGCGGTGCTCTCCGAGCTGTCGGAGCAGCTGCTCGCGGTGCACGGGCAGAACGACCAGCTGCGGCTGCTGCGCTCCGGCGAGCAGCGCGCGGTGCTGGACCGCTTCGCGGGTGAGTCGGTGGCCACCGTTCTCGAGCAGTACCAGCGGGTTCGCACCGAGTGGGCCGCCGTGGTGCGGGAGCTGGCGGAGCGCACCGACCGGGCCCGCGAGTGGGCCCGCGAGGCGGAGCTGCTCAAGCACGGCCTGGACGAGATCGAGGCCGTGGCGCCGGAGCAGGGCGAGGACACGGCCCTCGTCGACGAGGCGCGACGGCTGTCCGACGTCGACCAGCTGCGCGAGATCGCGGCCGGTGCCCAGCACGCGGTGAGCGGTGCGGCCGACGGCGACCCGGAATCCCCCGGCGCGATGGGGCTGCTCGGCGATGCCAGGCGCCGGCTCGGCGCCGCCGAGGACCCGGTACTGCTCGAGCTGGATTCGCGGGTCGCGGAGGCGACCGCGGTACTCTCCGACGTGGGCGCCGAACTGGGCGGATACCTGGATCGGCTGGACGCCGACCCCGGACGGCTGGAGCAGGTGCTCGCCAGGCAGGCCGAGCTGAAGAACCTCACCAAGAAGTACGCCGCGGACATCGACGGCGTGCTGGCGTGGGCCGCGGACGCGCGGGAGCGTCTGGCCGGGATGGACACCTCCGAGGAGGCGCTGTCCGCGCTGGCGCAGCAGCGGGACGAGCTCGCCGCCGAACTGGCTGAGCACGCCCAGGCACTCACCAAGGAACGGCAGGAGGCCGCCGTCGGGCTCGCCGCCGCGGTCTCCGAGGAACTCGCCGGACTGGCGATGGCCCAGGCCAAGCTGGAAGTCGTGGTCGAGCCCAAGCAGACCGACGAGGCGGACGGTTCGGCGCTGGTGGTGGGGGACCGGACGCTGTCCGCCGGCCCTGACGGCACCGACGAGGTGGAACTGCGGCTCATCGCGCACTCCGGTGCCCCGTCGCTGCCGATCCACAAGGGCGCGTCGGGCGGTGAGCTCTCGCGGGTGATGCTGGGCCTGGAAGTGGTGCTCGCCGACGCCGACACGGTGCCGACGCTGGTGTTCGACGAGGTCGACGCCGGTGTGGGCGGTCGGGCCGCCGTGGAGATCGGCCGCCGGCTCGCGCGGCTCGCCCGAACCCACCAGGTGATCGTGGTGACCCACCTGGCGCAGGTCGCCGCGTACGCGGACCGGCACCTCGTGGTGGACAAGGGCGCGAACGACACCGGGCTCACCCGGAGCGACGTGCGCACCGTCGCGGACGGCAAGCGGGTGGCGGAACTGGCCCGCATGCTCGCCGGGCTGGACTCCACCGCCACCGGTCGGGCGCACGCCGAGGAGCTGCTGGAGACCGCCGCGTCCGACAAGTCGAAGGCGGAACCGGCGAAGGGCGGGCGCGGTGGGAAGAACGCGGCTGCGGGGTCCCGCTGACCCGAATGATCCATTTGGATCAATCAAGTAGGTCCGATCGGGCGCAGGCGTACGGCGTGGCGACCTCGCGGGCGTTGATCCGTTTGCAACCATCGATGCATGAAGCTCAGTGGTCTGCTCACACGTCAGGAGGAGGAGCTGCCGGGAGTGACCGGTACGGCGCGCGTCCCGCGCCGCACCGGCGAGCTGCCGCCGCGGCTCGGCCCCGGTGACATCGTCCTGCTGGACCAGGTCGACCTCGATCGCCGGACGGCGGACGCCCTGGTGGCTGCGGGGGTCATCGCGGTGGTCAACGCCGCACCGTCGATCTCGGGGCGGTTCCCCAACCTGGGGCCGGAGGTGCTGTCCGCGGCCGGCGTCACCCTGATCGACCGCGTCGGCCGGGACGCGCTGCGCGCGGTCAAGGACGGCGCCAAGGTGCGGCTGCACCAGGGCACGATCTACTCGGGTGATCGCGAGATCGCCGCCGGTGTGGAGCAGGACGCCGACTCGATCGCGGATCAGCTGATCGAGGCCAAGACGGGCATGACCTCGCAGCTCGAAGCGTTCTCGGCGAACACCATCGAGTTCCTGCGCACCGAGCGGATGCTCATCCTCGACGGCGTCGGGGTGCCGGCCGTGACCGTGCCCATCGAGGATCGCCACGTCCTGGTGCTGGTGCCCGGTTACGGGCACGCCGACGACCTGAAGCGCCTGAAGCGCTACATCAAGCACTACCGGCCGGTGCTGATCGGCGTGGACGCCGGTGCGGACACCCTGCTGCGGGCCGGATACCACCCCGACGTGATCGTCGGTGACCCGAACGGCATCGAGAAGGACACCTTGAAGCGGGCCACCGAGGTCGTGGTGCCGGCGCACCTGGACGGGCACGCACCGGGGATCGAGCGCATCCAGGACCTCGGCATCGGCGCGCTGACCTTCCCGGCCTCCGGGAACCCGGAAGACCTGGCACTGCTGATCGCGGACGCTCACAACGCCCGCCTCGTGGTGACGGTGGGCTTCCAAGCGACCCTGCACGAGTTCCTGGACCGCGGCCGGTCCGGTTCGAACCCCTCCACGTTCCTGACCCGGCTGCGGCTGGGCAGCAGGCTCGTCGACGGGGCCGCGGTGTCCGCACTGCAGCGCAACGCCGGGTCGAACTGGGCGGTGGTCCTGCTGCTCGTGGCCGCGCTGCTGGTGCTGGGCGTGGCCTTGGCCGTGTCCGGGTTCGGGTCGTCCTTCCTCGCGGCGCTCGCCGACTTCGGCCGGTCCGCGTTCGGGAGCGTGCAGGAGTGGTTCGCATGATCTCGATGCGCCAACACGTGATCTCGCTGGCGGCGGTCCTGCTGGCCCTGGGGGTGGGGATCGTGCTCGGTTCGACCTCGCTCAGCGAGCGCGTGCTCTCGCACGTCGGCGAAGAGCGCGACTCGCTGAGCAACCAGGTCGACGAGCTCGGCGCGGAGCGCACCGCGCTCCGCAGCGAACTGGACGGGGTCAACCGGTTCAGCGCGGCGACGGCCCCGCTGACCGTGCGCGGGAGCCTGGCCGACCGCGGTGTCGTCCTCTACAGCACCTGGGACGTGTCGGAGCAGGACCGCGCCGGGATGCGCCGGCTGCTCGAGGAGTCCGGCGCGCAGGTGGCCGGTGAGGTGCAGCTGGACCGGGCGGTCGCCGAACCGGACCGGGCCGACCAGGTGCGGAAGCTGGTCACCCGGCTGCTCCCCGCCGGGGTGCAGCTGCCCACCGCCACCGACGTCGGGACGCTCACCGGTGGGCTGCTGGGGCCGCTGACCATGGCCGACCAGGGGGCCGGGGCGCCGCAGATCGCGCCCGAGGAACGCGCGGCCGCGCTGACCGGCCTGTCCGAAGGCGGTTTCGCCACAGTGGTGGGCGAGGTGCGCCCCGCCCCGCTCGCGCTGGTGATGACCGGTGGCGACCAGGCCGGGGGCGGCGCCGAGGCCGGTGGGGCGGCCGATCGGGCCGCCTTCCTGGCCCGCTTCGCCTCGCAGCTGGACCGTTCCGGAAGCGGCGCCGTCCTCGCGGGTGCGCGTGGTTCTGCCGACGGCGACGGCCCGGTCGGCGTCGCCCGAGCCGACCGGGCGGTGTCCTCGGTGCTCTCCACCGTGGACAACGCGGACACCCCGCAGGGCCGGGTGGCCGCGGTGCTGGCGCTGCGGGAACAGCTCGACGGCCGGGCCGGGCACTACGGCACGGCCAGCAGCGCGCAGGGAGCGGTTCCCGGCGTGCGCGACTGACCGGCGCGTCGCCCGGCCCGGCGGTGCGGCCATGCCGGGCGGCGCGGACGCGGGGGCGCCGCCCGGCTGGGCGGCTCGGCACGCGGTACCTCCGGGCCGCGCCTCGGGACGGGGGTGGACGCGGCGGTTCGGAGCGGTGCCGAGCCGGGTTCGGAGAGCCATGCCATCGATGATGTTCGAGAATTATTCGATCCGCGATAATTCGATGGGGTGATATTCCTGTGCTGCGCGCCGAAGCGCGGCCAGAATCGGAGCCATGGACGAGATGCGAAGCGCGAACCCCGCCCCGGCCGAGCCGGCGTCCCGGGAGCGAGCCGCCGAACCCAGCCCCGTGGTCCGGCGCCACCTGCTCGCGGGTGAACTCCGGCAGCTGCGGCACGCGGCGCGGCTGACCCACGCCGACGTCGCGCAGCGGTTGGGCTGGCCGCAGGCGAAGGTGAGCAAGATCGAAGGCGCCCGCCAGCAGGTCGGCGTGGAAGCGGTGATCGCGCTCGCCGACATCTGCCACGCCGGTTCCGAGCGGCGCGACCGGCTGGTCGAGCTGGCGCACTCCGCGCGCGGCCGCGGGTGGTGGGAGTCGTACCGGGACGTGCTGCCCGCCGACGTCCGCGCGCACGTGGGGTTCGAGGCCGAAGCGGCCGAAGTGCGGGAGTTCGCCGTCGAAGAGCTCCCCGACCTGGTGCGGACCGACGAGTACGCCGCAGCCGTCGACGCGGCTCGCGAGCCGGAGCGCTCGCCGGAGGAGGCCGCGCGCTCGCTGGAGGTGCTGCGCCGCAGGCGGCAGCGGGTCGAGGACGGCGCGATGCGGCTGGACCTGGTCCTGGCGGAATCGGCGCTGCGCCGCGAGGTGGGCGGTCCGGCGGTGCTGGCGCGCCAGCTGGCAGGGCTGCGCGACCTCGCGGAACGGCCGACGGTGACGGTGCGCGTGCTGCCGTTCAGCGCCGGTGCGGCGGCGGCCCGAACGCCGTTCGCGGTGCTGTCGTTCGAGCTCGACGTGCCGGAGGTCGTGGTGAGCTCGAACGCCGGGCTCGTCGACCTGGTCGACGACCCGCCGGTCGCGCGGACGCACCACGCATTGCTGGAACGCCTGCGCGCGGCGGCGCTGCCACCCGAGGACTCGGTCCGGCTGCTGCATCCAGCGGGGAGGCTCACGATGTCCGGGTGACCCGGCGGGACAGGTGCGGCGGGCGGGCGACCCGTCCGGATCGTGCCCCAACGGCGGTTGACCTGGAGCTCCGGGCCGTGTTCGAGGCCATGCGGGTCGCCGTGTACCCCCGGTTCATCGTGCGTTAGGCTGAAATCCCGTGGGAGCGACGGATTCAGCCGTCCTGCCAGCGCAGATTCACTCAGCCCGGCGACGGCTTGACCACGGGGAGCCTTCTTGGTGCCGCAAACACGCACGATCAAGCACGTGTTCGTCACGGGAGGTGTCGCCTCCTCACTCGGCAAGGGCCTGACCGCGTCGAGCCTCGGCGAACTCCTGACCTCCCGCGGCCTGCGGGTGACGATGCAGAAGCTCGATCCTTATCTCAACGTCGACCCCGGAACGATGAACCCGTTCCAGCACGGCGAGGTGTTCGTCACCGAAGACGGGGCGGAGACCGACCTCGACATCGGGCACTACGAGAGGTTCCTGGACCGGGACCTCACCAAGAACGCGAACGTCACCACCGGCCAGGTGTACTCGGCGGTCATCGCGAAGGAACGCCGCGGTGAGTACCTGGGCGACACCGTGCAGGTCATCCCGCACATCACCGACCAGATCATCGCCCGCATCCGCGCGATGTCCGAACCGGACGAGGACGGGCGCACGCCCGACGTCGTGATCACCGAGGTCGGCGGCACGGTCGGCGACATCGAGTCGCTGCCGTTCCTGGAGGCCTGCCGCCAGATGCGGCACGACGTGGGCCGGGACAACTGCTTCTTCCTGCACGTGTCGCTGGTGCCGTACCTGGCACCGTCGGGCGAGCTCAAGACGAAGCCGACCCAGCACTCGGTGGCCGCGCTGCGCAACATCGGCATCCAGCCCGACGCGCTGGTCTGCCGGGCCGACCGCGAGCTCCCCGAGGACCTCAAGCGCAAGATCGCGCTGATGTGCGATGTGGACTCCGACGGCGTCGTCGCCTGCCCGGACGCCCCGTCGATCTACGACATCCCGCGGGTGCTGCACGGCGAAGGACTGGACGCGTACCTGGTGCGGCGGCTCGGCCTGCCGTTCCGGGACGTCGACTGGACCGTGTGGGGCGACCTGCTCGACCGGGTGCACAAGCCGACCGAGCGGGTGCGGATCGCACTGGTCGGCAAGTACGTCGACCTGCCGGACGCGTACCTGTCGGTCACCGAGGCACTGCGCGCGGGCGGGTTCGCGCACCGCGCGAAGGTCGAGATCGCCTGGGTGCCCTCCGACGAGTGCGACACCGACGCGGGGGCGGCGCACGCGCTGGCCGGCATGGACGGCGTGCTGATCCCCGGAGGCTTCGGCGTGCGCGGCATCGAGGGCAAGCTGGGGGCGATCCGCTACGCCCGCACGCACGGGATCCCCACCCTCGGGCTGTGCCTCGGCCTGCAGTGCATGGTGATCGAGGCGGCCCGGTCGCTCGCCGACCTGAAGCGGGCGAACTCCGCCGAGTTCGAGGAGCCCTGCCAGCACCCGGTGATCAGCACCATGGCCGATCAGCGGGACGTGCTCTCCGGCGACCGGGACATGGGCGGCACGATGCGGCTCGGTTCCTACCCGGCGAAGCTGCTGGAGGGGTCGGTGGTCGCCGAGGCCTACGGCGAGACCGAGATCGCCGAACGCCACCGGCACCGCTACGAGGTGAACAACGCCTACCGCGACCGGCTGACCAAGGCCGGCCTGGTGTTCTCGGGAACCTCGCCCGACGACCGCCTGGTGGAGTTCGTGGAGCTGCCGCGCGAGCAGCACCCGTTCTTCGTCGGCACGCAGGCGCACCCGGAGCTCAAGAGCAGGCCGACGCGCCCGCACCCGCTGTTCGCCGCCTTCGTCCGGGCCGCCGTCGACTACCGCGCGGCGGAGCGGCTCCCGGTCGAGCTGCCGGACAACGTGGAAGCCGGCGTCTGAACCGGACCGTAGGGTGGCGCCGTGAGCGCAGCGAATACGAACGACACGGGTAGCGGCGAGGACGTCCAGCGGACCGACGGAACGCACGAGTTCAGCACCGTTGCGTCCCAGGACGTCTACGTGGGCAAGATCCTGGCGTTGCGGGCCGACGAGGTCGCGATGCCGGGCGGCGGGCAGGCGCGGCGCGAAGTCGTCGAGCACCTCGGCGCGGTGTCGATCGTCGCGCTCGACGCGGACGACCGGGTCGTGCTGATCCACCAGTACCGATACCCGGTGGGGCGGCGGCTCTGGGAGCTGCCCGCGGGACTGCTCGACGTCGCGGGGGAGGACCCGGTGCGCACTGCGCAGCGGGAACTCGCCGAAGAGGTCGGGCTCGCCGCCGAGGACTGGTCGGTGCTGGTGGACATCGCCTCGTCCCCGGGTTTCACCGACCAGAGCGAGCGCGTGTTCTTGGCGCGGTCGCTGACCGAGGTGGGACGGCCGCCCGCCGTGGGCGACGAGGAGGCGGACCTGGTGGTGCGCCGCGTCCCGTTCGACGAAGCACTGCGGATGGTGTTCGCGGGGGAGATCGTGAACGCCCCTGCGGTGTCCGGCCTGCTGGCGGCGGCCGCGGTGCGCTCGGGCCGCGCCGAGCCGCGGCCCGCGTCGGCGGAGTGGCTGGACCGCCCGCACCGGTTGGCCGAGCGCTTGCACGGCTGAACCGGAGCGCACCGGCATCCCCGGGCGGGGAGCGGAGGTACGAACGCCCCATCCGATCATCTGATCGGATGGGGCGTTCGGCTGTGCGCGGTCGAATTCGCGTCGAGCGGCCGGGAGCGGGAGACGGCCGCGCGTCGATCCGACCGCTGGGAGCGGTGAACCGGCCGCGCCGCGCAGATCACCAGGTCAGGACCTCAGCACGCGCCCGTTCGCATCGGTGCTCTCGGTGCTGAGCAGGACGATGCCGTCGACCACGCACCAGATGAGGGCGGCGAGGGTGCCCAGCCCGCAGGAGATCAACCCCCCGAAGGTGAACAGCAGCAGCTGCACGACCGCGATCCCGGTGTGCCCGGTGTAGAACCGCCCGATCCCGAACGGCAGCAGGATCTGCAGCAGTCCCGCCGCGAGCTTCGACTTGTCGGACGCCACGCCGTCCTCGTAGGGGTTCCGCGGCATCCCGTACGGCGTCGGCGTGCCCGGACCCCAGCCGGGCCCCGGTGGGGGCGGCGCCGTCGGGTAGGTGACCGGGCCTCCCGCGGGGCGCGGGGCGGGCAGGTCGGTGAACAGGGCGGTCAGGTCGTCGCCGGTGACCGCGCGGGTCGCCCGGTCGACGCGTTCCTCGTATTCGCCGAGGCTCAGCCTGCTCACGGAGTAGTGCTCGCCGAGCGCTTCGATCGCCTGCGCGCGCTCGTGGTCGCCGATGCGCATCCGGCCGGGTTCGTACGGGAAGTCCACGGTGCGCAGATTAGTCGAACCGGATCGCTCCGGAGGGGAATTCAGGGGTATGTGGCATGCTTTCGGACTAATCGTTCTTGCTCCGTTCTCTCGCTGGGGGATACGCACTGCCGGTCGCCGGAAGTCCTTCGGCACCATGGCGGGTGGCCGGAGTTCCGGCGGCGCGGCATCGAGGCTGCGACCTGTTCGTTTTCGCGCAGAGGAGTTCGGCCCGTGAAAGCCTTCGAGGACCTTCCCGAGGGATTGCGCACCGCCTGCTCCGGTTTCCTGGACCACTTGGCGGTGGAGCGGGGCAGCGCCCGCAGCACCCTGGATTCGTATTCGCGGGATCTGCGTCGGTACGGCGGGCACCTGGCCGAATCGGGAGTGCGGGTGCTGCGCGAGGTGACCTCGGCGCACTTGGCGGCGTTCGCCGCGGAATTGCGCGAGGGGACCGACGAGCACCCGCCGCTCGCCCCGTCGTCGGCGGCGCGGGCGCTGGTCGCGGTGCGCGGCCTGCACCGGTTCGCGCACGCCGAGGGCTGGGTCGACGCGGACGTGGCGCGGGAGGTGTCACCGCCCAGCCCGGCGCGCCGGTTGCCGAAAGCGCTGCCGGTGTCCGACGTGCTGCGGCTGCTGGACGGGGCGAACAGCCGGGACGTGCGCGGACTGCGGGATCGGGCGCTGCTGGAGCTGCTGTACTCCTCGGGGGCCCGCATCTCGGAGGCCGTGGGGTTGGACGTCGACGACCTGGACTCGGCGGAGCGCACGGTGCTGCTCAACGGCAAGGGCGGCCGGCAGCGGCTGGTCCCGATCGGGCGTCCCGCGTTGGAGGCGCTGGACGCCTACCTGGTGCGGGCGCGACCGGTGCTGGCGGCGCGCGGCAAGGGCGATGCGGCGGTGTTCCTGAATTCGCACGGCGGCAGGTTGTCCCGGCAGAGCGCGTGGAACGCGTTGAAATCCGCGGCGGACCGGGCGGGCATCACCAGTGCGGTATCGCCGCACGTGCTGCGCCATTCGTTCGCCACCCACCTGCTGGAAGGCGGCGCGGACGTGCGGGTGGTGCAGGAATTGCTCGGGCATGCCTCGGTGACGACCACGCAGGTGTACACGCTGGTCACGGTGAACACGTTGCGCGAGGTGTACGCCACCGCCCATCCGAGGGCGTTGCAGCGGGACGCGTGAACCCGATGGAGTGGGGTGGGACGCATTTCGCCGGTGCTCGGCGAGGCGCGTTGCCGCTGGTCGCGAATGCCACTTAGGCTGCGTTCGATCGGTATGATCGTCGCCGGCAGACAAGGAGTCCTAGCGCCATGTCGACACCGCAGCCCTCCGCCGATGGGCGGTCCCGGGGCGCGGTCGACCTGAGCATCGCCCCGCACAAGCCCTCGGCTTCGGGTGGTGAGGCCGAGTTGTCACCGGACGCGAACGTCGGCCCGACCGGCCGCCCGCGCAGGCACATCCCGGAACCGCCGCTGCTGGACCGGCACGGTCCGGCCTCGGTGCTGGCCATGTGCAACCAGAAGGGCGGCGTCGGCAAGACGACGTCGACGATCAACCTGGGCGCCGCGCTCGCCGAGTACGGGCGCCGGGTGCTGCTGGTGGACTTCGATCCGCAGGGTGCGCTCTCGGTCGGCCTGGGGGTGCAGCCGCACCAGCTGGACCAGACGATCTACAACGTGATCATGGAGCGGTCCGTCGACGTCCGGGACGTGGTGATGTCCACGACCGTCGAGGGCATGGACCTGCTGCCGAGCAACATCGACCTGTCGGCCGCCGAAGTGCAGCTGGTCGCCGAGGTCGGTCGCGAGCAGACCCTGCAGCGCGTGCTGTTCCCGGCGATGAAGGAGTACGACTTCATCCTGGTGGACTGCCAGCCGTCGCTGGGCCTGCTGACGGTGAACGCGCTCGCCGCCGCCGACGGCGTGATCATCCCGCTGGAGTGCGAGTTCTTCAGCCTGCGCGGGGTGGCGCTGCTGATCGACACGATCGAGAAGGTGCAGGAGCGGCTGAACCCGAAGCTGGAGATCAGCGGCATCCTGGCGACCATGTTCGACCCGCGGACGCTGCACTCCCGCGAGGTGATGGCGCGCGTGGTGGAGGCGTTCGGCGACGTCGTCTTCGACAGCGTGATCAACCGGACGGTGCGCTTCCCGGAGACGACGGTGGCCGGTGAGCCGATCACCCGCTGGGCACCGCGGTCCGCCGGTGCGCAGGCCTACCGCTCGCTGGCGCGCGAGGTGATCGCGCGGTGACGGTTCCCGTGCGGCCCGGTGTCGGGGAGGGCGCGTGAGGCGTCGTGCCGAGCTGCCCGGTGCGTCCGAGCTGTTCCGGACCACGACGCGCGGCTCCGAGCCGCCGGAACCGCCCGCCGCACCGCGGTCCGTGGATTCCGCTGGTCAGCGAACTGCCGAGCCTGCCGCCGAGGGGGTGCAGGGCAGGTCGGGGTCGGGACGTCGCAAGCACGATGCGAAAATCACCGTGTACGTCTCCGATGAGGAGTTGCTGGCGTTGGAACAGGCCCGGCTCGCGCTGCGCGCTGAGCACGGCATCGCGGTGGATCGCGGCAGGGTCGTGCGTGAAGGGGTGGCGATGCTGCTCGCTGATCTTGAGGCGCGGGGCGCGGATTCGGTGCTGGTGCGCGAATTGCGGCGGGAGTCCGGCGAGTGACCGACTCCGTTCCCGGCGGGGTCGATGCTGTTGAGGTGCAGGACCGGGCCGATGCCGAGGCCCCGGGCGGCGACGCCCAGGGGGAGTCCTCCTCGACGGGCCGCTTCACGGTGCGGCTGGACAACTTCGAGGGCCCGTTCGACCTGCTGCTGCAGCTGATCTCGCAGCACCAGCTGGACGTCACCGAGGTGGCGCTGCACAAGGTCACCGACGAGTTCATCGCCTACACCAAGGCGCTGGGCGAGCACTGGAACCTGGACGAGACCACCGAGTTCCTGGTGGTCGCCGCGACGCTGCTCGACCTGAAGGCGGCCCGGTTGCTGCCCGCCGCCGACGTGGAGGACGAGGACGACCTGGCGCTGCTGGAGGCGCGGGACCTGCTGTTCGCGCGGCTGTTGCAGTACCGGGCGTACAAGCAGGTCGCGGCGCTGTTCGGCGAGCTGGAGGCGGGGGCGCTGCGCCGCTACCCGCGATCGGTGGCCGTCGAACCGCGCTACGAGAACCTGCTGCCCGAGGTGATGATCGGGGTCGGACCGCAGCGGCTCGCGGAGATCGCGGCCGCGGTGTTCCGGCCGAAGCCGCCGCCATCGGTGTCGCTGGACCACATCCACCAGCACCAGGTGTCGGTGCGCGAGCACGCGGCGCTGCTGCGGGTGCGGCTGGCCGAGTGGGGGGCCGCGGACTTCTCGGCGCTGGTCGCCGACTGCGAGCACACCGTGGAGATCGTCGCCCGGTTCTTGGCCCTGCTGGAGCTGTTCCGGGAGAAGGTGCTCGTGTTCGAGCAGGAGGATCCGCTGGGGGACCTGGTGGTGCGCTGGGTCGGCGGCAGCCTGGAGGACGCGCGGGTGGCGGCCGATGCCGACCGGCGCAGCGCGAACGAAGAGGAATACGGGTGAGCGCAGTGCACGACGATGCGTCCGGTGCGGGCGAGGCCGAGCAGGTGGCGGACGCGGTGGCGCCGGAGGCCGTGGCGGGCGGGCCGGATCGGCTCGCCGAGCGGGGCGACGGGCGGGCCGGTGCCGAGTCCTCGGCCGGGGCTCGCGTTGCGAGCGGCGAGCCGGCGGCGGGGACGGCCACCGACGGCTCGCTTGCCGACGGTGAACCCGTCGGTGCCGAGCTCCCTGAGGCTGAGCCCGCCGGTGCCGAGTCCGCCTCTGTGGAGCCGACGGCTGCTGGGCCGACCGCTGTCGAGGCCGCTGATGACGAGCCGGTCGCCGTCGAGTCGACTGCTGTCGAGAAGACTGCGGCTGAGACGGCCCACGAGGAGCCGACCGCTGTCGAGCCGGGCGCTGTCGAGCCGGGCGACGATGAGACGGCCGACGAGACGGCTGACGAGACGGCCGACGAGCCGAACGACGACGAATCGACTGAGGGGTCCGCGGCCGACGAGCCTCCCGCCGTCGAGTCCGCTAGCGACGAGCAGCCCGGCACCGACCCCCTCGACGCCCTGCTCGCCGGAACCGAAGTTCCGGGTGAGGATCCGCCCGAGGCCGAGGCCGAGGCCGAGGCCGAGCCCGGACCCGGCCGGACCGACGACGGACGATCCGCGGATCCCGACCCCGCGGACTCCGACCCGCAAGGCTCCGGCCTCGGAGACTCCGACCCGAGAGGCCCCGACCCCGCGAATTCCGACCCCGCGGACGACTCCCCGTCCCAGTCCGACGCCGCCGTCCCCGTTTCGCGCACCCCGCCGGACCTGACCGAGGACGACGCCCTGGATTCCGCGCTGGAGGCGCTGCTGCTGGTGGTGGACGTCCCGGCGGGGGAGGAGCTGCTGGCCGACACCCTGGACCAGCCGGTCGCCCGCATCCGGTCCGCGTTGCAGCGGCTGGCCCGCGGTTACGAGGAGGCCGGGCGCGGCATCGACCTGCGGCGGGTCGGCGAGGGCTGGCGGTTCTACACCCGGGAGACCTACGCGCCGTACGTGGAGCGCTACCTGCTCGACGGGCAGCGCGCGAAGCTGACCAGAGCCGCGCTGGAGACGCTCGCGGTCATCTCCTACCGGCAGCCGGTGACCCGCGCGCGGGTGGCGGCGGTACGCGGTGTCAACGTCGATGGCGTCATCCGTACCCTGGTGGGGCGCGGCCTTGTCGAGGAGGCCGGTACCGACCCGGAGACCGGCGGGTTCCTGTACTGCACGACGGAGCTGTTCCTGGAACGGCTCGGCCTGTCGTCGCTGAAGGACCTTCCGCCGCTGGCTCCCCTGCTGCCTGAAGTGGATACGATCGACGATGTCTGAACACCGTGCCCCGGCTTCTTCCTCCGCTGCGGAGTCGCAGCCGGAGGGAATCCGCCTGCAGAAGGTGCTGTCCCGCGCGGGGGTGGCTTCGCGCCGCGCCGCCGAGGGCATGATCACCGAGGGCCGCATCGAGGTGGACGGCGAGGTCGTCACCGAGCTCGGCAGGCGGGTGGACCCGGAGAACTCGGTGATCCACGTGGACGGCACCCGCGTGAACGTGAACGAGGACGTGCAGCACCTGCTGCTGAACAAGCCCCAGGGCATCCTCTGCTCGATGTCCGACGACCAGGGGCGCCCGTGCATCGGTGACTACCTGCGGGAGCGGGACGGCAAGCTGTTCCACGTGGGCCGGCTGGACGTGGACACCGAGGGCCTGCTGCTGATCACGAACGACGGCGAGCTGGCGCACCGGTTGATGCACCCGTCCTACCAGGTGCTCAAGACGTACCTGGCCGAGGTGCCGGGGCCGATCGCGAAGGACCTGGGCAAGCGGCTGCGCGCCGGGGTGACCCTGGACGACGGCCCGGTGAAGCTGGACAAGTTCCGGCTGGTCGACGTGAACGAGGGGCGCGCGCTGGTCGAGGTCGTGCTGCACGAGGGCCGCAAGCACGTGGTCCGCCGGATGCTGGAGCACGTGGGGCACCCGGTGAAGCGGCTGGTGCGCACCGCGATCGACGAAGTGCGGCTGGGCAACGAGCGCCCGGGCGCGATCCGGAAGCTGGACCGCAAGGAGGTCGGCGCGCTCTACCGGGCCGTCGGCATGTGATCTTCTCGGCGGGACCCGCCTCGTTCGTCGGGGCGGGTTCTTCTTCGCTCCACCTGTTCGGTAGCTGCGATCGTCTCAGTGTCAGGTGAAATTAATCCGATGAACCGCGAAGACGAAACAGGCCGGGGAGGCGTGGCGACCACGTGGTCGTCCTGCCTCCCCGGCCTGAACCGCGCGGCGGCGTCCTGCCGCCCCGGAGATCTCAGCGCGCCGAGCTCACGCCGTCGCGTCCTTCTTCCGCGAGACGAACTTCCGCGCCACGGGCTCCACCACGCGCGCCGCGACCGGCCCGAGGATCGCCATCAGCAGCACGTAGGCGGTGGCCAGCGCGGCCAGCTCGCCCGAGACCGCGCCCGAAGCGACCGCGAGCCCGGCAATGACGATGGAGAACTCGCCGCGAGCCACCAGCGCGGCGCCCGCGCGCGCCCGGCCCATCTTGCCGATGCCCTGCGAACGGGCCGCGAACCAGCCCGTGCCGATCTTCGTGACCGCGGTGACCACCGCCAGCAGCAGCGCGAAGCCCAGCACCGGCGGGATCTTCGACGGATCGGTGTTCAGCCCGAACACCACGAAGAACACCGCGGCGAACAGGTCGCGCAGCGGCTCCAGCATCCGCGTCGCGTTCTGCGCCGTGGAGCCGGAGATCGCGATGCCCAGCAAGAACGACCCGACCGCCGCCGACACCTGCAGTTCCGAGGCGATCCCGGCGACGAGCAGGGCCGAACCCAGCAGCCGCAGCAGGAAGACCTCGGGATCCGGGCTGTCGATCAGCGCCGAGACGTAGCGCCCGAACTTCAGCGCCACCACCAGCACGATCGAGATCACGATCAGCGACACGCCCACGGCGGTCAACCCGCCCAGCAGGCTCACCCCGCCGAGCACCGCCGTGAGGATCGGCAGGTACAGCGCCATCGCCAGGTCTTCGAAGACCAGGATCGACAGCACCACCGGTGTTTCGCGGTTACCGAGTCTGCCCAGGTCGCCGAGGACCTTCGCGATGATGCCGGAGGAGGAGATGTACGTGACGCCTGCCATCGTCAGCGCGCCGATCGGGCCCCAGCCCAGCAGCAGCGCGACGATCGCGCCGGGGGCCGAATTGAGCACCAGGTCCACCAGACCTGCCAGCCAGGAACGCCGGAGCCCCGTGACGAGTTCGCCAGCCGAGTACTCCAGCCCGAGTAGGAGCAAGAGCAGCACCACGCCTATTTCGGAGGCTAGATGCGTGAACGGCTCGATCCCGTGCAGCGGGATTAAGCCGCCGGTTCCGAAAGCGATTCCGCCGATGAGGTAAAGCGGGATCGGTGAAATGCCGATCTTCCAGGCGAGGCGGCCGAGAACTCCGAGACCGAAGAACACCGCTCCCAGTTCGATGAGGGAGATCGCCGTGTCGTGCACCAGTTTCCTCTCGCCCTGTCCGAGTACCTGTTCAGTTGTCCCGTGCCCAGAGCGCACGGGGTTCCCGCCCGAGAGCGCGGTGCTCTCGGGCGGTGCGGACGACCTTCACCTCTCGGCGATCGGCGCTGGAGCGCCTAGCCGCGTTCGAGGATCTCGCCTGCGGCCCGCAGGCCGTCGGCGGTGCCGACCACGACCACGAGGTCGCCGGCACTGAATTCGAAATCGGGACGCGGTGACGGGTGCACGGTTCCGCCGCGTACTACGGCGACGATCGAGGCCGAGGTGCGGGTGCGCATCTCGGTCTCGCCGAGGGTGCGCCCGTCGTAGGGCGAGCCTTGATCGACAGCGAGCTGCCAGGTGTTGATCCCGGCGACTTCGCGCTGCTGCTCGCTCAGGCGGGCCACCAGCTGGGGGGCGCCGAGCAAGTTGGCGAGGGTGTTGGTCTCCTCGGCGGTCAGACCGGCCGAGGCGGCTACCTTGTCCGGGTCGTCATGACCGGAGACGATCAGCTCGAAGCGTCCGTCTCGATACGTGATCACACCGATCCTGTGCCCGGAACGAGTAACGAAGTCCTGCTGGGTCCCGAGTCCCGGAAGCGGGGTCACTGTGACGTCCACGTGTTCGATCCTAGTACAGGAACCTGCGCGTTCGTGCGTCCCCCACGCGGAACCGGGGCGAAACGGACCGCGCGAACGGGCGGTGGGCGTGGCGGGCGTCCGATCCGGACGCAAGTGGGGAACGGCTCGGACCAGCGGGCACAATGGGTGGTTGGTCCGGCGTTTCCTCGGCCGGCGGCGATGAAGGAGGAGACTCGACGTGGCACACGCCGAGCTTCGTGGGGTGGTGGCCCTCGACGGTCCCTCGGGCACTGGGAAGTCCACGGTGGCCCGCAAGCTGGCCGCGGCGCTGTCGGCGTCGTACCTCGACACGGGCGCGATGTACCGGGCGGTGACGCTCGCGGTGCTGCGCGCCGGGGTCCCGGTCGCGGACGGGGACGCGGTGGCGGAGGTCGCGGCGGCCTCGCTGCCCGCGATGGGCTCCGACCCGCGCGACCCGGCGGTCTCGCTGGCCGGGGAGGACGTGGCGCTGGAGATCCGCGGTGCGGAGGTCACCGGCGCGGTCTCCGCGGTCTCGGCGGTCGCGCGGGTGCGCGACCTGCTCGTCGCCGAGCAGCGCCGGATCATCGCGGACGCGCTGGTCGCGCCGGGCGGTGTGGTGGTGGAAGGCCGCGACATCGGCACGGTGGTCGCGCGCGACGCCGCGCTGAAGGTGTACCTGACCGCGTCCTCGCAGGCCAGGGCGCGCCGCCGCAGCGACCAGGACGTGGCGGCCGGGCGGCTCGCCGACCTGGAGCGCACCCACGCGGACGTGCAGCGCCGGGACGCGTTCGACTCCGGCCGCGCCGTGTCGCCGCTGCGGATGGCGGAGGACGCGGTGGAGCTGGACACCACCGAGCTGGACGTGGCCGGGGTGCTGGACCGGTTGCTGGGGTTGGCGGAGGCCCGCGGGCTGTTCGCCGGAGTGGGGACGATCCGATGAGCGAGCAGGCCGGAGCGGACCTGCCGGAGGGCACGTCGCGGCGGATGCACCGCTTCGGGCGGTGGATCGGCCGGACCTTCGTGCCGCTGCCGTATCGCATGCGCGTCCACCACCTGGAGCGGGTGCCGCGGACCGGTCCGCTGGTGCTGGTGGCGAACCACAGCTCGCTGATCGACGGTCCGCTGCTGTTCGGAATGCTGCCCCGCGATTCGGTGTTCCTGGTCAAGCACGAGATGTTCAAGGGCCCGCTGGGCTGGTTCCTCCGCCGCATCGGGCAGATCCCGGTGCGCCGCGGGGAACCGGACCGCACCCCGCTGCTGGCGGCGGTGCGGGTGCTGCGCGCGGGCGGGCTCGTCGCGGTGTTCCCGGAGGGGACCCGCAGCGGCGGTGGCGACGTGGCCAACGCCGAGCACGGGGCGGCGTGGCTGGCGCGGACCTCCGGGGCGCGGATGCTGCCGGTGGCCTGCCGGGGCACGCGCCGTCCGGAGGGACGGGGCCGTAGGCTGCTGCCCAGGGTGGATGTGCTGTTCGGCGAGCCGGTCACGTTGCCGGTAGCCAAGGGGCGCGCCGGGTTGACGGCAGCGACCGAGCAGGTCCGCGACGAACTGGTCGGGCTGATCGCCGAATTGGACGGGCTGATCGCCGGGACCTCCGACAGCGACGATGCGAGAGGGAAACAAGCGTGACCGAAGAGTCGGTGGGCGGCCCGGACGTGGGTGCGCCGCTCGACGGCGGCCTGGACGGGACGTGGTCGGACGAGGCCGAGTGGGCCGAGTTCGACGGAGTCGAAGGCGCCGAGGACGACGCCGAAGGTGGACCGCAGCCGGTGCTGGCGGTGGTCGGCAGGCCCAACGTGGGCAAGTCGACGCTGGTGAACCGGTTGCTGGGCCGCCGCGAGGCGGTGGTGCAGGACAAGCCGGGCGTGACCAGGGACCGGGTGTCCTACGACGCGCTGTGGAACGGCAGGCGCTTCACCGTGGTCGACACGGGCGGCTGGGAGCCGGGTGCGAAGGGCTTGCAGGCCGCCGTGGCCCAGCAGGCCGAGATGGCGATGTCGACGGCGGACGCGGTGCTGCTCGTGGTGGACGCCCAGGTCGGGGCGACCGCGACGGAAGAGGCGGTGGCGCGGGTGCTGCGGCGTTCCAAGCGGCCGGTGCTGGTGGCGGCGAACAAGGTCGACGACGAGCGGACCGCGGCGGACGCGGCGTCGCTGTGGTCGCTGGGCCTGGGCGAGCCGCGGCCGATCAGCGGGTTGCACGGGCGCGGTTCCGGTGACCTGCTGGACGCGATCCTGGACGTGTTCCCGGACGTGCCGCACGAGCAGTTCGGCGCCACCGGTGGCCCGCGGCGGATCGCGCTGGTGGGCAAGCCGAACGTGGGCAAGTCGAGCCTGCTGAACCGGCTCACCGGTGAGCAGCGCGCGGTCGTCGACGACGTCGCGGGCACCACGGTGGACCCGGTGGACTCGCTGGTGCAGCTGGACGGCGAGGTGTGGCGGTTCGTCGACACCGCCGGGCTGCGCAAGCGGGTCCGCACCGCCAGCGGTACCGAGTACTACGCGTCGCTGCGCACCAAGGCCGCGATCGAGGCGGCGGAGGTGGCGGTCGTGCTGATCGACGCCTCGGAGCCGCTGACCGAGCAGGACCTGCGGGTGATCGGCATGGTCATCGAGGCGGGCCGGGCGCTGGTGCTGGTGTGCAACAAGTGGGACCTGGTCGACGAGGACCGCAGGCACCGGCTGGACAAGGAGCTGGACCGCGAGATGGTGCGCGCCCGCTGGGCGGAGCGCGTGAACGTCTCGGCGGAGACGGGGCGTTCGGTGGCGAAGCTGGCGCCCGCGCTGCGCACGGCGCTGGAGTCCTGGGACACCCGGATTCCGACCGGGCGGCTCAACTCGTGGCTGTCGGACCTGGTGGCGGCGAGCCCGCCGCCGGTGCGCGGCGGCAAGCAGCCGAAGATCCTGTTCGCGACGCAGGCGCACCCGCGGCCGCCGACACTGGTGCTGTTCACCACCGGGTTCCTGGAGGCCGGTTACCGGCGGTTCGTGGAGCGCAGGTTCCGCGAGGAGTTCGGCTTCACCGGCAGCCCGATCCGGATCTCGGTGCGGGTGCGGGAACGCCGGGACGGACGCAAGGCGCGCGGCTGATCGGACCAGTGGTCGGGTACTGCACGCAGACCAAGATTGCCTTGCCGATAACCTTCGGTCGGCCCTTTGTACCGGGGAGGTGACCCAGGGTGCGTGCTGATTCCGCCGCGGACGGTTCCGCGGCGCGGCCGATCCGCTTGGTCCTGGCCGACGACGAGGTGATGTTGCGGCGCGGCCTGCGGGTCCTGCTGGAGCACGACGGCCTGATCCGGGTCGTCGCCGAGGCCGGTACCGGTGATGAGCTGTTGTCGATGGCGCGGACGCACCAGCCGGACGTGGCGCTGATCGACGTGCAGATGCCGGGCAAGGACGGGCTGGCGGCGTTGCGGGAGCTGCGCGGCCTGCCCCGTCCTCCGGTGTGCGCGATGTTGACGACCTTCGACCTGGACGATTACGTCGCGGAGGCGTTGCGGCTGGGAGCGCACGGGTTCCTGCTGAAGGACGCGGAACCGGATGCGCTGGTGCGGGCGGTGCAGGACCTGGCCGCGGGTGGTGCGGTGCTCGATCCGCGGATCGTGGTGCGGTTGCTGCCGCGGTTCCGCTCGCTGGGGGATTCGGCGCACGAGGTGCGGTTGGTGCGGAGCCTGTCCGCGCGGGAGCGGCAGGTGCTGGAGCTGCTCGGCGCGGGTCGTTCCAATGCGCACATCGGCGACCGGCTGGGGTTGACCGAGGCGACCGTGAAGAGCTATGTCTCCACGGTGTTGAGCAAGCTGGGTGCGGAGAACCGGGTGCAGGCGGCGCTGATCGCGCAGCGCGTCGCGGGGACGGGTGAGGGCGAGCTGCGTTGAGCGGGCCGGCCGGGCTCGGCCGCAAGCGCCTGCTGTGGGACGTGCTCGCGGTGCTGCTGCCGGTGGCGGTGGTGCTGCTGTCGGAGTCCGGCAAGCCGTGGGCCTTGCCCGCGGCGCTGGTCGCGTGCGCCGGTCTGGTGCTGCGGCACCGCTTCCCGCTGGTGTCGTTGCTGCTGTGCCTGCCGGGATTGGCGGGCGGGCTCGCGTGGGCGCCGACGTGCGTGGCGCTGTTCCGGTTGGGCCGCGCCCGCTCGAACACGTGGTGGTTGCTCTGCTGGGCGCTGCTGGCGGCGTCGTCCGCGTTCGTGCCGGTGGCGGTCGAGCAGTGGCGGTGGTTGTCCGCGTCGAGCCTGACGATGGCGGCGGTGGCGGTGCTGGTGTGCGCGGGCGTGCCGACGGTGATGGGCACGTTGCTGGCGACGCGGGCGCAGTTGACGGCGAGCCTGGACCGGTTGCGGGCGGCGATCGAGTCGGAGCTGCTGGCCAAGGAGGGTGCGGCGCGCGCGGAGGAGCGGTCCCGGATCGCCCGCGAGATCCACGACGCGGTCGGGCACCACGTCACGTTGATCGCGGTGGAGGCCGCGGCGCTGGGTGCGAGCAGCGAGCAGGCCGAGGTGCGTGCGTCGGCGACCCGGGTGCGGGCGCTGGCGAAGGAGGCGATGGGCGAGATGCGCTCGACGCTGGGCTTGGCGGCCGATGAGCGGGACACCCCGGGGGCGTCGGCGGTGCCGGATCTGGTGGCGCGGGCGCGGGAATCCGGCATCCGGGTGCGGTTCAGCGACGGGTGCGCGGCCATGCCCGCCGCGGGTGTGGGGCGCGCGGTGTACCGGGTGGTGCAGGAGGCGTTGACGAACGCGTCGAAGCACGCGCCGGGCGCGGAGGTCGTGGTGGACCTGTCGGGCGACGAGGAACGGCTGCGGATCGAGGTGCGCAACGGTCCGCCGCGCGAGCAGCCGGTCGTCGACGGCGCGCCGGACGTGGGGTGCGGCGGTGCGGGGCTGGCCGGGCTGGCCGAGCGGGTGCGGATGCTGGGCGGTTCGCTGGAGGCGGCGCCGGTCGACGGCGGTTTCCTGCTGCGCGCGGAACTTCCGCTGGACCCGGCCTAGCCGGTTGCGGGAGGAGGCCGCGCGACCTCCTCCCGCCCGATCAGTTCCGCCGGTCGCCGCCGAGGGCGGCGCGGAGGAATTCGACCTGGATGAGCAGCAGGTTCTCCGAGGTGGTCTCGTCGGTCGGCATGTGGCTGACGCCGGGCAGCGACAGCATGGTGTGCGGCCGGGCCGCGGCCTGCAGGGCCGCGGACAGCCGCAGCGAGTGCGCCGGGAACACGTTGTCGTCGACCGTGCCGTGCAGCAGCAGCAACGGCCTGCGCAGGCCGGGGGCGTCGTCGGCGAGGGAGCTCGCCGCGTAGGCCGCCGGGTTCCGCGCGGGGTCGCCGAGGTAGCGCTCGGTGTAGTGGGTGTCGTAGAGGCGCCAGTCGGTGACGGGTGCGCCGGCGATGGCGGCGTGGAACACATCGGGGCGGCGGAGCACGGCGAGCGCGGCGAGGTAGCCGCCGAAGGACCAGCCGCGGATCGCGACCCGGCCCAGGTCGATCTCGGGGTGCTCGTCGGCGAGCGCGTGCAGCGCGTCCACCTGGTCCTGCAGCGGCGGTCCGGCGAGGTCGCCGCTGATCGCGCGGTCCCAGGCGGGGCCGCGGCCGGTCATGCCGCGGCCGTCGACGACGACGACCGCGTAGCCCTGGTCGGCGAACCACTGCGAGGTGAGGAAGCCCTGGCGCCGGGCCAGCACGCGCTGCGCCTGCGGACCGCCGTAGGGGTCGAGCAGCACCGGCAGCGGCCCGTCGTCCGGGGTGTGGCCGGTGGGCAGCAGCAGCGCGGTCCGCAGCCGCCGTGCGCCGAGGCGCAGCAGCTGCACGTTCGGCACGATCGACGGGTCCTCGGGGTGGCCGGCGATCTCGCCGAGGCTGCGGTGCCCGTCGGTGACCTGGAACCGGGTGTGCTGGGCGTCGAGCCCGGAGTGCGCGTGCACCAGGGTGCCGCCGGTGCGGGTCGCGCCGTGCACGCCGGGTTCGGTGCTGAGGCGTTCGGCGCCGTCGGCGGTGCACCGGTAGAGGTGGACTTCGGCGGGGTCGTCGGCGGAGGCGGTGATGAGCACGTCCTCGTCGATGTCGACGAGGGAGCGCACCTGCAGGCCTTCGGGGGTCCACGGGGTGTCGCCGACGAACAGCCGGTAGCTGTCGCCGTCGACGCCGATGCGCACCAGGTCGCCGCCGGGATGCCAGGCGGGCCAGCCGGGTTTGATCTCGATCCAGTGCTCGTCGGTGTCGCGGTGCACTTCGCGGGTGGCGCCGGTGGCGGGGTCGACGGCGAGCACCAGCTGTTCGCGCTGGTCCCGGGTCTGCACCGCGATCAGCGGCGGGCCGTGCGGCGTCCAGTGCGCGGTGACCAGGTAGGGGTGGGTGGTGCGGTCCCAGCGGACTTCCACGGGTGCGGTGTCGATGCCGAGCACGGTGAGCCCGACGTCGGCGTTCGCGGTGCCCGCGGCGGGGTAGCGGAGTTCGCGCGGCGGGGTGGCCGGGTCGGCGGGGTCGGCGAGGTACCAGTGCTGCACGGGTTCTTCATCGACGTGGGCGGCGAGCACGGCGGTGCCTTCGGGGGACCACCAGTAGCCGCGGTAGCGGGCCATCTCCTCGGCGGCGATGAACTCGGCGGCGCCCCAGGTGGTGGTGCCGTCGCCGGGTTCGGCGAGGGCCCGGTCACCGGTGCCGTCGGTGCCGATCAGCCGCAGGGCGCCGCCGGCGAGGTAGGCGATCCAGCGCCCGTGCGGGTCCGGCCGCGGGTCGGCGGCGGGTTCGAGCGCGGGCAGCTGCTGCACGGCGCCGGTGCCGAGGTCGGCGTGGAACAGCTTGCCGGACAGGGTGAACGCGACGTGGGTGCCCGCCCCGTCGGTGGCGTAGCCGGTGATGCCGGTGGCGCGTTCCCGGGACCGCTCCCGCCGGGCCTGCTCTTCGGCGGAGACCTCGTCGTCGACCAGCAGCGCGGCCGGGTCGGCGATGCACGTCTCGGTGCCGGCGTCCCAGCGCCACAGGGCGTTGCTGCGATCGGTTCCGCTGCCGGAACGCAGGAACAGCACGGTCTTCCCATCGGGGGTGATGGTGAAGGTGCGCGGCACGCCGAGGGTGAAGCCCTGGGTGCGCGCGCTGTGGCGGGGGAACGAGGGAACGGTGGGCATACCTGCACTTTGCCAGCTTCGGCGGTGCGCGCGGCAGCCAGGTGGCGCGGGCGTGTCGGCCCTTGACAACCGGTGTTGATCAGAGGAAGTGTTCACCGCTGGTGTCCGGTCGGGGCCGGTGCGTGACGAGGAGGACCTACGTGTCCGTCAGGTGGTCTCGAGTTCGCGGCATCCTGTTCGCGTTGCCGATCCTGCTGGCGTGGGCCGCGCACGGCGCGGCCGCGGAGCCGCGTCCGGTGAGCGACGCGACCTACTTCAACGATGCGGCGCTGCCCGCCGCCGACCCGTTCGTGCTGCGCGACGAGGGCAGCGGCGACTACTTCGCCTACTCGACCGATGGGGCCGATCCGGGGTTCGCGTTCGCGATCTACCGCTCGCCGGACCTGGTGACGTGGCAGCGGATTCCGGGCGGGGCGCTGGACCTGGGCGACGGCACCCAGTGGGGGCGGGACTGGTTCTGGGCGCCGGAGGTCTACCACAACCCGGTGACCGGCCGGTACTTCCTGTTCTACTCGGCGCGGTTGCGGGACGGGATCGCCGAGCAGTTCGGGTTCGCGGACTTCGAGGAACCCAGCAAGGTCGGCGTGGCGGTGGCCGACTCGCCCGCGGGGCCGTTCCGCAACATCGCGCCGGGGCCGATCGACTACCACCCGTACGACCCGGACTACCACGACGTGAACCTGCTGATGGACGCCGAGCAGAAGAAACCGCCGGAGACCCTGGAGGAGGGGTTGACGGCGCCGCTGGGCACCTACATCCCGTTCATCGATCCGAACGTGTTCTTCGACGACGGGCGGATCATCCTGTTCTACTCCCGCAACGCCTACCGGAACTGGGTGTGGGACCACGACCTCGGCAAGTACGTGGAGGAGTCCAACGTGCTCGCCGTGGAGCTCACCTCGGAGTGGTGGGACGACCCGGCCGGGAGCACGATGCCGCGGGTCGCTCCGGGGTACGTGGACGCGAACCGCGATCCGGCCGATCCGCCGGGAGTGCGCAAGGACGGCTACCGCTCGATCATCGACTACGGCTCGGACCCGCAGCAGTGGGAGAACGCGCACGTCGACGACTACGCGAAGACCCGGGGCAGGGAGAAGAACCGGCGCTGGTCGGAGGGTTCCACGGTGGTGCGCGCGACCACGCGGGAGGGGAAGGCGCGGTACTTCCTGACGTATTCGGCGAACAACTTCGCGAACTCGTTCTACGGGGTCGGTTACGCGGTGGCGGACGATCCGCTGGGGCCGTGGCGCAAGAGCCCGGCGAACCCGGTGCTGGCGCAGGACGCGACGCAGGGGCTGTTCTCCACGGGGCACGGCAGCGTGATCGCCTCGCCGGATTCGTCCGAGCTGTACTACGTGCACCACGGGCGGCCGTCGCCGGAGGTGGAGCGCAGGCTCTACACCTCGCGGCTGCGCCTCGACGCGGACCGGGATGCGCTGCGCATCGACGGGACGACCGCGGACCGGCCGGTGCCGTCCGGGGTGGCGCCGTACGCGGTGCGCGCGGATCGCCCGGTGGTGGAGGTGCGCGACGGGGTGGGCGAGGTCGGCTGGCGGGTGGACACCGCGTCGGGTTCGCCGATGCCGCTTGGGAATCCGCTGAACCGGGTGCTGCCGCAGCCGGACCCGGGCAGCGCGTTGCAGGTGGAGGCGTCCGCGGACGGCGCGGTGCTGCGCGGCGCGCCGCGCGGGGTGGAGGCGCTGCGACTGACCTACCAGCGGGCGCGGGCCGGTGCGGGCCAGGTGGACGTGCACCAGGGCGGTGTTCCGGTGCGGGCGGTGGTGCCGGTGGCGGCGTGCACGCGGACGCTGTCCGGGCCGCAGGACGAGCTGGTGGTCTCGGAGGGCGTGACCTGCCTGCGCGGCGCCCAGGTGCGGGGTTCGGTGCGGGTGGCGCCCGGGGCGTCGTTGCTGGTGCTGGATTCGGCCGTGGAGGGTGCGGTGCTGGCGGACGCGCCGGGTTCGGTGTGGGTGTCCGGCGGCCGGATCGCCGGTTCGGTGCGGGTGCGCGGCTCGGCCGGGGTGGTGCGGCTGGACGGGACCGAGGTGGGCGCGTCGGTGGTGCTGCTCGGCAACGCCGCGCCGGTAGTGGCGGGCACGTCGATCGGTGGCGGGGTGCGGTGCCGCGGCAACGCGGTGGCGCCGGTGGACGAGGGCCGGGCGAACTCGGTGACCGGGTCGAAGCTGGGGGAGTGCGGCGAGCTGTAGCCCGGCGATATCAACACCGGTGTTAAACCGACCAGGAAGCCTGTGATATCGGAGGGCGGCGGGTCAGCCGACCGGGACCAGCTGCACCTCGGAGTGCTCGCGCATCGAGTCGACCAGCGCGGCGTCGAGGTCCCCGGCCAGCAGCACGTGGTCGAAGTCGGCGACCGGCGCGAGCCGGTGCAGCGCGGCGCGCCCGACCTTGCTGGCGTCCATCATGAGCACCCGCGTCGTCGCGCAGTGGATCATCGCGCGCTTCACCAGCACGATCTCCTGCTCCTGGTGGAAGGTCATCTGCGCGTTCATCGCCGAGGTGGACAGGAACATCAGGTCCACCGACAGCCCGTTGATCATCTCCTGGCAGGGCAGGCCGATGTAGGAGTCGTGGGTCCGGGAGTACTCGCCGCCGATGCAGATCAGCCGCACGTCCGGGGCTTCGCGCAGCACTTCGTGCACCTGCCGGTAGTTGCTGACCACGGTCAGCGGGCCGACGTCCGGCAGCAGCCGGGCGAGGGTGAGCGCGGTGGTCGAGTCGTCGAGCAGCACCGACATGCCGGGCGCGATCAGCGGGAGCGCGGCGGCGGCCAGTGCCTCCTTCTCCCGGGTGTGGGTGTGCAGCCGGAAGTCGGAGCTGCTCTCGAACACGGTGGACGGTTGGGCGGAGACGCCGCCGTGGAACTTGCGCAGCAGCCCGCGGGCGGCGAGGTCGTCGATGTCGCGGTGCACCGTCATGAGGCTGACGCCGGTGAGCGTGGCGAGTTCCGCCGCGCTGGCGAAGCCGCCCTGCACGACGTGGTCGATGATCCGCTGCTGGCGCAGGAGCCGGGGGGACTGCTTCTTCGGTGCGGACGCCATGACCGACATCTTGCCTCCTCGAGGTGCGCGGCCGAGCGTGGCGGGGCCGGGAACGAGCACTTCATATCACCGCAGTGGTGACATTTAACTATCTCACTGTTAATTTGAACGTCAACGTTGCACAGGTGGGAGGTACACCGATGACGCAGCCCGACGGTTCGCCGGGTGCGCACCGCGCAGTCGTGTTCGACATGGACGGGGTCCTGGTCGAGAGCGAACACCTGTGGGAGCGGATGTGGGCGCGGTTCGCGGCCGCCCGCGGCCGGGGCTGGACCGCCGCGGAGACCGCCCAGGTGCAGGGCATGAGCGCCCCGGAGTGGGCCGCGTTCCTCGCCGCGCACAGCGGTGCCGCGGAATCCGTCGCGGAGACCGAGCGGATCGTCGTCGACGACATGATCGCCGCCCTCGACGCGGGCGAGGTCCAACTTCTGCCCGGCGCCGAGCGGATGGTGCTGGAGATCTCGGCCCGGGCACCCGTCGGGCTGGCCTCGTCCGCGCCGCGCCGGGTCATCGACGCCGTGCTCGACCGGCACGCGCTCGTCGAGCACTTCGCCGCCACCGTCTCCAGCGCCGAGGTTCCCCGCGGCAAACCCAGCCCCGACGTGTACCAGCAGGCCGCGCGCGAGCTGGGCATCGACCCGGCGCTGTGCCTGGCGGTGGAGGACTCCAGCAACGGGCTGCGCGCCGCCGCGGCCGCCGGGATGACCGTGCTGGCCATCCCCAGCCCCGACTACCCGCCGGCCGCCGATGCGCTGGCCGCGGCGTCGTTCGTGGCATCGGACCTCGACGAGGTGCGGGTCCGGCTGCTCGAATCGTTGACGACGCCCGTAGCGGGCTGACCGCCTCGGACAAAGGAGTCTGCAGCAATGACCAAGGTCCTGGCCGCGGGGGACCGCTTCGTCGACCCGCAGCTGTTCGTCGACGCGCTGACCGCGCAGGCGCCCGGGCACGACCTGAGCTTCCGCACCCTCGCCACCGGCTGGCCGGTGGAACCGTTCGGCCCGGTCGGCGGGGTGCGTGAGGCCAGCGGGACCGAGCAGCAGGTGCTCGAGGCCCTCGGTGACGCCGAAGTGCTGCTGACCCAGATGGCGCCGGTGACGGCCGGGGTGCTGGCGAAGAGCCCGGACCTGCGGTTCGTGGGCGTCGCCCGCGGCGGACCGGTGAACGTGGACCTGGCCGCGGCCACCGAGGCCGGGGTCATCGTCGGTTTCACCCCGGCCCGCAACGCGGCCGCCGCCGCCGAGTTCGCCGTCGGGCTGATCCTGGCTTCGATGCGCCGCATCGTCGACTCGGACGCGGAGTTGAAGAGCGGCCACTGGCGCGGCGACTACTACGCCTACGAGAACGCGGGGCTCGAACTGGAAGGCGCCACCGCCGGACTGGTCGGCTACGGCGCGATCGGGCGGATCGTGGCGCGGGTGCTGGCCGCGTTCGGTGCGGACGTGCTGGTCGCCGATCCGTTCGCGGATCCGGTGCAGGCGACCGCGGACGGCGTGCGGCTGGTCGAGCTGGACGAGCTGCTGCGCGCCAGTTCGGTGGTGAGCCTGCACGCCCGGCTCACCCCGGAGACCGAGCACCTGCTCAACGCGGAGAACCTGGCGCTGCTGCCGAAGGGCGCGGTGCTGGTGAACTCGGCGCGCGGCGGGCTGCTGGACTACGCGCCGCTGCCGGAGATGCTGCGCTCCGGGCATCTGGCCGGGCTGGCGCTGGACGTCTACGACGAGGAGCCGCCGCCGGCGGACTGGCCGCTGTTCGACGCGCCCAACGTGATCACCACGCCGCACCTGGCGGGCGCGACCCGGCAGACCGCGGACCGGGCGGCATCGATCGTGGCCGCCGACGCGGCCCGCTACCTCGCGGGCAGGCGGCCGCGGCACGTGGCGAACCCGGAGGTGCTGGATCGGCTGGAGGAGCTGGGTCGGCTGGAGGGCCCGGACCGTCCGGAAGAGCCGGGCAGTCCGGAAGAGCCGGGGCGGCCGGCGGAGTCGGGGCGGCTGGAGGACCTGCGGCCATGATCGTCGGAGTCGATGTCGGCACCTCGGTGACGAAGGCGTCGCTGCTGGGCCGGGACGGCTCCGCGCGAGTCACCCGCAGCACCCGCAGCACCCTGCACCGCTCGCCCGGCGGGCGGGTGGAGCAGGACCTCGACGAGGTCGTGGACTCGGTCATCACCGTGGTGCGCTCGGTCGCCGCCGAAGCGGACGTACCGGTGCAGGCGCTGGCGATCACCGGTCAGGGCGACGGGTTGTGGCTGCGCGACGCGGCCGGACGGCAGGTCGGACCCGGGCTGTCCTGGTTGGACGCGCGGGCGGCACCGGTGCTGGACCGCTGGGAGGCGCGGGGCGTGCTGCGCGAGGTGCACGCGCTGACCGGCTCGGGCATGTTCCCCGGTTCGGCGGGCCCGCTGCTGGCGCACGTCGCCGAGCACGAGCCGGAGCGGCTGGCGCGCGCGGAGGTCGCCGGGTACTGCGTGGACGCGATAGTGCAACGGCTCACCGGCGAGATCACGGTGGACGCCTCGGACGCCTCGCAACCGTTCCTGGACGTGCCCACCCGCAGCTACAGCACCGCGGCGCTGCAGGCCTGCGGGCTCGCCGAGTTCCGCGGGCTGCTGGCCGAACCCGCGCCGCCCGGGAAGTTGTTCGCGCTGGACGCGCGCAGCGCCGCCGAGCTCGGCCTGCCCGCGGGTCTGCCGGTCTCGGCGGGCCCGTTCGACCTGCCCGCCTGCGCGTTCGGGTCCGGGATGCGGGAGCTGGGCGACGGGGCGCTGGTGATCGGCACGACGCTGGGCTGCCAGGTGCTGGGCGAGCAGGTCACGATCGACCCGGCCGGGGACGCCGCGGGCATGTGGCTCGCCACGCCCAGCCCGGACCGGGTGCTGCGGGTGATGCCCGCGATGGTCGGCACCGCGAACCTGGACTGGGGGCTGCGGATGGTCGGCGCGAGCGTGGCCGACCTGGAGGACCTGCTGGCGGCGAGCCCGCCGGGGGCCGGTGGGGTCGCCGCGCTGTCCTTCCTGTCCTCCTCGGGCGAGCGGGCCCCGTTCGTGGAGCCCCGCGCCAGCGGCCAGTTCACCGGGCTGTCGCTGGAGACCTCGCCCGCGGACCTGGTGCGCGCGCTGTGCGAGGCGGTGGCCTACGCGGCGCGGCACAACCTGGAGGCGGCCGGGCTGACCGGTGAGGTCGCGGCCTGCGGCGGCGGGGCGCGGTCGGCGTCCTGGAGCCGGATCTTCGCGAGCGTGCTCGGCAGACCGCTGCACGTCCCGAAGGAGGAGGGCGTCGGCGCGCGCGGCGCGGCGATGACGGCGTGGGATTCGCTGGGTGAACCGGTGGATCGCGAGGAGTGGGCCACCGCCCGGCACGTGGTCGAGCCGGACCCCGCGGTGGCGGAGATCTACGAGCGCGGATATCGCGCATACCTGGAATCGATAGAGCGGGCCCGGCCGGTGTGGCGGTCGGGGGGAGGAGTGACCCGATGACTCGTCTGTACGACGATCCGGCGACGTTCACCGAGGACGCGGTGGCGGGGTTCGTCGCCGCGAACCCCGGCTACGTGCGCGAGGTGCGCGGCGGGGTGGTGCGGGCGCGCCGCGCCCGCCGGGGCAAGGTCGCGGTGGTCACCGGCGGCGGATCCGGGCACTACCCGGCGTTCTGCGGCGTGGTGGGACCGGGTTTCGCCGACGGTGCGGTGGTGGGCAACATCTTCACCTCGCCGTCCGCGGAGGACGCCTACTCGGTGGCGAAGGCCGCCGACACCGGTGCGGGCGTGGTGTTCTCGTTCGGGAACTACGCCGGGGACAACATGAACTTCGGCCTGGCCGTGGAGCGGCTGCGGCGGGAGGGCGTCTCGGCGCACAACGTGGTGGTCACCGATGACGTGGCCAGCGCCCCGGCCGACGAGGCGGGCAAGCGGCGCGGTGTGGTGGGCGACTTCGTGGTGTTCAAGGTCGCCTCGGCCGCGGCGGAGGAGGGCTACTCGTTCGACGAGGTGGTGCGGGTCGCCGAGCACGCCAACGACCGCACCCGCAGCCTCGGCGTGGCGTTCGCGGGCTGCACCCTGCCGGGCAGCGGGCAGCCGCTGTTCGAGGTGCCCGCGGGCCGGATGGGCCTGGGACTGGGCATCCACGGCGAACCCGGTGTGTCCGAAGTGGACATGCCGTCGGCGTCGGAGCTGGCGCGCGAGCTCGTCGACGGGGTGCTCGCCGAAGCGCCGGAGCGGACCGGGGAGAAGCCGCGGGTCGCGGCGATCCTCAACGGTCTCGGCTCGACCAAGTACGAAGAGCTGTTCGTGGTCTGGAAGACCGCGTCCCGGCTGCTGGCCGAGGCGGGCGTGGAGGTCGTGGAGCCGGAGGTCGGCGAGCTGGTCACCAGCCTCGACATGGCCGGGTGCTCGCTCACCCTGACCTGGCTGGACCCGGAGCTGGAGCGGCTCTGGCACGCGCCGGCCGATTCCCCCGCCTACCGCAAGGGGAGCATCGTCGAGTCCGATGTGGACGACGAGGTCGTGGCGGAGGCCGCCGAGGTCGTGGAAGCGGCCACCGCGGTCGCCCCGCAGGCCGGGCAGGACACCGCGAAGCTCGTGGTGCGCGGCCTGCGCGCGATCAGCGACCTGCTGCACGAGCACGAGGACGAGCTGGGCAGGCTCGACGCGGTGGCCGGCGACGGCGACCACGGCCGCGGCATGTCCCGCGGCAGCGGCGCCGCGATCGAGGCGGCCGAGCGGGTCGCCGCCGAGGGAGCCGGACCGGCCGCGGTGCTGGTCGCCGCCGGGGACGAGTGGGCGGCGAAGGCCGGCGGCACCTCGGGTGCGCTGTGGGGCGCGGGACTGCGCTCCTTCGGCGACCTGCTGCCCGACGACCGGGAGCCCACCGCCGAGGACCTGCTGGCGGGCGCCCGCGCCGCGCTCGAATCGGTGCAGCGGCTGGGCCGCGCCGAAGCGGGCGACAAGACGCTGGTGGACGCGCTGATCCCGTTCGTGGACGTGTTCGCGGCCGCGGTCGGCGACGGCGCCGGGACCGCCGACGCGGTGGGCCGCGCGGCCCGGGAGGCCACGGCCGCCGCCGAGCGCACGGCCGAACTGACCCCGCGCACCGGGCGGGCGCGCCCGCTCGCCGAGCGCAGCGTCGGCACCCCCGACCCGGGTGCCACCTCGCTGGCGATGGCGCTGAACCGGGCACTGGACGTCCTCAGCGGACGTGAAGTCGAACTCGACGCGACAGAGGTGAAGTGACGATGACCGAGAACACGAGCGGCTGGCGCATCGTCGTCGGTTCCGACGACGCGGGCATGGACTACAAGGACGTGCTCAAGGCCGATCTGGAGCAGGACCCGCGGGTCGCCTCCGTGGTCGACGTGGGTGTCGGCTCCGACGAGCACACCGACTACCCGCACGTGGCGGTGAACGCGGCCCGCAAGGTCGCCGCGGGCGAGGCGGACCGGGCGCTGCTGGTGTGCGGCACCGGGCTCGGCGTGGCGATCAGCGCGAACAAGGTGCCGGGCGTGCGGGCGGTGACCGCGCACGACAGCTACTCGGTGCAGCGGTCGGTGCTGAGCAACGACGCGCAGGTGCTGTGCTTCGGGCAGCGCGTCATCGGGCTGGAGCTGGCGCGGCTGCTGGCCGGGCAGTGGCTCGACCTGCACTTCGACGAGACCTCGGCCTCGGCGAAGAAGGTCGCCGCGATCGGGGAGTACGAGTCCGGGACGGCGTGTTGAGCCCAGTCCTCGAAGCCGAGCGCGCCGAGGTCATCCGCATCGCGCGGAAGATGGTCGACGACGGCCTCGTGGTGGGCACGTCGGGCAACGTGTCGGTGCGCAGCGGTGAGCTGGTCGCGGTGACACCGTCCGGAGTGGACTACGACGTGCTGACCGTCGCCGACGTCCCGGTGGTGCGGCTGGACGGCGCGGTCGTGGACGGCGAGCGGGCGCCCAGCTCCGAGCTGCCCATGCACCTGACCGCCTACGCCGACCACGGCGCCGACGCGGTGGTGCACACGCACTCGCTGCACGCCACCGCGCTGTCGCTGCTGCGCGACGACGTGCCCGCGGTGCACTACCAGCTCGCCGAGATGGGCGGGGTGGTGCGCGTCGCCGAGTACGCCACGTTCGGCACCGACCGGCTGGCGGCGAACATGTCGGCGGCGCTGGAGGGGCGCGGGGCGTGCGTGCTGCGCAACCACGGGACGGTGGCGATCGGCTCCACCCTGGCGGCGGCCTACAACCGGGCTCGGCAGCTGGAGTGGCTGTGCCGGTTGTGGCTCACCGCCCAGCAGGCCGGGCAGCCGCGCGTGCTGGACGACGACGAGCTGAACCGCTGTGCGGAGCAGTTCGCGTACTTCGCGGGGCGCTGAACCGCTTCCGCGTCAGGTGAATGGCCCATTCGACCGGGTTTCCGGGGTGGGCCGTTCACCTGCTCAGCCGCGGAAGGAGGCGTAGTAGGCGGCCGCCATGTCCTGCGCGCCGTGGCCCGCCTCGGCGGCGCGGGTGAAGCGGGCGCGCACCGCCTCGGCCACGTCCAGGCGCAGCTCGCCCGCGGCCTCGGCGATCAGCCCGGCGTCCTTGCGGGCACCGTCCACTGTGAACGCCGGGGTGAAATCGCCGTCGAGGATGGCGGAACCCTTCAGGTGCGCGTACGGCGAATCGACCGCGCCGCCCTCGATGGCCTCCAGGAACCGGTGCGGGTCCACGCCCAGCGCCTCGGCGAGCGCGATCGACTCGCCGACCGCGTTCGTCAGCGACAGCACCCAGTTGTTGGCCGCGAGCTTCACCCGCGTCCCGTCGCCGCGCGCCGCATCGGTGCCCAGCCACAGGGTGCGCCCGCCGACCGCGTCGAACACCGGCCGCACCCGGTCCCGCACCTCCTCCGGTCCGGCGGCGAGCACGGTCAGCGTGCCCTGCTCGGCGGGCGCGCGGGTGCCCAGCACCGGGGCGTCCACCAGCGTCGTGCCACCCGCGACGGCGGTGACCTTCGCCAGCCCCTCCAGGCCGATCGTGGCCATCTGCACCCAGGGCGTCCCGGCCGGGAGCGCGGCCGCGGCGGCACCGCCCGCCTCCACCGTGGCGTCCGCGTCCAGCAGCATCGTCACGAGCAGGTCCGCGCCGTCGGCTGCCTCGGCCGGGGTGCCGGTGACGGTGGCGCCGTCGGCGGCGAGCTCGTCGGCGCGGGCCCGGGTGCGGTTCCACGCGCGCACCGCGAACCCGTGCGCGAGCAGGTTGCGCGCCATCGGTGCGCCCATCGTGCCGGTTCCGAGGAAGGCCACGGTCGTCATCGCTGCATCCCAACATCTCGCGGATCGTGTTCCGGGGCGGTCGCGGCCGTCCCGGCGCCGATTCTCCTCGCCGGTGCCGCCGCCGTCCGCGCGGGCGCCGCGAGCGGTGGCGGGATCTTGTCGAGATCTGGCGTTGCCGCCACTCGAATCGGCGGGCGCCGCGCTCCATGCTGGTGGCAACCCCACCGACCAGGACTCGACAAGGAGCCCGTCATGCGCGCACTTCTCCTCGCCTGCTGGAACATCGCCCGCGACGTCGCCTACGGCGTCGATGCCGGTCACGCGATCAAGCACGGCGCGACCCCGGCGCCGCAGCCCGCGCCGCTGGTGGCGCGCGACCGCCGCCCGCGGCTGGAAGTCCGTCCCCGGGTGCGCCGCCCGGTCGGCGGCGGGTTGAGCATGGCCCGCTGATCCGGGCGGCTCGCGGAATGGTCCGCCCGATTTCCGCAGGAATCCGCGGTCCGATCGTGGTCGAGACCATTCCGGTGCGCCGTTCGCCGGTTCTCGGATGCGGCTGATCGGCGCCGTTCCGCACACCCGGACGGACTTGGCGCGACCGCCGTGGAACGAGCGGAAATCACCGTCCACTGCACCACCCGCATCCCTCTCACCAGTACCGATGTCCCTGATTCCGTGCAATAGCGTTCTCCGTCGCCCGCGCGGGCAACCGAATCGGAGCGAGACCGGAATGCGTTCTGCGACCCGGATGCGCACGCATCCGGGCCGTTAGAATGAGTCGATTCTCTCCGGTTCTACGGATCGGGCTGCCGATCCGGCCGCTCCGCGCGGTCCGCGCAACTGCCAGGAGGCGACGGAGGATGCAGGCACGCTTGTCCCCGGAGGCGGTCGCCCTGTACAAGTTCGCGGTATCCACTCCACTGTGGACAAATGGCGAGGCCGCCGCGGAGCTGGGCCTGACCGAGCACCAGGTGGCCGACGCCGAGAGCACGTTGCTGCGGCTGCGGTTGCTGCGCGTCTCCCCGGACGGCGATCGGGACCACGACGCGGTCGGCCCGGAGACGGCCCTCGCCGAGCTGCTGTTCGACGACGAGGCCGAGATCCGCCGCAAGCAGGTCGAACTGGCCAGGGTGCGCGGCGAGGTGATGTGCCTGCTGCCCACCTACTACGAGGGCCGCCGCGCGCAGCGCAGGCACGAGGCGATCGACGTGATCGAGGACGTCGGCACCATCAACCAGCTCATCGCCGACAGCGCCCGGCAGGCCACCCAGCAGGTGCTCATCGCGCACCCCGGCGGCGGGATGGACGCCGACAGCATCGACCGGATCCTCAAGGTGGACCTGGACATCCTGGCGCGCGGCATCGAGCTGCGGATCCTGCTGCAGCACTCCACCCGCTCGCACCCGCCGTCGCAGGAGCACGCCCGGCAGGTCTCGCACGGCGGCGGCATGATCAAGACGGTGCCGATCGTGCCGCGCAGGCTGCTGGTCTACGACCGGGAGGTCGCCTACATCCCGCTGGACGGCGAGGACGTCTCCAAGGGCGCGCTGCGCATCAAGGAGCCCGCCGTGGTCGACTTCGTCACGGCCACGTTCAGCTCGATGTGGGATTCGGGGCGGCCGATGGGCATCGGCGCCGACGACGAGGTCGACGACATCCGCTCCGAGCTCACCCAGGCCATCCTGGGCCAGCTGGCGACCGGCGCGAAGGACGAGCTCATCGCCCGCAGGCTGGGCATGTCGGTGCGGACCTGCCGCAGGCACATCGCCGCGATCATGCTGCACCTGCGCGCGGAGAGCCGGTTCCAGGCCGGCGCGCTGGCCGCCCAGCTGGGCCTGCTGCCGGACGAGGGATACCGCTGATCAGGCAGCGCGCGGCCGGGCGGAACTGCGAGATGTGGTAGTTCGCTGCCAGTCAGGAAGCTGACAGCGGGCACTTCTGGACTTCGTTGTGAAGCACCGACGATGATTGTTCCAACAGGGCGAGAGCGAATACCGAAGCGAATCGCCCGGAACCATTCGGACTTCATGAATTGAGGGATCGCAGTGAACGCCAAGACCACTTCCATGTTCGTCCTCGCCGGTGCGCTCGTCTTTCCCCACGCCGTCGAAGGAGCGTGGGCCGAGACCGGAGCGGACCCGGCGGTCGCGTTCGAATCCGCGCTCGGATTCGAGGCCCGCGACGGCAACGGGAACGGGTGGCGGCTGACCGACATCGCCGTGTGAGCGGCGCTCGACGAAACGGCCCCGGCGACGCTGCCGGGGCGTGGGAATGGGGATGCGGTGAATCCGGACAAGGTGCGCGGCCACGTGGAGATCGACCACGTCGTGGGGCCGTCGGACACCGCCGACCACTGGGGCGGTGACCTCCCGGTGCTGGCCACGCCGGTGCTGGTGTGGCTCAGCGAGCTGGCCGCCGTCGAAGCGCTGCAAGGGGCGCTGGACGACGACGAGTCGAGCGTGAGCGTGCAGCACGACGCCAAGCAGCTGACCACCGTCCTGGAAGGCAGCGTGATCGTCGTCCGGGTCACCTCCGTCGGCGCCTCGCACCAGGTGGCCGTGTTCGACGTCGAGGCCAGCGACCACAACGGCATCATGTTCCGCTCCATGCACGTCCGGGAGATCGTCAAGCTGCGCAGCACCCCCGCGCGCCACGGCGGGTACCACCGGTACCTCGACCTCGGCTAGTCCGCCGGGTCCTCCTGCTCCTCCCGCCCCGTTCCGGGGAGTTCGACCGCAATGCGCCCGGGATGCCGCACGCCCGGGAACACCCGATCAACCCATTTGATTTCCGCTGCCGCGAATATCGCGCTCCACGTCGGATCGCGGGAACGGCAGACGCATTCGCCAAGCCATTCGTGCTATTCGGAAAGTGGGCGTCATGGACGTGGAACTGCTCGTGTTCGATTGCGACGGGGTGCTCGTGGACAGCGAGCGGCTCAGCGCGCTGGTGCTGCGGGAGATGGCCGCGGAACTCGGTCTCGCCCTCACCGCGGCCGACGCGCTGGAGCGCCTCCGCGGCCGCAAGGTCGCGGACTGGGTCGCCGAGCTCGCCGCCCTGATCCCCGGTGGCCTGCCCGCGGACTTCACCGAGCGGTTCCGGGCCCGCACGGCGGAGGCGTTCGACGCGCACCTCACCGAGATCCCCGGGGTCCGCCGCGTGCTGGACACCGTCGAGGTGCCGTACTGCGTCGCCTCCAGCGCCCCGCTCGCGAAGATCCGGCACACGCTCGGGATCACCGGCCTGCTGCCGTACTTCGGCGACCGCATCCACAGCGCCTACGAGGTCGGTTCCTGGAAACCGGACCCGGGCCTGTTCCAGCACGCCGCCCGGCACGCCGGTGCCGCGCCGGAGCGGTGCGTGGTCGTGGAGGACAGCCTGCCCGGGGTGCAGGCCGGGGTCGCCGCCGGGATGGCGGTCCTCGGCTACGCCCCGCCCGGGAGCGGAACGGCCCCGGTGCTCGCCGAGGCGGGCGCCCGCACCTTCACCGCGATGTCCGAACTCCCGCTGCTGCTGGACCGGGTGCGGGAGCCCGGCGGCACCGTTCGCCCGCTGATGCCCCTGCACGCCCGCTGACGCGTCCTCGGACGCCCGGAAAACCCTGTCACGGCACGAGAAGCGAGGTTGATCCTGTTGTCACGCGTACTGGAGCAGTTGCAGCGAACCCACGAATCGGCCGAGATCTGGTGGGACTCCTCACCGCTCGACTTCCCCGCCTGGCGCGACGGCCTGCTCGCCGGCGCCCCCGACAGCACCACCCGGCAGCGCTGGGCGTCCCGCCTCGACGGGTTCCTGGACCCGGGCAGAGCCGACCGGGCGCTGGTGCGCGGGGTGACGACCAACCCGTCGCTGGTCGCCGCCAGCGTCCTCGCCGACGTCCCGCGCTGGGAGTCGTGGCTGCGCGCCGCGATCCGCGACGACGAGATCACCGACCCGGAGGACGCGTTCGGCACCGTCTACGAGGAGGTGCTGCGCCGGGCCGCGAACTTCATGCGCCCGCAGTGGAACGCGACCGCCGGCCGCTACGGCTGGGTGTCCGGCCAGCTCGACCCGCGGCTGATGTTCGAGCCGGAGCGGATGCGCGACCAGGGCAGGCGGTTCGCCGCGATCGCCCCGAACCTGATGGTCAAGGTGCCGGGCAGCGCGCAGGGCTACCAGGTGGTGCGGGCGCTGGTCGCCGAAGGCATCTCGATCAACGGAACGCTGTCCTACACGGTGCCGCAGTTCGCGGCCTGCGCCCGCGCCGTCGAGGACGGCCTCGCCGAAGCGCACGCGAAGGGCCGCGACCTGTCGCGCTGGCGGGCCGTGTTCACGCACATGGTGGGCCGGTTCGGCGCGAACGTGGACCTGCGGATGGAGGCCGCCGCCCGCGGGATCTCGCTGGAGACCAGCGACCTGCGGTGGGCGGAGCTGGCGATCCTCAAGCGCATCCACGGGCTCATCCAGGAGCGTTCGCTGCCGGTGAAGCTGCTGCTGTCCAGCCTGCAGACCGACGAGCCCGCCGACGGGTGGTTCAGCGCGCACCTGGAGCAGAGCTCCGGTGCCGACGTCGCCTACACCTGCAAGCCGAGCTTCATCGCCGAGCTGATCCGGCGCGAGGACGAGTTCGGCGGGTTCCGCCCCGACGGCATCGACCAGGAGGTCCCGCCGGAGGTGCTGACCAAGCTGCTGCGGCTGCCCTCGTTCCGGGACGCCTACGCCGAGGACGGCATGGCACCGCCGGAGTTCGCGCACTACGGCTGCTTCATCTCCACCTACGCCGAGGTGATGCAGAACAACCGCGCGCTGCTCGACTTCGCCTCCCGCCAGCTGCACCACGCCGAGCGGAGCCGGACGCCGCTGCTGGCGACCTCCCGCTGATCCCCGGGAACCGAACAGGAGGAAACAGGAACATGCACCGGTCGATCGCGCTGTGGAGCCATCCCCGTTCGATGTCCACCGCACTGGAGCGGTCCTTCATCGAACGGGGGGACTTCACGGTCTTCCACGAAGAGTTCGCCTACGTCTTCTTCATGCACGAGCAGCGGGCCGACATCCCGCACAAGAACACCGACCCGGACCACCCGCTGACCTACCCGGAGATCCGGGACCGGATGGAGGCCGCCCGGGACGGGAACCCGGTGTTCCACAAGGACTTCCCGTACCACGCGCTGGACCACCTGCTGGCCGACCCGGGCTACCTGCTGGCGCAGACGAACACGTTCCTGATCCGCGACCCGGCGGAGGCGGTGCTCTCGCACGCCACCGTGCACCCCGGGCTGACCCGCGAGGTCCTCGGCTACGCGGAGCTGGCGCGTCTGTTCGACGAGGTCCGGGAGCTCACCGGGCGGATCCCGCCGCTGATCGACGCCGCGGACCTGGCGGCCGACCCGGCGGGCACCCTCGCCGCCTACTGCGCGGCGGCCGGCATCGACTTCCGGCCGGAGGCGCTCAACTGGTCCAGCGGCGAGGCCCCGGAGTGGAAGACGTGGAGCGGCTGGCACACCGACGTCGCCGCCAGCAGCGGAATCGCCCGCCCGGCCCGGAAGTACCGGGCCACCGCGGAGGACGACCCGCGGCTGCGGGAGTTCGTCGAGCACTGCCGCCCCTACTACGAGCACCTCCACCAGCACCGCATCCGACCGGCCGCGGTCCCGCAGCAGGGCCCGGGACCGGAACCGATCGACATCCTGCACCGGCCCGGCATCCCGCAGCAGCAGCGGACGGAGACGACGGCATGAGCATCCAGAAGGTCATCATCACCGGCGGCGCCAACGGCGTCGGACGCGCCCTGGTGCGGCGCTGCCTGGACGACGGGCAGACCGTGATCGCCTGCGACATCGACGAACCCGCCCTCAAGGAGCTCGCCGCCGAGCACGAGGGCAGGCCGCTGGAGGTGCACACCTGCGACGTCGGCTCGCACGAGTCCGTCGACGCGTTCCTCGACGTGGTCCTCGCCGAACACCCCGACGTCCGCGGCCTGGTCAACAACGCCGGCCTCTACCTGGGGCAGCCGGTGGCGGCCTACGACGACGCCACCATCGACCGGGTCATCGACGTCAACGTCAAGGGACCGGTGTGGCTGTCCCGGCGGTTCGCCGAGCACGTGATCGCGGCGGGGGAGCGGGGCGCGATCGTCAACCTCGCCTCCGTCGCCGGTGAGGTCGGCAGCTCCGACGCGCTGTACGGCACCGTCAAGGCCGGTGTCATCGGGCTGACCAAGTCGAACGCGATGAACTTCGCGCCGCTGGTGCGGGTCAACGTGGTCTCGCCCGGGCTGATCATCCGCACCGCCATCGCGGACCGCATCCCGGACTACCGGTACGCCGAGTACAAGCGGCAGGAGCAGCTCGACGGGGACATCACCCCGGAGGCGGTGGCCGCCGTGTGCGCCTACCTGCTCGACGATGACTCCGCGCTGATGACCGGCGCCGTCCTGCGCGCCGACAACGGCTGCTACCCGCGCTGACCCCCGCTCCCGGCCCGCGCCGGCGGGCCGGGAGCACTTCCCCCAGGAGGCGGACATGACCGACGAACGGCATCCGGAGAAACCGCTCATCATGCTGGTGGGCATGGGAGACCTGTCCTCCCGCGTGCTCACCATGCTGCTGAACGACCCGGCGACCTCCCGCATCGTCGTCGCCGGGCGCGACGTCGAAGCGCTGCGCCGCCGCGCGAACCTGGCCCGGTTTACCGCCGCGAACCTCGGCACCCACGGCAGCGTCGACGCCGTGCACCTGGACCTGCACGACGTCGACGCCACCGCGGAGACCATCGCCCGGGTGCGGCCGGACATCGTGTTCATGGGCGCCTCGTTGCAGTCCTGGCGGATCATCACCCAGCTGCCCCCGGCGGTGTTCGCCGAGCTGGACCAGGCGCAGTTCGGCCCGTGGCTGCCGATGCACCTCACGCTCAACCACCTGCTGATGCGGGCGGCGCGCGATTCCGGGGTGCGGCCGGTGGTGGTGAACGCCGCGTTCCCGGACGCGGTGGGTCCGGTGCTGGACGCGGTCGGGCTCGCCCCGACCATCGGCGTCGGCAACGTCGCCAACATCATCCCGGCGCTGACCTACGGGTTCGCCCACGAGCTCGACGTGGACCCGGCGGCGGTGCGGCTGCGGCTGGTCGCCCAGCACTACTTCAGCCACTACGTCCCGCGGGCCGGGGACGCCGGCGACGGCGCCTACCACCTGGACGTCGAGGTGGACGGCGCACCGCCGAGCCGGGAGGTGCCGCACGAGGCGGTGTTCCGCCAGCTCGACGGGCGGCTCAAGCGCCTCGGCGGGGTCGACGGGCAGCTGCTCACCGCGTCCTCCGCGGTGCGGGTGCTGACCGGCATCGCCACCGACAGCGGCGTCCACGCGCACGCCCCGGCACCGGGCGGCCTGCCCGGCGGCTACCCGGTGCGGGTGGGCCGCACCGGCGGGGAGCTCGACCTCGGCGACCTGCCCCGGGACGAGGCGGTGCGCATCAACGAGCGGTGCCAGGCCGCGGACGGCATCGAGCACATCGACGCCGACGGCACCGTCACCTTCACCGAGCCCGAGATGGCGATCATGCGGCGGTTGCTGGGCTACGAGTGCAAGACGATGAAGCTCGCCGACTCCGCCGCGCACGCCGACGAGCTCGCCGCGAAGTACCGCGCCTTCGCCGAATCCCACGCGTGAACCCGGTGGCGGCCTCCTCCGGGAGGCCGCCGCGGGACCCGAACCCACCAGCGAACGGAGGACATCATGACCGCGCAGATCCCCGCGAACCCGGCGTCCGTCGAGGACGGTGCCGCCCAGTACGTCCAGTCCTTGGTGGACCACTGGGACGAGCTGATCGACTGGGAGCGGCGCAAGGCGGGCGAAGGCGGTTTCTTCGACGCCCTGCTCTCCGGCACCGGTGCCCGCCGCGTGCTCGATGCGGCGGCGGGCACCGGATTCCACGCCGTCACCCTCGCCGAAGCCGGCTACGACGTGACGGCCGCGGACGGCAGCCTGGCGATGATCGAGCAGACCGCCCGCAACGCCGCCGCCCGCGGCGTGGAACTGCCGACGGTGTGCGCCGACTGGACCGAGCTGCGCTCGCACCTCGACGGCCGGTTCGACGCGATCGTCTGCCTGGGCAGCTCGTTCCCGCACCTGTTCGACGCGGCGGAGCGCGCCACTGTGCTCCGCGAGTTCTACGAAGCCCTCGAACCCGGCGGCGTGCTCGTGCTGGACCACCGCAACTTCGACGCCATCCGCGCGCACCGCTACCGCAGCAGCGGGAACTTCTACTACTGCGGCGGGGTGCAGGTGTCGGTCGCGCACGTCGACGCGGAGCGCTGCCGCTTCCGCTACGAGTTCGACGGCGAGGTCACCCACCACCTGGAGGTCTACCCGGTGCTCGCGGACGAGCTGGCGGGGCTGCTGCGCACCGCCGGCTTCGAGTCCGTCGAGCGCTACGGGGACTTCCGCGCCGAGTTCGACCCGCACGGGGCCGACTTCATCATCCAGGTCGCCCGCAAGTCGTGAAGGAACAACCCATGAACGCATCAACGCACTCCGCTGCGCCCGCGAAGCGCAGCCCCCTGGTCGGTTTCGTGGTCACGGTGCTGCTGACGAGCTTCGTCGCCGCGACCTACGGCTTCGGCTTCTACCTGTTCTCCCAGATCGTCACCGACATGCGGCTGGAGCTCGGTTTCGGCTTCACCGCCGTCGGCACCATCACCGCCGCCGGGCAGCTCGGCTTCCTGGTGTTCGCACTGCTCGGGACCTGGCTGTCCACCCGCATCGGCGGCGGCCAGATGACCTTGGGCTCGGCCGTGCTGTGCGGGCTGTGCCTGGTGCTGGTGCCGGTGACCGACGACATCGTGGTGATCGGGGTGCTGCTGACGATCCTCGGCGGCACCGCGGCCTCGGTGTACGTGCCGCTGGTGGAGATCGTCGGCCGGATCATCAACTACGAGCACCGGGGCAAGGTCCTCGGCCTGATCTCCAGCGGCACCAGCTACGGCGTGTTCATCAACAGCATGCTGGTGCCCTCGTTCGTCAGCGACGACAACTGGCGCGGGCTGTGGTACGCGGTCGGCTCCGGGACGCTGATGGTCACCGCGGTCGCCACGTTCACGTTCTGGCGCATCGGAATCCTCTCCGGCACCGCCGACGAGTCCACGGTGGACTCCGGTGGTGACCGAGCGGTATCCGCCCGCGCCGGCTGGAAGATGGTGCTGGTCCGCTGGGTCGTGATCGTGTGGATCATGAAGTTCCTGAACGGCTTCGCGTCCATGCCGTTCCAGAACTACTTCTCCCCGTACCTGCGCGAGGACCTGGGCTTCGACATCGGTTTCGCCTCCACCGCCTGGGGCGTCATCGGGGTCGTCGGCATGGTCTCCGGCTTCGCCGTCGGCTGGCTCTCGGACAAGATCGGCGTCCGCGCCGCGCTCGTCCTGTGCTACTCGTGCTTCTTCGTGGCCGCGGTGATCCTGGTGGTCGCCCCGGTCGGCTTCCTGCCCATCGCGTCCGGCGTCCTGTTCGGACTCGCCTTCTACCCGATCTACGGACTGGTCCCCGCCTACGTGGCCAAGACCGCGAGCGGTGCGGCGGCGACCATCATCTTCGGCGTCACCAACGTCACCCAGGGCGTCGGCGGCATCGCGGGCAACTACCTGGCCGGCGCGCTGAAGAACCTCACCGGCGGATTCATGTGGTACTACGTCGTGATCGCCGTGACCACCGTGGTGCTGGGCTTCCTCACGCTCCAGCTGCCGCGCGAGGGATCCGTGTCCGACACCGCCGAACCCGCTCGCCCCGACGTGCCGGAGGCCGATCCGGCACCGGTTCCCCGCCCGATCACGGAGGTAGTGCGATGACCCTCGCTCCGAGCTCATCCCGTCCGGACGCGGAGGCCCGGTGGTGCACCTGCCATCCCGGCGCGACCGTCTGGCTGACCGGCCTGCCCAGCGCGGGCAAGACCACCATCGCCCTGGCCCTCGCCGGACGGCTGCGGGAGGAGGGCCGCCGCGTCGAAGTGCTCGACGGCGACGTCATGCGCACCACCCTGTCGCTGGGCCTCGGCTTCTCCCGCCAGGACCGGGAGGCCAACGTCGCCCGCATCGGGCTGATGGCGGAAACCCTGGCCCGCAACGGAGTTCTCGCCCTGGTGCCGGTGATCGCGCCGTTCGCGTCCAGCCGGGCCGCGGTCCGCGATCGCCACGACCGCAGCGGCGCCGACTTCATCGAGGTGCACGTCGCGACCTCGGTGGAGCTGTGCGCGGCCCGCGACGTCAAGGGCCTCTACGCCAAGCACCGAGCGGGCGGGCTCACCGGCCTCACCGGGGTCGACGCCCCGTACGAGGCGCCGGCCGACCCGGACCTGCGGATCGAGACCGACCAGCACAGCGTCGAGGAATCCGTGGTGAGCCTGCGGGCGCTGCTGTTCCAGAGGGGGTTGGCATGACGACCGTCGCCGGACCGTTCACCGACACCGCCGAGACGACCGGCCTGTCGCACCTGGACGTCCTCGAATCCGAAGGCGTGCACATCATCCGGGAGGTGCTGGGGGAGTTCGAGCGGCCCGTGCTGCTGTTCTCCGGCGGCAAGGACTCCATCGTGATGCTGCACCTGGCGCTGAAGGCGTTCGCCCCCGCGCCCGTCCCGTTCCCGCTGCTGCACGTCGACACCGGGCACAACTTCCCGGAGGTGCTCGACCACCGGGACCGCACCGTCGCCCGGCACGGCCTGCGGCTGCACGTGGCCTCCGTGCAGGAGTTCATCGACAGCGGCCGGCTGCGCGAACGCCCCGACGGCACCCGCAACCCGCTGCAGACCGAGCCGCTGCTCGACGCGATCCGCCGCGGCGGGTTCGACGCCGTGTTCGGCGGCGGGCGCCGCGACGAGGAGAAGGCGCGGGCGAAGGAACGCGTGTTCTCGCTGCGCGACGAGTTCGGCGGCTGGGACCCGCGCAGGCAGCGGCCCGAGCTGTGGCAGCTCTACAACGGCAGGCGCGCCCCCGGTGAGCACGTGCGGGTGTTCCCGCTGAGCAACTGGACCGAACTCGACGTGTGGCAGTACATCGAGCGGGAGCGCATCGACCTGCCGAGCATCTACTACGCGCACGACCGCGAGGTGTTCGCGCGCGGCGGGATGTGGCTCGCCCCCGGCGAGTGGGGCGGGCCGCGCGAGGACGAACCCGTCGAGACCCGCACGGTGCGCTACCGCACCGTCGGCGACATGTCCTGCACCGGGGCCGTCGACTCCACCGCGGGCACCGTCGCCGAGGTGATCGACGAGATCGTCGAATCGCGGCTGACCGAGCGCGGCTCGTCCCGCGCCGACGACAAGCTGTCCGAATCCGCCATGGAGGACCGCAAGCGGGAGGGGTACTTCTGATGGGCGTCATCGAGCGGAACCGCGAGATGTCCTTGCTGCGCTTCGCCACCGCGGGCTCGGTGGACGACGGGAAGTCCACATTGGTCGGACGGCTGCTGCACGACTCGAAGTCGGTGCTGTCCGACCAGCTGGAGTCCATCACCCGCGGTGCACCGGAGCACGGGACCGCCGCGCCGGACCTGGCGCTGCTCACCGACGGGCTGCGGGCCGAGCGGGAGCAGGGCATCACCATCGACGTGGCCTACCGGTACTTCGCGACCCCCGGCAGGCGGTTCATCCTCGCCGACACCCCGGGGCACGTGCAGTACACCCGGAACATGGTCACCGGGGCCTCCACCGCCGACCTGGCGATGGTGCTCGTCGACGCCCGCCACGGGCTCGTCGAGCAGACCCGGCGGCACGCCGCGGTCGCGGCGCTGCTGCGGGTGCCGCACCTGGTGCTGGTGGTGAACAAGATGGATCTCGTCGGCTGGTCCGAGCAGCGGTTCACCGAGATCGTCGACGAGTTCGTCCGCTACGCCGCCTCGCTCGGCGCCGGGGACGTGCTGGCCATCCCGATCTCCGCGCTGGAAGGGGACAACGTCGTCGTGCCCTCCCGGCACATGGACTGGTACGGCGGGCCGACCGTGCTGGAGCACCTGGAGACCGCGCCCGCCGACCGGGACCCGGCCGCCGATCCGGTGCGGTTCCCGGTGCAGCACGTCATCCGCCCGCAGACCCCCGAACACCTCGACTACCGCGGCTACGCCGGCCGGTTGTCGTCCGGGACGTTGCGGGTCGGGCAGCGGGTCACCGTGCTGCCGTCCGGGTTGACCAGCACCGTCGAAGCCATCGACGTGCTGGGCGAACCGGCGGCGGTGGCCCGCGCGCCGCAGTCGGTGACGGTGCGGCTCGCCGACGACCTCGACGTGAGCCGCGGTGACCTGCTGGTGCCGGTCGCGGACGCGCCGCGGCCGGTGCGGGAGATCGAAGCCACCGCCTGCCACCTGCACGAGCGGCCGCTGGTCGCCGGGCAGCGCGTGCTGCTCAAGCACGCGACGCGCACCGTGCAGGCGGTGGTGCGCGAAGTGCGGCACCGGCTCACCCCGGAAACGCTGGAACGCAGCCCCGCCCCCGGCGGATTGGAGATGAACGACATCGGCGGGATCGTGCTGCGCACCGCGGAACCGGTACCGGTCGACGCCTACGCCGAATCGCGGGCGACCGGATCGCTGCTGCTGATCGACCCCGGCGACGGCTCGACGCTCACGGCGGCGATGGCGCTGCCCTGATCCGGGGTTCCCGTTCCCACGCGGCTGGCATACTTCTCCGGATCGAAGCTGAGTCGATCAAGACGAATCGAGAGGGAGCCTTCGTGCAGGAGTGGGAACTCGGTCGAGTCCACCGCAGCAGCGCCGGTGACGTCCGCTGGGACGTGCTGGGCGAGGAGGGGAAGGAACCGGTCGTGCTGTTGCACGGCACGCCCTTCTCCTCCTTCGTCTGGCGGGGTGTCGCCAGAGCGCTCGCCCCGCACTTCCGGGTGCACGTCTGGGACATGCCCGGCTACGGGACGTCGGAAAAGCGCGACGGGCAGGACGTGTCGCTCGCCGCGCAGGGCCGGGTCTTCGCGGAACTGCTGGAGCACTGGGGATTGCAGCGGCCCGCGGTGGTCGCGCACGACTTCGGCGGTGCCGTCGCGCTGCGCGCGCACCTGTTGCACGGCGCCGAGTACGAGCGGCTCGCCGTCGTCGACCCGGTCGCGCTGGCCCCGTGGGGATCGCCGTTCTTCCGGCTGGTCGGGGAGAACGTGCAGGTCTTCGAACAACTGCCGCCCGCGATGCACCGGGCGCTGGTGCGCGAGTACATCCGCTCCGCCAGCCACCGCGGGCTGGACGACCCGCTGGTGGACGCGCTGGCCGAACCGTGGCTCGGCGAGCTCGGGCAGCCCGCGTTCTACCGGCAGATCGCGCAGGCCGACCAGTGCTTCACCGACGAGGTGCAGGGCTCCTACGACCGGCTGCGGATGCCGACGCTGGTGTGCTGGGGCGCCGAGGACACCTGGATCCCGGTGGACAAGGCGCACGAGCTCGCCGGCCTGGTCCCCGGCTCCGAGCTGCGGCTGATCCCCGGCGCCGGGCACCTCGTGCAGGAGGACGCCCCGGCGGAACTCGCCGCGGCGCTGTTCGCCTTCCTGCAGCGGAAGGACTGATCGCGGGCGCGCCCCGGGCCTACCCGGCCTGGGGCGCGAGCGCGCGGGCCGGCGCCGGGGCGGGCGCGGTGTGGAACAGCCTGCGGTAGGCCGTCGGCGAGGTCCGCATGATGCGGCTGAAGTGGTACCGGTAGGTCACGACCGATTCGAAGCCGACCGCCTCGGCGACCTCGTCCACCGGGTCCTTCGTCTTCTCCAGCAGCGCCAGGCTCGCCCCGATGCGCTGCGCCGCGAGCCAGCGCATCGGCGAACTCCCGGTGGCGTGGGCGAAGTGGCGCAGGTAGCTGCGCTCGGACATGTGCGCGGCCCCGGCCATCAGCTCCACGGTGAGCGGTTCGGTGAGGTGCGCCAGCGCCCACTCCATGCTGCGCGCCACCCCGTCGTCGGCCGGTGATCCGGCGACCGGCGTCTCCACGTACTGGGCCTGCCCGCCCTCGCGGTGCGGCGGGATCACCAGCCGGCGCGCCACCGTGTTCGCCAGCGCCGGGCCGAGGTCCTTGCGCACCAGGTGCAGGCACAGGTCCAGGCTGGCCGCGCTGCCCGCGCCGGTCAGCACGTCGCCCTCGTCGACGTACAGCGGCGCCGGATCGACCTCGACGCTCGGGTACCGGGTGCGCAGCAGGTCCGCGTAGCGCCAGTGCGTGGTGGCCCGGCGCCCGTCGAGCACCCCGGCGGCGGCGAGGGCGAACGCGCCGGTGCACGTCGACACCAGCCGCGCGCCGCGGTCCCCGGCCGCGCGCAGCGCCGCGACGAGTTCCGCGGACGGCGCCTCGTGCGGGTCGGCCCGGCTGGTGACGATCACCGTGTCGGCGGCCGCGAGTTCGGCGAGCCCGTGCGGGGTGCTCATCACCGCCCCGCCCGCCAGCGGCACCGCGCCCGAGTCCTCCGCGCACACCGCCAGCTCGTAGTGGCTGGGGATCAGGTCGAGCAGGTAGTGCCCGAACACCGCCGAGATCACGCCCAGTTCGAAGGGCGCGGTGCCGGTGGTCGGCAGCACGGCCACCCGGTGCTTGCCCGCGGATCCGGTCGCAGTCGTCATGGCGTGATCTTATCCGCGTGACGGGTTCCCGCCAGGACCGTTCGGCTTAACGGCACCGTCATCCCGCCGCGGGCCGGGGGAAACATCCCGCGGGCAAGGTCGGGGCATGACCGAGCACCGCGGAATCCCGGCAGCGGCCCCCGTCCGAGGTGGCTGGACGCGCGAAGTCGTCGAACTCGCCCTGCTGTGCGCGGCGGCGGGCTTCGCCCACCTGCTCGCCACCGGAAGGCCGACCGCCCCGTCGGTGCTGCTCATCGCGGCGGGCGCGCTGCTCGCGGCCGGTGCCGCGGTGCGGTTCTCCTGGACGCGGCGCCCGGTGCCCCCGCCGGAGTTCGCGCCGGAACAGGTCCTCGGTGAACCCGCCGCACCGCGCGCGCTGTGGCGGCTGCGCGCCTCGGTGACCGACGACCCGGGCAGCCTCGCCGGGCTCGCGTCCGGGCTCGCCGGTCTCGGCGGCGACATCCGCACCGTGCACGTCCACCCGGTCGCCGACGGCGCGGTCGACGAGGTCCTGGTGCACGTGCCCACGTCCGCGGGCGAAGCGGACCTGGTGCGGGCCGTGGCCGACGCGGGCGGCCGCGACGTCACCGCGCGCCCCGCCGACGTGCGGGAGCTCGACGACGTGCCCACCCGGACGCTGCACCTCGCCGCCGACCTGGTGCGCGGGCGCGGCGACCTGGTGCGGGCGCTGCGCGGCACCCTCGGCCCGGTCGAAGTCCGCTGGCAGGAGCACTCGGCCGAACCCGACGGCGTCGACGGCCGGTGGCTGCGGCTGACCGTGCCCGGCGGCGGTGCGCTGGTGCTGGACCGGGCCGGTGCGGAGTTCACCCCGGCCGAGTTCGCGCGGGCGCGGGCGATGGTCGACCTGGCGGCGACCTGCCGGGAACGGCTGCGACCCGAAGTGCGGGAACTCGTCACCACCTGCGGAGAAGCGCTGGTCCTGCGCACCGCGGACCGCGCCGACCTGGATCTCGTCGCCGCGTTCCACGCCCGCTGCTCGGCCGCCACCCGCTACCGCCGCTACGCCAGCCCCGGCCCGGCCGGTGGCGACCGCGGACTGCTGCGGCTGCTCACCCCGGAACTGGGGCGGTCGCTGCTGGTGCTGGATGCCGACGGGCAGGTGGTGGCGATGGGGAACCTGATGCGCGACGGCACGGCCGCGGAACTGGCGCTGCTGGTGCGCGACGACCGGCAGCGCAGCGGCATCGGCACCCGGCTCGCCGCGGAACTCGTCGCGCAGGCCGACGCGGACGGGATGACCGCGGTGTGGGCGCACACCCGCGTGGACGACACGGCGATCGCCCGCACGCTGCGGGCGGCGGGGCTCAAGCTGGTAGGAGTCCCAGAACCAGGCGAGTGGAGCTGGTCCCGTACTTGCCGTGCTCTCGAACCGTCGCGGTGAAGTCTCCGCTGCTCCTGTTGCGCAGTACTCCGGTGGCGGAACCTCAGCGGTTCCCTCGCTGCGGGATCGATTTCACCGGTGGCTCCGCCACAGGAGAAATCGCTGTCCTCGCGAGGGAACCGCTGAGAACCCGCGGCGGTGCCGGTTGCTTGCTGGGTCGCTGCTCAGCGGCTTCGCCGCTGAGAGGACGAAGGTCGAGAGCCGGGTGCGTTCCGGGGATCAGAACTCGCGGTCGGTCGCGGCGGTGAGGAGGTCGGTGAGGGTTCGGCGGGTGTGCTCGGGGACTCGCATCGTCGCCAGCGCTCCTCGCGCCGCGCCGGCGCGGGTGGTGATGAGTCCTTCGACCTCCGCCAGCGCGCCGCTCTCCACGATGACCGACTGCACCCGCCGCACCTGCTCGTCGTCGAGGTCGCCCGCCGCGAAGGCGCGGTCGATCTCGGCGAGTTCGGCGGCCCCGGCGCGCCGCCGGGCGGTCGCCAGCAGCACCGTCGGCTTGCGGGTGCGCAGGTCGTCGCCGACGGGCTTGCCGGTGACGGCGGCGTCGCCGAACGCGCCGAGCACGTCGTCGCGCAGCTGGAACGCCTCGCCCAGCGGCAGCGCGTAGGCCGTGTAGGAGTCGAGCAGCTCCGCGTCGGCCCCGGCGAGCAGCCCGCCGAGGTGCAGCGGCCGCTCGATGGTGTACTTCGCGGTCTTGTAGTGGATGATCGTGCAGGCCCGCTCCACCGAGTGCGTGGACCCCGCCTGCTCGGCGACGTCGAGGTACTGGCCGAGCACCAGCTCCGCGAACGCCTGCGCCACCATCGGCTGCACCGCGGCCAGCCGCTGCGGCGGCAGCCCGCTGGAACCGAGCAGTTCGTGGAACCACGCCAGGCACAGGTCGCCCAGCAGCAGCGCCACGGAGGTCCCGAACAGCTCCGAGGAACCCCGCATCCGCTGGTGCTGGTGCAGGTCGGCGTGCTGGCGGTGCAGCGACGGGGCGCCGCGGCGGGTGTCGCTCTCGTCGATGATGTCGTCGTGGATCAGCGCGAACGCGTGCAGCAGTTCCAGCGCGGCGGCCGCGGCGATGATCCCCTCGTCGTCGGGTGCACCGCCCGCGCCGCGCCAGCCCCAGAAGCAGAACGCCGGGCGCAGCCGCTTGCCGCCGATGAGGAAGGTGCGCAGGGTGTCGATCGCCGCGGCCCACTGCGCGCGCCCCGTGGCGTCGGCGGTCATGTCGCGGTACCGGTCCTCCTGCATGTCGAGGAACCGGGACAGGGCCGCGTCGACCCGCTCGCGGACCCCGTCGACGTCCACGGGGTGGCTCGGGGCGGGGAACGTGGTGGTCATCTGGACTCCGTGGGACGAGGAGCCGGTCGGTGGCTCGCGGTGCTGGACTGGTCCCCACGCTAGGGAGTGCGGGCGGGTGCGGGCATCGGCCGTTGCGCCCGGGATGATCTCCACCGAACGGCCGGGTTCACCGGGATTTTCCGGGCCGTTCGGCCGAGGGCTCAGATCCCGTGGCGGGCGGCGACGCCGTCGAGCAGCGCGTCGAGGCCGTCCGCGAAGCGCTGCCGCGCGGAGCCGGTGCCGCTGAGCCGGGCCCACGCGGTGCCCGGCTCGGCGTCGCCGACGAGGGCGCGCAGCTGCGGGAGGTCGCCGTGGTCGAGCTGCTCGCGGACGAACCGGGCGGTGTCGGCGCTGAGCTCGCCGTGCTGCGGGTCGTCGGTGCGCAGCACGTTGCCCTGCACGTAGTCGTCGACCGCGCCCAGCAGCGCGATCTTCGCCTCGGCGTCCAGCGGGGTGTGCGCGAGCGCGGCGAACGACTGGTCGAAGTGCCGCAGCGCGTTCGGCCCGAGCCGCGCGCCGCGCAGGCCCTGCATCGACCACGGGTGGCGCAGCAGCACGTCGCGGGTGCGGTGCGCGATGGCGGTGAGCGCGGCCCGCCATTCGGTGGGCAGTGCGTCGGCGGGGAGCAGCCCTTCGGCCATCACGGCGTCGTCCATCAGCGCGATCAGGTCGTCCTTGGTGCGCACGTAGTGGTACAGGGTCATCGTCCCGGCGCCGAGTTCGGCGGCGACCCGGCGCATGGAGACGGCTTCGAAGCCTTCGGCGTCGGCGAGGGCGAGCGCGGCCGCGGCGATCTGCTCGCGGGTGAAGCGCGGTTTGCGGGTTCCCGGGGCGGGGGCGGCCCAGATCGGCTCGTGCTCGGTTGCCATGTGGTACACCGTACCGCTAACGTTGTTCGTGCGGTGTACGAATATGGGGTACGCCGTACCGCTTGAAGGAGGTGGGCATGAGCGCCCAGCACGACACCGACGTCCTCATCGCCGGAGCCGGCCCGACCGGACTGGTCCTGGCCTGCGAACTCGCCCGGCGCGGCATCGCGTTCCGGATCATCGACCAGGCCACCGAGCACTTCGGCGGCTCCCGCGGCGACGGCATCCACCCGCGCACCCAGGAGGTCTTCGCCGACCTCGGCGTGCTCGACGAACTGCACGCCGCAGGCGACGGCGGCATCCCGATGCGCAAGTACGACGGCGACGAACTCGTCTGGGAGGGCTACCCCAGCGAGCCGGTGCCCGCCACGCCCGGGGTGCCGCACCCGAACCCGTGGTTCGTCCCGCAGTTCCGCATCGAGGAGGTCCTGCGCAAGGCGCTCGCCGGACACGGCGGCCAGGTCGAGCTCGGCGTCGGGCTCCGCGCGCTGCACCAGGACGGGCAGCAGGTCGTCGCGCAGCTCGCCGACGGCACCGCGCTGCGCGCCCGCTACCTCGTCGGCGCCGACGGCGGGCGCAGCACCGTGCGCCGCGCGCTCGGCATCGCCTTCCTGGGCGAGACCGACGAGACGACCAAGGCGCTCATCGCCGACGTCCGGCTCACCGGGCTCGGCCGGGAACGGGCCCTGGTCTGGACCCGCGACGGCGACATCGCCTCGGTGCAGCCGCTGGCGGGCACCGACCTGTTCACCGTCACCTCCTCCCGCTACGACCTCGACCCCGTGCCGGCGCGGTTGCAGGAATGGCTGCGCGCGGTGACCGGGCTCGATCTGGAGGTGCACGAGGTGCACTGGAACTCGGTGTGGCGGGCCAACGCGCGCCTCGCCGAGCGCTACCGGGACGGGCGGGTGCTGCTCGCGGGCGACGCGGCGCACGTCTGCCCGCCCACCGGCGGCCAGGGCATGAACACCGGGGTGCAGGACGCGCACAACCTCGGCTGGAAGCTCGCCGCCGTGCTGCGCGGCGCGGACGAGGCGCTGCTCGACAGCTACGAGGCCGAGCGGTACCCGGTGGCGGAAGGAGTGCTGCGGCTCAGCGGACGGCTGCTGGACCTGCTGCGCGAGGACGATCCCGAAGCGCACCGGCGCGGACCCGAGCTCAACCAGCTCGGGCTGCACTACCGCGGCGGGCCGCTGGCGGAAGACCGCCGCACCGACCCCGCGGCGGTGCGCGCCGGGGACCGGGCGCCGGACGCCCCGGTCCTGCTCGACGGGGCGGCGGTGCGGTTGTTCGAGCTGTTCGCCGGACCGCACTGGACGCTGCTGGACTTCGGCGGCACCGTCCCCGACCCCGGCATCCCCGGGCTCGACGTGCACGCCGTGCTGCGGGACCCGCGGCCCGGAGCACTGCACGACGTGCACGGCCACGCCCACGACGGCTACGGCGTCGACCGGTCCGCCCTGCTGCTGGTGCGGCCGGACGGCTACCTCGGCTGGGCCGGGGAGCCCGGAGACCTCGCGGGCCTCCGGGCCTACCTGCTGCCGAAGCTGGGGAGCTAGACGAGCATCCCCGCGATGGCGGCGCTCATCAGGTTCGCCAGCGTGCCGCCCGCGATCGCCCGCATCCCGAACTCGGCGATCAGCGGGCGCCGCGACGGCACCAGCCCGCCGAGCCCGCCCAGCAGGATCGCCAGCGAGGAGAAGTTCGCGAACCCGGTCAGCGCGAAGGTGATGATGATGGCGGTGTGCGGCGAGAACGACGCCGCCTGCGGGCCGAAGTCGGTGAACGCGACGAACTCGTTGAGCACCAGCTTCTGGCCGACGAAACCGCCCGCCGCCACCGCGTCCTGCCACGGCACGCCGATCACCCACATCACCGGTGCGAAGACGTAGCCGATGATCTGCTCGAAGGTGATGTCGCCGAGGCCGACCAGGCCGCCTACGGCGCCGAGGACCAGGTTCAGCAGCGCGATCAGCGAGACGAACGCGAACAGCATGGCGCCGACGTTGAGCGCCAGCTTCAGCCCGTCCGACGCGCCGGTCGCGGCCGCGTCGATCACGTTGCGCGGCTTGGTCTCCAGCGCTTCGTCGTCGTCGACCGCGGTGGCGGTGCCCGCCTTCTCCGGTTCGGCGGTGTCGGTGGCGGTGCGCTCCGGTTCGGCGCCGGTGCCGGTGGTGTCGGCGGTGGCGTCGGCGCTGCTCGTGCCGCCGGTGTCCGCCGCCGGTTCCGCGCCGGTCCCGGCCGCGGGCTTCTTCGCGAACCACGCGAGCACGCCGCGCCGCCCGTCCGCGGACCCGGAGGCGGCCTGCTCGGCCTCGCCGGTGGTCGACTCCGTCTCCGGCACGATGATCTTCGCCATCATCAGTCCCGCGGGCGCGGCCATGAAGCTCGCCGCGATGAGGTGGTCCAGGCTCGCGCCGAGCAGCGCGTACCCCACCATCACCGAACCGGCCACAGTGGACAGCCCACCGACCATGACGGCGAAGAACTCGGACCGCGTCATGCCCGCCAGGTACGGCCGCACCACCAGCGGCGCCTCGGTCTGCCCGAGGAAGATGTTGGCCGTGGCGTTCAGCGACTCCGCGCGCGTGGTGCCGAGCACCTTGCGCAGCCCGCCGCCGACGATCCGCACCACCCACTGCAGCACGTTCCAGTGGTAGAGCACCGCGGTCAGCGAGGCCACGAACACGATGATCGGCAACACCTGGAAGGCGACCACCGTCGCCCCGTTCGTCGGCATCACCGGCCCGAGCAGGAAGTCGATGCCCTCCTTCGACGAGTCGATCACCCGCTGCACCCCGGAGGACACCGCGCTCAACGCCGCCTTGCCCGCGTCCCAGCGCAGCACCACGAACGCGAACACCAGTTGCAGCACCAGCGCGCCCAGCACCGTGCGCGGCCGGATCGCCCGTCGATCGGTGGACAGCGCGAACGCGATCAGCAGCAGCACGACCATCCCGGCCGCGCCCCAGAGCACCTGCACGTGACCCACCCTCTCCTCGATGCGAACTCGCGGAATGCTCGCATCCCGGCGGCCCGCGCGTGCGGTCGGCCTCACCTCGGGAAAGCCGGTGAAACGGCCCGCCGCGGCCCGCTCGCGGCCGGTTTCGGCCGAACGGCGGGCCGGATTCCGCCGAAACGCGGCATCGCCGCGAGCAGGCCTCGCTAATCTGGATGATCCGAGGTCACGCGCGGGGGTCGCATGGGCACGCGGAGCAGCAAGGTCGCCGGTCACGGCCGGGCACGCCGGAACGCGCAGCTGCGGCAGCCGCCGCGCGGCAGGTGGCGATCGGCCGCGGTCGCGATCGGGCTGGCGCTGGCGACGGCCGCCGCCGGGCTGGTGGTGCCGAAGGCGTGGACCGCGATATCGGACCGGCTGCACCCGCCGGTCGTCGTGTCCGTCGCGAGCCAGGAGCTCTCCGACGACCACAGCTACGTCCTGCCCTACGTGCCCGGCGCCGCGGAGGCCGCCGCCATCGCCGAGCCCGCGAACCTGTTCGGCGGCGACTCGCCCACCCTGCGGCGCGCCACCAAGGCGGGCACCTCCACGACGCGGATCGTCGTGCAGGGCAAGAGCTCGCACACCGTGGTGATCACCGACATGCGGGCTCGGGTGCTGCGCCGCGAACCGGCGCCCACCGGGACCTACTTCTTCGCCCCCGCGCAGGGGGACCTGAGCACGATCGTCGTCGGCGTGGACCTCGACGAGGTGAACCCGGTGGCGCGCAGCCTCGTCGCCGGGCGCCGCACCGACCCGTACTTCCGGGACAACGCGGTGACGCTCGCCGCGGGGGAACCCGCCGTGTTCCTGGTCGAGTCGCACGCGGCCGAACCCACCTCCTACGAGTGGGCGCTGGAGATCGACCTGGTCGTCGACGGGAAGGCGGAGACGCGGACCGTGCAGCGCGCCGACGGCCCGTTCCGGCTCAGCGGTCTCGGCGGCCACTACTCGGCGGTCTACGAGTGGGCGGGAGATCGGTGGAACCATCCGGATCCGGTCGCCTACTGCGGTGCGGGGAAGTGCGGATGAGGCCCGGTCGTGTCGCGTTCGCCCTGCTGCTGCCGGTGCTGTTCCTCGGCGGCATCGCGCTCGGCGGCTCGGGCGACGAGCCGCCGCCGGTGGCGGGAGCGGGCGCGGACCTGAACTCGGAGGCCGGGATGCTGGGCCTGCTGCCGAAGCCCGGTTCGGGATCGGTGCTCGCCGTGCGCCCGCACGCGCCTGCGGACGGCGTCGACGAGGGCCCGTGGCCGTTGCCTGCCGAGCTCTGCCTGCCCGGCGGGCTCGGCACGCCACCCACCCGCAGTTCTCCGGCCGCCGCGGACCTGGAGCTGCGCGGGGCGGGGCCGGTGCGGGTCCGCTTCGTCCGGTTGGCCGAAGCGGGGATCGCCGACACCGCGGCCGCGCTGCGCGGTGCCGCCGAGACCTGCGAGCAGCAGGTGTTCGGCGCCGACGTCGTGGGCGACCGGTACTACCGGATGCGCGGCCCGGTGTTCGGCGACGCCACCGCGATCTACCGGCGGCTGGGGCGGGTGCGGCTGGACGGCGAACCCGCCGTCATCGCCCGCAGCGGCACCACGCTGCACGCGGTGCAGGGGGAGTGGCTCGTCGCCGTGCACGCGGACTCCGGTCCGGACGAGGAGCTGTTCGCGGCCGCGCGCGAAGTCCTCGGTTCGTTCGACGCGACCGCGCGCACCACGTTCCTCGTCCCGCGTCCGGCACCGGAGGGCTCGGTGGGCTGCGCCGGTGCGGCGGCCCGCGTCGAGGGCCTCCCGGACCCCGGCGCGGCGCAGCCCGCGGAGTTCGTCGAAGCGCTGCACGACGTCGCGTGCGCCCGCGAGGTGCTCGACGTCCGCGACCTCACGTCCGACCCGTTCCTCGCGGACGGCGGGGTGGTGCCGGTGGACCGGGAACCGGTGCCCCCGGACGCGCTCGGCGACCTCGCCCGCGCCCTGGAAGGAAGAGCGACCACTGTGGACGGTCTGATCCGCTACCGCGCGGGGGAGTCCGCGGCGCTGTTCGACTTCCCCCGCGGCGCAGCGGCACCGCGGTTCACCGGATTCGTCCGGGACTGCGCGCACGCCGTGCCCGCGGCGCTCCCGGTGTGCGCGCCCGGCCCGCCGCGCGGGCTGGGCGACGTCGATTGGCCCGCGCTGATCGGGAAGTCGTGGTGCCCGGACGAGCTGCCGGTGGAACCGTCCGTCGCGTACCGGGGTGACCTCACCGGTGACGGGCTGGACGATGCGGTGGTCCTGGTGAGCTGCACGGCGCCGACGTCCGGGATGCCGGACGAGGTCCGCGTCTACGCCGGGACGGCCGCGGAGAATTCCCCACGGCTGCTGGGGATTCCGCTCGGGCCGCGGGACGGGACGGACGAGCGCGGGTTGTTCGTCGACTCCGTCGACCTGCTGGACGGGGTGCTCGTGGTGACGTCGTTCGGCTACGGACCGGGAGACCCCAACGCCGATCCCGGATTCGTCGTCACCGACCGCTTCCGCTGGAACGGCGGCACCTTCGACCGAGGAGCGCGGGATGTCGAACCCGCGCGGTGACCCTCAGCCTTCGATGCCGCGCTGCTCGTCCGCTTCGCGGGAACGCCGGGCGGCGATGCGGATGCAGCGCATGCACGGCATCCCGGTGGATTCCTCGACCAGGGACGGATCGAGCGGGATGCCGCACAACGTGATCAGGACGTCGCGCGGCGTCCAGGTCGCGGCGTGCACGACGCGGGCTCGTTCGCCGACGATTCCCGCGCGGTAGCGGACGTTGAGCACCGCGGGCTCCTCGGGCGGTGACGGGTCGGCACCGATCACCTCGGGCAGCGGCGCCGTGCCGGGTTCGGAGTGGCAATCGTGAAAAGCAGGCATGGTTCTCACCTGACTGGCTAGCGGTGGGTGAGCGCTTGTCCTGTCAAGTTACGACTGCGCAGCAAGGCGGAGTGACAGCTATGTGACAGTGCGGCAATAAGCTGCCCACTCCAACGTGGGTCACCTAGTCTGGTGGTTCTTTGGCCCTACGTGGAAGGAGCCCCGTGCCACGGCCTGAACAGGGATCGGCCCTCGGCGAACGCGTTGCGATGGCTCGAAAAGTCGCGGGACTCAACCAGCAGGCCCTGGCGCAGCGTGCCAATTACAGCATCAGCATGCTCCGAGCGGTCGAACAGGGCCGAGAGCCCGGCTCGCCCGCGTTCGTCGCCGCCGTCGCCCGCGCGCTCGGCATCGAAGCCGAAGAGCTCTACGGGCAGCCGTACCGCGCGACCCTCGACGACGACGGCGGAATCCCGCCCGGGCTCACCGAACTCCGCACCCTGTTCGCCGAAGGGCGCTACGCCGGCGCGCTCGAACCCGGCTCCACCGAGGAGATCGAAGTCGACCTCGCCAAGGTGCGCGACCTCCGGCACTCCGACCGCGCCCGGCAGGCCATCGAACTGACGCCGACGTTGCTGCGCCGGATGGCGGGCGCGATCCGCCAGGCGAGCACCGATTCCGCGCGCGAACGGGGGTACCGGTACCTCGCCCAGGCCTACGGCAACACCGCGCAACTGGTCTACCGCTTCGGCTGGATACCGCTCGCCACCCAGGCCGTCGACCGGATGGAGAGCGCCGCCGAACGCAGCGACGACCCGCTGCTCGCCGCGCACGCCGTGCAGCACCGCGCGCTCATCCTGATGTCCTGCGCGTCCTACGACACCGGAACCCGGTTGGTGGAGCACTCGCTGGACCTGTTGGAGTCCAGACCGGACAGCGAAGAGGTGCTGGCGCTGCGCGGATCGGCGCACCTGCGCGGCGCGATGATCGACGCCCGCGCCTGCGAACTCGACCGGGCCCGCGAGCACATCGCCGAGGCCAGGGCGATCGGCGCCCGCCTCGGCCGCTCCTCCGCCGCCTACGACACGAACTTCGGGCCCGGCAACGTGGACATCCACGACGTCGCGGTCTCCCTCGAAGGCGGTGACCCCGGCCGCGCCGCCCGCGACGGCTCCGAACTGCGGCTGCCCGACGACATGCGGGCCAACCGGATCGGCCACCACTGGCAGGACGTCGCCCGCGCCTGGGTGCTGGCGGGCGACCACGCCAACGCGCTGCGCGCCCTGAACAACGCGCGCCGCGTCGCGCCGCAGCAGACCCGCTACCACCCGCAGGTGCGCGAGACCGCGCGCGCCATCGCGATGGCCGAGCGCCGCAAGTCCGACAGCATCGCCCATTTCACCAACTGGCTCGGCCTCAAGGTCTGACCGCGCGATTCCTAGGTGCGCCACGGCCTGGGTCGGCGGGGCCGCACCGCGCAGAGTCGTCCTCGACGGCCCGCAGGGGGCCGGCCAGGGGAGGACCAGTGGCGAAGACCATCTTGATCACCGGCGCGAGCAGCGGCATCGGCGAAGCCAGTGCCCGCGTGCTCGCGCAGCGCGGACACCGGGTGTTCCTCGGCGCCCGCCGCACCGAACGGCTGGAAGCGCTCACCGCCGAGATCACCGCGGCCGGCGGCACCGCCGCGCACCGCAGGCTCGACGTCACCGACGCCGCCGACGTGCACGCCTTCACCGCCGCCGCCCGCGCCGAGTACGGCAGCGTCGACGTCGTCGTCAACAACGCGGGCGTGATGCCGCTGTCCCCGATCGACGCGCTCAAGGTCGACGAGTGGGACCGGATGATCGACGTGAACGTGCGCGGCGTGCTGCACGGCATCGCCGCCGCGCTGCCGATCATGCGCGAGCAGGGCGGCGGGCAGTTCGTGAACGTGGCCTCCGTCGGCGGCCTCGTGGTCAGCCCCACCGCGGCCGTGTACTGCGCGACCAAGTTCGCGGTGCGCGCGATCTCCGAAGGGCTGCGCCAGGAATCCGACGGCAGCATCCGGGTCAGCGTCGTCTCGCCCGGCGTCGCCGAATCCGAACTCGCCGAGACCATCACGGACGAATCCGCGCGGGAGGCGATGCGCGACTACCGGTCCGTCAGCATCCCCGCGTCCGCGGTCGGCGAATCCATCGCGTTCGCCATCGAGCAGCCGGCGTCCGTGGACGTCTCCGAGATCGTGGTGCGGCCGGCGGCGAGCCCCCTCTGATCGGCCGGGGCGGGCGGGGGCGGTCAGCCGGCACTGCTCGCTGCTGCTACCACCTGCCGCTGCTCTGCTCGCCACTGCACGGCTTGCCGCTGCCCTGCCTGCCGCGCTCCGGGCTTTGCGAGGCCAGTGTTCCGGGCTCCGCTCCGGGCGCCGTGTCCGGGCCGCGCGGCGGGTGCCTTGCTCCGGCTGTGCGGCGATGCCTTGCTCCGGCCGTCCGGTGGGCTCGGTGTTCGGGTCGTGCGGCGGGCTCGGTGTTCCGGCCCGGCGGCGAGCGGTGAGGCCACTTCGGTGCGCGGCGGCCGCACCGGGCACCCTGGAGGCATGGTCAGCATCAAGGACGTTGCCGAGCGCGCCGGAGTCTCGGTGGCCACCGTGTCCAACTCGCTCAACCGGCCCGACCGGGTCTCGGTCACCACCAGGGCCCGCGTGCTGTCGGTGATCGACGAGCTCGGCTACGTCCGCAGCGAATCGGCGCGGCAGCTGCGCGCCGGGCACAGCCGCCTCCTCGCGCTGCTGGTGCTGGACATGGGAAATCCGTTCTTCGTCGACGTGGCCCGCGGCGTGGAGGCCGCGGCCCGCGACGAAGGGCTCGGCGTGATGCTGTGCAACTCCGGGCAGGACCCGGAGGCCGAAGCGCTGTACCTGTCGCTGTTCGCCGAGCAGCGGGTGCGCGGTGTGCTCGTCACCCCGGCCGACGTCAGCGGCGCCAACCTCGATTCGCTGCGGCGGCAGGGAATTCCGTCCGTGCTGGTGGACCGCAAGGTCGGCAGCGAGCGGGCGTGCTCGGTGGCGGTGGACGACGTGGCGGGCGGGGCGCTCGCGGTGCGGCACCTGCTCGAACGCGGGCACCGCGACATCGCCTTCGTCACCGGTCCCGGCTCGCTCACCCAGTGCCTCGACCGGCGCACCGGCGCGCTCAGCGCGCTGCACGAGCACGGGCTCGACGACGACGTGCTGAGCGTGCTGGAAGTGCCCGCGCTCGACGTGGCCTCCGGACGGGACGCCGGGGCCCGGCTGCTCGGCCTGCCCACCCGGCCTAGCGCGGTGTTCTGCGCGAACGACCTGCTCGCCCTCGGCCTGCTGCAGGCCCTGTTCGCCGCCGGGGTGCGGGTGCCGGAGGACATCGCGCTCGTCGGCTACGACGACATCGAATTCGCCGCCGCGGCCGCGGTACCGCTGACCTCGGTGCGCCAGCCCGCGTTCCGCATCGGGCGCAAGGCCGCCGAACTGGTGCTCACCGAAGCCGATCCCGGGCACGTCCACCAGCAGGTGATCTACGAACCGGAACTGGTGGTGCGCAGATCCAGCCTGCCGCCAGCCCGCTGAGCCGCTCCGCTCCTGCGGCGAGCCGGGGCGGGTGGTGGACTCCCGGCCGCCTCCTGGCCACGGGAGCGGTCGAGGAACCGCGGCGGTGCCGGTGTCCCGGGTGGTTCCTGTTCGGCTGCTCCCGCCGCGGACGAGCCGGACGACGAGGAGCGGGTGCGGGTGGGCACCGTCCTCGCTCGCGGCAGGAGCGGCGGCACGAGCCCGATGGGCGGGTGATTCGTCCGGATCGGACGCGGGGGTCGCGGGAAACCGCACGGACGGAGGTTCCTCGCCGTGCGGCCGGTTCGGTAGACCGTTCTGCACCGGTGCCCGCCCGGCGGGGCGCGGGCACCCGCGGAGGACGGGGAATGGCATGGACACCACCGGGCCGGAACTCGATCCCGACGCGGCGAAACCGACCCGCGAGCAGTGGAAGTGGGCGGGGCTCGCCTCCATGGCGTCCTACATCGACGCCGGCTCCATCGTCGCCGCCGCGGCCGGGCTCCCGCTGTGGGAAGCGTTCCTCGGCCTCGACTCCACCGCCATCGGGCTGCTCACCGCGTTCAGCTCCAACGCGATCTCCGCCGCCGTCGGCGCGCTCATCGGCGGCAGGCTCGGCGACCGGTTCGGCCGCAAGCGGATCTACGCGTGGGACCTGCTCGTGTTCGCCTTCGGCGTGCTGTGGATCGTGTGCGCCGTCAACCTGCCGATGCTGTTCGTCGGCTACGTCATCGTCGGACTCGCCGTCGGCGCCGACCTGCCCACCTCGCTCGCGCTGGTCGCCGAATTCGCCCCCGGCCGGTCCCGCGGCAAGCTCATCGGGCTGACCCAGGTGGCGTGGTGCCTAGGGCCGCTGATCACGTTGCTGCTGGCGTTCGCGCTCGCCCCGCTCGGTTTGCTGGGCGTGCGGATCGTGTTCGCGCACCTGCTCGTCGTCGCCCTCGTCACCTGGTACCTGCGCCGCGGCATGGTCGAATCGGCGCGGTGGACGCAGGCCCGGCGCGCGGCCCGCGACAGCGGGAACCCGCTCGCTGCCGGGCGCCTGCGCGACCTGGTCACCGGGCGGAACCTGCGGGCGCTGCTGTTCACCGGCGGGCTCTACGCGCTCTGGAACACCGTGGCGGGCACCAACGGCGCGTTCCTGCCGTACCTGCTGCAACACGCGGGAGGCGTGGACCAGGCCACGAGCGTGGCCGTCCAAGCGTTCAACTCGCTGGTGACGCTGCTCGCCGTCGCGCTGGTGTTCATGCCGCTGGCCGACGGTGCCCGGCGGCGGCCGCTGTTCGCGTTCGGCGCCGTCCTGCAGATCGCCGCGTTCGGCTGCTTCGCGGTGCTGCCGATCGGAGTCGGGGTGGCCGTCGCGAACGTGGGGTTGTTCGGCATCGGTGCGGTGCTCGCCGGGGAATCGTTCTACAAGCTCTGGTCGCAGGAGATGTTCCCGACGATGCTGCGCGCCACCGCGCAAGGCGTCACGTTCGCGTTCGCCCGCATCATCCTCGGAATCTGGAGCTTCCTGGTTCCGGCCATGATCGAATCGGAGTTCGGGGTGTCCGGAATGGCCATGATCATGATGGCTATGCTGGTGCTGTTCGGCGTCATCGGACTCGTCGGGATGCCGGATTCCGCGGGCAGGACCCTCGATGAGCTGGAGCAGGGCCCGTCCGCTCCGGGCACCGCCGAAAGGGTAGATCGCGGCGGCGAATTCGGCGGCGCTGAGTGATCGAATTCGGCCTGATTGGGCTTGATCGGGGAATCACCCTTCAAAATCGGGTGAACTCTGGAAGATTTCGCGGGAATTCGCGTGGCGTCAATTCGCCAACACGGCACGTGTGGTCCATTCGGGACGTTCAATCGATCTCGGCCGGGACGGTCGCGTTCTGGGGTCGAGGACTTCGTTCGGAGGAGCCATGCGTCACATTCGGGGAATCGCGCGCGCCATCGCAGCGACCGTCGTCATCGGAACATCCGTCACCGGCGGGACGGCGTACGCCGCGCAAGCCGACGAGAACTACGCGGCGCTCGGCGACTCGTTCGCCTCCGGCACCGGAACCAGGGACTACTTCGAGGACAGCGGCGACTGCCTGCGCAGCCCCAAGGCCTACCCGCAGCTGTGGGCCGACGCGCACGGCGCCGCCTCGTTCACCTTCGACGCCTGCTCCGGGGCGACCACCGACGACCTCAACGCCGACCAGCTCGGCTCGCTGAGCGCCGACACCACGCTGGTCACCGTGCAGATCGGCGGCAACGACATCGGATTCGCCAACGTCATCCAAGGCTGCCTGCTCGGCAGCGACGAGAACTGCGACTCCGCCGTCACCGACGGAGAAACCGCCACCCGCGACGAACTGCCCGCCAAGCTCGACGCCACCTACGAAGGCATCCGCAGCGCCGCGCCCAACGCCGACATCGTCGTCGTCGGCTACCCGCGCATCAACTCGACCGGCGACTGCGGCATCCCCGGGTTCAGCGAGACCAAGCGCGAACGCATCAACAAGGGCGCCGACGTGCTCGCCGAAGTCATCTCCGAACGGGCCGAAGCCGCCGGGTTCACCTACGCCGACCCGCGCAGCGCCTTCGACGGCCACGGCGTCTGCGGCGACCCGGAATGGATCAACGGGCCCAGCACGCCGCTGCAGGAATCCTTCCACCCCAACGTGACCGGACACGCGGAGGGCTACCTCCCGGTCGTCGAATCCGCGATCGGCTGAGCGAAATCCGCGTCCGCTCCTCGGCGGGGCGGATGGCGGAACCGCACTGCCCGTCTCGCTGCTTCTGATGTGCAGTGCTCGGGTGGCCGAACCTCAGCGGCTTCCTCGCTGCGGGTCGATGTCTGATGTGTGTCCGGCACACTGCGACATCGCCGTCCTCGCGAGGAAGCCGCTGAGAGGGTGTTGTGGATCTGTGGTTTAGGTGGTGTGGGGTGTGGTCTGTTGGGTGTTGTGGCTGGTGAGGCGTTTGGTCATGAGGTGGGTCATGGCGAGGGTGATCATGTTTTCGGCGTGGGTGGGGAGGCGTTCGTAGTCTCGGGCGAGGCGTCGGTGGCGGGTGAGCCAGCCGAAGGTGCGTTCCACGACCCAGCGGCGAGGGAGGACGGTGAAGCCTCGTGCGGTGGCGGGCCGGGTGACGATGTCGAGAGTGACTCCGAGTTCGGTGCGGGTCCAGGTTTCCATGCCGCCGCCTTTCGGGCTGCCGTAGCCGCCGTCGGCCCAGACACGGGTGATCGATCGGTAACGGCTGCTCAGGCGGCGCAGGATCTCTCGGCCGCCGCGCTCGCCCCGGTCTTGGACGGAGGCACTGGTGACCATCACTGCCAGCAGGAGCCCGTGGGTGTCGACCACGAGGTGCCGTTTCCGTCCACGGGTGCGTTTCCCGGCGTCGTAGCCCAGATCGCTGCCTCCTTCACCCGTGACGATCGACTGGGCGTCCAGGATCGCCGCAGTCGGGGCGGGGTCACGGCCGGTGTGTGTGCGGAGCCGGTCTCGGAGGGCGTCGTGCAGGCGGGTGAACGTGCCGTCGGCGGCCCATCGCCGGTACCAGCGGTAGACGGTGTGCCAGGGCGGCAGGTCACGCGGAAGCATCCGCCACGCGCATCCCGACCGCAGCACGAACAAGATCCCGTCCAACACCAGCCGGTCACCGTATTTCCGTGCCACACCGCCCTTCCTGCGGTCCGGCACGGGCATCAACGGCTTCAGCACCGCCCACTCCTGATCACTCAGACTCGACGGATACCATGACCGACGATCATCCCCGCCAGGTCCCTCGCTTGCATACACACAACGAGATCCTGACGGGGATGATCTTGTCTGCCAACCCAGATCCACAACACTCTCTGAGAACCCCCCGCGGTGCCGGTGTCTTGGGTGGTCGTTGCTCAGCGGCGTCGCTGCTGACGAGAAACCGACCCGCCGGGCAGGTTCGGCGACGGGCAGTCAGCGGTTCCCGCGCCGCGAGCTCGATTTCTCGGACGGCTCCGTGAGATCGCCGTCCTCGCGAGGAAACCCCTGAGAGCCCGGCTGGTGGTGCCGGTTGTTCTGGTGGTCGTCGGTTCGGCTTCGCCGCCGGCGGGCGATCGGCGGGTCTCTCGGTGCAGGTGTGACGAGCGGCGGTCGGCGGTGCGTCCGGATGCGGGGCCGTTCGGTGAACGTGGCTCCGTCGCGGGAGGAATGGCTGTTCTCGTGGGGGAATCGCTGAGAACCTGCGGAGGGTGCTGGTCGGTTCGGCGGCTTCGCCGCTGGGTGAACGGCGAGTCCCTTGGCGCAGGTGCGACGGAGTTGCGTCTGCGGTGCACCTTGTTGCTGGTCGTGGTGGGAAACGTGGCTCTGGTGTGGGAAGGAAACGCCGTTCTCGCGGGGGAATCGCTGCGCGCCCGGCTTCCGGTTGGCGGTGCGGGTTGTTCTGGTGGTCGGCGGGTCAGCGGCTTCGTCGCCGGCGAGCGATCGGCGGGTCTCTCGGCGCAGGGAGTGACGAGCGGCGGTCAGCGGTGCACCTGGCTGCGGGTCGTCCGGCACATGTGGCCCTGGCTGAGGAGGAATCGCCGTTCTCGCCAGGGAGCGGCTGAGCGCCCGCGGGTGTTCTGTTGCTCGGGTTGCCGCTGCGCAGCGTCCTCGATCACTGCCGAGATCGGATGATGGTGTCCGTGGTGTCCGTCGGGTGAGGGCTGTCGCCCGGGTAGTGGAGTGCGCGGACTGGTCGTCTGGAGTGCGTGGGCGGCTCGCCCGGGCTGGTCGGGTGTGCGGGCTGGTCTCCCGGAGTCGGGAGCGCGTGGGTCCGTCGCGGCGTGCCGGGTGGGTGAACCGTTCGGCCGGGGTGGTTCTCGGTCCGGTTGGTCAGTCGTGGCCGGGTGCTCGGTGACAGCGGTCCTTCAGTGCTGTTCTCGGTGCGGTGCGGTGCGGTGCGGTGCGGCGGCGGCGGCGGTCGGTGGGAGCGCGCGTTCGTCGATCACCTGCCGGTGGTTCTTCGGACCTGGCCGTACTGCGGTGGCTGTGGCGTCGCTGTGCGCGCCGTCGTGGTGGCGGGCGTTCGACTGAACTTGCCGCGGCGGGCCAACTCGTCCGGCACCGGCTCTCCGAGCTGCGGGGATTCGTCCGAGGGGCGCGGCGCTCAGGACAGGCGGGAGCGGTGGATGGTGGTGAGGGCGCCGTCCTCCTCGGCGCGCTGCAGCGCCACCACCGCGTGCGCGCCGTCGACGTCGAGGACGCCGATCGCGTTGCCGAAGTACGGTCCCGCCGTCCTCGCCCAGGCCAGCGGTAGCGGCGGTACCCCGAGCCGCCTGCCGAGCCCGCGGAACAACGCCGCCAACGAGCGCGCCCACGCCATCCGCAGCGGCGTCGTCAAGTGCGCGGGCGTCGCGTTGTGCAACGGCGAACACGTCACCTGCACGACCCGGGACCGGGTCGCCGGGGCGTACACCGCCTCCGCGACGTAGCTGTGGTGCACGTCCCCGGACAGCACCGACACCGAGGCGGTGTCCGGCCGATCCGCGGCTTCGCGAAGCAGTTCCGACAGCCGGTCGAAGGACTCGCCGAACGCGGCCCAGTGCTCCAGATCGCCCGCCTGCCGCACGCGCTCCGCGAGCTTCGGCCACCGGCCGCGATCCGTGCACGCCGCCTCGTTCCAGGCCTGCAGGTGGTGCACCGCGTGCGGGAGCAGCCACGGCAGCGAGGAAGCGATCACGAGGTGCTCCGGCGACTCCGAAGCACGGCCCGGATCCCCGGTGTGGGCCGCACCCGCCGTTGTGTCGTCTCGTCGGGGTTCGTCGTCGTGCCCGGGTTCGTCGTCGCGCCGGTGTTCATCGTTCCGTCGGTGCTCGTCGTCGCGCCGAGATTCCCTTTCACGCCGAGATTCCCCGTCGCGCCGAGATTCCTCGGCGTGCCCGGACCGTTCGCCCAGCCCGGCCAGACCGCTTCCTTCGGCCCGGGCGCCGCCCTCTGCCCGGCTGTCCCCCTCGGACCGGCTGCTGCGTGGAACACCGCCGTCGAGCTCCGAGTCGTCGTCCGGTCCGGCACCGCTCCCCGGCGGTGAGATCCCGGGCGAGGAGGTCGGTGGCGCCCCCGGTCCGACGCCGTTCGCAGCGCCCCCGCCCGCGGATCCGCGACTCCCGGCGATGCGCACGCGCGCGTGGTCCGGCAGTGGCTCCTGGGCCGGATCGAGCCGCAGCTGCTCGCGCAGCCAGTCGAAGTCGACGTCCGACAGCATCGCCCGGCTGCCGCCCTCCAAGATCCGGCCCGCCCGGGTGTCCAGCACGATCAGCCGCAGCGCGCCCAGGTCCCGCCGGTAGCTCCAGCGCACGTCCTTGTACCGGCCCCGCGGCCCGCCCACCTCCTCCGCGGTGCCCGGGGTGCGCAGCTCGGTGTCGGCGGCCGCGGCGAACTCGCGCAGCACCGGCAGCGCATCCCCGGTGCGACCCGCGGCCAGCACCGCCCGGTAGGTGGGGTCCGCGTCCAGGTCGTCGGGGGAGAGGTTCCCGATGTGCTGGTACACCCAGTAGCCGACGAGGGCGCCGAGCAGACGTTCCCGCCACCAGGGCTGGGCGGACATCGCGGTCCGCCACTCCAGCGAGGTGTTCCAGTCGTCCCGCACGTCGTGATCGTCGAAGATCATCATGCTGGGGACGGTGGACAGCAGCCAGCGCACCAGCGGATCGCCCCAGGCATGCCGGTACAGCACCGTGTACTCCTCGAAGTCGGCGATCTCCTCGCCGGGGGGTTCGCGGAGGTCCCGGTGGGCCGCGAGCTCCCGCTGCACTTCAGGCGCGGTCTGGTCGGCGTACACCTGATCACCGAGGAACAGCATCGCGTGCGGCCAGTCCCGTTCCGGGGTGTCCATCAGCCTGCGGGCGCAGGACTCCAGCGCGTCCGGTCCCAGCGTTCGGCGGCGGCCCGCGTCCTCCGTCGGGCCGAACCGGCACGATCCGAACACCAGCCGGGCTCCAGCTCCCGGCGGCACCGTGCGGATCCGGCTCGGCGGATGGGTGTCCGAGGCGGCCGGCCACACCACGGCGCCACCGACCCGCACGTCGTAGGGAGTCGAGGTGCCCGGCCGCAGTCCGCGCAGCGCGACCAGCGCGTAGTGGTGCCCGCCGACCTGGAACGTGTCGGCAGCGGTGCCGAGCACCTCGACCGTGCAGGCCTCGTCCAGTTCCAGCCACACGGTCGCCGACGTGTCGTCGGTGTAGCGGAGGATCGGCCCCAGCACCACATTCGTCACGCGCCCTGCATACCGCACCGGGCGGCCCGGTGAAAGCGGCCGTGCGCCGGGAGTTCCGCACTGATCGCCGAATGACACCGCCGCGCCCGCGAGGTGCCGGGGCGGGTCCGCGCACCTGTCCGGACCGGCCGAGTCCGGCACCGGCGCATCCGGTGCCGCCGACCGTGCTTCCCGAGGTTCCGACGCTTCCCGAGGTTCCGGCGGCCCGTCCGCGCGGCGCGGTCGTGCGCGTCGACATCCCGGCGCCACGTCGCTCAGCCGCGGACTTCGGCGATGCTCACCGGGCGCCGCTCCCGGCGGGACCGCTCGCACGCCTCCGCGATGCACAGAGCCTCCAGTGCCTCCGCCGCCGTGCACGGGTTGTCCGCTCGCCCGGCCGCGACCTCGACGAACTCGGTGAGCTCGGCGACGTACGCCGCCCGGAAGCGTTCCAGGAACGTGCGGTACGGGGCGCCGGACGGCCAGGGCACACCCTGCTCCGCGGACGGCAGCGGAGCCCGGTCGTCGTGGCCGACGAACAGCGCGCCCAGCGAACCGCACACCTCCAGCCGCACGTCGTGCCCAGCGCCGTTGTAGCGGCTGGCGCTCACCGTGGCGAGGGTGCCGTCGTCGAACTCCAGCAGCGCCACGCAGGTGTCCACGTCGTCGGCCTCGGCGAAGAACGCCGCGCCGCGGTTCGCGCCGAGCGCGCACGCGGACACGACCTCGCGGCCGGTGACCCACCGCAGCGCGTCGAAGTCGTGGATGCTGCAGTCCCGGAACAACCCGCCGGAGGTCAGCAGGTACTCGGCCGGCGGCGGGTCCTGGTCACCGGTGACGGCGCGCAACGTGTGCAGCCAGCCGAGGCGGCCGCTGCGGACCGCCTCCCGCGCCGCCCGGTATCCGGCGTCGTAGCGGCGCTGGAACCCGATCTGCAGCGGAACGTCCACTTCGGTGCTGCGCCGCACCACTTCGCGGGTGCCGGGCAGGTCGAGGGCGACGGGTTTCTCGCAGAACACCGGTTTGCCCCGGTCCAGCGCCCGGTGGATCAGCTCGGCGTGCGCGTGCGTGGCGGCGGTGATCACGACCGCGTCCACCCCCGCCGCGTAGAGCTCTTCCTCGGTCGGAACCGCTTCGGCGGCGAGCCCGTCGGCGCGCAGCTCGGCGGCGAGCCGCGCGGCCCGGTCGGGGAGCGCGTCGGTGATCCGCAGCCCGGTGACGCCGTCCAGCCCCAGCAGGGTCCTGGAGTGCATCGCGCCGATCCGGCCGGTACCGATCAGTCCCAACTGCATCGTCGTTCCTCTCGTCCGGAGTGGAAGTGCGGAGGTGCCGATCGGCCCGCCCGGGCGTGGGGGAGCGGCTCAGGAGTAGCGCACCCGCAGGTCGGTTTCGAGCTCTTCCAGGCTGCGCCCCTTGGTCTCCGGGACCAGCCGCACGCTGAACACGAGCGAACCGATGTTGAGCGCGGCGAACACCCAGAACGTGGCGCTGCCCCCGATGGCCGCCACCATCGGCGGGAACACCAGCGCCACCACGAAGTTCGTCAGCCACAGCACCAGCACCGCCACGCCCATCGCGAAGCCGCGGATCTTCAACGGGAACAGCTCGGTGATCATCAGCCAGGTCACGGTGCTCACGCTGCTCTGCTGGAACGCCATGTACACCACCATGATCGTCAGCGTCAGGTAGCTGACCCAGCTCGCACCGGTCGGCAGCAGGAAGACCAAGCCCAGCAGCGCCAGGCAGCTGGTCACCCCGGCCTGGCCGGTGAGCAGCAGCGGCCGCCTGCCGACCCGATCCATCAGCAGCAGGCCGACCAGCGCCGCCAGCACGGAGATCACCCCGATCGAGATCGTCGCCGCGATGGAGGCGACCTCGCCCAGTCCGGTCTGCGTCAGCAGCATCGGTGCGAAGTAGATGATCGTGTTGACGCCGGTGACCTGCTGCAGCATCGCCAGCCCGATGCCGATGAAGAACACCCGGCGCAGCCACTTCGAGCGCAGTTCCCGCCAACCCCGGCCGGTCGGTTGCTGTTCGTGCGCGGCGGTGATCTGCGCTAGCTCCCGCTCGGCCTCCTCGGGCGACCGGCCGCGGTGCAGCACGGCGCGGGCCTGCTCCGGCCGTTGCTTGCCCGCGTACCACCGCGGGCTGTCCGGCAGGAACAGCATGCCCACGCCCAGCAACACCGCGGGAATGGTCGCGAGCCCGAGCATCCAGCGCCACGCCCCGGCTTCGGCGAGCAGCGCGTTCACCACGTACGCCAGCAGCTGCCCGGTCACGATCATCAGGCCGTTGAAGGTGACCAGCCTGCCGCGCACCTGCGCCGGCGCCATCTCGGAGATGTACAGCGGCACCACCACCGAGGCGGCGCCGACCGCCAGCCCCAGCACCACCCGGGAGAGCACCAGGATCGGGACGTCCGGGGTCAGCGCCGAACCGAGCGTGCCCACCACGAACACCACGGCCGATCCGATCAGCATCGGCCGCCGCCCGGCCCGGTCCGCGATCCGGCCGCCGACCAGCGCGCCCGCGGCGGCGCCCAGCAGCAGCGAGCTGGTGACCAGTCCTTCCAGGAACGGCGTCAGCCCGAAGTGCGGGGTCATGAACAGCAGCGCCCCGGAGATCACCCCGGTGTCGTAGCCGAACAGCGCCCCGCCCAGCGCGGACACGATCGCCACCAGCAGGACGAACCGCTTCGCCTTGCGCACCGCGGCGAGCTCGGCCTGCTCACCGGGCTCGTCGTTCGAGAGCGTTCTCGCCACCATCGATCTCCGTCCTCACCATCGGGCCAAGTACTCGGCGGTCTTCTTCCGCATGAACACCGAGGATTCGCGGGCGCGGTCCTCCCACGCGAACACGGCCACGGTCATGGTGCCGTCGAACCCGTTGTCGCGGAGCGCGCCGAACAGCTCGTCCCAGTCGACCTCGCCCTGCCCGATGTCCAAGTGCTGGTGCACCCGGACCGGGGAGCCCGGCGGGTTGACGATGTAGCGCAGCCCGGACGAGGCGGTGTGGTCGAAGCTGTCCGCCAGGTGCACGTGGGTGAGCAGCTCACCGGCGTGCCGGATGATGCCCGGCGCGTCGTCGCCCATGTGGAAGGTGTGCGGCGCGCAGTACAGGAACTGCGCGTTCGGCGAGTTCAGCCCGCGGATCATGTCCACCGCGACGTGTCCGTCTTCGACGAAGTCGTCCGGGTGCGGTTCGAGCCTGAGCGAGATCCCCTCCCGCTCGAAGATCGGGAGCAGTTCTTCCATCGACTTGAAGAACTTGCCCTCGCTGCGGCTGGAGTCCTCCGGCCTGCCGTTGAACTCCGAGACCATGGCGTCGACGCCGAGCAACGACGTGATCTCGATGGCCCGCTTCCAGTACCGCACGGCCGCTTCCCGCTCCTCCTCGTCGGGGCCGGACCAGCGGTACAGCGGCAGCACCGAGGAGATGCCCACCCCGGCGGCGTCCAGCTCCCGCCGGAACCGGCGGAGGGTCTCGTCGTCGATCCGCGGGTGGCGGAAGAACGGGAGCACGTCCTCGCGCGGAGACAGTTCGATCCACTCGTAGCCGAGTTCGGCGACGAGCTTCGGCAGTTCCAGCAACGGGGTGAACCGGAACATGTTCGGGTCGAGCGCGATCTTCACCAGTTCTCCTCAGGGCCGGTTCAGGTCGGTCAGGCGTAGAGCTCGGGACGTTCGGCGAGCACGATCTCGATGCGCTGCCCGGTCCGCTGGGCGGTCACGCCCGCTTCGCAGGCGGCCGCGGCGGCGTAGCCGTCCCATGCGGAGGCGCCGTCGATACCGCCGGCGCGGGCGGCGCGCACCCACCGCTGGAACTCGGCGTCGAAGGCCTGCCGGAACCGCGGCCGGAAGTCCGAGGTGACGTCGCCGCCCCAGCGGCCCGCGTGGTGCGTGCGCATCCCGGTGTCGTCGCCGACCAGCGCGGTGCCCTGCTCGCAGACCGCTTCGCAGCGGACCTGGTAGCCGAAGCCGCAGTTCACGAAGATCTCGACGTCGACGAGCACGCCACCGGCGGTCTCGATCGTGACGAGCTGGGGGACGCCGGCGTCGGTGCTGGGCGCCGTGCCCTGCTGGCGGACCGATACGGCGGTGAGGTCCCGGCCGAGCAACCACCGGGTGGTGTCGAACTCGTGCACCACCGAGTCGGTGATGAGCATGTCGGTGGTGAACCCCGGTGGTGCGGACGGATTGCGGTGCGCGCAGTGCAGCAGCAGCGTCCGGCCGAACTCCTCGGCGTCGAGCAGTTCCTTCAGACGCAGGTATTCCGGGTCGAACCGGCGCATGAAGCCCACCTGGATGAGCTTGCGGCCGCTCGCCGCTTCGGCGCGCACCACGCGCAGCGCGGACTCGGGGTCCGGGGTGAGCGGTTTCTCGCACAGCACCGGGATGCCGCGTTCCACCGCGGCGAGCAGCAGCGGTTCGTGCGCGGGGCCGGGAGAGGCGATCACCACCGCGTCCACGTCGGACGCGGTGATCACGGCCAGCGGGTCGGTTTCGGCGCGGGCCCCGGGCACACCGCGCACGGCGCGGTCCGCCCGCTCCGCGTCGGGGTCGCCGACGGCGACGAGACGGGCGCCGCTGAGTCGTTCGTGGATGCGGGCGGCGTGGTCGGAACCCATCATGCCGGCTCCGATCACCCCGACCCGGAGGTCCTGATCGGTCATGCTCGTCCCTCCTGGGTGCGCCGTTCGGGGCCGTCGCGCGGTGCGCGCCGGCCGGGGGCGGCGGGTGCTGGTCGCGGTGCGCCGCGCGGTCCGGCAGGACCGGTGGGCAGCGCACCGCGGGTGCGGGTGCGGTGGTGTGGTGGTGCGGTGGCTCAGCGGGCGCCCGCACCGCAGCGGTTCAGGAACTCCCTGGTGCGCTTGGCGATAGGCAGCGGCACGTCCGGTGCGCACGGGTACAGGTCCTGCTCGACGATCGCGAACAGATCGGCGTCGAGCCCGCGGGTGGCTTCGATGATCGGTTCGAGGGCGGGCACGCCCTGCGGTGGCTCGCACATCACGCCGCGGCGCACCGCCGGCCCGAACGGCAAGTCCTGCTCCTGCACCTCGGCCAGCACCCGCGGGTCGACCTGTTTCAGGTGCAGGTAGCCGATGCGGTCCGGGTACTTGCGGATCAGTTCCAGGTTGTCCCCGCCGCAGTAGGAGATGTGCCCAGTGTCCAGGCACAGCGTCACCAGTTCCGGGTCGGTCATCTCCAGGAACCGCTCCACGTGCTGCTGGGTGTCGACGTGGCTGTCGGCGTGCGGGTGGAACTGCAGGTGCACCCCGTACTCCTCGTGCAGCGCCTTGGCCAGCCGGTCGATGCCGGTGCCCAGTGCGCGCCAGGAACCGTCGCCGAGCGACCGGTCCTCGAGCTGCTCGCCGCTCGCCGGGTCGCGCCACATCTCCGGGATGACGACGACGTGCCGGGCGCCGAGCGCGCTGGTGAGGTCGGCGACCTGGCGGACGTGCGCCCAGGTCTGCTCCCACACGTCGCCGCGGTGGAACGCGGTGAAGCAGGTGCCCGCGGAGAGGGTCAGCTCGCGCCGCGCGAGTTCGTCGCGCAGGCGGTGCGGGTCGGTGGGCAGGTAGCCGTACGGGCCGAGTTCGATCCACCGGTACCCGGCGTCGGACACCTCGTCGAGGAACCGCTGCCACGGGGTCTGCTGATCGTCCTCGGGGAACCAGACTCCCCACGAGTCGGGTGCCGAGCCGACCCGCAGCCGGTCGCCGGCCTCGTTGCCGTTGCTCATCGGAATCTCCTTCTGCTGCTGCGTTGCGGCGGAGGGTCGGAGCTGCGCGCGGTGGATCGGCGCGCGGACGGCCGCGGCCAGGGCTCGGCCGGTGGCGCGGTCGTCGGGGAGCGGAGGTGCGGCGCCGGGCGGCGGGCCGCTCCGGAGGTCGGGTGTGACGCCGGTCTCCGCGATTCGGTAGCCGTAGTTTTCCCCCGCGAGCGGACCCGTGTCAAGACTTCGTCCTGACATACTTACGTACGGATGATTCCGATGATCCGGTCGGGGGACGGCGGGCGCGGCAGGGCGCATCGAGGCCTCCGCGCGCGCGAAAACGCGCGCCCGCGAGCGAAGGGTCGTGGGGCGAGGCGGTGGATCGACCGGCGGGACCGCCGGTGGAAGGTGCGAGCGGCTCCGCCGGTCAGGCGTCGCCGCGGAGGGAGAGGTCGAAGGAGTAGCGCGACGCGCGGTACACGTGCGAGCCGTACTCGACGATCCGGCCGGACTGGTCGTAGGTGGTGCGCTCCATCGTCAGCAGCGCGGCGCCCTCGGGTTCGTCGAGCAGCTCGGCGTCCTGCTCGGTCGCGGTGCGGGCTCCGATGGTCTGGCGCGCCGCGTGCAGCGGCACGCCGGCGCCGCGCAGCAGCTGGTAGAGCCCGCGCTCGATCAGCGATTCCGTCGAGGGACGGATCAGCTCTGCGGGCAGGAAGTTGTTCATGCGGGCGATGGGCTCGCCGCCGGCGTAGCGGACGCGCTCCAGGTGCAGCACGCTGTCGGTCCGCTTCAGCCCGAGGGTGCCGGTGAGCTCGTCGGACACCAGCTCGACCTCGTTGATCAGCACCTGGGTGCTGGGCCTGCGGTCGATCTCGGTGAGGTCGTCGAACAAGCTGCTCAGCTCGACGGAGCGCTTCACCTTGTTGAACACGACCTGGGTGCCCGCGCCGCGCTTGCGCACGACGAGGCCCTTGTCCACCAGCGAGCCGATGGCCTGCCGGACGGTCGGCCGGGACAGGCCGAGGTGGCCGGCCAGTTCGATCTCGTTGTCCAGCCGGGTGCCGACCGGCAGGTCGCCACCCTCGATGGCGGCTTCGATCTGGGTCGCCACCTGGTGGTACAGCGGCACGGGGCTGGAGTGGTCCACGGTGATCCGGCTGGCCGGGTCCCAGGTGGAGTTCCCGTCCGCAGGTCGGGATCGGTGCTGCATGGAGGTCACGTTCCTTACGTTAGCAAGATCGGGTGTCATCCTTAAGTAAGTATGTCCGGACATACTATTGACAGGCGCCGTGACGGCCGAGTAGACACGAAATCACAACGCGCGGTTCCGGCGCCCGGTGACGATCCGGTCGTCGCCGGTTCGGCCCACCGGACGAGGTGGCCGAGTCCGGGGAGCACGCGGGCGGGGGCGGCCCGTTCTCGTGCTCCCCGGTCCTGCCGCGGTCGGTTCCGAGCGGGTCCGCCCCACCGGCGTCCGCGGTTCCGCTTCCCGCCAGGCCTCGCCCGGATGGCGGCCCCACCAGGTATCCATCCCGAGCCCATTTCGCTCCACGCGCCCGTTTCGGAGGTCAGCATCCGATGAGCATCCCGTTCGACGTCATCACCATGGGCCGCATCGGGGTCGACGTGTACCCGCTGCAGACGGGGGTGCCGCTGCCGCAGGTCGAGACCTTCGGCAAGTACCTCGGCGGTTCCGCCACCAACGTCGCGGTCGCCGCCGCCCGGCTCGGCAGGCGCGCAGCGGTGATCAGCAGGACCGGGGCCGACCCGTTCGGCGAGTACGTGCACCAGGCGCTGCGCGAGTTCGACGTGGACGACCGGTGGGTCACCCCCGTCGAGCGGTATCCGACACCGGTGACCTTCTGCGAAGTGTTCCCACCGGACGATTTCCCGCTGTACTTCTACCGCTACCCGAAAGCGCCCGACCTGGAGATCCACCCGCACGAGCTCGACCTGGACGCCATCGCGTCCGCCCGGATCTTCTGGATGACCGGCACCGGCCTGGCCGAGGAACCGAGCCGCACGGCCACGCTGGCCGCGCTGGAACATCGCGCGCGACGCGGCCACACCGTCTTCGACCTGGACTGGCGGCCGATGTTCTGGCCCGACCACTCCGCGGCCACCTCCTGGTACCGGGAGGCGCTCCGGCACGTCACGGTCGCGGTCGGCAACCTCGACGAGTGCGAACGCGCCGTCGGCACCCGGGACCCGGACGCCGCCGCGGACGCCCTGCTGGCGGCGGGGGTGGAGCTGGCCGTGGTCAAGCAGGGCCCGGCGGGCGTGCTCGCCAGATCGGTCACCGCCGACGTGGTCGAGCCACCGGTACCGGTGGAGGTCGTCAACGGGCTGGGCGCGGGCGACGCCTTCGGCGGCGCGCTGTGCCACGGCCTGCTCGAGGGCTGGGAAGCGCCGCGGACGATGCGCTTCGCCAACGCTTCCGGGGCGCTGGTCGCCTCCCGGCTGGCCTGCTCCGCCGCCATGCCCCACGCGCACGAGATCGAGAGCCTCCTGTCCGCCGACCGCCCCGGTGCCACCGGCTGAGCGGCTAGTGCGAAAGCGAGAACCGTGTCCACTGTGAGCATCACCGACCTCACCCGGGTGCGCGCCACCCGGCCCGAAGCGATCCGGGAGGCGGCAGCGTCCCGGCAGCGCAGACCGCTGCTCGGCGCCGACGGCCGGATGCTGATCATCGCCGCCGACCACCCGGCGCGGGGCGCGCTGGGCGCCGGGGACGACGCGCTGGCGATGGCGAACCGGACCGATCTGCTGGAGCGGCTGTGCACCGCGCTGGACCGGCCCGGCGTGGACGGCGTGCTGGGCACCGCCGACGTGCTCGACGACCTGCTGCTGCTCGGCGCGCTGGAGGGCAAGGTCGTCATCGGTTCGATGAACCGGGGCGGGCTGGCCGGTGCCTCCTTCGAGCTCGACGACCGGTTCACCGGGCACCGCGCGCAGGACGTCGAACGGCTCCGGTTCGACGGCGGGAAGTTGTTGCTGCGCCTCGACTACGGCGACCCCGGTTCGCTGGAGACGATGGCCGGCGCGGCGCAGGCGGTGAACGACCTCGCGGAGCGCGGCCTGATGGCCCTGGTCGAGCCCTTCCTGTCCCGCCGGGTCGGCGGGAAGGTGCGCAACGACCTGTCCGCGGAGGCGGTCACCCGGTCCATCGCGATCGCCGCCGGGCTCGGCGGTACCTCGGCCTACACCTGGCTGAAGGTTCCGGTGGTGGACGACATCCAACGGATCGGCCCGGTCATGGAGACCACCACGCTGCCCACCGTGCTGCTGGGCGGCGAGGTCGCGGCCGACCAGGACGCCACCTTCGCGCGGTGGCAGCGGGCGCTGCAGCTGCCGAACGTGCACGGGCTGGTGGTGGGCCGCAGCCTGCTCTACCCGCCGGACGGCGACGTGGCCGCCGCGGTGGACACCGCCGCGGGCCTGCTGCGCCCGGCCGGCCTGGTGACGACGGGGGAGTTCGACCGGTGAGGACGGAGGGAGAAGTGGTGCCGGACAAGCGATTCCACCTGCCCGCGGGAACGGCGGCGCAGGACGAGTACGCCGTGCGGGTCGACCCGGAGAGCGCGGGCTGGGGCTATTCCTCGTTGCGCGTGCTGGAACTCGCGGCGGGTGCGGAGCACGAGTTCGCCACCGGCGACAGCGAGTGGATCGTGCTGCCGCTCACCGGCGGCTGCACCGTGCGCTCGGTGGACGGCGCGGGTGAGACCGCGGTGTTCGAACTCGACGGCCGCGACAGCGTGTTCCGCGGCGTCACCGATTTCGCCTACGTGCCGCGGGATTCCTCGGTGCGGGTGCGCAGCGCGGCGGGCGGCCGGTTCGCGCTGACCGGAGCCCGCTGCGAGCGGCGGCTGCCCGCCCGCTACGGCGCGGCCTCCGACGTGCCGGTGGAGCTGCGCGGCGCCGGGCAGGCGAGCAGGCAGGTGAACAACTTCGGTGCGGCGCACGTGTTCGAAGCGGACCGGTTGATCGCGGTGGAGGTGCTCACCCCGGCCGGGAACTGGTCGTCGTTCCCGCCGCACAAGCACGACACCGAGCGCGACGGCGAGTCGGAGCTGGAAGAGATCTACTACTTCGAGATCGCCTCCGGCGGTGGTACCGAGGGCGTCGGCTACCAGCGCGTGTACCCGTCCGGGCCGGATCGGCGGACCGACGTGCTGGCAGAGGTGCGCAGCGGGGACGTGGTGCTGATCCCGGACGGCTGGCACGGGCCGTCGATGGCCGTGCCGGGCTACGACATGTACTACCTCAACGTGATGGCGGGCCCGTCCCCGGACCGGGCGTGGCTGATCTGCGACGACCCCGCGCACGCGTGGGTGCGCGAGACCTGGCGGGACCAGCCGGTCGACCCGCGGCTGCCGCTGTACGCGGCCCCGGCGGCCGAAGCGGGAGGGGATCGAGGATGAGTTCCGGAACGAGGCGGTTGACCGTCGCGCAGGCGCTGGTGCGGTTCCTGGCGCAGCAGCACAGCGAACGCGACGGGCAGCGGACCCGGCTGATCGCGGGCTGCTGGGGGATCTTCGGCCACGGCAACGTGGCGGGGATCGGGCAGGCATTGCTGGAGACGCCGGAACTTCCCTACGTGCAGGGGCGCAACGAGCAGGCGATGGTGCACGCGGCGGTGGGCTACGCGCGGCAGCGCGACCGGCTGTCCACCTACGCGTGCACCACCTCCATCGGACCGGGAGCGACGAACCTGGTCACCGGGGCGGCGCTGGCGACGATCAACCACCTGCCGGTGCTGCTGCTGCCGGGCGACGTGTTCGCGACCCGGCCCGCCGACCCGGTGTTGCAGCAGCTGGAACTCCCGCACGCCCGGGACGTCTCGGTGAACGACGCGCTGCGCCCGGTGTCCCGGTACTTCGACCGGATCTGGCGCCCGGAGGCGCTGATCCCGTCGGCGCTGGAGGCGATGCGGGTGCTGACCGATCCGGTGCAGACCGGCGCGGTGACGCTCGCGCTGCCGCAGGACGTGCAGGCCGAGGCGTACGACTGGCCGGAGGAGTTCTTCGCCGAGCGGACCTGGCGGGTGCCCCGCCCGCCGGCCGACCCGGAGTCCCTGGACGAGGCGGCGGAACGCATCCGCGCGGCCCGGCGTCCGCTGATCATCGCCGGTGGCGGGGTGCACCACAGCGGAGCTGAGCAGCGGCTGCAGGAGTTCGCCGCCGACACCGGCATCCCGGTCTCGGAGACGCAGGCCGGGCGCGGTTCGCTGCGGTTCGACGATCCGCGCGCGCTCGGCTCCATCGGGCACACCGGGACCTCGGCATCTGACGACCTGGCGCGGCGGGCGGACCTGGTGATCGGGATCGGCACCCGCTACTCGGACTTCACCACCGCCTCGCGCACCTTGTTCGCGAACCCGGCGGTGCGGTTCGTCAACATCAACATCGCGCCGGGCGATGCGCACAAGCAGGCGGCGACCCCGGTCGTCGGGGACGCGCGCGCCGTGCTGGCCGGTCTCGCGGAACGGCTGGCGGGCCACCGGGTGGACGAGGAGTACGTGCGCGAGTACCGGGGCGCCGCGGCGACCTGGTCGGCGGTGGTGGACCGCGTCACGCGGGCCGCCGACGGGGGCGAGAGACCAGGGCAGGCCGAGGTGATCGGCGTGCTGGACGAGGTGCTGGCCGACGAGGACGTGGTGGTCAACGCCGCGGGTTCGCTGCCGGAGGACCTCAACAAGCTGTGGCGCGCCAAGCAGCCCCACCAGTACCACGTGGAGTACGGGTTCTCCTGCATGGGCTACGAGATCCCGGCGGCCATCGGAGCGCGCCTGGCCGATCCGGAGCGCGAGGTGTTCGCGCTCGTCGGCGACGGCACCTACCTGATGCTGCCCACCGAGCTGGTGACGGCCGTGCAGGAAGGCATCAAGATCAACCTGGTGCTGGTGCAGAACCACGGCTATGCCTCCATCGGCGGGCTGTCGGAGAAGGTCGGGGCCGAGCGCTTCGGCACGGCCTACCGGTTCCGGGACGAGGACGGCCGGTTCACCGGAGATCCGCTGCCGGTGGACCTGGTGGCGAACGTGGGCAGCCTCGGCGTGGACGTGCTGCGCGCGGACACGGTGGACGAGCTGCGCGAGTCGCTGCGCGCCTCCCGGGAATCGGCGCGGCCCACGGCGGTGTACGTGGAGACCGACCCGGCGAAGGCGCAGCTGCCGCCGGAGGCCTGGTGGGACGTGCCGGTCGCCGAGGTCTCCGCGTTGGAGAGCACCCGGGCGGCCCGGCAGAACTACGAAGAACACGTGCGGGAGCAGCGGCACCACTTGTGAACGCGCAGGGTGCCCGTGAACGGATTCGCGGCGAATCGGGAAGGTTTCGGGAGATCGTGAACGGTATTCGGCATTGGATCGACGGGGCGGCCGCGGACGGGACCTCCGGCCGCTTCGGACAGGTGACGAACCCGGCGACCGGGCAGGTGACCGGACAGGTCCCGCTGGCGAGCGCGGACGAGGTGGATACCGCGATCGCCGCGGCGGCGAAGGCCCACGCGTCGTGGTCCACGTCCTCGCTGGCGAAGCGCACCCAGGTGTTGTTCAAGTTCCGGGAGCTGCTCGACGCGCACCGGGACGAGATCGCCGCGCTGATCACCGCGGAGCACGGCAAGGTGCACTCCGACGCGCTCGGCGAGGTCGCGCGCGGCCTGGAGATCGTGGAGCTGGCCTGCGGCATCCCGCAGCTGCTCAAGGGGCAGAGCTCCACGCAGGTCTCCACCAGGGTGGACGTGGAGTCGATCCGGCAGCCGGTCGGCGTCGTCGCCTGCATCACGCCGTTCAACTTCCCGGCGATGGTGCCGCTGTGGATGATCCCGATGGCGATCGCCTGCGGGAACGCCGTGGTGCTGAAGCCGAGCGAGAAGGACCCGTCGGCGACCCAGCGCCTCGTCGAGCTGTTCGCGGCAGCGGGGTTGCCGGACGGCGTGCTCAACCTGGTGCACGGCGACAAGGAGTCGGTGGACCGGCTGCTCACCCATCCGGATGTCGCGGCGGTCAGCTTCGTCGGGTCCACGCCGATCGCGCGGTACGTGCAGCGCACTGCGGTCGAGCACGGCAAGCGGGTGCAGGCGTTGGCGGGCGCGAAGAACCACATGCTGGTGCTGCCGGACGCGGACCTGGACCAGGCCGCCGACGCCGCGGTCTCGGCCGCGTACGGCTCGGCCGGGGAGCGCTGCATGGCGGTGTCCGTGGTGGTGGCGGTCGATCCGATCGGCGACGAGCTCGTCGGCAAGATCGCCGAACGGGCCCGGGCGCTCGCCATCGGGCCCGGTGACCGGGAGTCCTCGGAGATGGGGCCGCTGGTCACCGCCGAGCACCGGGCGAAGGTGGCCTCCTACGTCCCGCTGGCCCGGGAGCAGGGTGCGGAGGTCGTGGTGGACGGGACCGAGCTGGTGGTGCCGGGCCACGAGGACGGCTTCTTCATCGGGGTGAGCCTGCTGGACAAGGTGCGCCCGGAGATGGACGCCTACGCCGACGAGATCTTCGGGCCGGTGCTGTGCGTGGTGCGGGCGGACGGCTACCGCGACGCGGTCGACTTGATCAATTCCTCGCGGTGGGGCAACGGCACCGCGATCTTCACCCGCGACGGGGGAGCGGCGCGCCGGTTCCAGCTGGAGGTCGAGGCGGGCATGGTCGGTGTCAACGTCCCGATCCCGGTGCCGGTCGGCTACCACTCGTTCGGCGGGTGGAAGGAGTCGCTGTTCGGCGACCACCACATCTACGGCACGGACGGGGTGCACTTCTACACCCGCGGCAAGGTGATCACGACCCGCTGGCCGGATCCGAGCGACGGCGGGGTGGATCTGGGCTTCCCGCAGAACACTTGATTTCGGTGGAACACCCGGTTTCCGTCCGGTGAAGTGCGGCGCGCCCTGGGCTTATGTCACCCGTAGCGGTTACCGTGGACATCAGCACGGTGCGCCGGCGATGAGCTGGCCGTGCCGGTTCCAGGGCGCCACCTGACCGAGCACGGCTGTTCCGGATGGCCACAAGGGAGGGGCGGTTCCGCCGCCTCGGCCATCCGCGTGGAAAGGCCCGCTGACTCCAGAGTCAGCGGGTTTTTCGCGTTCCGGGCCAGGTCACGGCGGTGCTCGGCCCTGGTCCTCGATCCCGGGTTCACTGCTTGGGCATCACGATCCACAGCGCCAGGTAGATCAAGAACTGCGGGCCGGGCAGGATGCAGGAGAGCACGAACAGCAGCCGGACCAGGCCGACGTTCCAGCCGAAGCGCTGTGCGATGCCCGCGCACACCCCGGCGATCAGAGCCCCGCTGCGGGGGCGTTGCAGAACCGTCGTCATGCCGGTGGGGTTCCCCGCCGGACCCGGCGCCACGCCTCGGGCTCGGGTGCGCGGCGGCGGGGCCCGTGCTGGGCTGGGTGGATGGCCGGAGAGCAGGTGCCGGACGAGCTGCTGCAGCAGCTCTACCAGGGAGATCCGGCGAGGTTCGTGGCCGACCGCAACGAGCGGGTCCGCGCCGCCCGGGACGCCGGTGACGAGGACCTGGCCAGGGCGATCGGGGAGCTGCGCAAGCCGACGACGGCGGCGTGGGCGGTGAACCGGGTGGCCGTCGAACATCCGCGGCGGGTGGCCGAACTCGTCGAGGTCGGCGAGGAGTTGCGTTCAGCGCAACGCGAGCTGCGCGGGGACGAGATCCGGCGGCTGGACCGGCGGCGCGCGGAAGTCGTCACGGATCTGACGGCTCGGACGGCGCAGGTGGTGGAACGCGGCGGGAAACCGCTGGGTGAGCAGGCGCGCAGGCAGGTGGAGAGCACTTTCACCGCGGCGGTCGCGGAACCGGACTCCGCGCGCCAGGTGCGGGCCGGGGTGCTCAGCGGCGCGCTGGAGTACAGCGGGTTCGGCCTGGACGAGCTGTCGGTGGCGGCGATGCGCAGCGCCACGGCTCGCCGTGAGCAGGGGACCGGGCCGCGGGGACACGGCCCGCGCGAGGGTGCGCAGCGGGGCGCCGAACACTCCCGGGATGACGCGCCGCCGCTGAGGGGCGGACGGGAGACCGGAAGCCGAGAGCGAAGCCCGGAGCGGCGGACGCGCGCTTCGGCGGAGGAAGCACCGCCGGCGGCGGCCGGTCGGTCCGGCTCGCGCATCGCGGAACGTCCCACGGCGCGCACTGCCCGGGACCAGCCAGGTACCGCGCACGGCAGGCGGGACACCGCACGGGTTCAGAGGAAGGCGGCGCAGGACCGGTCGGAGGGCGCGCGGGAGCGGGTCGCCACCACGCGAGATCAGGCGGAGACCGTGCAGGACCGGCCAAAAGCGGCGCAGGCGCACGGCCGGACGACAGCGGGGAGGGGCCGGCCGGAGACCGCGCACGGCCGAACGAAAGCCGAGCGGGACAGGACGAAGACTGCGCAGGGTCCGCCGGAGGCGGCGCAGGCCCGACGGGAGTCTGCGCAGGGCCGATCTGCGACCGCGCGCGGCCAGGAGATTGCGGCGGAGAACGGGCCGGAGGCCGGGCGGGAGCGGGCCGCCGCTGCGCCGCGCCGGAGAAAGGTGGCCCAGGATCAGGCGACGGCCAAGCAGGATCCGGCGGCCACCTCGCAGGGCCGGGTGCGGACGTTGCACGACCCGACGAGCGTTGCCCAGAAGCGGACCAGAACAGCCCAGGGTCGGCCGAAAGCGACGCAGGACCGGTCGGCCGGTGGGCGGGGGCGGTCGGGAACGGCGCAGGGCCAGGCGAAGGCCGCGCACGACGGCCCGGCCGGTGCGCGGGTCCGGGCGAAGGCAGCACGAGACCGAACGAAATCCGCACCAGCCCCCACCGGCGCGGAGGACGCACCGCCCGCCCGCTCGCGGCCGAAATCCGGGACCGCGAAGGCCGGGACCGCGAAGGCCGGGACTGCGAAGGCCGGGCTTGCGAAGTCCGAGACTGCGAAGTCCGGGACCGCGAAGTCCGGGACGACCGACGGCAAGAACGCGGCGGAAGCGAAGGACGGAACGCGGCGAACGCGAGATGACCGGCGCGGCACCGAGTCCGACCAACACAGCACCGGAATGGGCCCGCGCGGCACCGAGTCCGACGTGCGCAGCACCGGAACAGATCGACGCCGCAGCGAGTCTGACCGGCGCCGCAGCGAGTCTGACCGGCGGCGCAGCGAGTCCGACCGGCGCCCCCGAGAATCCGACCAGCGCGGAACCCAGTCCGACCGGCGCCGCGCCGAGTCCGACCGGCGCCGCACCGAGTCCGACCGGCGCCGCACCGAGTCCGACCGGCGCCGCACCGAATCCGACCAGCGCGGAACCCAGTCCGACCGGCGCCGCACCGAGTCCGATCGCCGCCGTGCCGAAGCCGACCAGCACGACACCGAACCCGGCCGCAGCCCCGACCAGCACCCCCACCTCGACCAGCACCCCCGCCCCGAGTCCGACCACCCCCGCGCCGAGTCCGACCGGCACCGCGCCGAGGAGGCGCTGCGGTCGGTGGAGCAGGAGCGGGACCGGCTCGAACATCGTCGTGACGAGCTCCGCGCGGAGCTGTCGGAGCTGACCGATCGGCTGCGGGACGCCAAGCGGCAGGTGACTCGGGCCCGGCGGCGGCGGGACGCGACACGCCGACGCGGCACCGTGCACCGAGATCGCTGAACGGGGGTAGCGGATTCACCGGAAAAGGTGGGCGAGCCCGCACTGGTCGACACGTATCGTGATCGCTTCCGGGCGAGCGAACACGGTCCTGTCCGGGCGGCGCTCAGACCGCTCTGCTGACACCCTGCTCCGGTGCGTTCCCGTTGGCTCCAGGTCGCGGCGGTGCTGCTGGTGGCGGCGGCGATCGCCGCGCTGGTGTGGGCGAACCGCCACGAGCTGCCCGCGGCGGGCCGGGCGTTGCGGGACGCCGATCCGCGCTGGTTGGCGGTCGGCGCGGGAGTGCTGCTGGTGTGGATCGCGAACTGGGTGCTGCTGCACGTGGCGGCGCGCCGCGTCACCGGGGCGGGCGGCTACCACGAATTCGCGGAGCTGCTGCCGGTGACGGTGGCGTCGATCGCGCTGAACCTGGCGGTGAAGTCGGGGAACCTGGCGGGCTTGGCGGCGTTCTCGCTGCACGCGCGCGGTCGGGGGACGCGCGATCAGGGGCGGGTCACCGGCGCGTACTTGGCGGCGGCGCAGACCGCCGAGGTGGGTTTCGTGGTGACGCTGGCGGCGGGTTTGGCGGTGGTGTGCTGGGACGGCCGGATGGAGCGCGCGGAGATCGTCGCCACCGTGCTGTTCTCCATCGGGCTGCTGGCGAGGGTGGTGGCGCTGGTGGCGGCGGTGCGCAGCCGGGAGGTGCTGCGCCGGGTGTGGTCGTGGCCGGGGCGGGTGCTGGACCGGGTGCTGCGCCGCGAGCCGCGGGAGCGGGACGCGGAGGCCGCGGACGAGTTCTACGACGCGGTGGCGGCGATCCGGGCCCGGCCGTGGACGGCGTTGCCCGCGGTGTGCTTCGCGGTGCTGATCGACCTGCTGGGGGCGGCGGTCCTGTGGGCGTCGATGGTGGCGGTGGGCGCGGGGGACCGGCCGCTGGTGGCGCTGGTGGCGTACGCGGTGTCGACGTTGTTCGGCATCGTCGGGGTGCTGCCGGGCGGGGTGGGTTTCGTGGAAGTGGGTGCGGCCGCGGCGCTGGCCTCGTACGGGGTGCCGATCGGGGTGTCGGCGGCGGCGGTGCTCGTGTTCCGGGTGTTCGTGTTCTGGTTGCCGTTGGCGTTGGGCGGGTTGCTGGCGTGGCGGCTGCGGTCGTCACCCGGTTAGCCGAACCGGTCGCGGAACGCGGCTCGCCCGGCACCACTGGCTGATCTTGAACGGCCGCTTGCACTTATCATGTCCGCGCGGTCGTGGCTGGCCGATCGCTTACGGTGGACGGAGTTTCGTGCGCGGGGTCGACTACTACGAGCTGCTGGGCGTGGAGCGCTCCGCGTCGAGCGCCGAGATCAAATCCGCGTACCGGACGTTGGCGCGGACGATGCACCCGGACGTCGGCGGCACCGCGGGCACCTTCCGGTTGCTGCAGCAGGCGTACGAGACGTTGAACGATCCGGTGCGCCGCGCGGACTACGACGGTGGGGGTGACGGCGCGGAGCAGCCGGAGCCGGTGGTCGCGGAGCCCCGGTCCCGCACGCCGTCCCGGCGGTGGGTGTACCGGCCGGGACAGCGCCGCGACTTCGGCGACGATCCGGATTTCGCACCGCCCGCCCCGGACCTGGGCGCCGCGGACATCCCGTGGTGGGACGAGGTCGATCCGGCGGAACGGGTGGTGTACCTGCCGGTGACGGCGCCGGACCGGACGGCGGCGTTGGCGATGGCCGGTGGCTGGGTGCTGCTGGCGGCGGCGGGCCTGCTGGTGGGGTTGAGCGGGGTGCTGCTGGGGATGTGGCTGGCGCTGCTGGTGTCGGCCGGGGTGGTGGTGCTGGTGCTGCTGCGGCGCCTGCTGGAGGCGCACCGCACGGACCGCTTGTTCGAGGCGGAGAACCGGGGCCGGGTGTTCGGCGGGACCGCGGCGGAGGAAGTGGCCGCGGACGCGGTGGTGAAGCAGCGGTCCGCGGAGTTGCTGGCGGACCACCTGACGCGGCTGCCGGGGGTGCGGATCTTCCACGGCGTGGCCTGGCCGGGTTCGGTGTTCGCGGACGTGGATCACGCGGTGCTGTGCGGCAGGCGGCTGGTGCTGGTCGAGTCGAAGCGGTGGTTGCCCGGCCACTACGAGGTGGACGAGGACGGCGAGGTGTGGCGCAACGGCCACGTGTTCCGCGGTGGCACCACGCGGCTCGGCGAGGGTGTCGCGGCGTTCGAGGCGCTGCTGCCGGAGGTCGAAGTGCGCGGCGTGCTGCTGCTCTACCCGAACCGGGCCGGTGAGGTGAGCATCGGCGAGTCGGACGCGGCGGCGCCGGTGGAACCGCTGACGCCGGAGGGCTTCGTCCGCGAGATCGGCGAGTGGCTGGCGGCGGAGCCGGCCGCGGTGGACCGGGACGCGTTCTCGATGGTCCTCGCCCAGGTGGTGACGCGCTGAACCCCACCGGCCTGGATTCACCCTGATCAGGCGAAGTTCACCGCGGTGTGGGGTGCGGTTCGTTGCCGGGCGGCTCGGGTACCTGGAATGTGGAGCGCACGGTCCCAGCTCCCGCCAGATTCGAGGTTCTCGCGCGATGGTCACCACCGAATCCACCGCAGGCAAGGAACGGGCGCCGCTGCTGGCCGGGCGTCGGGGGTGGGCGCCGCAGCTGTCGGTCTACGTGTTCATCCTGCTGCCGTTCCTGGCGTTGCTGGCCGCGGTGCCGCTGGCGTGGGGGTGGGGCCTGAGCTGGTGGGACGTGGGGTTGGCCGCGGGTTTCTACGTGTTCACGATCCTCGGGGTGACGGTGGGTTTCCACCGGTACTTCACGCACGGCGCGTTCCGCGCGAAGCGCTGGTTGCGGGTGGCGCTGGCGGTGGCGGGCAGCATGTCGGTGCAGGGTCCGGTGATGCACTGGGTGGCGGATCACCGCAGGCACCACGCGTTCTCGGACCGGGAGGGCGATCCGCATTCGCCGTGGGCGTTCGGCACGTCACCGCTGGCGTTGGCGCGCGGGTTCTGGCACGCGCACATGGGGTGGCTCTTCGAACGGGACCTGACGAACCGCGAGCGGTTCGCGCCGGACCTGATGGCGGATCGGGACATCGTGCTGGTGCACCGGCTGTTCGGGCCGTTGACGGTGTTGACGTTGCTGCTGCCCGCGGTGCTGGGTGGCGCGGTGACGGGCACGTGGTGGGGCGCGTGGACGGCGTTCTTCTGGGCGGGCCTGGTGCGTGTGGCGTTCCTGCACCACGTGACGTGGTCGGTGAACTCGATCTGCCACTTGATCGGGGAGCGGCCGTTCAAGAGCCGGGACAAGGCGGCGAACTTCTGGCCGCTGGCGTTGCTGAGCATGGGTGAGTCGTGGCACAACCTGCACCACGCCGACCCGACGTGCGCGCGGCACGGCGTGCGGCGCGGGCAGATCGACGTGTCGGCCCGGGTGATCTGGTTGTTCGAGCGCTTCGGCTGGGCGTCGCACGTGAAGTGGCCGACGCCGCGGCGGCTGGACCGCCTGAGCCGGGGCGCGGCGGACTGACGCGCCGCCGGGAGGGATTCCCGGTTCCGCGAGTTGGGATTCGCGTCCCGTCTGGTTGACACCCCGTTCGCGCCGGTGTTGCGATGGTTCCGTGCTCCCGGACCTGACCGCCCTCCCGGCGTCGTTGACCGAGCGCCGCCACGTGGATCTGCTGCGCGTCGCGGCGCAGGGGTGTCGTTCCCGCCGCCGGACCGGCGCCTCCGCAGCTCACTGATCATTCCACTGTGGACTGCCCCGGTCCGTTTCCCCGCCTCGGATCATCGGCCACCCCCGTGAGGAGAACGCGCGTGTCCACCGTCCTGGTCATTTCCGGTAGCCCTTCGAAGACCTCCAAGACCGAACGCGTCGCCGAGCACCTGGCCCGCAGGCTCACCGCCTCCGGCCGCCGCGCCGAGCACCTGCGGCTGCGCACCCTGCCCGCCGAAGCGCTGCTGGGTGCGGACACGAGCGACGCCGAGATCGCCGACGCGGTGGCGAAGGTCGGGCGCACCGACGGCATCGTGCTCGCCACGCCCACCTACAAGGCCGCCTACTCGGGGCTGTTGAAGGTGTTCCTGGACCTGCTGCCGCAGTTCGGGTTCACCGGCAAGGCGGTGCTGCCGCTGGCCACCGGCGGCAGCTTGGCGCACGTGCTGGCGCTGGACTACGGGCTGCGCCCGGTGGTGAGTTCGCTGGGTGCGCGGCACGTGGTGCAGAGCTTCTTCCTCATCGACAAGCACCTGACCGTCACCGGCGAGGACCTGGCGATCCACGAGGACAGCTCGGCTCCGCTGGCCGACGTGCTGGAACAGTTCGAGAAGGCCCTGGACGGGATTCCGCACGGCACGGTCCTCGGCCGGACCGCGTAGTCCCGCGCGGCGGGGCCCGGCGGCACGGGAACGAGGTCGCGGGGACGAGGGCGCGGACCCGCGGTGAGCGGGGATTAGGATCGCAGTCCTTATGAGCGCCACACTCGTCGCGAAGGGGCTCGCCGCAGGTCACGGCGAGCGCGTCCTGTTCTCCGGCCTGGATCTGGTCGTCGCTCCCGGCGACGTGGTGGGCCTGGTCGGGGTGAACGGCGCGGGCAAGTCGACGTTGCTGCGGATGCTCGCCGGCCTGGTGCCCGCGACGGACGGTTCGGTGCGGTTGAGCCCGCCGACCGCGACGATCGGCTACCTGCCGCAGGAACCGGACCGGATTCCGGGCGAGTCGGTGCAGGCGTTCCTCGCCCGGCGCACGGGTGTGGCGGCGGCGCAGCGGGAACTGGACGCGGCGACGGAAGCGCTCACCGAGGGCGCGGCGGGTTCGGACGATGCGTACAGCACGGCGCTGGACCGCTGGCTGGCGCTCGGTGGCGCTGACCTGGCCGAACGCGCCGAGGACGTCGTCGCGGAGATCGGGCTGGACACGGCGTTGGAACAGCCGATGACGAGCCTGTCCGGCGGGCAGGCGGCGCGCGCCGGCATGGCTTCGCTGCTGCTGAGCCGCTACGACGTGTTCCTGCTCGACGAGCCGACGAACGACCTGGACCTGGGCGGCCTGGAGCGGCTGGAGCGCTTCGTCGCCGAGCTGCGCGCGGGAACGGTGCTGGTCAGCCACGACCGCGAGTTCCTGGCGCGCACCGTGACCAGGGTGGTCGAGCTGGACCTGGCGCAGCAGCAGGTGCGGTCGTTCGGCGGCGGCTACGCGGCCTACCTGGAGGAGCGGGAGGTCGCGCGCAGGCACGCCCGCGAGCAGTACGACGAGTACGCCGACACCCGCGCCGCGCTGGAATCCCGGGCCCGCTCGCAGCGCTCGTGGATGGAGAAGGGCGTGAAGAACGCCCGCCGAAAGGCGTCCGACAACGACAAGGTGGGCCGCAAGTTCCGCAGCGAGGCCACCGAGAAGCAGGCGGCGAAGGCACGGCAGACCGAGCGCATGATCGAACGCCTCGACGTGGTGGAGGAGCCGCGCAAGGAGTGGGAGCTGCGGATGAGCATCGCCGCCGCGCCCCGCTCCGGTTCGGTGGTGGCGACCCTGCACGGCGCGGTGCTGCGCCGCGGCCCGTGGGCGCTGGGGCCGGTGGACCTGCAGGTCGACTGGGCGGACCGGGTGGCGATCACCGGCGCGAACGGCGCCGGGAAGTCGACGTTGCTGGCCGCGCTGCTGGGCAGGCTCGCCCCGGACGAGGGCCGCGCCGCGCTGGGCTCCGGCGTGGTGGTCGGCGAGGTCGATCAGGCGCGCGGGTTGTTCTTCGGTGCGGAGGCGCTGCTGGACGCGTTCGCCGCGCAGGTGCCGGACTGGCCGACCGCCGAGGTCCGCACGCTGCTGGCGAAGTTCGGGCTGCTCGCGGTGCACGTGCTGCGCCCCGCGCACACCTTGTCGCCGGGGGAGCGGACGCGGGCGGCGCTGGCGCTGCTGCAGGCGCGCGGGGTGAACCTGCTGGTGCTGGACGAGCCGACGAACCACCTGGACCTGCCTGCGATCGAGCAGCTGGAGTCGGCGCTGGCGTCGTACTCCGGCACCCTGCTGCTGGTGACGCACGACCGCCGGATGCTGGACGCGGTGCACGTGACGCGGCGGTTGCAGGTTGACGATGGTCGAGTCGTGGAGCTCTGAGGTGGCGGAACCGCACTGCCTGCCTTCGCCCCCGGTTTGCGGGGCGCTCGGGTAGCGGAACCTCAGCGGTTCCCTCGCTGCCCGCTTGCCCGGTGTGGCTGCGATTTCTCATGTACCGGTCCGTACACAGCGAAATCGCTGTCCTCGCGAGGGAACCGCTGAGAACCCGCGGGTGGTCCGGTTGCTTCGGTGGTCGTCGGCTCAGCGGCTTCACCGCTGACAGGGAACCGACAAGGTCTGCTGCGCGAGATCAAAGACGCCTTCGGTGGCCTAGCACTCAGTTCGCGGTGAGGCGGGCGCGGTTGGCCTTGAGGACCTCTTCGGACAGTTCGGGGTCGGCCGCGGCGACGGCGCGGGAGACCACCAGTGCGCCGACCAGCTGGCAGAACAGGGCGACCGCCTGCTCGCGGGATTCCGCCGGGTCCGGTTCGGTGCCCTCCTGGTGCGCGGCTTCGCGGACCATGTCGGTGATGGTGTCGAAGTAGCCCGCGAGCCCGCGCTGGTACTGGGCTTGGGCCGCGCAGCCGTGGCGTCCGGCGTCGGCGGCGAGGGCTGCCGAGGCGCAGCCGGTTTCCGGGTGGTCGCGGTGGTCGGCGGTCAGGTACTGCTCGACCACCGCGTCCAGGGCGGCGCGGGCCGCACCGGGATGGGACTCGCGGACGGCGTCGAGCGCGGCCAGTGAGTCGGTGAAGCCGCGGTTGAAGACCTCGAGCGCGAGGTCCTCTTTCGAGGAGAAGTGGTTGTAGAACGCCCCGTGCGTCATCCCGGCGGCCTTCATCAGTTCGTCGATGCCGATCCCGTCGATGCCGCGCAGTCGGAAGCCTTCGCCCGCCGCGCCGACGATCCGTTCGCGGTTGAGCTTCTTCTGCTCCTGCGTGATGCGTGGCACCTGGGCCTCCTCGGCGCGCGGGGCCCGTGTCGCGCGGCCCCGGTCGGCATGTCGCCTGGTCGATGATACCCGTCATCAAAACGAGCGCGGCGCGCCTTGACAAGTATTGATGTGGGTCATCATCATTAATTTTGATGGCGGTCGTCATCAAAAATTGGCGGGGCCGAGCGCCCCACGCGCTCCGGGAGGACTCGTGCACTTCGGAACCATCGGCGCCGGCGCCATCGGGCAGGCCATCGCCGGTCACCTCGTCGCGGCTGGCCATCGCGTCGTCCTCAGCAACGGCCGCGGCCCGGACTCGCTGAGCGAGGTCGTGCAGCGGCTGGGCCCGTCGGCCACCGCGGGCACCGTCGCGGAAGCGGCCGCGGCCGACGTGGTGTTCCTCGCCGTGCGGTGGTCGGACATCCCCGCCGCGCTGGCGAACCTGCCCGCGTGGAACGGCCGGATCCTGGTCGACACGACCAACCAGCTGACCGGGGTGACGCCCGCGGACCTCGTCGACCTCGGCTCGGACACCGGCAGCGAGTTCGTCGCCCGGCACGCGCCGGGCGCGCGGGTGGTCAAGGCGTTCAACACGCTGTTCGCCGAGCACATCGCCCCCGATCCCCGGCACGCGGAAGGCCGCCGCCTGCTCTTCTACGCCGGGGACGACGCGGCCGCGAAAGCCGACTTCCACGCGATCGCGGACGAGATCGGGTTCGCGCCGGTGGACGTCGGGGCGCTGCGCGAAGGCGGCCGGCTGATGCAGGTCGGCGGCGGCCCGCTGTCCGCGCTGCACGCCCTCAAGCAGGACTGAGCGCAGGGAAGGACGGCAGATGAAAGCACTCGCCTACCAGCAGGCCCACCCGCTGGACGCGTTCGCGATGGAGCTGGTCGACGTCGCCGAACCGCGGCTGCGCGACGCGGACCTGCTCGTGGAGGTCCGGGCCGTCGGGATCAACCCGGGCGAGGCCGGCGTCCGGCGGACCCGCAGCGCCGAACCCGGTGGACGGCTCGTCCTGGGCTGGGAGTTCGCCGGGGTCGTTCGAGCCGTGGGACCGGCCGCCGCGGGCTTCGCGGTCGGCGACCGCGTCATGGGCACCGGGGACATGGCGCGGGACGGCACCTGGGCGGAACGGGTCGCGGTGGACCACCGGGTGGTGGCGCCGATCCCGGACGAGCTGGCCTTCGCCGACGCCGCGTCGCTGCCCATCGGCGGCCTCACGGCGTGGGAAGCGCTGTTCCGCGAGCACGACGGCTTGGCCGCGGGGATCGACCGCGTGCTGATCGTCGGCGGTGCGGGCGGGGTGGGCACCCTGGCGACCCGGCTGCTGAAGACCAGGACGCCCGCGCTGGTCGCGACCACGGCCTCGCGCCCGGCATCGCGCGAGTGGTGCACGGCGATGGGGGCGGACCTCGTCGTCGACCACACCGGGGACGTGCCCGCCCAGCTCCGCGCCGCCGGGATCGACCGGGTCGACCTGGTGCTGTCCACCGCGGGCACCGCGGGCAACCTCGGCTGGATCGCGGAGGTGCTGCGGCCGTTCGGCCACCTCGCCGCCGTCGATCTGACCGGCCCGCTCGACCCGATGCCGCTCGCGGCCAAGTCCCTGTCGCTGCACACCGAGATGGTGTTCAGCCGGATCACGGCCGGAGTCGACGTCGACCGCCAGGGCCGGATCCTCGCCGAGCTGGCGCGGGACGTCGTCGCGGGCCGGTTGCGCCCCATCGCCACGACGGTGCTGGACGGCCTCGGCGCGGACGTGATGCGGCGGGCCCACGAACTGGTCGAGAGCGCGCGGACGGTCGGGAAGACCGTGATCCGGTTCTGAGCTCGGTCCGCGCCGAACGAACACCGCCGAACGATCACCACCGAAACGATCACCACCGAACGGGAGACGAGAACGATGGGAAAGTTGATGGTGACCGGCGCGACCGGTCATCTCGGTCGGGCCGTCCTGCACCAGCTGCTGCGCAGGCAGCCCGCGGACCGGCTGCTCGGGCTCGCCCGCGAACCGTCCCGCGCCGCGGACCTGGCCGAGCGGGGCATCGAGGTGCGCCGCGGCGACTACTTCGACCACGGATCGCTCGTGCGGGCCTTCGCCGGGGTGGAACGGTTGCTGCTGGTCTCGGCCGTCGCCCTCACCGACCGGAACGCGCAGCACTTCAACGCGATCGCCGCGGCGAAGCAGGCCGGGGTCGAGCACGTGGTCTTCACGGCCGTTCAGCGCGCCGAAGGCTCGGAGGTCCGGCAGCCCGGTGTCACGGACTCGGACGTCTTCGCCGAACAGGCGTTGCAGGCCTCGGGGTTGACCTGGACGGTCCTGCGGCAGCCGATCTTCCTCGACGTGCTGGGCACGAACCTGGGCGCCGACCCCTACCGGAACGGGGTGCGGGTGCCCGACGGCGCGGGCGCGGTGGCGCCGGCGCTGCGGCGCGACCTGGCGGCGGCGAGCGCGGCGGTGCTCACCGAGGACGGCCACGAGAACACGACCTACACGCTCAGCGGCAGCGAATCCGGTTCGTTCCGCGAGATCGCCGCCGCGCTGAGCGAGATCCACCGCGCGCCCGTGCCGCACGTGCCCGTCGCGCCGGAGGACTACGTCGACGGCTTGATCGCCGAGCTGGGCGTGCCCCGCTCCCTCGCCGAGTTCATGGCGGAGTGGACGGCGGCGATCAACCGCGGCGAGTTCGGGGCGAACACCGGGGATCTGGAACGCCTCATCGGCTACCGGCCGACCGGCTACCGCGAGTTCTTCGCCCGGCACTACCCGCTCGTCGTCCCGGACGCGGCGCAGCAGGCGGTCGCGGACTAGTGCCCGCCGCGGGCGGAAGCCGTCGCCGTGCTCGGCGGCTTCCGCTCCCGGTGACCGGAAGGTGGCATGAGGGAGGACTCATTGACAGCGCACAGGGCCTTTGCTCGGATGGAAAAGTGATTCCGCCGCTGCTGACCCGACGCCGACACGTGGATTTCGTGCGCGTCGCGGCGCAGCGCTGTCGCGGCTGACGCCACTGCCCCGCGCGCGGGGTTCCGCTCCGTCGCGGGCGGTTCCTGCCGCAGCGCGTCCTGGACGTCCTCCTTCGCACCCATCTCGGAGAAGCCCGATGCCGCTCACGTTCCACTGGTTCCTGCCCACCTACGGCGACAGCCGCTACCTCGTCGGCGGTGGTCACGGGGTGAAGACCTCCACGGCGGGCGGGGCCCGCCCGGCGACGCTGGCGTACCTGGGGCAGATCGCGCGCAGCGCCGAGCAGCTGGGCTTCGAGGGCGCGTTGACGCCGACCGGCGCGTGGTGCGAGGACGCCTGGCTGTCCACGGCGATGCTCGCCGAGGTCACCGAGCGGTTGAAGTTCCTCGTCGCGTTCCGCCCCGGCCTGCTGTCGCCGACGCTGGGCGCGCAGATGGCCGCGACCTACCAGCGGCACTCCGGCGGCAGGCTGCTGTTGAACGTGGTCACCGGTGGGGAGAGCCACGAGCAGCGCGCCTACGGCGACTTCCTGGACAAGGAGGGCCGCTACGCGCGCGGCGACGAGTTCCTGCACGTGGTGCGCGCGTTGTGGCGCGGCGAGCGGGTGGACTTCAGCGGTGAGCACGTGCGGGTGGAGGGCGCGGAGCTGACCCGCACGCCGGATCCGGTGCCGGACATCTACTTCGGCGGTTCCTCGCCCGCGGCGGGCGCGGTGGCCGCGAAGCACTCGGACGTGTACCTGACGTGGGGCGAGCCGCCCGCGAAGGTCGCGGAGAAGATCGCCTGGATCACGTCGCTCGCCGCCGAGCAGGGCCGCACGCCGCGCTTCGGCATCCGGCTGCACGTGATCAGCCGGGACACCTCGGAGCAGGCGTGGGCGGAGGCGCGGCGGCTGCTGGACGCGCTGGACCCGGCGACGATCGAGCAGGTGCAGCAGGGCCTGTCCCGCAGCGAATCGGAAGGCCAGCGGCGGATGCTGGAACTGCACGGCGGCAAGTCCGACGACCTGGAGATCTACCCGAACCTGTGGGCCGGGGTGGGGCTGGTGCGCGGCGGCGCGGGCACCGCCCTGGTCGGCAGCCACGAAGAGGTCGCGGCGCGGATCGAGGAGTACGCGGCGCTGGGCCTGGACGAGTTCGTGCTCTCCGGGCACCCGCACCTGGAGGAGGCGTACTGGTTCGGCGAAGGCGTGTTGCCGATCCTGGAGCGCAAGGGCCTGTGGCGGCATCCGGGCGCGCCGGAACCCGTTGCGGCGCAGGCGATCCCGTTCGCGGAGTGACCTCCTGCGCCGGGTGGCTCGATCCGCCGAGTGATCCGGTTCGCCGAGTGATCCGGTTCGTCGGGTGACCTGGTTCGCCGAGCGACTCGGTACGCAGGATGGGCCGATTCCACCGGGTGGGCCGATGTCGCCAGGTGATCCGATACGCCGGATGGGCCGATTTCGCCGGTCGATCCGGACCCGCACGGCAGATCCGGCGCTGCTGCGGATTGGTACCGGACGTTCCTCCGTACGGTCCGAACATCGGGCGCGCGGAGGTGTTCCCCGCGGACTCGCCCGCTCGTGCTGGGGAGGACACCATGGGGTTGCTGCACGCCTACTACATGTCGAAGCTCGTGTCGGAAGCGAGGCGGGATTACGAGGCGGGGGAGCTCGTGTACGTCGCCGGTTTCGACGTGAACCTCCGGCGGACGTCGATGCGGCAGGTGCGTCGCGAGATCGAGCGGATCAAGAAGGCACTCGAACCGATCGGCCGGCAGCTGGCCGACGTCGAGCAGTTCTTCGCGTCCGTCGAGCTCTCCTTCGTCCGGAAGTAGCCCGGAACCCGGCGACCGCACCGCTGATCGGCCGAACGGCCCGCCCGCTCCTGCCGGGTGAGCGGGCCGTCGACCCGGAGTGGGCGAGAGCCCGCCGCCGGAGCCGCTCGGGGCGGTGCGGCGCAGCGGCGGCGGGTCCGCCCGCCCGGCCCCGTCGGGGAAGGTGGACCGGGCGGAGTCCCGGCTCGCTCGGGGGAGGCGGGGGAGTGCCGCGAGCCGGGAAGTGGGTCAGGCGACGAGCATCGGCAGCGTCCCTACCGCGGAGGGGCAGAGCGCCCGCCCCAGGTGCCCCGGGTTCGGCCGGGCGCGGCGCAGGTGCGCCGGACCCTCGACCCGGTGTCCGCAGAGGCAGCGCAGCGCTCGTCCAGGAGCCCGCCGGAGACGATGCCATCGTCCGTCGGCCGGTCCGCACGCCCAGCAGGCGCCGGTCTCGCCGATGATCCGGAGCGGGAGGCCGCGCGGCGGGACTTCGACTCCCGCGCACAGTCCAGGCAGGACGCCGCACAGCGGATCGCACGTCCGCTGATCGGCAGGCCGCACCGCGTCCGCCGCGTCGTGCCCGCTTCGGCCTCGTGGACCACGCCGTCGGGCGTGGTGGATGAGTACCAGCTCACCCATGCCCACCTCCTCGCACTCTTGGTAGTGGCTCGTACACTCGCTGTTGTCGATCAGGATGTGTAGCACGCTAACTCTGAGCAGCTACATGTGGCGATTCCCTGGAAGTGTGAACGTGAGGTTGGTGTGATGGCAGGCGCTCGGCAGCTTCGGCTCGGCCAGATCCTCAGAGATCTGCGGATCAAGGCGGGCTTCGATCAGCAGGCGGCGGCGGATCGCGTCGGGCGGAATCGATCGAGCGTCGGACATTGGGAATCCGCGCGTTCCCGGCCCGGGCAGAGTGATCTGGACGTACTGCTGACGTTCTACGGCGTCGATGACGCGATGCGGGAGCGCATCCAGCAACTCCGCGCGGATAGCGGGAAGGATGGATGGTGGACGCTTTACCAGCTGCCTGCCTGGTTCACGCCGTACGTCGGATTCGAGGCAGATGCCATCGAGGGCTTCAACTTCGAGACCAACGTGGTCCCCGGGTTGCTCCAAACTCGGGCGTACGCGCGAGCAATCCACGAGTCGGGGCGGATGTCGTTGGACCAGGCCAGCATCGATGAATGGGTTGAGGCGCGAGTGCAGCGGCAGGAGCGGCTTGCCGAGGAACATCCACTGGTTCTCAACGTGGTCATCGCCGAGGAAGCGTTCCACCGCGTCATCGGTGGTCGGGCTGTGATGGAGGAGCAGATTCGCGCGCTCAGCGATGCTTCCGAACGCTCGAACATCGATTTGCGGGTGATTCCGCTGGAAGCCGGTGGGCACCCGGCTTTGCCGGGTGGCTTCATGTTGCTCCGGTTCGAGCAGCATGCCGATGTCGTGTTCGTCGACACCGCGTTGAGCGGTCACATCGTCGACAACCCGGCCGAGACGGCCGAATTCGGCAGGGTGTTCTCAGTCCTCCAGAACATCGCATTGTCCGCAGCCGAAACGAGGACGCTGCTCGCTACACTCGCTGCGAAGTTCTCCGAGGTGTGAGGGGCACGAATGTCCGAGTTCCGGTGGAAGACGTCCTCACGTTCGACGCAGGGTGGTCAGTGTGTGCAGACCGCAGGTCGGCGCGGCGCTGCCTTGATCAGGGATTCCAAGCTGGGCGAGTGCTCGCCCGTGCTGAGCGTGGCGCCTGCCGCGTTCGACCGGTTCGTGGCCGCGGTCAAGCTGGGCAGGTTCCAGCGCTGAGCGACTACCGCCCGGTGGTGAAGTGGAGGTCTTCGCGGCGGAGCAGCAGGGTCGCGGTGGCTCCGATCACGCCCGTGGCGACCAGGTAGCCGCACGCCAGCCACGGCGCGCCGCCGCCCGCCGCGAGCAGCGCCGTCACGATCAGCGGGGTCAGGCCGGACGCGTAGATCCCGGAGAACTGGTAGATGAACGACATGCCGGTGTAGCGCAGCCGCACCGGTGACAGCTGGGCGTAGAACGTGCCCTGCGGCGCGTAGATCACCGAGTGCACCACGCCCAGCACCAGCACGATCACCACGCCGGTCAGCAGCGGGCTGCGCAGCTGGAACGCCAGGAACGCCGGGTACACCGACAGCGCGAACAGCGCCGAGCCGAGCGCGTACAGCAGCCGCGGGGAACGCCGGTCGCCGATCCGCCCCACGACGGGGATCAGCACGGCCAGCACCAGCGCCGCCGCCATCACGCCGATGAGCGCGTCGTTGCGCGGCACGCCGAGCGTGCCGGTCGCGTAGGTCAGGAAGAACACCGCCCAGGTGTTGAACGCAGCGCCCTCCGAGTACCGCGACAGCAGGCCCAGCACCGTGTTGCGGCGGGTCGCCCGGTCCCGGAACAGCTCCAGGAACGGCACCCGCGCGGTGCCCTGCAGCTCCCGCATCTGCTGGAACGCGGGCGTCTCCGCCACCCGCAGCCGGATCACCAGGCCGACCAGCACCAGCACCAGGCTCAGCCCGAACGCGATCCGCCAGCCGTAGCCGAGGAACTGCTCGTCGTCGAGCACGTTGCCCAGCAGCGCGAACAACCCGGTGCCCAGGCCGAGGCCGAGCGCGAGGCCCACCTGCGGCCAGGAACCGTAGGACGAGCGCTTGCCGGGTGGCGCGTACTCGACGGCCATCAGCACCGCCCCGGCCCACTCGCCGCCGATCGCCAGGCCCTGGAACAGCCGCAGCAGCACCAGCAGCAGCGGCGCCCACATGCCCACCTGCTCGTAGGTCGGCAGCGCGCCCATCGCCGCCGTGGCCAGCCCCATCACGACCATCGTGGTGACGAGGGTGCGCTTGCGGCCGATCCGGTCGCCGATGTGGCCGAACAGGATGCCGCCCAGCGGCCGGGCCACGAACCCGACGAAGAAGGTGGTGAACGCCAGCATCGTGCCGACGGTCGGATCGGCGGTCGGGAAGAACAGCTTGTCGAACACCAGGCTGGCGGCGGTGCTGTAGAGGAAGAAGTCGTACCACTCGACGGTCGTGCCGATGAGGCTCGACGTGATGACGGTGCGGACGTTCCTCGCCGACGAGCCGTGCTCGGCCGGCTCGGTCAGGGCGGTGGTCATGCTCGGAGGACTCCTGGCTGCGGCGGGGTGCGGCGCGCGGGCGCGGCCGGTGCGGGGACGGTCAGGAGTCGGGACAGCCCGCGGACGCCACCCGCAGCAGGTCCACGTGGTGGCGCGAGGTGAGCAGGGCCGGTCGCACGCGACGACGCTAGGAACGGCCGCGACCGCTGTCAACGCGCGGGCGCCGACACCCGCCCCGCTCCCGGATGCTGGGACACCGTCGTATCGGGTTCCTGCGTCGGCATGTTCGACGAGGTGATCGCCATCCGATGGCGGAATGATGGATCAGGCCGATATCGCCACCCGAGCACGTGGGACACGCACGTGATCGCACAGCAGGTCGTGTCACGCGGTGATCGAGCACGACGGTGAGACCCCGGTGCTCCGCGCCCCGGCGACAACTTCCCGGGAAGGGAGAGGACCTGCCGTTCGGCGAGGTCGGCAGGTCGCGGAAATGTCGTAGGGGGCTGGCACTCTGCCGTTCGTCGTTGTCGCCGACAGTAGGGGCCGGCCTGGTGAGCGCATTCGAGGAGGTTGAGAAAGGGCTACACGCGGCCGCGGGAAAGACCGAGGAAGGCAGGAAGCATCTTCGGGTGGCTATCGAGCGGCAGGCGGAGGCCGCTTCGGCTTTGTTCGTGATCGCGCAGACTTCCCAGGATTCGGAGATGCAGGCTGCGCTCGCTCGGCAGAGCGTCGTCGCCGACGCCCTGCGTCGGGTGTTCGCGGCGTTGGGCCAGGTCGTCGTGGCGATCGGCGAGTACCGGGTCGGCGTCGGCGGCGAACCCGCAACGCCGAGCAGAGTCCCCGACGCCACTTCGTCGTCGGCCGCCCCGACTCGGGCGAGAACGATCACGAACTCCCACGGCGATCAGTACCCGCCCGAAGCCGCCGGGCTCGTCGAGAACTTGCCGCCGCGGGTTGAACCAGGTGCCAAGCAGCGCACCAAGGGGCGAGCCAAGATCGGCGACAAGACGGTCCCGATCAGCTCGGGGGAGGATCCGCACTGGGTGGCACTGATCCGCGATCGACTCGATGCGATCAACGTGCAGACGGATCAGCTCGAACACCACGTGGAGATCAAGGTGGCTGCGATGATGGCCGAGTGGAAGGTCCCGAACGCTGAGGTCGCCATCAACCACACCCCGTGCGGGTACGAGCGGCAGAAGCGATTCCAGGACGTCTGCCACAAGGTTCTGCCCAAGTTCCTGCCGCCGGGGTATAGCGTCACCGTCTACGGCACAACGCGGGACAACGAGCCGTTCCAGTGGAACTACCGAGGGCAGGAGCAGGGATGACCAGCAGCGCTGTGGAGGAGCTGCTCGAAGACGGCGGCACGCAGGTCTCGGACCTCGAAGAGACTCCGGAAGAGGTCGTCGAGGTGTTGCGGCGCGCGGATCATGAGCGCACGCAGCAGATGTGGTCGTTCTACACCGACATCGACAACACCACCGCGCCGACTCTGAAAGTCGGGCTCAACGGTGAGCGCGGTGCGCTGATCTACTGGGATGGGAAGACGGCTCACCTCCCGGCCGATGGTTCGAACCCGGAACCGGCGGACTACTGGTGGGCCGACCACCACGCTCCGTTCCCGAGGTTTTCGGAGATCCCGGCCGAAGACGCGCTTCAGGTGACCCGCGAGTTCCTGCGGACCGGTCAGCGGCCGACCTGCATCGAGTGGGCTGCTCGGTAGGCACGACGACACCAACCTCCGTTCCATCCGGGATTCGTCCCGAACCGGTGCGGCGGTCTGTCGTGTTCGGTGGCGGCCTTCCGTCCACGTGGTGGCGCGAGGTGAGCAGGGCCGGTCGCACGCGACGACGCTAGGAACGGCCGCGACCGCTGTCAACGCGCCGGCGCCGACACCCGCCCCGCTCCCGGATGCTGGGACACCGCGGCGGGTCCCGAACGGCGGACGCCCCGTCGGGCCAGCGGATCGGGGCGGATGCCGGTCCCGGATGGTCTCGTCGAACCACGTTTCGTCCATTGTGGATGGTCACTGTGGCGGATTCCACGCTTTCGGGCGCTAACTTCTCGCGCTCGGCCGACGACGATGAGTGCGGAACCGGAAAAAGCGCGGAAGGGGCACGACGTGGCAGGCGACCGACCGGAGAGTCGGCAATCGGACGACCGTGATCGCAGTGGCGGGGCACCGCCACCGATCACCCGAGTGGCCGCCACCTCGGCGAACCCGGGCAGCACCCCACCGCCGTCCCGATCAGCGGGAAGCGGGACGCGGCAGGCATGGCTGATCTGGGGCGCCGCCGTGCTCACCTACCTCGCCGCCGTGTTCCACCGCGGGACGCTCGGCGTCGCAGGCCCCCTGGCCATCGACCGGTTCGAGGTCGGGCCCGCCGCGCTGAGCGCCTTCACCGTGCTGCAGGTCGGGATCTACGCCGCCATGCAGATCCCCACCGGGCTCCTGGTGGACCGGTTCGGCTCCCGCCGCGTGCTCACCGCCGCCGTGCTGCTGCTCGGCTGCGGGCAGCTGCTGTTCGCGCTCGCCACCTCCTACCCGATGGGGCTGCTGGCGCGCGGCGTCCTCGGCGTCGGTGACGCGCTGACCTGGGTGAGCATCCTGCGGCTCGTGGCCACCCGGTTCTCCGCCCGCCAGTACGCGCTGGTCGCCACCCTGTCCGCCGCGGCGGGCGCGCTCGGCGGCGTCGCCGCGACGTTCCCGCTCACCGCGCTGCTCGGCTCGCTCGGCTGGACTTGGACGTTCCTGCTCGTCGGCGCGATCACCGCCGCCTACGCGGGCGTGACGACCGGGGTGGTACGCGACGTGCCAGGCACCACCTCCGGTGCCGAGGACGTCGGCGCCATCCTGCGGAAGGTGCGGTCCGCCTGGTCGATCCCCGGCACCCGGCTCGCGTTCTGGGCGCACTTCGGCACCATGTTCGTGCCCAACGCGCTGAGCCTGCTGTGGGGCTACCCGTACCTGGTCGAAGGCGTCGGCGTGCCGCCCGCCACCGCGAGCGTCGTGCTCAGCCTGCTGATCATCGGGCAGGTCGCGGGCGGGCCGCTCGTCGGCGCGATCATCGGGCGGTTCCCGGCGTGCCGGATGCCGATCGTGCTCGGCTACCTCGCGGCCAACGGGCTGACCTGGGTGGTGCTGCTGAGCTTCGCGCGGCCGCCGCTGGCCGTGGTGTGCGGCGCGTTCCTCGTGTTCGCGATGGGCGGGCCCGTTTCCAGCGTGGCGTTCGCGCTGGTGCGCGACTACAACCCGATCAGCCAGGTCGGCACCGCCACCGGCATCGCCAACGTCGGCGGGCACAGCGCCACCGCGCTCAGCGTGCTCGCCGTCGGCCTGGTGCTGCAGCTGGCCGGCGGCGGCTACCGGGTGGCGCTGCTCGCGCTCGTCGCCGTGCTGCTGCTGAGCGCGTTCCGCACCGCCGTGTGGTGGCGCCGGGTGCGCGCCGCCGTGCTCACCGCGCAGGACCGCGGCGACCAGGTGCCGGTGGTGCTGCGCCGCCGCCGCTGGGACCTCCAGGACGACCCGGCCCCGGTGATCGCGACGCGCTGAGCACGGCGGTCGAACGGCCCACCTGGCCAGCCGGACGGGGGGCGCCCACCTTGCTGATCGTCGCAGGTGGGTGGCCCGTTCGACCGGCTCTGCGGGTGGGCGGTTCACGTTGCCGATCCTTTTCAGGTCGGGCGCCCGTTCGACGGACTTCGCGGTTCACGTTGCCGGTCCTTTCCGGCGGGGCGCCCGTTCGACCGGCCGCGGTTCACCTTGCCGGTCGTTTTCAGATGGGGCGCCCGCTCGACCGGCCGAGCGGCTCACGCTGCCGGTCGTGTCCGCTGGGGCGCCCGTGCGACCGGCCGCGCGGGTGGGCCGTTCACCCTGCGCGGCGGTTCCAGGTGGTCGCCGGTGCGAGCAGCGGGCCGTTCACCTGGTGCGGGTCGCGCGCCAGGTGGTGGGGGAGACGCCTTCGCGCCGGTGGAAGGCGCGGCTCAGCGCGGTGCCGGTGGGGTAGCCGACGCGCACCGCGATCTCCTGCACGCTCAGCGAGGTCTCCCGCAGCAGCGCCTTCACCCGGTACGTCCGCCACGCCGCCAGGTACCCCAGCGGTGTGTCACCTGTCCGCTCCTTGAACAGAGCCGCGAACGCCGAACGCGACATCCCGGCCACCTCCGCCAGCGAACGCACCGTCCACGGGTGCGCCAGATCCGCGTGCAGCGTCCGCACCGCCCCGGCCAGCCGCGGATCCCGCAATGCCGCCACCCAGCCGATGGTGCCGCCGCCCACATCCGCGCAGCAGGCGCGCACCGCCTGCACGAACAGCACGTCCGACAGGCGGCTCGTGACGAACCCGGAGCCGAGCGCCGCCGCCGCGGACTCCCGCGCGATCAGGTCGAACGTGCCGCGCAGCAGCTCGCCCCCCGCCGAGTCCAGGCGCAGCCGGAACAGCGGCGGCAGCAGTCCGAACAGCGCGTCCGCGGCGACCGCGTCGAAGCTGAACCGGGCCGACACCAGCTCGGTCGGCTCCCCGTCCCCGCCGAACCGGACGTCGCCCTCGCAATCGACCAGCGGGCGGCCCGGCTCGTCCTGCAGCGCGAACCCGGTGCCCGCCCGCACCAGCACGCAGTCGTCCGCGGACAGCCGCAGCGGCTCCCGCAGCGCCGCCCCGGTCAGCCAGCACGACCCGGTGGTGATCAGCACCAGCCGCGCCACCCGCCGGGAGCGGAACGAGATCCCCCACGGCGCGCGCGCCGTCATCCGCACGTACCGGGACTCCTCGATCCGCATCGTGGCGAGGAGGTCGTCTACCGGGTCCACGCCCGGCTCCTGGACGAACTGCACCGAATCACGGACGCGATGGTACGGATCGTCCAGCCCGTTCGGGCTACCGTCGAGGGCATGGGACCAACGATGCGCACGTTCGAGGTGTCCGGCGACGGTGGACCGCTGCGGATGCGGGACCGGCCGGTGCCCGCTCCGGCCGCCGGTGAGGTGCTGGTGCGGGTCCGGGCCCGCTCGATCAACGCGCGCGACCTGCCGATCGTGGAAGGGCGCTACTCGATGCCGGTGCCGCCCGGGAGGATTCCGCTGTCCGACGCCGCCGGCACCGTCGACGCGGTCGGCGCGGGCGTGCGCGGCTTCCAGGTCGGCGACCGGGTGATGAGCACCTTCCACCCGGACTGGCTGTACGGGGCGCTCGACGGCTGGGGCGAGCTGTACGGGGTGCAGCGCGACGGGTGGCTCGCCGAACACGTCGCCGTCGCCGAGCACGCCGTGCTGCCGGTGCCGGAACACCTGTCGTTCGAAGAAGCCGCGACGCTGCCGTGCGCCGCGCTCACCGCGTTCGCCGCGCTGGACGGCATCGGACCCGGGGACTCGGTGCTGCTGCAGGGCTCCGGCGGGGTGTCGATGTTCGCGCTGCAGTTCGCCCGGCTCGCCGGAGCGCGGGTGCTGATCACCACCTCCGGCCCGGTGAAGGCGCGGTGGCTGCGCGAACTCGGCGCTCCCGACGTCATCGACCGCACCGCCGTCCCCGAGTGGGGCGACGAGGTCCGGGCGCGCACCGGCGGACGCGGCGTGGACCGGGTGGTGGAGATCGGCGGCGCCGGATCGATCGGCCAGTCGATCCGCGCCCTCGCCCACGGCGGGCTGATCTCCCTGGTCGGGAACCTCGCCGACGGGCCGGGCATGGACCTCGGGGCCTTCTTGAGCCGCGGGGCGACGCTGCGCACCACCACGGTCGGCAGCCGCAGCGACTTCGAGCGGATGATCCGCGTCCTCGAACAGCACCGGCTGCACCCGCTCATCGACCGGGCCTTCCCCTTCGACGAAGCCGCCGAGGCGTTCACCCACTTCGCCACCACCGACAGGATCGGCAAAGTGGTCATCGGGGACTGATCTCCCTGCTCCTGGTGCGCGGGGGATGGGTGGCGGAACCTCAGCGTTCCCCTCGCTGCCCGCTTCCGCGGAGTGACGGCCGTTTCCCTCTTGTCAGCGGCGAAGCCGCTGAGCAGCGACCACCAGAGCAACTCGCACCGCAGCGGGTTCTCAGCGCCCTCCTCGCGAGGACAGCGTTTTCTCATGTGGCGGAGCCACCGGTGAAAACGATCCCGCAGCGAGGAGGGCGCTGAGGTTCCGCCACCCGCCCCCGACGAGCAAGAGGACGGGAGAGATCACCCCCGAGGTTTCGCGGAGTCCTGGAGTTTGGCCCAGCCTGGTTCCAGCTGGGACCAGGACCCCGTGCCGGTGAGGACCGCCAGTTCCGCCGTGGCCAGCTGGTGCGGGACCCCGGTCAGCACCGCGACCAGGTCCTCCAGCCCGGGGTTGTGGCCCACCAGCACCGCGGTGTCGGCTTCGTCGGGCACTTCGTTGAGCACCGCGATCAGCTCACCGGCCGTGGCACCGTAGAGGCGCTTGTCGTGCCGGGTCTCGACCTTGCCGGTCACGCCCGAGATCAGCTGCCAGGTGCGGCGCGCCCGCTTGGCGGGGGAGCAGAGCGCGAAGCCGATGTCGGGTACCCGCTCGGCCAGCCACCTCCCCGCTTCCGGCGCGTCCCGTTCGCCACGTTCCGTGAGCGGGCGTTCGAAGTCGTCGACGTCGTCCGGCCACGCCGACTTCGCGTGCCTGCACACCACCAGAGTGCGTGTCATCGCCACCGTTCCTCATCGTCCGTGGCGTCCAGGGTAGTAGGACGAGCGCCGCCGGGGAGCCCGTCGAATCCGGCGCCCGGAGCCGTGTTTCCCGCCGGAAGCGGGCGAACCGCGCAGTCCGGGCTCAACCGGCGAGCCGCACCGGCAGCGCCTTCGGGCCGTTGGAGATGAACGACTCGGAGGGCTCCAACGCGTCCGACCCGACCGCGAGGGCGAGGTCGGGGAACCGGTCGAACAAGGCGGGCAGCGCGATCTGCGCCTCCAGCCTGGCCAGCGCCGCACCCAGGCAGAAGTGCGGGCCGAAGCCGAACGCCAGGTGGTCCCGCGCGCCGCGCCGGGCGTCGAACACCTCCGGCGCGTCGTAGTGGCCGGGGTCCCGGTTCGCCGCCGCGTAGGACGCGAGGATCGCGTCGCCTTCGGCGATGACGGTGCCGTCGGCGAGCTTGATGTCGGTGGTGGCGAACCGCAGCGGCACGTTCGCCAGCGCGGGCTGCCAGCGCAGCGTCTCCTCGATCACGTCGTCCCAGCCGATGTCGCCCGCGCGCAGCGCGGCGCGCTGCTCGGGGTGCGTGGTCAGCGCGACGACGGCCTGGCCGAGCAGGTTCACCGTGGTCTCGTGCCCGGCACCGATCATGAGGATCAGGGTGTCGGCGAGTTCCCGTTCGCTGAGCCGGTTCTGCTCCTCGTCGCGGGCCGCGAGCAGCCCGCTGGTGAGGTCGTCGCCGGGGTGCTGCCGCTTCGATTCGATGAGGTCGGTGAGGAAGCGGCCCATCTCCTGCGCCGTCGCCGCCGTCTCCTCCGGGGTGGCGGAGGTGCGGAACACCTCGTCGACGATGTGGCGCAGCTTCCCGCGCATCTCGTCGGGCACCCCGAACAGGTCGGTGATGACCGCGATCGGCAGCGGGTAGGTGAAGCCGGTGCGCAGGTCCACCTCACCGGTCTCCGCGGCCAGCCCGTCCAGCAGTTCCGCGGTGATCTGCTCGATGCGGGGCCGCAGCGCCTGCACGCGGCGCGGCGTGAACGCCTTCGACACGAGGCCGCGCAGCCGGGTGTGCTCCGAGCCGAACGCGGTGAACATGTTGTCCACGCCGACCCAGGAGATCAGCGGCCAGTCCGCCGGGATCTCGCCGTTGATCCACGCGGGCCAGTGCTGCCGCGGGTCCTTGGACACCCGCGGATCGGACAGCAGCCCGCGCAGCTCGCCGTGATCGGTGATCACCCAGGCGGGCACGTCCCCGGGGAGCGCGATCAGCGCGGCCGAGCCGTGCGCGCGCAACCGGTCGTTCTCGCCGTGCACGTCGGCACCGGCCGGGTCGAGAGCGGTCACGGGGCACTGCGATGCGGACATGCTGATCCTCCTGTGGTGGGTTCGGCGAGCGAGGACACGGCTGGGAAGCGCACCGGCAGGGCCGTCAGCGCCCGGTGGAAGGGGCCGGGACGCCACCGCAGCGGTTGCTGATCATCCAGCTCGACTTCGGGAACGTAGTCCAAAAGGGTCTCCAGCGCCACGGTCGCGATCAAGCGCGCGGGCCTGCTCGCCGGGCAGGTGTGCGCGCCAGCGCTGAACGCGAGGTGCGCCCGGTTGCCCGCCGGGATCTGCCCGGACGGGTGCAGCGCCGGGTCGGTGTTGATCGCGGCCATCGAGATCACGACCGGTTCGTCGGCGGGCAGCAGCACGCGGCCCAGGTACACCGGGTGCCGCGGGTAGGTGATCGCGTAGTTCGCCAGCGGGGTGAACCGCCACAGCACGTCGTCGAGCGCTTCGTCCAGCGCGACGCTGCCGGTGGCGACCGCGTCGGCCACCCGGTGCTCGGTGAGCAGCAGGTACAGCGCGTTCGCGATCCAGTTGCCCAGCGGTTCCGCGCCGGCGCCCATCGTGATGATCAGCTGGTGCTGCAGCTCGTCGTCGTCGAGGCCGTGCGGGTGCTCGATCATCCGGGTCGTCACGTCGTCCCCGGGGTTCGCGCGCTTGTACCGGACGAGGTCGTTGACGCTCTCCTCCAGGTACCGGTTCGCCAGCTGCGGGTCGGTGCCGTCCCACAGCGCGGCGATCGCGGCGACCATGGCCTGCGCGATCTCGGCGGGGCAGCCGAACATCTGCTGCAGCACCAGCATCGGCAGCTGCGCCGCGTACTCGCCGAGCAGGTCGGCGTGGCCGCGGCCGGTGAACCCGGTGATCAGCCGGATCGCGCTGGACTGCACGAAGCGCCGCAGCTGCGCGGGTTTCACCGCGGTGAGGCTGTGCTCCACCGGCGGGCGCAGCCGCGCGTGCCGCTGCCCGTCGGCGAACAGCGTGTTCGGCCGCCAGGACATCATCGGCAGCACCGGGGTGTCCGGCGGCGCGGTGTCCTGCCAGCGGCGCGAGTCCTTGACGAACACGTGCGGGCTGCGCAGCACCTGCAGCGCCGTCTCGTAGTCGACCACCAGCATCGCGGGCACGTCGGGCGCCAGCGTCACCGGCACGATCGGGCCGCGGGAGCGCAGCCGCGCGTACACCTGGTCCGGGTGCGCGGTGAACTCGTCGCCGTGCAGCGGGATGCGGTCTTGCAGGTCGGGGCCGGGCAGGGCCGTCATGGTCGCTCCGTCGTCGGGGAGGTCGTCGGGGGCTGGGGGAGTGCGGTCACGAGCGCACCGTCGGGTCGGCGGCGTGCCTGCCGGAGGTCGAGGCCAGCAGCACGTGCTCGACCAGGTCGATCAGCACCCGGGTGCAGGAGGCGACGTCCCGCGCGTCGCACACCGCGACCGGCGTCTCCGGCGGCGGGTCGAGCGCTTCGCGCAGGTCCGCCACCGAGTGCAGCGGGGCGGAGTCGAACGCGTTCACCGCGATCGCGTAGGGCAGGCCCAGCTCCTCCACCCGGTCCATCACCTCGAACGAATCCGCCAGCCGGCGGGTGTCCGCCAGCACCAGCGCGCCGAGCGAGCCGTTCGCCAGCGTCCGCCACAGGTAGGTGAACCGCTGCTGGCCGGGCGTGCCGAACAGGTACAGCACCAGCTGATCGTTGAGGGTGCGGCGGCCGAAGTCCAGCGCCACCGTGGTCGTCGTCTTCGCCGGGGTGAGGTGCAGGTCGTCGACCGCCTCGCTGGCCGAGGTCAGCGATTCCTCGGTGTGCAGCGGCATGATCTCCGACATGGTGTCGACGAACGTGGTCTTGCCGACACCGGCCGGGCCGACCACCAGGATCTTCGCCGACCGCCGCACCGTGTCGGCGACGTAGGCCGACTCAGGCGGAGGTGTCCAGGCGGCGGAGTCCATCGAGCACCTCCTGCAGCAGATCCGTGCTGGGCACCGACGCCGGGCGGTTCGCCGAGGCGGGCGTCAGGTATCCCTCGTCGATCAGGTCGGCCACCACCACCAGCGTCACCGTCAGCGGCAGTTCGGTGTGCGCGGCGATCTCGGCCACCGACAGCGCACCGCCTTGGGCGACCTGCACGATCCGGCGGCGGTCCGGATCGAGCTCGGACACCGCACCGGTGGCCGCCGCCCGCACCAGGGCGGCCGGTTCCACCGGTTGCTCGGCCCGGGCCCGGCCCCGGGTGAGCACGTAGGAGCGCACCAGCTCCGACTCCCGCCGGCGCGGTCCCGGGGTCACGAACTCCGCCTGGCGGCGGTGCGCGCAGCCGTGCCCATCTCCTGCCCGAGCCGCTTGGCGGTCATCTGCATCTCGGTCGACACCACGCCCAGGTCGGTGTCGGCGTCGGTCACCAGCACGAGGTAGGACTCCTCGCCGAACGGTTGCAGCAGCTGGTAGCCCTGCGCGTGCTGCACCAGCACCTGCTCGAAACCGCCGGTGGGGTAGCCCAGCGGTTCCATCCCGTGCCGGGCGCAGGCCTGTAGCGGCGCGCTGACCGCCGCCCAGCGCTCGGCGTCGGCCTGGTCGAGGCCGCTGTTCTTGACCAGGAGCATCCCGTCGCCGGACACCGCGATGGCCGCCCGGATGCCGGAGTGCTCGACGAGGTCGTCGAGCACCCAGCTCCGGTCGGGTTTCGGCGCCGTCAGGGCCGTCTCGGTCATGCTCGTGCATCCCTTCTGGAAGTGGACGTGTCCACCGGGTCGTCGCCGTCGTGCTCGGCGGCCGGGCCCGGTTCGATCTCGGTGGCCGCGTCGCCGTCGTCGGTGGCGCGAGTGGCGCGCTGGAGCCCGCGCAGGCCTTGGGCCGCGTCGGTGGTGCGGCGCTGCGCCCCGTCGGCGATGGGCTGCACGGAGGCGCTGTCCGGCGCGGACAGGTCGCCGGAGCGGGTCATGGTGCGGCGCGGCCGCTTGGGCAGCCCGGCGGCGGTCGTGGTGGCCGGTTCGGGCTGGCGGTGCCGCGGCGCGTCCGGTTCGGCGGCGACCGGAGCCGGTGCCGGTGCGGGCGCCGGTTCCGGGACGAGCGCGGGCTCGTCCCGCCCGGCGGAGATCACCGGCTGCTGCTCCAGCGTGGTCAGCAGGTGGTGCGGCACCAGCAGCACCGCGCGCAGGCCGCCGCGGCTGGAGGCGGCGTCGAGCCGCACGGTGAACCCGTAGTTCGCGGCCAGCACGCTGCACCCGGCGAGGCCGGTGCGCGGCGGGTTGCCCAGCTCGGTCAGCTCGATCTCGGAGTCGCCGCGGGACAGCAGCGCGTTGGCCTGGTTCAGCGCGTCCGGCGGCATCCCGACCCCGCCGTCGTGGATCTCCAGCGAGACGCCGTGGTACTCGGCGGTGATCAGCACGTCCACCGGCGCGGTCGGCGGCGAGGAGCGGGTCGCGTTGTCCAGCAGTTCCGCCAGCGCGGCGCTCAGCGGTTCGACCACGCGCCCCAGCACCGCGGTGGTGGTGTCGCGGGTGGACAGCCGCACCCGCTCGTAGTCGTGGATGCGGGACTGGGCGGCGCCGACGAGCCGCGCCATCAGCTGCGGGGTGCGCTGCTGGCCGGGCGGCGATCCGCACAGCACGGTCACCAGCTGGGCGCGCCGCTGCGCCTGCGCCAGCAGGTGGTCGATCGGCAGCAGGTCCTCCAGCACGTCCGGCCCGTGGGTGCGCTGCATGTCGTGCAGCCGCCCGGCCGCGTTGTTGGTCAGCGCGAGGATGCGCCGCATCGTGCCGCCGAGCGCCTCCTGGGCACCCTGCACGACCTCGCGGCGGAACCGCTCGTCCGGTTGGACGGGCATCGGTTCCAGCGCGGGAGCGGTCGGCGGTTCCAGCGCCGCGGGGGCCGGTGCCTGCGCGGGCTCCGGTGCCGGGAGCGGGTCGAGCGCCGCGAGCTGCTCGATCTCCTTGTGCTGTTGGCGCAACCGAGCGCTCAACAACGCCACCGCGGCTCCCAGCAGCACCACCAGGATCACCAGGCCGCCGAGTATCCACCCTGTCGTTTGTTGCATCGCCGTCCTCACCCATCCCGCGCCACCGCGGGTTCCTCGGCCTTGCCAGCCGGCTCGTGGTGCTGCGTGCGGCAGCACCACGGCGCACGCGGGCCACCGTAGCGAATGTTGATCACATTGAGTACAGTTGGCCGGTTCAGCCATGATCAACTTCGGAAATGTGATCGAGCACTGCTCCGCACGGGTGGCTGAGGCCTTGCGCGGAGCGCCGCTGCCTGCTCTCGCAGGTCGGATTTCGCCGCCGGATACCGCCGAACGAGTGCCCGGCGGGTCGCCGCGGGGCATCGGTGCAGGTGCCCGGGTTCCGGTGGAGCCGGTACCGGGCCCGCGGCGGATCTTCATATGATGTTGGGAATGTCGACACCTGCCGTTCAGCCGTCGTTGGCCGCCGAGCCGAACCCCTACGTGCCCGGCGTGAGCTCCGACCTGTACCGGGGCATCGCGGGTGCGGGCGCGGCGAGCCCGGAGTGGTTGCAGGCGTTCGCCGAGTTCTTCACCGAGGCCGCGATCATCGGTTTCCTCGCCGCCTTCGCCGTGCTGTTCGTCCAGGCGCGCAACGACGAGGACCACGTGATGGCGCGCGCCGTGCTGCCGCCGCTGGGCACCGCGCTCGCCTACGTGCTCAGCGAGGTCCTCAAGTCCTTCATCCAGGAGGACCGGCCGTGCCGCGCGGTCGCGCACGCGGACTTCATCGCGTCCTGCCCGGAACTCGGCGACTGGTCGTTCCCCAGCAACCACTCCACGATCGCCGCGGCCGCCGCGATCGGCCTGTTCTGCGCGCGCCGCAGCTGGGGCTGGGCCGCGGTCGTGGTCGGGCTGCTGACCGGGCTGTCCCGGGTGTTCATCGGCGTGCACTACCCGCACGACGTGCTGGTGGGCCTGCTGCTGGGCGGGGCCGTGGCGGCGCTGCTGCCGCTGCTGGCCGAGCGGATCACCCCGCTGGTCGGGCGGCTGCGCGCGACGTCCGCGGGTGAGCTGGTGCTCGGCGGCGGCGACGACGGCTGGGACGACTTCGCCGACTACGACGACCGCGACGAGCACGAGCACTTCGACGAGTTCGACGACTTCGGCGGCGTCCGCGGCGAGGACGCCGTCGACGAGGACCGCACGGTCCAGCTCCCCGCGGTGGACGACGCGACGGTCCAGTTCCGCACGATCCGCCGGTGACCGCGGCGCCCGCTGGGGCCGGACGGCCGCGCCGAACGCCGAGCGCGGCCGCGTCCTCCGCTCGGCAGCGGCGGAACGGCTGAGTCCCCCGGCGGGTCCCTGGCGACCCCCGCGCGGACGGCGACTTCTCCGGTGGTGTCGCCACCGGCGCACTCGATCCCGCCGGGGAGCCGCTGGCTGCCTGTCTCCGAACCTGCCCGGCGGGTTCTTGTCGGTGTCCTGCCAGCGGCGAAGCCGCTGAGGTTCCGCCACCCGGGCACTACGCGGAGAAGCAGCGAGACAGGCCGTGAGGTTCCGCCACCCGGCCGGCAGGAGGAGCCGGGCTTCAGCCGAGGAGGCTGCGCAGCCGGGGCAGGAGTTCCCGCCGGGAGAACTCGAAGAAGGCGTCCTGGTGGTCGTCCCCGCCGATCTGCACCAGGGCCACGTCGGTGAACCCGCAGTCCCGGAACGAGGTGACGGCGTCGACGATCGGCTCGGCGTCGGGGCCGCACGGGATGTTCTCGGCCACGTCCTCGGGCCGCACGAACCGGGTCGCGGCGGCGAACCCGGCCGGTCCGGGCAGGTCCGCGTTGACCCGCCAGCCGCCGGCGAACCAGCGGAACTGCTCGTGCGCCCGCTTGACCGCCGCGTCCCGGTCGGTGCCCCAGGACACCGGCAGCTGCCCGACCTTCCGGTCGCCGCCACCGGCGGAGTCCCAACCGCGGCACAGCGCTTCGCTGGGATCGGTGGCGATCATCGTCTCGGCGAGCGGCGCGAACCGGGCGGTGGATTCGGGCCCGGACACGGCGATGCCGATCGGCACCGGCCGCGCGGGCACGTCCCACAACTTCCCGGCGTCGACGCGGAAGTGCTCCCCGGCGTAGTCGAGCCGGTCGCCGCCGGAGAGCGCGCGGATGATCTCGACGGCTTCGACGAGCATCTCGTGCCGGACGCCGACGGACGGCCAGCCGCGGCCCACCACGTGCTCGTTGAGGTTCTCCCCGGCGCCGAGCCCGAGGGTGAACCGGTCCTGCGAGAGCAGGCCGATCGTCGCGGCCTTCTGCGCCACGATCGCCGGGTGGTAGCGCAGGATGGGCGCGGTCACGTACGTCATCAGCTCCAGCCGCTCGGTCACCTGGGTGACGGCGCCCAGCACGCTCCACGCGTACGGCGAGTGGGCTTGGGCGTCCAGCCAGGGCGAGTAGTGGTCGCTCAGCACCGCGAAGTCGTAGCCCGCGTCCTCGGCGAGCGGGGCGTGGCGCACCAGCGCGCGCGGGCCGGACTGCTCGGTCATCAACGTGTATCCGATCCGAACCATGCGCTCAGGCTGGCAGTCGTCGCGCTTGAACGCGTCCGAGCGGCCCGTGCGGTGCGGGGACGCCGGTTCAGCGGCGGGGGCAGAGCCCGTCGAGGGTGACGGACAGCAGCTTGCGCACCGCGTCGTCGCCCGAGCGCAGCAGCTTCGACGCCAGCGCCCCTTCGATCATCTCCAGCACGAGCATCAGGTCGGCGGGTTCGAGGTCGGCGCGCACCTCGGCCGCGGCCTGCGCGCGGCGGAACGCGGGGGTGAGCGCGGCGATCAGGGCGTCGGCGAAGCGCCGTTGCTCCTGCTCGGGCAGCTGCCGGATGAGGTGGACCAGCGGCCGTCGCACCACCTGGTCGGACAGCACGAAGTGCAGCAGGTCGCGGAACGGGCGGCGTTCGCGTTCCGCGGTGCTGACGAGGCGTTCGAGCGCTTCGATGCGGTGCGCGGCGACGGTGGTGGCCAGCGCGTGCCGGTCGGAGAAGTGGCGGTAGACGGTGGCGCGGCCGAGGCCCGCGCGGCGCGCGATCTCCTCGATCTGCACGGAATCGGCGCCTTCGGCGAACGCCTCGTCCGCCGCGCGCAGGATCATCTCGCGGTTGCGGCGGGCGTCGGTGCGCTGCGGGGTCAGCAACACTCGCCGTTCACGCACGACGCGTGATGCTACCCGTGCGTAGTGAGAACGTCGACCGGTTTCCGCTCTCGGTTCGATTCCCTACGCTTCCGAGCCATCCGCCCGCTGTGATCAGCGACGACGCCGCCCGAGCCCCGACCGAGCAGGAGCCCGCATGCCCGAACTGAGCCGACGTTCCGTCCTCGCCGGAGCCGCCGCCACCGGACTGGCCGCGTTCGCGGCACCGCGGGCCGCCGCGGCGAACCGGGTGCGGCTGACCCGCGAGGAGCACCGGGTCGTCGTCATCGGCTCCGGTTTCGGCGGCGGCGTCACCGCGCTGCGCTTCGCCCAGGCCGGGGTGCCGGTGCTCGTGCTGGAACGCGGCGCCCGCTGGCCCACCGGGCCGAACGCGGACACCTTCCCGAGCATCACCCGGCCCGACTCGCGGATCTCCTGGCTGGGTTCCACGCCTTCGCTGTTCGGCGTGGAGCTCGCGCCGTTCGACCGCCGCACCGGGCTGATCGAGCAGATCCCGGGCCGCGGCATGGACATCATGTGCGCCGCGGGCGTCGGCGGCGGCTCGCTGGTCTACCAGGGCATGACGCTGCAACCGGACGAGGACGTGTTCAACGCGACGCTGCCCGAGCGGCTCGACTACCGGCGGATGGCCCGGGAGCACTACCCGCGGGTCGCGTCGATGCTGCGGGTGGCGACCGCGCCGGACGAGCTGATCGCGAGCCCGACCTACGCGCCCTCCCGCGCGTTCGCCCGCGGCGTCGAGCGCGCCGGGTACCCGCTGTCGAAGATCCCGATGCCGATCGACTGGGACTACGCGCTGCGCGAGCTCACCGGCGAGTTCAAGGCGTCCTACACCAACGGGGATTGCGCGTTCGGGGTGAACAACGGCGGCAAGCACTCCGTCGACGTCACCTACCTCGCCGCCGCCGAGGCCACCGGCAAGGTCACCGTCGCCCCCCAGCACCACGTCACCGACGTGGCACGGGCCCGCGACGGGCGCTGGCAGGTGCACGTGGACCGGATCGCCACCGACGGCACCGTGCTCGAACAGAAGATCATCACGGCCGGGGCGCTGGTGATGGCGGCCGGGACCGCGAACACCACCAAGCTGCTGATGCGGGCCGCGGCGAAGGAGCAGATCCGCGACCTGCCGGACGGGCTCGGTTCCGGCTGGGGCTCCAACGGCGACCGCATCTACACCTGGACCAGCTTCGCCGAGGACTTCGGCTCGCCCCAGGGCGGCCCGGTCGTCTACGGCAGCCTGGAGTGGGACGACCCGGCGCGGGCCAACACGGTCATCCAGGCGTCGATCCCGCCGATCGGGGACCTGCGCACCACCATGCTCGTCGGCTACGGGGTCAGCGACGGCCGCGGCGAGTTCGTCTACGACCCGCGCACCGACGACGCCGTGCTGCACTGGCCGCACGACGGCGACGCCGAGCTGGCCCGGCACGTCGACGAGCGCGTCGCCCGCGTCGCCGGGGACGGCGCCGTGCGGCTGGACACCACCTCGCTGGTGCCGAACACCTGGCACCCGCTCGGCGGGGCGTCGATGGGCTCGGTCTGCGACCTGGCCGGCCGGGTGCTCGGCCAGCGCGGGCTCTACGTGCTCGACGGCGCGCTGCTGCCCGGCACCAGCGCCGCCTGCAACCCGTCCATGACCATCGCCGCCGTCGCCGAGCGGGCCACCGACGAGCTCATCGCCCAGGACGTGGGCACCGTCATCTGACCGCACCGCACCCAGCGTCCACATCGGACGGTGCTCGGCGGGCGGTGGTCAGCGGAAGTCCTTCGCCCAGGTGGAGGTGTGCAAGGCGCTGCGGACCCGCCAGCGGTGGATGGACTCGTGCAGCCGGTCCCGGGTCCCGCGGTGCTCGGGGGCGGACCACAGGTCGTGCTCCTCGGCCGGGTCGGCGGCCAGGTCGAACAGCTGGCCGCGCTCGTGGTCGGAGAACTCGACGAGCTTGAACCGCTCGTCGCGGACCATCGTCATCAGCTCGGTGTCGGTGAGGATGAAGTCCCGCGCGTGCTCCGAGAACACCTCGGTGCGCCCGGACCACTCCGCGCCGTCCAGCGCGGGCCGCAGCGACTCGGCCTCCATCCACGGCGGCGGGGTCAGCCCGGCCAGCTCCAGCACGGTCGGGCCGATGTCCATCAGCGAGGTCAGCCCGTCCAGCACCAGCCCCGGCCGCACCCGGCCCGGCCCCCAGATCAGCAGCGGGACGTGCACGCTCGGCTCGTACATCGTCCACTTCTGCGAATGCCCGTGGTCGCCGAGCGCATCGCCGTGGTCGGAGGTGAACACGACGACCGTGTTCTCCAGCACCCCGCGCCGCTCCAGCGCGTCCAGCAGCCCGCCGACCTGCTCGTCGATGAGCGTGACGTTGGCGTAGTAGTGCCTGCGCTGCCGCTGCAGCTGCTCCTCGGTCGGGTCGGCCAGGTGCACGATCGCGTCGTGGTCGTTGTCCAGGTGCTGGCGGCGCAGCGCCTGCAGCGGTTCCGGCTGCGCGGCCAGGTCGCCCGGATCCCGGTGCGCGGCGGGCATCTCCCGCTCCCGGTACGGGTCGAGGTGGCGCGGCGGCGGGTCGTACGGCGGGTGCGGGCCGGGGAAGCCGACCTGGAGGAAGAACGGCGCGTCGTGGTCCGGGTAGGTGTCCAGCCAGTACCGGGCCAGGTCGCCGACGAAGTTGTCGGCGTGCAGGTCCTCGGGCGGCTCCCACTCGAACGCGCCGAGCCGTTCCCCGTAGTCCGCGCGGCGGCGGTAGGTGACGCGGCTCGGCTTCTCCTCGCCCCTGATCCACAGCGCCTTGTCCCACTGGTCCAGGAAGAACGGCAGGTTCGGGTGCGCGCGGTCCTTGTTCTCCACCACGTGCCGCTCGGCGAAACCGACCGAGGCCTCGTACGGGTAGGTGTGCATCTTGCCGATGCTGGTGCAGCGGTAACCGGCCGCGGCGAGGTCCTCCACCCACGAGTGCGACCAGCGGTCGTCGTTGCGCAGCACCCCGGAGGTGTGCGGGTACAGGCCGGTGAACAGGCTCGCCCGCGACGGGGCGCAGGACGGCGAGGCCACGTAGGCGCGGGTGAACGCGGCGCCGCCGCGCGCGAGCCGGTCCAGGTTCGGGGTGTCGACGTGCTCGTGCCCCAGCGCGGCGATGGAGTCGAACCGCTGCTGGTCGGTCATGACCAGCACGATGTTCGGGCGCGGATCCGTCATGGTGCTCTCCTTCATCGAGCGGGGGCGTCCTCGACCAGGTCGGTGCGGTGCGTTTCCTTCGTGAGCAGCACGCAGATCGCGCTGAGCAGGCACAGGCCGCACAGGTACAGCGCGGGTGGCCAGTACGAGTAGCCGAACGCGGCGGCCAGCGACAGCGCGATCGCGGGGGTCGGCGCGCCGCCGAGCAGCGCCGAGCCCTGGTAGACCACGCCGAGCCCGGTGTAGCGGGTGCCGGTGGTGAACATCTCCGCGAAGTACGCGCCCTGAATGGCGAACATGCACCCGGTGCCCACCGCCACCAGCACCACGATCGCCAGCCAGACCAGCACCGCGTTCCCCGTCGCCAGCACCGGGAAGTACAGCAGTCCGCCCGCCCCGCACAGCACCACGCCGAACAGGTACACCGGCCGTCGCCCGACGCGGTCGGAGAGCCTGCCGATGAACGGGACCAGCACGAGTTCGACGGCGGCGGCGAGCACGAACCCGTTCAGGATCATCGACTCGTCCAGCCCGAGCCGCGCGGTCGCGAACGAGATCGCGAACACGTTGATCACGTTGAAGGTGACGGCGTCGGCCATCCGGGCGCCGGTGCCCAGCAGCACGTTCCGCCAGTCCTCGCGCAGCAGCGTCACCAGCGGGATGCGGTCGACCGGTCCGGCGGCGCGGAACGCGGCGGTCTCCGGGACGCGGGAGCGCGCGATCAGGGCGAGCACCACGAACACGCCGCTGAGCAGGAACGGGATCCGCCAGCCCCAGGCGAGGAACCGCTCCTCCGGCAGCAGGCTCACCAGGCTGATCAGCCCGGTGGACACGAGCAGCCCGGCGGGCGTGCCCATCTGGTGGAAGCTGCCCATGAAGCCGCGCCGCCCGGCGGGCGCGGACTCCAGCGCGAGCAGCGAGCCGCCGCCGAACTCGCCGCCGATGCCGATGCCCTGCAGCATCCGCAGCGCGATCAGCGCGACCGCGGCCCACGGGCCGATCGTCTCGTAGGTCGGCAGCAGGCCGATGGCGCAGGTCACGGCGCCGATCAGCACGACGGTGACCATCAGCGCCGGCTTGCGGCCGATGCGATCGCCGAAGTGCCCGAACAGCAGCGCGCCGAGCGGCCGGGTGAGGAATCCGGCGGCGAAGGCGCCGAAGGACTCGATGACGCTGACGGTGTGGTCGCCGCCGGGGAAGAACAGCTTCGGGAAGATCAGCGCGGCGGCGGTGCCGAAGAGGTAGAAGTCGTACCACTCGATGAAGCTGCCGGAGAAGGCGGCGCGGACCGCTCGCCAGGAGGACTGCGGCGGCGTCGCTGCGGTCATGGGAACTCCTCGAGCCGAGAGCATGTCGAGAGCAGTGCTCAGATGTGCGATATGATGTCGCTCATTCGTTGAGCGCGGATGCTAGCAACGACGAATGTGCCCGCACAACGGGCGAAATCGCTGCGCACGACAACGCTCAGATGCGCGTTAGGGGATCTGATGGGTGCGGTGGACGGCCGCTCGACGGCCATCGGCGAGGACCTCGTGCTGCGGGTGGCCCGCGACTACTACCTGGCGGACCGCTCCAAGGTGGAGATCGCGCGGCGGACCGGGCTCAGCCGCTGGCAGGTCGCGCGGGTGCTGCGGGAGGCGCGGGAATCCGGGCTGGTGCGGATCAGCATCGGCGACCCGGACGCCGAGGCCCCGGACGCCGACGACGGGCTCGAACGGCGGCTGGCCGCGGCCCTCGGCATCGACGCGGCCGTCGTGGTCGGGCCCGGCCCGGACGGCGAGCTCACCGCCGATGCGATCGCCGCCGCGCTCGCCACCGTCCTCGGCGAGGTCGTGCGCGACGGCCAGTCGGTGGGCCTCACCTGGAGCCGGGTGATCGAACGGCTGCCCGCGCGGCTGCACCGCCTGGTGCCGTGCCACGTGGTGCAGCTGGCGGGCGCGCTGACCTTCCCCGGCGACCGGCTCGGCTCGGTGGAGGTCACCCGCGAGGTCGCCCGCATCGCGGGCGGCACCGCGCACCCCTTCTACGCGCCGCTGTTCGTCGCCGACGCGGGCACCGCCGCCGCGCTGCGCGCCCAGCCCGAGATCGCCCGTTGCCTGGAACGCGTCGAACACCTCGACGTCGCCGTGGTGTCGGTGGGGCAGTGGAGCGAGCACGGCTCGGCGGTGCACCCGCTGGTGCCCGGCGAACTCGCCGAGCAGGTCGCGGCGGCCGGCGCCGTCGGCGACGTCAGCGGCCGCGTCTTCGATGCCGACGGCGCCGACGTGCGCACCGGGCTCGACGACCGGATCGTCGGGATCACCGCCGAGCAGCTGCGGCGGGTGCCGCAGCGGATCGCCACCAGCTTCGGCGAGTACCGCGCCCGCGCCACCATCGCCGCCGCCCGCGCCGGGCTGATCACCCGGCTCGTGGTGGACCGCCCGCAGGCCGTCGAGATGCTCCGGGTGCTCGCGCCGGAGAGCTGACCGGTGTGCCGCGGACCCGGCCGCCGCGGCCGGGTCCGCTACCGTCCGGTGGAGGCCGGGCGCCCGCGAATTCCGCACCAAGCGGGCGAATCCGGCGACCACGGGCACAGCGCGTCCCACCGGGATCACCGACGGCGATCAGCACCGCCCGAGGCACCGGCCCTGTCGTGGCCGCGGTTTAAGCTGGTCGATGGTCCGCCGCCGATCGCGGCGACCTCCCCGAACCGTAGAGAGATCGCGTGCTGCTCCGATTGCTGCGGGCCCACCTGAGGCCCTACCGGTCGTCGATCGTCCTGCTGGTGCTGCTCCAGCTGGTCCAGACGGTCGCCACCCTCTACCTGCCGACGCTCAACGCCGACATCATCGACCGCGGAGTGCTCACCGGCGACGAGGGCTACATCCTCCGCATCGGCGCCGTGATGCTCGCGGTGTCGCTGCTGCAGCTGGTCTGCTCGATCGCCGCCGTCGGCTTCGCCGCGCGCATCGCGATGTCGCTGGGCGGGGACCTGCGGGCCTCCGTGTTCGACCAGGTGCAGTCCTTCTCCGGTCGCGAGGTCGGCCGGTTCGGCGCGCCATCGCTGATCACCCGCACCACCAACGACGTCCAGCAGATCCAGATGCTGGTGCTGATGACCTGCGCGATGATGATCACCGCGCCGATCATGTGCGTCGGCGGCATTCTGCTGGCCCTCAACCAGGACGTGCCGCTGTCCGGGCTGCTGCTGGTGATCGTGCCGGTGCTCGGCGCGTTCATCGGCGTGCTGGTGTCCCGGCTGCGCCCGGTGTTCCGCGAGATGCAGCAGCGCATCGACACCGTCAACCGGGTGCTGCGCGAGCAGATCAACGGCCTGCAGGTGATCCGCGCGTTCGGCAAGGACCTGCACGAGCAGCGCCGCTTCGGCGCCGCCAACGCCGAGCTCACCGGCAGCGCCCTGCGCGTCGGCAACCTGATGGCGCTGATGTTCCCGACCGTGCTGGCCGTCGTGAACATCTCCAGCGTCGCCGTCACCTGGTTCGGCGCCGGGCGCATCGACGACGGCAGCATGCAGGTCGGGGCGCTCGTCGCGTTCCTCGCCTACCTGATGCAGATCCTCATGTCGGTGATGATGGCGACGTTCATGTTCATGATGATCCCGCGCGCCGAGGTCTGCGCCGAACGCATCCAGGAGGTGCTCGACACCGAGACCACCGTGCGGCTGCCGGAACACCCCGTCCGCGAGCTCACCGGGCACGGCAGGCTCGCGCTGCACGACGTCGGATTCCGCTATCCCGGCGCGGAACAGCCGGTGCTGCACGGCATCGGCTTCGAAGCCGGGCCGGGGGAGACCACCGCGATCATCGGCAGCACCGGCAGCGGCAAGAGCACCCTGGTCAACCTCATCCCGCGGCTGTCCGACGCCACCGACGGCGCCATCCGCATCGACGGGGTGGACGTGCGGGAGATCGACCCGGACCTGCTGACCCGCACCGTCTCCTACGTGCCGCAACGGCCCTACCTGTTCTCCGGCACCATCGCGAGCAACCTGCGCCACGGCGACCCGGATGCCACCGACGAGGACCTGTGGCACGCGCTGGAGGTCGCCGCGGCCGCCGACTTCGTGCGCGCACTGCCCGGCGGCCTCGACGCCGAGCTGTCCCAGGGCGGCGGCAACGTCTCCGGGGGCCAGCGGCAGCGGCTCGCGATCGCCAGAGCCCTGGTGCGGCGCCCCGAGATCTACCTGTTCGACGACTCGTTCTCCGCGCTCGACTACGCCACCGACGCCGAAGTGCGCGCCGCGCTGCGCCGGGACACCGCCGACGCGACCGTCGTGATCGTCGCCCAGCGGGTCAGCACCATCCGCGACGCCGACCGCATCCTCGTGCTCGATGCGGGCGAGCTCGTCGGCATCGGCACCCACCACGAACTGATGCGCGACAACGAGACCTACCGGGAGATCGTCCTGTCCCAGCTCACCGAAGAGGAAGCGGCATGACCGGCCCCGGACGTCCCGGCATGGCGGGCAACAACCGGCCGGAAGGGTTCGCCACCGCGGGCCGTCGCCTGCTCGGGCTGCTGCGGCCCGAACGACCGCTGCTGATCGCGGTGCTGGTGCTGGCCGTGGTGAGCGTGCTGCTCAGCGTCCTGGGCCCGCGCTACCTGGGGCAGGCCACCGACCTCGTCGTCGCGGGCGGCATCCGCGGCACCGGCGTCGACTTCGGCGCCGTCGGGACCGTGCTGCTGGTGGCGCTGGCGGTGTACGTCGGATCCTGGCTGTTCGGCGTCGCCCAGGCCCGGCTGATCAACGGCGCGGTGCAGCGCACCGCCAGCCGGCTGCGCCGGGACGCGGAGGAGAAGCTGGCGAAGCTGCCGGTGAGCCACTTCGACCGGCAATCCCGCGGCGAAGTGCTCAGCCGGGTCACCAACGACATCGACAACGTCGGGCAATCGCTGCAGCAGACGTTCTCGCAGGTGATCACCTCGGTGCTGACCATCCTCGGTGTGCTGGCGGTGATGTTCGTCATCTCCCCGCTGCTGGCGGTGTTCGCGCTGGTCAGCATCCCGATCTCGGCGCTGGTCACCATCCTGATCGGCAAGCGCGCGCAGCCGCAGTTCGCGGCCCAGTGGAAGAGCACCGGCGAGCTCAACGGGCACGTCGAGGAGATGTACACCGGGCACGCCACCATCAAGGCCTTCGGTCGGGGTCGCGAATCCGCCGAGATCTTCCGGCAGCGCAACGAAGCGCTGACCAAGGCCTCGTTCCGCGCGCAGTTCCTGTCCGGCGTGATCCAGCCGAGCATGATGTTCCTCAGCAACCTGAACTACCTGCTCGTCGCCGTCGTCGGCGCGCTGCGGGTCTCGGCCGGGGCGCTGACCATCGGCGACGTGCAGGCGTTCGTGCAGTACTCGCGGCAGTTCAGCCAGCCGCTCACCCAGGTAGCGAGCATGGCGAACCTGGTGCAGTCCGGCCTGGCCTCCGCCGAACGGGTCTTCGCGCTGCTCGACGCGCCCGAGCAGGAACCGTCCCCGGACCTGGCGCCGAAGACCGAACGCCCCCGCGGCCGCGTCGAGTTCGAGCACGTCGCGTTCCGCTACGACCCGGACGAACCGCTGATCGAGGACCTGTCGCTGGTCGCCGAACCCGGTGCCACCGTCGCCATCGTCGGACCCACCGGCGCGGGCAAGTCCACGCTGGTCAACCTGCTGATGCGGTTCTACGAGGTCACCGGCGGCCGGATCACCCTCGACGGCGAGGACACCCGCGCCATGTCCCGGGAACGGCTGCGCGCCGCCACCGGCATGGTCCTGCAGGACACCTGGCTGTTCGGCGGCACCATCGCCGAGAACATCGCCTACGGCAGGCAGAACGCCACCCGCGAGGAAGTGGTGGCCGCGGCGAAGGCCGCGCACGTCGACCACTTCGCCCGCAGCCTGCCCGACGGCTACGACACCGTCATCGACGACGAGGGCACCGGGGTCAGCGCGGGGGAGAAGCAGCTGATCACCATCGCGCGGGCGTTCCTCGCCGACCCGGCGATCCTCATCCTGGACGAGGCGACCAGCTCCGTCGACACCCGCACCGAGACGCTCATCCAGCGCGCCATGGCCACGCTGCGCACCGGCCGCACCGCGTTCGTCATCGCGCACCGGCTCTCCACCATCCGCGACGCCGATGTGATCCTGGTGCTGGAGCGCGGCGACATCGTCGAACAGGGCACCCACGACGAGCTGGTCGCGAAGGGCGGCGCCTACGCGCGGCTGCACCAGGCCCAGTTCACCGGACCGGCCGAAGTGGGCTGAACACCGACGGGAGGACCATGCGCAGTGCGGGGATCGTCGACGGACCGGTGCTGATCACCGGCGGCGGACGCGGGCTCGGCGCGGCCCTGGTGCGGGCGTTCGCCGCCCAGGGCGCCCAGGTCGTGATCGACTACCGGTACAGCCGGGACGCCGCCGAGGAGCTCGCGGCGAGCATCGGCGCGGACCGGGCGCTGGCCGTGCAGGCCGACGTCACCGACGAACGGCAGGTCGCGGACCTGTTCGCGGCGTGCCGGGAGCACTTCGGCACGCCGGTGGCCACCGTGGTCAACAACGCGCTCGCCGACTTCTCCTTCAACGGCGACCAGCGCTCCCCGGCGGACCGCATCCGCTGGGACGAGTTCGCCGCCCAGTTCGGCGGCACCGTCCGCGGCGCGCTGCACACCGTGCAGGCCGCGCTGCCCGGGATGCGGGAGCGCGGCGCCGGGCGGGTCGTCAACATCGGCACCAACCTGTTCCAGCACCCCGTGGTGCCCTACCACGACTACACGGCGGGCAAGGCCGCGCTGCTGTCGCTGACCCGCACCCTCGCCGCCGACCTCGGGCCGGAGGGGATCCTGGTGAACATGGTCTCCGGCGGGTTGCTGCGCACCACCGACGCCAGCGCCGCCACCCCCGAGGCCGTCTTCGACGGGATCGCCGCGGGCACCCCGCTGCGGCGGGTCGTCACCCCGGAGGAGTTCGCCGACGCGGTGCTGTTCTTCGCCTCCCCGTGGTCTCGGGCGGTCACCGGCCAGAACCTCGTCGTCGACGGCGGTCTCGTCAACGGGTGACGTCGCACCGACCTCGGGAGTCGGGGGCGGGTTCCCCGGTGAACCAGGCGGGGGCGAGGTGGCGGAAGCGGTCGGGCGGGAGGTTCCCGGCTCCCGCGGGGAGGGCGCCGAACACGGGCGCTCCGGTGACGCGGGGGAGTTCGGCGAGGTTGCACCGCTCGGCCTGGTCGAGCTCGGCCGGGACCGAACCGAGCACCAGTCCCGGTTCCAGGCCGCGGGAGCGCAGCGCGCCGACCGCCAGCTCGGTGTGGTTGAGCGTGCCCAGGCCCAGCCCGGTCACCAGCACCACCCGCACCGGGTGGTCCCGGGCGAGGTCCACGGCCAGGTCCAGCACCGTCCCGCCCGCCGTGTCGAGGCGCACCAGCACTCCGCCGGCCCCTTCCACGAGCACCGGGTCGTGCCCGCGGGCGAGCTCGCGGATGCGGGCGGCGTGCGCGGCGACCGGCGGGATCTCGACGCCGCGCAACCGGGCCGCGGTGTCCGGCGCGAGCGGGTCCGCCAGCCGCACGAGTTCGGCGACCGCGCACCCGGCGAGCGCCCGCACCACGTCCACGTCGGGCCGGTCGGTCCCGACGCCGGTCTGCGCGGGCTTCACCACGAGCGCCTGCGGCCCGGCGCGGACCGCGAGCGCCGCGGTCGCCACGGTCTTGCCGACCCCGGTGCCGGTACCGGTCACGACGGTGATCACGCGGTCCACCGCCCTGCCGCGCGCTGCTCGCCGACGACCCGCGCGAGCACGTCGAGCGCCCGCGACCAGTCCGCCTCGCCGAGCCCGGCCGAAGTGGTGGCGCGCAGCCGGGACACCCCGTCCGGCACCGACGGCGGCCGGAAGCACCCGACCCGGACCCCGGCGGCCAGCACCGCGGCCTGCGCGGCGAGCGCGGACCGCGGCGACGGCATCGGCACCGACAGCACCGCGCCCGCCGACTCCGGCACGCCGAGCCGTGCGGCCAGTGCCGCCCCGCGCTCGTGGATCCGCGCGGGCAGCCCGGGATTCCGCCGCAGCAACCGCAGCGCGGCCAGCGCGCCCGCCGCCGGTGCCGGGGCCAGTGCGGTGTCGAAGACGAACGGGCGCGCCCGGTTGACCAGGTGGTCGATCAGCGCCGCCGAGCCGAGCACCGCGCCGCCCATCGCGCCGAACGATTTCGACAGCGTCGCGGTCACCACCACGTGCGGATGCCCGGCCAGCCCGCGCGCGTGCACGAGCCCGCGCCCGCCGTGCCCGGCGACGCCGAGCCCGTGCGCCTCGTCGACGACGAGCAGCGCGTCGTGCTCGGCGCACACCGCCGCCAGCTCCGGCAGCGGTGCCGCGTCCCCGAGCACCGAGAAGATCGACTCGGTGAGCACCAGCGCCCGTCGCCCGCCCGCCGCGGCCAGCGCCGCGCGGACCGCGGCCACGTCGTGGTGCGGGACCACCTCGATCGCCGCCCGGGACAGCCGCGCCGCGTCGATCAGCGAGGCGTGCGCGTGCGCGTCGGAGACGATCAGCGCGTCCTTCCCGGCCAGCGCGGTGACCGCGGCCAGGTTCGCCTGGTAGCCGGTGGAGAGCACCAGCGCCGACTCCCGGCCCGCGAACCCGGCGAGCTCCCGCTCCAGTTCGGCGTGCAGCGTCGTGGTGCCGGTGACCAGCCGCGAGGCGCCCGCACCGGCACCCCACTCCCAGCCGGCCGCGGCGGCGGCACGCCGCACCTCCGGGTGGCGGCGCAACCCGAGGTAGTCGTTGCCCGCGAGGTCCAGCAGCTCCTCGTCGGCCGCCCGCGGCCGCAGCTCGCGCTGCAACCCAGCGCGTTCCCGCTCGGCCCGCTGCGCGGCGAGCCAGCCGTCCCAGCCGCTCATCCCGCCTCCGCCGCGGCGGCGATGGCGGCGCACACGGCCGCGATGTCCGCGTCGTCGCACACGTACGGCGGCATCGTGTAGATCAGGTCGCGGAACGGCCGCAGCCACACCCCGTGCGCCAGCGCCGCCTCGGTCGCCCGCGCCACGTCCACCTGGTGGTCGAGCCGCACCACCCCGACCGCGCCGAGCACCCGGACCTCGGCGGCCGGAATCCGGTGTAGCACCTGCAATCCCGCGCCGATCCGCCGCACCTGCGCCGCCCAGTCCGAAGTGGACAGCAGGTCCAGGGAGGCGCAGGCGACCGCGCACGCCAGCGGATTCCCCATGAACGTCGGGCCGTGCAGCAGCGCACCCGACTCGGACGCGGACACGCCCCGCGCGACCTCGGTGCTGCACACCGCCGCGGCCAGCGACAGGTAGCCGCCGGTGAGCGCCTTGCCGACGCACATCACGTCCGGGCGCACCCCGGCGGCGTCGGCGGCGAAGAAGTGCCCGGTGCGGCCGAACCCGGTGGCGATCTCGTCGAAGATCAGCACGAGCCCGTGCTCGTCGGCGACCTCGCGGAACACCCGCAGGCAGGCGGGGGAGTACGGCCGCATCCCGCCCGCGCCCTGCAACAGCGGTTCGACGACGAGCCCGGCGAGCCGGTCGGCGTGCTCGGCGGCGAGCGCCCGGAACCGCTGCGCCCACGCCGGAACCTCGGCGTCGTGCTCCGGTGGCAGGTCGCCGAACACCTGCGGCGGCAGCAGCCCGGACCACATCGAGTGCATGCCGCCCACCGGATCGCACACGCTCATGCAGTCGAAGGTGTCGCCGTGGTAACCGCCGCGGACGGTGAGGAACCGGTTCCGGGCGGGCCGGCCGGTGCCGCGCTGGTGCTGCAACGCCATCTTCATCGCCACTTCCACCGCCACCGAACCGGAATCGGCGAGGAAGACGTGGTCGAGCCCGGTGAGCTCCACGAGCCGCCCGGCGAGTTCGACCGCCGGTTCGTGGGTGAGGCCGCCGAACATGACGTGCGACATCCGGTCGACCTGCCTGCGCACCGCCTCGTCCAGCACCGGGTGCCGGTAGCCGTGCACCGCCGACCACCAGGAGGACATCCCGTCCACCACCGGCCCGATCCCGTCCAGGGTGATCCTGCTGCCGGCCGCGCCGGTGACCAGCCGTGCCGGCGCCGGATCGGTCATCGACGAGTACGGGTGCCACAGCTGCGCCCGGTCCCGCCGGAGCAGCGCGCCGCCGTCCGCGGTCACGCGTTCGGCAGCACGTCGGTGCCCGCGCCGCGGCGGCGGATCGCGGGTTCGGCCCGCTGCGCGAGGTCCTGCTCGGACCCGAGGACCACGAAGCCGCCGTCGCGGATCAGCTCCAGGTCCCGCTCGGCCTCCTGCCCCTCGGAGGTCAGGTAGTCGCCGAGGAAGATCGAGTTCGCCAGGTGCAGCGCGATCGACTGCACCGACCGCAGGTGCAGCTCGCGGCCGCCGGCGATGCGGATCTCCCGGTCCGGGCAGACGAACCGCGCCATCGCCAGCACCAGCAGGCAGCGGGTGGGGGTGAGGTCCCAGGTGTGCTGGAACGGGGTGCCGTCGAACGGGATCAGGAAGTTCACCGGGATCGAGTCGGAATCCAGCTCGCGCAGCGCGAACAGCGCTTCCACCAGCTGCTCGTCCGTCTCGCCGAGCCCGGCGATGAGCCCGGAGCAGGGGGAGAGCCCGGCGTCCTTCGCGCGCTGCACGGTGTCCACCCGGTCCGCGTAGGTGTGGGTCTGCACGATCTCGGCGTGGTGGCTCTCGGCGGTGTTGATGTTGTGGTTGTAGGCGTCGACCCCGGCGTCCTTGAGCCGCTGCGCCTGACCGTCCTTGAGCAGTCCGAGGCAGGCGCAGACCTCCACGTCCGGGTGCTGCCGCTTCAGCGCGCCCGCCAGGTCGGCGACCTTGTCGACGTCCCGGTCGGAGGGACCGCGTCCGGAGGCGACCAGGCACACCCGGCAGGCCCCGCCGTGCAGGCCCGCCGCGGCCTGGTCGAGCGCGGCGTCCTGGGACAGCCAGGAGTACTTGAGGATGGGGGCGCTGGAGCCGAGCGCCTGCGAGCAGTAGTTGCAGTTCTCCGGGCACAGCCCCGATTTCAGGTTCACCAGGTAGTTGACCTTCACGGTGTTGCCGAAGTGCGCGCGGCGCAGCCGGCCCGCCGCGGCCACCACGTGCAGCAGCTCGGCGTCGGCGGCGCGCAGCACCGCGAGCGCGTCGTCGGGGTCGGCCGGGCTGCCCGCGAGGATCGCGTCGGCGAGCCGGTCGAAGTCGCTGGTCATCGTTGCTCCAGAGGTCGGCGACCTGAACACCGTTCAGGTGAACGGCGTTCAGGTTAAACTGGAGGTGCCGGACCGTCAACGGGAGGAACCACGTGCGCTACCACCGCGGCGACGTCATCGACCGCGCCCTCGCGGTCCTGGACGACTACGGGCTCGAATCGCTGACCATGCGGCGGCTGGCCGCCGAACTCGGCGTGCAGCCCAGCGCGCTCTACCACCACGTGCCGAACAAGCAGTCGTTGCTGGCCGCCGTCGCCGACGAGATCGTGCGCCGCGGGCGGCGGCCGCACCGCGCCCGCGAGTGGGACGCCCGGGTGGTGGAGATCTGCACCGAACTGCGCGACGCGATGCTCGCCTACCGCGACGGCGCCGAAGTCGTCGCCACCGCCCACACCTTCGGCCTCGGCGAGGACGAACCGGCGGGCAGGCTGCGGGCCGCGCTCACCGACGGGGGACTGCCCGCCGAACTGGTCGACGTCGCCACCCGCACCTTCCTGCACCTCGTGTTCGGCCACACCAACGAGGAGCAGACCGCGCTGCAAGCCGCCAGCGCGGGCGCCATCGACCGCGAACCCGGCGGGCACGCCGACTTCGAGCAGAGCCTCGACCTCGTCCTCGACGGCCTCCGCGCCCGGGTCGACTGATCTGGAGTTCCTTAGTGGTGCTCGGTTCGCGTAGCACCGGGGTGGCGGAACCGCACTGCCCGTCCCTGAACCTGCCCGGCGGGTCGTGTCGGTTTCCTGTCAGCGGCGGAGCCGCTGAGCCGACGACCACCTGAGACACCGGCACCGCCGCGGGTTCTCAGCGGCTTCCTCGCGAGGACAGCGATGTCGCCGTGTGTTGGACATACATCAGACATCGATCCCGCAGCGAGGAAGTCGCTGAGGTTCCGCCACCCGAGCACTACGCGGCAGAAGTAGCGAGACAGGCAGTGTCGCGGGCGATCCGGCTCAGGGGCGCAGGGCGTAGAAGTGGATCGGGGTGTTCGGGACGAAGCCGATGCGCGGGTAGACGGGGGCGCCCGCTGCGGTGGCGTGCAGGGTCGCACGGGTGAGGCCGGTGGCGCGGGCGCCCTCGTGCAGCGCCTTGCGCGTGACCGCCTCGCCGAAGCCCTGCCGCTCCTGCTCCGGATCGGTGGCCACCAGCACCACGAACAGCCTGCCCGCGCACGGGACGGTCGCGGCCGCCGTCACCGGTACGCCGTCCCGCAACCCGAGGTAGGCGTGCACGTCGGTGCGCCACAGCCGCGAACCGGCCAGCCCGTCCCGGCCGTCGGCGAGCGGGAAGCCGTAGGCGCGGGAGTTCAGGTCCGCGTAGGCCAGCAGCTGCTCCTCGGTGCGGACCCGCACGAACTCCAGCAGCGGGTGCTCGGGGTCCGGCAGCGGCAGGACGTCGCCCGCCATGCCGGCGCCGGAGAACGCCAGGTCCAGCCCGGCGCGCTCGGCGGCCGCGGGCAGCTCGGCGCGGGCCGCCGGGTCCAGCAGGTCCTCGAACAGCCACAGGAACCCGGTGCCCTGCTTCTCCCGCATGATCGCCGCGGCCTGCGCCAGCCGCTCCGGGAGCAGGTCCGCGCCGAGGCCGTGCTCGGTCAAGGTGACGCAGTTCCAGAACGCGAACCGCGACTCCGCCCAGCGCACCGCCACACCCGGCAGGTCGCGCACGTCGGCGGCCGGGTCGGCGTCGAGCACCAGGGTGCGCCAGCCGCCGGTCAGCTGGTGCAGGGATTCCACCGCTGCCGCGTCGATCGCCGTCATCGTCCGCACCTCCCGTTCGGGGCACACCTGGTGATCTCATCGTAGCAATGCGTGATCAGCTGGAAGGCGGGTTCGGCTGGGCCTTCCGTGGGTTCCGCAGGTCCGTCCCACGCGGCCGACCTGCGCGGCGGGGCGGCGTGGCAGGGTGATCGACGACGGGAATTCCTCGACTGCGGCGGGAGTGTCGGCATGGCGGAAGCGGTGCGGGAAGATCTGCGCGACGGCGAGCTCACCTGGCTGGACGCCACCGCGCAGGCCGAGCTGGTCCGCCGCGGCGAGGTGTCTCCGCGGGAACTCGTCGAAGCCGCCGTGGACCGCATCGAGCGCGTCGACGGCGAGCTCAACTCGGTGATCACCCCGCTGTTCGAGAAGGCGCTGGCGCAGGCCGCCGACCCGGACCTGCCCGCCGGGCCGTTCCGCGGCGTGCCGATGCTGCTCAAGGACGCCGTCTGCCACTCGGCGGGCGACCCGCTGCACGCCGGGCTCCGGGTGCTGCGCGACGCGGGATGGGTCGAGCAGGAGGACTCGCACCTGGCGGCCCGGTTCCGCGCCGCCGGATTCGTGTTCTGCGGCAAGACGAACCTGTCCGAACTGGCCATGAGCATCACCACCGAACCGCTCGCGCACGGGCCGACGCGCAACCCCTGGAACCCGGCGCATTCGCCGGGCGGTTCCAGCGGTGGCGCGGCCGCCGCCGTCGCCGCCGGGCTCGTCCCCGTCGCGCACGCCAACGACATGGCCGGATCGATCCGCATCCCGGCGAGCAGCTGCGGGCTCGTCGGGCTGAAGCCGACCAGGGCCCGCACCTCCCTCGGCCCCGGCCACGGCGAGTACTGGGGTCCGGTGACGCACGAGCACGTGCTCACCCGCTCGGTGCGGGACACGGCCGCGGTGCTCGACGCGATCGCCGGGATGGCGCCCGGCGATCCGTACACCGCGCCACCGCCCGCCCGGCCGTACCGCGACGAGGTCCAGGCCGAGCCCGGCGCGCTGCGCATCGGCTTCCGCACCGAACGGCCCGGCGGCGGACCGGTGCACCCGGACTGCGCGGCCGCCGTCGACGGGGCCGCCCGGTCGCTGGCCGAGCTCGGCCACCACGTGGCGCCCACCGCGGCCGCCCCGCTGGACGACGCCGAGCCGATGGCCTCGATGGCGACCGTGTTCGGCGCCACCGCCGCCTGGGAGCTGGAGCGCTGGTCGCAGCGCCTCGGCAGGCGCATCGAGCTGACCGAGCTGGAGCCGATGACCGCGCTGCTAGCCGAGCAGGGCGCCGCGGTGACCGCCGCGCAGTGGCTCGCGGGCATGGCCTCCGCGCAGGCCTGGTCCCGCAGGCTCGCCGCGCTGTGGGAGGACGAGTTCGACGTGCTGCTCGTGCCCACCCTGCCGGAACCGCCCGCCCCGCTCGGCCTGCTCGCACCCGAGCAGGACCCGCTGGTGCTGCTCGCGGAGACCGCCGCGCGCATCGCGTTCACCGCGCCGTTCAACCTCACCGGGCAGCCCGCGATCTCGCTGCCGCTGCACCGCGCCGACGGCCTGCCGATCGGCGTGCAGCTCGTCGCCGCCTACGGGCGGGAAGACGTGCTGATCCGGCTCGCCGCCCAGCTGGAGCGGGCGGTGCCGTGGTCGGACGCGCGGCCGCCGATTTCCGCGTAGCCGCGCGTGATCGCGCTCCGCGTACCGTGGTCGGTGGTTCCGGAACCGGCGCGGTCCGCAGTCCGCGCCGCCGGAACCGGGCGCTCCCGAGCGACGAGAGGACCTCGATGACCACCACCGGCGACCGGACCTCCACCCCCGACACCGACGACTCCGCCGTCTCGACCGACGTGCTGATCCGGCGCCCGCTGCCACCGGAGCTCATGGCGCGCGGTACCGACCCGTTCGCCCCGCCACCCGGCCTCGACGAGGTGCGGGCGCAGGGCCCGGTGGCGGGCGTGCGGCTGCGCAACGGCGCGCACCTGTGGATGGTCACCGGGTTCGCCGAATCGAAGGCGCTGCTCACCGACGAGCGGTTCAGCGCCGACACCCACCGCCACCCCAACGCCATGCAGCTCGACCCCGAGCAGGTGGTGGCCCACCAGGCCGCCGTCGCCGCGGGCACCGGCGGCTGCCCGGTCACCGACCGGCCGTCCACCAGCGGCCGGTTCATCTTCATGGACCCGCCCGAGCACACCCGGCTGCGCAAGCTGCTCGTCGGCCAGTTCACCGTGCGGCGGATGCGGGCGCTCGAAGCCAGGGTGCGGGAGATCGCCGTCGAGCACGTCGAGGCGATGCGGGCCGCGGGCGCCCCGGCCGACCTGGTGGCCGACTTCGCGCTGCCGCTGCCCTCGCTGGTGATCTGCGAACTGCTCGGCGTCGCCCCCGCCGACCGCGACGGGTTCCAGGACCGCACCGCCGTGCTGGTGAACCTGGACGCGGACGAGGCCACCCGGTTGCGGGCCTACGCCGAGCAGGACGAGTTCATGCGCGGCCTCGTCGCGGACAAGCGGGCCCACCCCACCGACGACCTGATCTCCGGGCTGGTGCACGGCGACGCGGACCCGGCGCTGACCGACCGGGAGCTGGTCGACATCGCCTCGATGCTGCTCGGCGCGGGGCACGAGACCACCGCGAACATGCTCGCTCTCGGCACCTTCGCGCTGCTGGAGCACCCGGACCAGCTCGCGGCGCTGCGCGCGGAACCCGGCCTGATCGACACCGCGGTGGAGGAGCTGCTGCGCTACCTGTCCGTGGTGCACACCGGGCCGGTGCGGGTCGCGGTGCAGGACGTCGAGCTGGGCGGGGTCACCGTCCGCGCCGGGGACACCGTGATGGTGTCGCTGCCCGAAGTGGACCGGGACCCCGGCCGCTGGCCCGAACCGGACCGGCTGGACGTGCGGCGCACCCGCAACCACCACTTGGCGTTCGGGCACGGCGTGCACCAGTGCCTGGGGCAGCAGCTGGCGCGGGTGGAACTGCGCATCGGGCTGGCGGAACTGCTGGCGCGGCTGCCCGGGCTGCGGCTGGCCGTCCCGCCCGCGGAGGTCGGGCTGCGCACCGAGATGGTCATCTACGGGGTGCACTCGCTGCCGGTGGCCTGGGACTGACGGGCGGTCGTGCCGCCCGGGCGCGTGCGGTGCGGCTCCGGGTGCGGCGCGGCTGGTGGTGCGGCGGCGGCGAGGTCGGTGGTGCGGACGGCTCGCGGCGAGGACCGGTCCGCCCGACCCGGCCCGCTCGGGCGTCCGTCCGCCGAGTCTCAGGTCCGCTGAGGCTCAAGTCCGCCGAGCATCCGATCCGCCCGACGTCCGGCCCGTCGGGGAGCATTGTCCACCCGGGTGCCTGGTCAGCCCGGGTGCCTGGTCCTTCGGGGATCATGGTCCGCCCGGGCGTCCGGCCCGCCGGGGCGCCCGGTCCGACCGGGCGCCTGCTCCGCCGAGCCCTGCTCCGCCGAGCCCTGCTCCGCCGAGCCCTGGTTCGCCGAGTCCTGCCCTGCCGAGTGCTAGCCCGCCGAGCTCTGCCCCGCCGAGCTCTGCCCCGCCCGGCTCGTCGATCCGTGCTCGCTTCCCGCGGTCGGCCGGGCGTCCTCCTTCATGCCGCGCGCCTCCGCTTTGAGCACTCGCGCGGACTGGCCCAGCGAACGGGCCATCTCCGGCAGCTTGCTGGAGCCGAACAGCAGCACCAGCACGCCCGCGATGAGCACCAGCTCCCATCCACCCGGCATGCTCATGGTCTCGTCCCTCTCGTCGTCGCGTTCCCCCGATCCGGTCTCCCACAGTGGCACACCGCCGGCCGCGCACCGCGCTCACCTCGGCGGGCCGCCGGGAACGCCCGAGTACTCTGGCGCTCGTCGTGCGGGCCTGCTTCCCGCGGGCAGCGGAAGCAGCGGCCCGGCTCCGGGCGCGGGGTGAGGAGAGCGCGTGGTCGGCGACGGTGGTTCGAAGTCCGGCCGCACCATCCGGTTCCGCGGTGATCTCGCCGATGCCGAGCAGGTCCTCCCGATGCCGCCGACCGGGCCGCCGGTCCGGCGCCGCGGCTCGCGGGCGCTGCGCGCGGCGGGGCGCACCCTGGTGGCGCTCGTCTCGACGCTGGTGCTGCTGGTGACCGGTTACGGCTGGAACACCCTCGGCGCGCTCCGCGGCGGGCTGGCGACCAGCGACGTGACGGCGGGGGCCAAGGCGGACGGCTCGCTGGACGTCCTGCTGGTCGGCTTGGACGGCCGGACCGACGCGCACGGCGATCCGTTGCCGCCGGAGGTGCTGCGCGAGCTGCACACCGAGGACAGCGGTTCCAGCCTCACCGACACGCTGATCCTGCTGCACGTGCCCGCGGACCGGTCGCGGGCGGTGGCGTACTCGCTGCCGCGCGATTCGTACGTGGACGTGCCGGGCCACGGCCACCACAAGATCAATTCTGCGTACGGGCGGGGCAAGGCGGCGGAGCGGAAGCGGTTGGAGGCCCAGGGCGTCACCGATCCCGCGGTGCTGGAGCGCGGTTCCGCCGACGGCGGCCGCAAGCTGCTGGTGCGGACCGTGCAGCAGCTCACCGGCGTCGACGTGGACCACTACGCCGAGGTGAACCTGCTGGGCTTCTACCAGCTCACCAAGGCGATCGGCGGCGTCGAGGTCTGCTTGAACGACGCGGTGGACGACCCGTACTCGGGGGCCCGCTTCGCCGCCGGGCGCCAGCGCATCTCCGGCGGGGACGCGCTGGCCTTCGTGCGCCAGCGGCACGGGCTGCTGCGCGGCGACCTGGACCGGGTGCAGCGGCAGCAGGCGTTCCTGGCGGGGCTGGCCCGCGCGATGCTCGCCACCGGGACGCTGGCGAACCCGGCGAAGCTGGACCGGATCTTCACGGCGGTGGAGCAGTCCGTGGTGCTCGACGAGGGCTGGGATCCGCTGGCCTTCGCCGCGGACCTGCGCGGTCTCGCGGGCGGCGACATCACCTTCGGCACCATCCCCGTGGAGGACCCCGAGCACGACACGCCCGACGGGCAGGCCGTGCAGGTCAACCCGCACAAGGTGCAGCTGACCATCGGCCGGGTCAACGACGGGCTGCCCGCCGCGCCGCCGCGCCCCGTCGCGCTGGAGAGCGCCGTGGCCGACGTGCTCAACGGCACCGACACCGGCGGCATGGCCGGTCGCGTGCAGGCCGAGCTCGGCGCCGAGGACATCGCCGTCGGCGAGGTCGCGGACGGGCCGCTCACCGCCACCTCGCGGGTCACCCACCATCCGGACGACGCCGAGGTGGCGGCGTTCATCGCCGAACACCTCGGCGGCCTGGCGACCGCGGCCGATCCGGCGCAGCCGCGCGGGCACGTGCAGGTGCTGCTGGGCGCGGACTACGACGATCCGAACGTCGGCGAACTCGCCCCGGCCCCGCTGATCCGCCTCGACGGCCACCAGGTGCAGCGCTCCGGCGCCGCGGACGTGATCACCGCGGACGGCATCCCCTGCATCAACTGAGCGCTCCGGGTGGCCCCGTCCGGCTGCGGCCGGACGGGTGATCGGGAGCTGCTTCGAGAAGTCGCCGGGCGGGGGACATCCGGCGGGTGATTCGGTATGAAGCGGTGGTCGGTGCGCCGAGGCACCGCTGCGACGCAGGGGGGCGGACGTGGTCCGACGGAGGCTGGGCACCGCGCTGATCGCCGGGACGTTACTGGCCGGGCTGCTGCCGGGCGGCGCCGCGGCCGAGCCGCGGGCGGGCGGGCTGATCGACCGGGACGAGAAGCTCGCGGGGTACGTCGACCCCGGCTGGTACCGGGACAACGTCCCGTTCGTGGACCTGCCGGACGCGGCGGTCGAGGACACCTACTACTACCGCTGGCGCACCTTCAAGGAGGCGCTGAAGTACACCGGCCCGGACGACGGCTGGATCGTCTCCGAATTCCTCGGCCCCGTCGGCTATTCCGCGCCGGGCGGCGGGATCTCCGCCGCCGCGGGGCACCACGTCTACGAGGGCCGGTGGCTGCGCGACACCCGCTACTTGGACGACTACCTCGACTACTGGCTCTCCGGCAGCGGTGCCGGGCCGAAGCCCGCGACCGAGGAGCTGAACCCGAACACGACCGACTGGGCGCACCAGTACTCGTTCTGGATCGCCGACGCCGTCGTCGCCCGCGCCTCCGTCGACGGGCGCTGGGACCGCGCCGCCGCGGAGCTGCCCGCGCTGGAGGAGCAGTGGCACGGCTGGGACCCGCAGTTCGACGCGGATCTCGGGCTGTACTGGCAGACCCCGGTGTGGGACGCGATGGAGTACACCGCGAGCTCCTACCAGAGCGATGACCCGTACCACGGCGGCGAAGGCTTCCGGCCGACGCTGAACGCCTACCAGTACGGCGATGCGAAGGCGATCGCGAGCCTGCTGCGCCGCACCGGGGATGACGCCGGAGCCGCGGACTACGAGCGCCGCGCCGACCAGCTCAAGTCCACTGTGGACGAGAAGCTGCTGGACGACGGCTTCTACAAGCACGTGATGCGCGACGGGAACCCGGACCGCACCCCGATCGCGGACCGCGAGCAGATGGGCTTCGTGCCCTGGTACTTCGGCATGGCCGGGCCGGAGCGCGCCGGCGCGTGGGACCAGCTGACCGACCCGGAGGGCTTCGCCGCCGCGCACGGACCGACCACTGTGGAGCGACGCAGCCCCTGGTACTTGCACGAGGCCGAGGAGGGCTGCTGCCGCTGGTCCGGGCCGAGCTGGCCGTACGCGACCAGCCAGACGCTGACCGCGCTGGCGAAGCTGCTCGACGAGCAGCCCGCGCAGCAGCACGTGGACCGGCAGGACTACTACGAGCTGCTGCGCGGCTACGCGCTCACCCAGCGCAAGGACGGCGAGCCCTACGTCGCCGAAGCGCACCACCCCGACGAGGACCGGTGGCTGTACGACTCGCCCGGACACAGCGAGGACTACAACCACTCCACCTACACCGACCTGGTGCTGTCCGGGCTGCTCGGCATCCGCCCGCAGCAGGACGACACCGTGCGGATCGCCCCGCTCGTCCCCGGCGACTGGGACCACTTCGCGGTGGAGGACGTCGCGTACCACGGGCACGACCTGAGCGTGGTGTGGGACCGGGACGGCCGGCACTACGGCGCGGGCGCCGGGCTGCGCGTGCTCGTCGACGGCGCCGAGGTGCACCGGCAGGACGACCTGGCTCCGGTGCGGCTGCCGATCGCGGGCCGGGCGCCGGACCTCCCGGAGCAGGTCGACGACCTGGTCAACGCGGACGGCGAGGGGTTCCCGACGGCCACCGCCACCTACTCCGGGGAGGGCGACGAACCGGGTGAGGCGATCGACGGGCAGGACTTCCACCTCGACCGGCCCGGCACCCGGTGGACGAACCACGGCAGCCCGAACGCCATCGACCACCTGCAGGTCGAGACGGCCGAGCCGATCGACGTCTCGGACGTGCGGATCTCGTTCTACGACGACGGCGGCGAGGTGCGCACCCCCGACTCGTACCGGATGCAGTACCGGCGCGGCGCGGAGTGGGTGGACCTGCCGACGAGCCCGCCGGTGCGGCCGGACCCGCCGGTGCGCACCGACGCGTTGCGGATCACCCCGGAGCGCGCGGACGGCGGAGCCGTCGGCATCACCGAGCTCCAGTCCTGGCGCACCACCACCTGAGGTGAATGGCCCATTCGCCCAAGGGGATCGGGCTGGTGGGCCATTCACCTCGGTGTTCAGGCCACGGGTTCGGGGGAGCCGGTGAGGGCGCGCAGCACGTCGGCGGGCGCGGGACGGGTGGCGAGCTCCGCCGCGACGGCCGCGGCCCGCTCCGCGTACGACGGATCGGACAGCACCCGCTCGATCGCGGCGGCGATCCCGGCGGGGGAGTCGACGACCACCGCGACCCCGGCGGCTTCCGCCCGCGCCGCGTTGACCGGCTGATCCGCGCCCTGCGGGCACAGCACCAGCGGAACCCCGCGGCTCAACGCGCCGAGCACGGTGCCCGAACCACCGGCGCCCACCACCACGCCCACCCCGTCGAGCAGGTCGTCCAGCGGCGCGAACGGCACGTAGTGGATCTCGGCGCCGGAGTCGCGCACCTCGTCGGCGCGCGCCGCGTTCGGCCCCGCGCCGTGGGACATGCCCAGCGTGACGCGCAGGTTCAGCGGCCTGCTCGACACGGCCGCGACGAACTCGTCCAGCACCCGCGGGTCGGAGAACACGGTGCCCAGCGTGACGAGCGCGGTCGGCCGGTCCGCGGCCGCGAAGCCGCGCTGCGGTGCCTCCCGGCCTTCCGGGCGGCGGTGCGCCCGGCCGCGCATCGGCAACGGCGGCACCGCGCTGGACCAGCCCGGCTCCTGCAACTCCTCCGGCCACGGGTCCAGGTAGGTGGTGGGCGGTTCGACGACGATCCCGCGTTCGCCGTGGTGGCGGGCCGCCGAAGCCTCGATCAGCTCGGCGAGCTCGGGCGGTACCGCCGGGCCGATTCCCGCCTGGTGCCAAGGAATTCCGAGCGCGGCGGCGACGAACGGGCCGAGGGCGTCGTAGTACTCGGCGATCACCAGGTCCGGCGCCCAGTCCCGCGCGCGTTCGATCGACTCGGCACCGCCGAGCTCCAGGCGGCAGGCGCCGAAGACCTCCCCGACGACCTCCGGCGTCGGGCGCATCACGTCGGTCCCGGTGCGGCGCGCGGCTTCGGTGGTGAACTCGATCGCGGTCGGACCGGCGGCGAGCAGCTCCACCTCGGCCGCCAGCTCGTCCTCGACGGCGGGCCGCATGTCGCCGCTGGTGAGCACCGCGGCCTGGTGCCCGTCGGCGAGCGCGGCCTCGATCAGCGGGGCGAGGGGAAGAAGGTGGCCGTAGGCGGGGACGGCGCTGAACAGCACGCGCACGGGGCGACTCCAAGAGCTGAAGGGGGCGCGCGGTGTCGCACGCTCGACCGGTGGCGCCGCGGCGCCACCGGCTCCCACGCTAAGGATGGTGCCGGTGGCACCTGCCGGGAAGGGCCGGAATTCCCTTCTCCGCGGGGAAAATCCTCGCCGGTCAGCGCGGCCGGGCGGGCACGCCCCAGCTGGCGAGCAGGCCCAGCGCCTCGCGGGAGGACGAGCCGGGTTCGGCGGTGTAGACGAACAGGGTGGTGTCCGGATCGCCGGGCAACGCGAAGGTCTCGTACTCGACGGTGAGCTCGCCGACCACCGGGTGCCGCAGCCGCTTCGACCCGTGGGTGCGCTGGTGCACCCGGTGCTCGTCCCACCACCGGCCGAATTCGCGGCTGCCCGCGCGCAGTTCGGCGACCAGGGCGATCGCCGCCCGGTCCGCGGGGTCGGCGCCGACGTCGAGGCGCAGGCTCTCCACGGTGGCCCGCGCGTGCACCTCCCAGTCGGCGAACAGCTCCCGCGCGCCGTCGTCCAGGAACATCCAGCGCGCGTAGTTGCGCCGCGCCGCGGGCATCCGCTCGAAGTCGGTGAACAGCGCCCGCGCCATCCGGTTGCTCGCGAGCACGTCGGTGCGCCTGCCGAGCACCAGCGCCGGTTCCCCGTCCAGCGAGTCGAGCAGCTGGTGGACGCCGGGCCGCAGCCGCTGCACCGAGTTCGGCCGGCTGCGGGGGCTCGCGGTCCGGCCGACGAGGGTCTCCAGGTGCGCGCGGCCCGCGGCGTCCAGGTCGAGCGCCCGTCCGATCGCCGCGACCACGGCGGGCGAGGGCACGATCCGCCGTCCCTGTTCGAGCCGCGCGTAGTAGTCGGTGGACACCCCGGCCAGCAGCGCGACCTCTTCGCGCCGCAGCCCGGGGACGCGCCGGACCCGCCCGTCGGCGGGCAGACCCGCGCGGGCGGGATCACCGAGGCCGCGGGCGCGGCGCAGGAAGTCGGCGAGTTCGCGGTTGTGCTGGGCCATGCCCGCGATTCTGCCGCCGCCCGGGTCCCCGCGCGGGCGTGCGGGTGGACCTCCGAGTCCCAGGTTCGCGGGTCCGCGCCCCGGCAGGGCGCGCGCGGCACCGGTTCCGGCGATCTCCGGCGACCAGGCTGGGGGTCGAGCCGGGGGAGGAACCCCCGCCGAGACCGGGAGGCGCCCGATGCGCAAGGTTCTGATCGTCATGTCCGCCGCCGACACCTGGATCCGCACCGACGGGTCGGCCTACCCGACGGGGTATTGGGCGGAGGAGCTCGCCGCGCCGCACGCGGAGTTCACCGCCGCCGGGTTCGCGGTGGACTTCGCCTCGCCGGGCGGGGTGCTGCAGCCGCTGGACCGGCACAGCGCCGACCCGGAGATCGCCGGGCCGGAGTGCGCGCGCCACGTCGAGCACGCGGCGGCGGCGCTGCGCGAGTTCGGCCCGCTGCTGCCGCTGGCGGAGGTGGTGCTCGACGACTACGCGGCGATCGTGCTGCCCGGCGGGCACGGGCCGGTGGTGGACCTGCACGAGGACGCCGACCTCGGCCGGCTGCTGGTGGCGGCGGACCGCGCGGGGGTGGCCATCGCCGCCGTCTGCCACGGCCCGGCCGCGCTGCTCAGCGCCGTGGACGAGGCGGGGGACTGGCGGTTCGCGCGGCGGCGGATGGCCGCGTTCACCGACGAGGAGGAGCGGCTGTTCGGCACCGCGGACGGCGCGCCGTGGCTGCTGGCGAGCCGGTTGCGGGAGCGGGGCGCGGTGCACGAGGGCGGGCCCGCCTACCAGCCGTTCACCGTGCGGGACGGGAACCTGTTCACCGGTCAGAACCCGGCGTCGAGCGGTCCGATGGCGCGGGAGGTGCTGGCGGTGCTGTGACCCCGGGCGGGCCACCACCCGGTCCTCGTCCTGAGCTGGGCAGGGACGTGGTCCGGGTCGCGCCCGCGAGCGGGTTGCGGCGACCGGTGCAGGCGGTTGCCCCGTCCGGCGCCGGTCGCCGCCCCACCGGACCAGCGCGCCCGATGATCACACCCGATCGGGCTAAGGGGAAAGATTGAACAATGCACTAGGTCATCACTTCGGCCGAATGTTGATCTACCGCTGGCCGCAATGGTGTGACCGCACGGCGTTGAGCGGAAAAATGAGCTGCCTTCTGATTACCGAACGTGCTGGAGTGAACCTCCGATCGGGGAGTTGTTCATCCGGAAGATGGCACGAGAGCTGGAGGCAAGGCTCATGGCAACCGACATCATTCACGACGGCATTCGGCACTGCGGGAAGGTCTCGCCCTGGAACAGCGATGCCACCTCGCTGTGCGGCAAGTTCTTCCTGCACGCGACCTACGAGGACACGTTCTTCAGCGGCATGCCGACCTGCCCGGAGTGCAAGGCGGCCAAGCGCGGCGGCAAGAAGCTCTGAGCCCGGATCGGCGCGGGAACACCCCGGCCGCGCCACGAGGGTGGCGCGGCCGCGCGCGTCCACTCGGTGGAAGCCGAGACGGGTTCTGTTCGTGTACAGACCGCCAACAGATACAGTGCTGATATGTCAAGGCTGGAGATGTGCGGAATCGACCGCCCCTCGGTGAAGCCGAGGCTGCGATGAGCCCGGCGACCACCGATGAACCCGTCTACGCGTCGTTGGCCGACAAGGCCTACGCGGAGATCTGCGACCGGCTCATCATGCTCGACATCCCGCCCATGACCGCGATCGACGACGTGGCGCTGGCGAAATCGCTGGACGTGGGGCGGACGCCCGTGCGCGAGGCGCTGAAGCGGCTGGAGATCGACCGGCTCGTGGTGTCCTACCCGCGCCGGGGGACCTTCGCGACCGCGGTGGACATCACCGACCTGGCCTACATCTCCGAGCTGCGGGTGCAGCTGGAACCGCTGGCGGCCCGCCGCGCCGCCGAATCCGCGAGCGCCGCCGTGCTGGCCGAGCTGCTGGAGATGGCCGACGAGCTGGACGAGGTCGACGTGCGGTCGCTGAGCCGCGACGAGCTGATGCGCTGGGACCTGCACGTCCACCGCGCGATCTACCGGGCCGCGGGGAACCCGCACCTGGAGGACACCCTGGTGCGCTACGACAACCTCGCCACCCGCATCTTCTGCCTGTTCCTGGAGCGCATGTCGCACTTCGACAGCCACGTCGGCGAGCACTCCGGGCTGCTGCGCGCGATCGGTTCCCGGTCCGCCGACGAGGCCGAGCAGCTGGCCTGCGACCACGTGCTCGGCTTCGAGGAGGCCATCCGCGCGGTGGTGTGATCCGCCGGGCGGAGCGAGGGAGCAGGGCGCCTCGCTCCTTCCGGGACGTGGTCACGGCCGCGGCGGCCGGACCGGGTGCGCGATCACAACCTGGCGGCGAGCCGTCGTCGCCAGCGCCCGAACGACTTGGTCCGGTCGACCGAGAGCACTCCGACCGGTTCGTCCGCGGAATCCAGGTACAGCGCGAGGAACTCGCCGGAGTCGACGTCGCCCTCTTCGATCCGGATCGTGCAGCCGGGGCTCCGGTGTCCGGCGAACTGGATCTTGCTGCCGTACTGGTCGGACCAGAAGTACGGGACCGCGTGGTGCGCCGGGGCGGAGTGCTCGGCGCCGAGCAGTGCGGCGGCCGCGGCCGCCGGGTGCTGCGCGGCGTTCGTCCAGTGCTCCAGCCGCAGCGGTTCGGACGTGTAGTCCCGGTGGGCGTTGGCGCAGTCGCCGACCGCCACCACCTCCGGTACCTCGGTCCGGCCCGCGGCGTCGGTGCGCACGCCGTTCTGCAGCGGGATCCCGGAGCCTTCCAGCCATTCGACGTTCGGCTGCGCCCCGATGCCGACCACGACCACGTCGGCGGGCAGTTCGCGGCCGTCGTCGAGCCGCACGGCGGTCACCCGGGGATCGCCGACGAGTCCGGCGACGCCGGTGCCGACGTGCATCCGCACCCCGTTGCGGGCGTGCAGCCTGCCGCACACCTCGCCCATCTCGGGGCCGAGCGCGCGGTGCAGCGGGACGGCGGCGGCCTCGACCACGTCCACTTCGACGCCGAGCCCGACCGCGGTGGAGGCGATCTCGGCGCCGATGAAGCCGGCGCCGATGACGACGAGGCGGGCGCCGGGCACGAGTTCCTTGCGCAGTGCGCGGGCGTCGTCGAGGGTGCGCAACGTCCGGACGCCCTCCGGCACCGGTCCGGGGAACGGGCGGGCGCGGGCGCCGGTGGCGAGCACGACGGCGTCGGAGGTGATCCGCTCGCCGCCTTCGAGCAGCACGGCGCGGTCCCGGGCGTCCAGGCCGGTGGCCGCGCGGCCCAGCCGCCAGTCCACCTCCAGCGCGGAGTCGTCCGGTTCGGTCAGGGCGATGTCGTCCTCGGAGGCGGTGCCCGCGAGGTACTCCTTGGACAGCGGCGGCCGGTCGTAGGGGGCGTGCTCCTCATCGCCGACGACGACGATGCGCCCGTCGAAGCCGTGCTCGCGCAGTGCGCGGACCGCGGTGAGGCCGGCGAGCGAGGCTCCGACGACGGTGATCTCGCGCAATCAACTCACCTCTTCCACGACGGCACCGGCGGCGACCTCGACGTCGCTGGTCTCGAGCACGTAGACGAGTCCGTCGTCCACGGCGACCCGGTGGGTTCGCACGGGTTTCTTGGCGGGCGGGCCGCTGGGGCGGCCGGTGCGCAGGTCGAAGCAGGCCGCGTGCAGCGGACATTCGACCGCGCAGCCTTCGAGCCAACCGTCGGAGAGCGAAGCGTCCTGGTGCGTGCAGGTGTCGTCGATGGCGAACAGCTCGCCGTCCACGTTGAACACAGCGATCGCCACCTCGCCCTGCACCCGGGCCGACTCGCCGGGGGGGATGTCGGACAGCGCGCCCACTAGAATCATTCTGGCCTCCTGTTGCAGATGGCGGAACCCGTACTGCAATGCGCAACCGATAGAATGAGGCTCGTCACCTTGGTCGTCAACGATGAAATTCGCCGTCTTCGCCGAGCGGGCGAATCGGGGCCCACGGAGGCCTGAGAGTTGCCGCGGGTGTAACGCGCGGAAACCCGCCGGTAGCGAAAACCCTTAGTGCTGTGGGAAGTTCGCGGCGCGCCGCCCGCCGGGGAGCGCCCGGCCGCCGGTGCCCGCGATGGGGTCCAGGGCGGGCTCTGGACGGACCGCGAGGGCACCGGAACGGCGTGTTGACCCGGCCCTGACCACGGCTTATCGTGCAACAGATATATCAACCACCGGACCTGGCTTCGAAGGAGATGGGGCAGCCGGGACCGCGCGGCCGCGCCGCGGCTCGCGGCAGCGCGCAGCGGGGGAGACCTCATGATCGACCGATCGAAGCGGCCCAAGCGGGTCTTCCGCAGACCGGCCGTGGAGGAGGAGCGCACCGTCCGCCGCGCCGTCGCCGCGGCCGCGATCGGCAACGTCGCGGAGTGGTACGACTTCGGGATCTACTCCTACCTCGCCGCCGTCGTGCTCGGCCGGGTCTTCTTCCCGGAAGGCGGCCAGTGGGCCACCGCCTACACCCTCGGCGCGTTCGCGGCGGCCTTCCTGATGCGCCCGCTCGGCGGACTCGTGTTCGGCAGGCTCGGCGACAAGATCGGGCGCACCAAGGTCCTCTCCGCCACCGTCGTGCTGATGGCCGTGTCCACCGTGCTGCTCGGGCTCATCCCGGCCTACGGGGCCATCGGCGTGGCCGCGCCGCTGCTGGTGCTGTTCGTGCGGATGCTGCAGGGCTTCTCCGCGGGCGGTGAGTACACCGGGGCGCTCACCCTCGTCGCCGAGTACGCACCGGACCGCAGGCGCGGTTTCTTCGGCAGCTGGCTGGAGTTCGGCACCCTCACCGGCTACACGTTCGGCGCCGGGGTGTGCTGGACGGTGATCGCCGTGCTGCCCGAGCAGGACCTGCTCGCCTGGGGCTGGCGGGTGCCGTTCATGCTCGCGCTGCCGCTCGGCATCACCGGCATCTACCTGCGGCTGCGGCTGGAGGACACCCCGGCGTTCCGGCAGCTCATGGAACGCTCACCGGCGCTGGCCACGATGTCCTCCCGGCGCGCGCTGCAGATCGTGGTGACCCGGTACCGGGCGGCCGCGCTCGTCGCCGTCGGCGTCGTGGTGGCCTGGAACGTCACGAACTACGTGCTGACGAACTACATCCCGACCTACCTCACCGGCACGCTGCCGCGCTACGGGCTCGGCGGCACCAGCCCCGAGGTCGCCACCGCGCTCCAGGTCGTCGTCATGGTGCTGATGCTGTGCGTGATCGTCTCGGTGGGGCGGCTCAGCGATCGCGTCGGGCGGAAACCCGTGCTGATGACCGGGAGCGTCGGGCTGATCCTGCTGGGACTGCCCGCGATCTGGCTGCTGCGGGCGGGACTGGTGGGGCAGGTCGCCGGGCTGCTCATCATCGGGCTCGCCCTGGTGTGCTTCGCCGCCGTCTCGCCGTCCACGCTGCCCGCGCTGTTCCCCACCATGATCCGGTACAGCAGCCTGGCGGTGCTGTTCAACCTCGCCGTGTCGCTGTTCGCGGGGACCGCGCCGACCATCATCGAAGCGCTGGCGACCGCGACGGGGAACCTGGACTGGCCGGGCTACTTCCTGGTGGGGGCGGGGATCGTCGGGGTCGTCAGCACGCACTTCCTCAGCGAGCAGGCGGGGCGGCCGCTGGACGGGGCGGCGCCGCTGACCTCCAGCTCCGAGCTCCCGTCGCCGCCGCTGTCCGCCGACGGGGTGCCGCTGGAGAGCCCGCGGCAGTAGGCGGGCGGCGCTGTCCTGTGCTGCGCTGTCTGGTCCTGCCCTGCCTGATCCTGCGCTGCCTGGTCCTGTGCTGTGCTGTGCTGTGCTGCGCTGCGTGTCCTGTCCTGCCCGGCGCCGTGCTGTCCGGTCCCGTACTGCCCGGTCCCGTGTTGCCCGGTCCAGTGCCGACCGGCTCCGCGTTGTGCCGCCCGGTCCTGCGCCGCGCCGTGTCGGGATCTGCGCCGCGCCGTCGGCTCGGCCCCGGTCCGCGCTGTCCGGCTCCGCGCCGCCCGTTCCCGTTCCGCCCGACTCCGCACCCGGCGCAGTGCGAGTCCGCGCCGGCGGAAACCGTTGCCGCACCGGGAGAATCGAGCGGCCGCGACCGCGCCCGGACCAGGGCAGCACGAGGGCCCCGCGCGGCGGGAAGCCGCGCGGGGCCGGGAGAACGGTGCTCAGCCCACCCGCTTGCGCACCCAGTCGTGGAACTCGCCGATGTGGTGCTCGCTCGGCACCAGCACCCCGCCCTTGCGGTACGACCGCGAGTCCATCGCCAGCTGGCAGCGCTCGCACGCGTCGAAGTCCTGCTGGTTCACCCGGTGGAACAGCTCCACCGACCGGTCGATGTCCGCGCCGGAATCCACCACCTCCGGCAGGTACAGCCAGTCGCAGCGCACGATCGTGCGCTCCGCCGACAGCGGGAACATCCGGTGGAACACCACGTGGTCCGGCACCAGGTTGATGAACACCTGCGGGCGCACCGTGATCGCGTAGTAGCGGCGGTCCTGGTCCTCCTGCACACCGGGAATCCGATCCAGGCCCGCCGAACCGTCGACGGTGAAGCCCTGCACCTCCTCGCCGAACTCGGCGCCGTGGCCCACGAAGTACTGCGCGGCGAGGCCGTCGGCGAACTCCGGCAGCACCTCGGTGAGCTCCGGGTGGATCGTCGCGCAGTGGTAGCACTCCATGAAGTTCTCGACGATCTGCTTCCAGTTCGCCTGCACGTCGTACTCGATGCGCCTGCCCAGCTTCAGGTCCGCCACCTGGTAGCCCACGATCGCCTCCGGCGAGCCCAGGCGGTTGGTGACGTCCCCGATCACCGTCTCCTCGAACGACGGCGGGTCCTCGGCCAGGCACAGCCACACGTACCCCAGCCACTCCTGCACGTGCACGGTGTGCAGCCCGTACTCGACGCGGTCGATGTCCTGCATCGCGTTCAGGTTCGGCGCCGCCACCAGCTTGCCGTCCAAGCCGTACGTCCACGCGTGGTACGGGCACTGGAAGGAGCGCCGCACCTCGCCCTTCTCCTCCGTGCACAGCCGGGCCCCGCGGTGCCTGCACACGTTCAGGTAGGCCTTCACGGCACCGTCCCGGCCGCGGGTCACGATGACGCTCTCCCGGCCGATCTGCACCGTCTCGTACTGGCCGGGGCGCTCCAGGTCGGCGCTGAGCACCGCGCAGAACCACCCCGCCTCGAAGATCGCCTCCTGCTCGGTCCGGAAGATCGACGGGTCCGTGTAGTAGTAGCCGGCCAGCGTCTCGCGCAGGCTCTCGGGCAGGGCTTCGCCGGTGTCGGGAGTGGACAGCTCACCGGTGGTCATGGCAGTGCTCCTCGCGGCAGAGGGGAAGGGGACACAACTCGCTACGGCATCGGAACCGGCGGGCGCAGGGGCCGCCCGCGGAACGTCGGGAACGCACCGCGCGGCGGATTCCGCGCGGTGGCTGCTGAGTGGAAGTCGAGAGTCGTTGCACGAACAGCAACGGGGTGCGCATTGCGCTACAGATGGCAGCGCGTCGCGAACGGGATGTCAAGACCCGCGGCCGGAACCGGTCACCGGAACACCACGGTGCTGTGCCCGTTCGGCAGCACCCGCCGCTCGCAGTGCCAGCGCACCGCCCGGGACAGCGCCAGCGCCTCCGCGTCCCGGCCCACCGTCTGCAGCGCCACCGGGTCGTGCGTGTGGTCGATGCGGATCACCTCCTGCTCGATGATCGGGCCTTCGTCCAGGTCCGGGGTCACGTAGTGCGCCGTCGCGCCCACCAGCTTCACCCCGCGCGAATACGCCTGGTGGTACGGCTTCGCGCCCTTGAAGCCCGGCAGGAACGAGTGGTGGATGTTGATCGCCCGGCCCTCCAGCGCCTTGCACGCCTCGTCCGAGAGCACCTGCATGTAGCGGGCCAGCACCACCAGCTCCACGTCGTACTCGTCCACCAGCTCCAGCAGCCGGGCCTCGGCGGCGGCCTTCGTCTCCGGCGTCACCGGCACGTGGATGAACGGCAGGCCCGCCGACTCCGCCATCGGCCGCAGCGTCTCGTGGTTCGACACCACGGCCACGATGTCCGCGCTCAACCCGCCGGACCGCCAGCGGAAGATGAGGTCGTTCAGGCAGTGGCCCAGCTTCGAGACCATCACCAGCACCCGGGCGTCGCGGTCCGCGTCGAACGAGAAGGACATCTCGAAGTCCGCGGCCACCGGCTCGAACCCGCGCGACACCGCCGCCAGGTCCACCTCGCGGTCCGCCGTCACCTGGGTGCGCAGGAACAACCGGCCCTTCACGCCGTCGTCGAACTGGCGGTACTCGGCGATGTCGCAGCCCTGGCCCACCAGGTAGCTGCTGACCGCGTGGACGATGCCGCTGCGGTTGGGGCAGCTCAACGTCAGGGTGAACTTCCTGGTCATCGTCGTTCCTCCTGTGCTCGCACGGCTCTGGTCGCGGTCGGGGGTCGTCAGCACTCGACGACGTTGAGGGCGAGGCCGCCGCGGGCGGTCTCCTTGTACTTGTCCTTCATGTCCGCCCCGGTCTCGCGCATCGTCTTGATCGCCTTGTCCAGGGAGACGTGGTGCTCGCCGTCGCCGCGCAGCGCCATCCGGGCCGCCGTGATCGCCTTGATCGCGGCCACCGCGTTCCGCTCGATGCACGGGATCTGCACCAGGCCGCCCACCGGATCGCAGGTGAGGCCCAGGTTGTGCTCGATGCCGATCTCCGCGGCGTTCTCCACCTGCTCCGGGGTGCCGCCCAGCACCTCCGCCAGGCCGGCGGCGGCCATCGAGCACGCCGACCCGACCTCGCCCTGGCAACCCACCTCGGCACCCGAGATCGACGCGTTCTCCTTGAACAGCACGCCGATCGCGCTCGCCGTCAGCAGGAACCGCACCACCGCGTCCTCGTCGAACCCGGCCAGGAACCGATGCGCGTAGTGCAGCACCGCGGGCACGATCCCGGCCGCGCCGTTCGTCGGCGCCGTCACGACCCGCCCGCCCGCCGCGTTCTCCTCGTTCACCGCCAGCGCGTAGAGCGTCACCCACTCCATCGCGTGCAGCGCGTCGCTCTCGTCGACGCCGGACTCCAGCCGCTCCCGCAGCTCCTTGGCCCGGCGCCGCACCCGCAGCCCGCCGGGCAGCACGCCACCGGTGCGGGAACCGTTGTCCACGCATTCCCGCATCACCGACCAGATGTGCAGCAGGCCGTCCCGGGTCTCCTGCTCGGGCCGCCAGGACAGCTCGTTCGCCAGCATCACGTCGCTGATCCGCGAGCCGGACTCCCGGGCCCGCGCCAGCAGTTCCGCGCCGGTGCGGAACGGGAAGCGCACCTCGGGCCCGCCCGCCACCAGCACCGGGCGGCCCGCCTCGTCCTCGTCCAGCACGAAGCCACCGCCGACGGAGAAGAACTCGCGGCGCAGCAGCGGTTCCCCGTGCTCGTCGAACGCGTCGAAGCGCATGCCGTTGGTGTGGAACTCCAGCCGCTTCCGCCGGTGCAGCACCACGTCCCGGTCCACCGAGAACGCGATCTTGCGCTCCCCGCCGAGGCTGATCCGGCCCTCCTCCCGCACCGCCCGCACGTCCGGTTCGGTGCGCACCGGGTCCACCAGGTGCGGTTGCTCGCCCAGCAGGCCCAGCACCACCGCCGGGACGCTGCCGTGGCCGTGGCCCGTCGCGCCCAGCGAACCGAACAGCTCGCAGCGCACCGCCGCCACCCGGGGCAGCACCCCGGACTCGCGCAACCGCGCCACGAACCGGAACGCTGCCAGCATCGGGCCGACCGTGTGCGAACTCGACGGCCCGATGCCCACTTTGAACAGGTCGAACACTGAGAGGGTCATGCGCGCTCCTCACCTGGAGGTTTCCCGGTCCGGCGCGGCGCGGTCCGCGCCGTCGACAGCCGGCTCACGGCCGCTCTCCGCGAGCGCGGCCCGCACGGTGTGCCGCAGCAGCAGCGCCGTCGTCACCGGCCCCACCCCGCCCGGCACCGGCGTCAACGCCGCGACCCGGCCGGACACCCCGGGAGCCACGTCGCCGACCAGCCCGCCGTCCGGCGTCGGATTGGTGCCCACGTCCACCACGACCGAACCCGGGTGCACGTGCTCCTCCGCGATCAGGCCCGGCCGGCCCACCGCCACCACCAGCACCTCCGCGGCGCGGGTGCGCGCGGCCAGGTCCGCGGTGTGCCGGTGGCAGACCGTCACCGTCGCGTCCCGCTGCAGCAGCAGCTGCGCCACCGGTTTCCCCACCACGGTGGAACGGCCCACCACCGCGCAGTCCCGGCCCGCGAGCGGCACGACGTGGTGGTCCAGCACCGCCAGCACCGCGGCCGCCGTCGCGGGCGGGAACGCGGGCAGCCCGGCGGCGAGCCTGCCCGCCGACAGCGGGTTCGCCCCGTCCACGTCCTTGTCCGGCGCGATCGCGGCGGCCAGCTCGTCGAAGTCGGCGCCCGGCGGCAGCGGGGTCTGCAGGATGATGCCGTGCACTTCCGGTTCGGCGCTCAGCGAGGCGAGCTCCTCGCGGATGCGGTCCGCGGTGGCGTCGGCGCCGAGGTCCACGACCTCGCACTCCACGCCGGACTTCGCGGCGGCCTTCGCGATCGAGCGCACGTACCAGGCGCTCGACTCGTCGTCGGTGGCCACCACGACGGCCAGCCGGGCGGGCACTCCCGCGGCGGCGAGTTCGGCCGCCGCGGCGGCGACCTCGGCCCGGATGGCACGGGCCGGGCCGGTGCCGTCCAGGACCGCGGTCTCCACCGGCGGCGTCGCGGTGGCGGGTGCGCCGGTCGCGGGCGGATCGGTTGCGGGCGCAGCGGTTTCGGACGCAGGGGTTTCGGACAGAGAGGTTGCGGGCACGGGGTTTTCGGGCACAGCGGCTTCGGCCCGAGGGGTTTCGGACGCTGGGGTTTCGGACGCCGGGGTTTCGGACCGGGCGGCTTCGGACACGTCGGCCGTCGGCGGGTCGGTGTCGGGCACTGCCGGGGAAGTGGTCATCGCTGGATCTGCTCCCGTACCGCGGTGGTGGTCTCATCGGCTCGGTGGAGGACATCGGTGGCCGCGGCGATCGCCGCGGCCAGTTCGTCCCGCATCGCCGGGTCGGCGATGCCGGGCAGGTTCACCTCCGCGTTCACCCGCGAGGTGGCGGCGGCCGCGCGCGCCGCGTCCGCGGCCGCCGCGACATCGGTGATCACGTTGCGGTTCCCGATCGGCCGCAACCGCTCGGCGAGCCCCACGACCCGGCCGGCGACCTCGATGACCTGGGCGGGCACCCGGCTCGCCTCGGCCAGGGCCGCCGCGATCGCCCGGGACCGCGCCGCCTTCGCCTCCGCGGTGTCCTTCGGCAGGCCGTAGGCGGCGCCGACCGCGCCGAACGCGGTGGCGTCCCGCTCCGCCAGATCCAGCGCCAGGCCGCGCAGCTCGTCGGCCGCGGTCAGCACCGCGTCGATCTCCGCCGCGTGCTCGGCGTACTTCGGGCCGTCGCTGAACCGCGCGACCATGGCGATCAGGGCGGCTCCCTGCGCGGCGTGCAGCCCGGCGGTCGCGCCCCCGCCCGGGGCGGGATCGCGGGAGGCGAGCCGCTGCAGGAAGGTGTCGATCGAATCCGTGCGCATCAGCATCCTTCGTCGTAGTGCGGAAAACCCGTTCCAGGTGACCGGGCCGGCGGCCCACCCCGCTCGGAGCGGAGGGGCCGCCCACCTCGCGAGCGGTCCGGGATCACCTGCGGATCCGGTGCATCTCCGGGTCGACGAGCGGTTCGGCGGCGACGGTGGCCCGCACCATCCGGTCGAAGTACTTGATCTCCACCGAGGTCCCGGGTTCCGCCGAGGCGGGCAGCCACGCGTAGGCGATGGGGAAGCCCAGGGTGTGCGAGAACGCCGCCGAGGTGACGTACCCGGCGGGCGCCGAGTCGACGAACACCGGCTCCGCGCCGAGCACCACGCTGCGCCCGTCGTCGATCGTCAGGCAGGACAGCCGCCGCGCCACCGACTCCTGGTCGCGGCCCTCCAGCGCGTCCTTGCCGACGAAGTCGCCCTTGTTCCGGCGGACCGCGAACCCGACGCCCGCCTCGAACGGGTCGTGCTCGGTGGTCATGTCCGCGCCCCACGCCCGGTAGCCCTTCTCCAGCCGCAGGCTGTTGAACGCGGCGCGCCCCGCGGCGACCACCCCGAGCTCGCGGCCCGCCTCGAACAGCACGTCCCACAGCCGCTGCCCGTACTCGGCGCTGGTGTAGATCTCCCAGCCGAGCTCGCCGACGTAGGACACCCGCATCGCGGTGACCGGGATGCCCGCGATGCGCGCCTGCTTGCAGCGGAAGAACTTCAAGCCCTCGTGGGAGAAGTCGTCCCGGCTCAACGGCTGCACCAGGTCCCGGGCCAGCGGCCCCCACACCCCGACGCAGCAGGTGCCGCCGGTGATGTCCCTGACCTGCACGCCGTGGTCGTCGGGCAGGTTCCGCCGCAGGTGGTCCAGGTCCAGGTTCCCGTTGGCACCGACCTGGAACAGCCGTTCGCCGAGCCGTGCCACGGTGAGGTCGCTGCGCACACCGCCCGCGCGGTCCAGCATCAGCGTGTAGGTGACCGAGCCGACGGACTTGTCCATCTTGCCGGTGGTGAGCCGGTCCAGGAACTCCAGCGACCCGGGACCGGACACCTCCAGCCGCTTCAGCGGGGTCATGTCGTAGAGGGCGACGGCGGTGCGGGTCTTCCACGCCTCGACGGCGGCGACGGGGGAGTGGAACATCGCGGACCAGGCGTCCCGCGACGGCGGCTGCCACTCCATCGGCAGTTCCTTGACCAGCGGCGCGTTGGCCTCGTACCAGTGCGGGCGCTCCCAGCCGTGCGCTTCCAGGAAGAACGCGCCGAGTTCGCGCTGCCGGGCGTGGAACGGGCTGACCCGCAGGTCCCGCGGGGAGAACTTCGGCTGCAGCGGGTGCTTGACGTCGTAGATCTCCACGAAGTTGCGCTGCGAGGTCTCGTCCGCGTGCTGCGGGGTCACCTCGATCTCGTCGAAGCGGTGCACGTCGCAGCCGTGCAGTTCGATCTCGCTGCGCCCGTCCACCAGCAGTTGCGCGACGGCGCGCGCCACGCCGGAGGAGTGCGTCACCCACACCGCCTCGGCGATCCAGAACCCGGCCACGTCGGGGGATTCGCCGACCAGCGGCCCGCCGTCGGGGGTGAAGGAGAAGACGCCGTTGAACCCGGTCTCGACCTTCGCGGTGCGCAGCGCGGGCAGCAGCCGCTTGCTGTGCTCCCAGGACGGGGCGAAGTCCTCCTCGGTGAACGCCAGCATCGACGGCATCGCCGCTTCGCTGGGCGCGTCCTCGTCCTGCGGCAGCTCGTCCAGCCCGACCGGGATGGGGCGGTGCGCGTAGGTGCCGATGCCGAGCCGGTCGTCGTGCTCGCGGTAGTACAGGTCGTGGTCCTGGTGCCGCAGGATCGGCAGCCGTGCTTCGATCCGCGCGTCGTTGCGCCCGGCGAGTTCGGGCAGCTGGTCGGTCTGCGCGTACTGGTGCGCCAGCGGCAGCAGCGGCACCCGCATGCCGACCATGTCGCCGATGGCCTGGCCCCAGAACCCGGCGCAGGACACCACGACGTCGGCGGGCACCTCGCCCTGGTCGGTCTCGACGCCGGTGACCTTGCCGCCGCTGGTGCTGATGCCGAGGACCCGGGTGGAGCCCTGGAAGCGGGCGCCGCGGGCTTCGGCGCGGCGGGCGAGGGCGATGACGGCGCGGGAGGCCTTGGCCAGCCCGTCGGTGGGGGTGTGCAACCCGCCGAGGACGCGGTCCCGGTCCAGCAGCGGGTGCAGCTTCGCGCACTCCGCCGGGTCGAGGACGGTGCCGGGCACGCCCCAGGAGGTCGCCCAGCCCTGCTTGCGGTGCAGGTCGGCGAGCCGTTCCGGCGTGGTGGCGATCTCCAGGCCGCCGACCTGGTTGAAGCACCACCCGCCGTCGACGTCCAGCGAGGCGAGCTTGTCCCTGGTGTAGGTGGCGAACTCGGTCATCGTCTTCGACCCGGCGGTCTGGAAGACGAGTCCGGGGGCGTGCGAGGTGGAACCGCCGGTGAGCGGCAGCGGTCCCTGGTCGAGGACGGTGACGCGGTTCCAGCCGCGTTCGGTGAGCTCGTCGGCGAGGTTGGTGCCGACGATCCCGGCTCCGATGATGACGACGCGGGGGGTGCTCATGCTGGTCTCCTAACGGGCGGCCTGCGGCGACCGCTGCGAGGACGGCAGGTGCGGACTGGGTGCCACGGGGCAGGAGCTCGGGTCTGGCGAAGGGGAGTGGTGGGGTTCGGTGGTCGGCCGATGCGGAGTTCCGCGGAGCACGGGGGACGTGTCGGAACGGGCCGCCCGACGGCGGTGACCTGGCCGAGCCGGATGCCGGATTCCGGGTGCGCCCCCGGACCGACCGGAACAGCTGAACACAAGACTGATATATCAAGTGAACGGCAGAGTAAGCACTGGTAGGAGTGGCGGTCAAGAGCCGATTCGGCGCTTCTGGTCGCGGTGCACGCGGACGGCTGAACGCGGCGCCCGCCGTGCGGCGCGGCGCCCCTCCGGGCGCGTCGCGGGGCGGTGGTCGGTGCAGGTCGCGGTGGGCTCGCGCATCCGCGACCTTCGGCCCTTGACCCCGGGAATTCCGCTGCTTACGCTCGGGAAGCCATCTGATATTTCAGTTGGATGATAGTCGTCCGGTCGGCCGTTCAGCCGCCGTCTCTCCAGTGCTCCCATGCAGATTCCCCGCACCGAAGGAGTCCCATGAGCTCGTCCGGCACCCCCTCGACCCCGTCCGGGAACACCGCGGACGTCGACGCGTTCAACGACCGGCTTGCGGTGGTGGATCCGGAGGTGGCCGCTGCTGTGGGGGCGGAGCTGGGTCGTCAGCAGAACACGTTGGAG
>NZ_JBYKCM010000011.1:0-209180 GCF_057736575.1 Saccharopolyspora sp. MMCC62 | reverse complement strand
CCCCCCCCGCCCCCCCCCGCCCCCCCCCCCCGGGGGCCCCGCCCGTGCCCCCCCCCCGCGCCCCCCCCACCCACCCCCGCCCGGGGGGGGGGGCGGGGGGGGGAGCACGAGCCGGCACCCCCTCCGGAGGACCGCCGACCGAGCCGGAACCGAGATCGACCCGCTTCCGGCGGTGATCCCGGGGGCTCCGGTGGGGGAACGTGGGGAACGCCCCAGGCCACCGGCACCGGTACGGCGGCCACCTCCGGTTTGGCACACTGCGGAGGCACCTGAGCGCGCGACCGCCGAGCACCCGTCACCGGTCGACGGAGCAGGCGGCCCTCGTCGACGCGGACGGCGGTTCACCGCGGCGCTCAGCGAACACCTGGAGGTTTCGTGACGCCCAACATGCCCACGTCCGGCACCGCGTTCGCCGGTGGCGGGCACGCCGACGCGGCATCCCGCGGCAGCGGCGGGTACGTGCGGGAGTCCGAACCCGCGACGATCGCCGCGCTGCACGACACCGTGCAGCGCATCGCCGTCAACGTCGAGCAGGTGCTCGTCGGCAAGCCCGAAGTGGTCCGGATCGCGCTGGTGACCATGCTCGCCGAAGGCCACCTCCTGGTGGAGGACGTGCCCGGTGTCGGCAAGACCTCGCTGGCCAAGGCCCTCGCCCGCTCCATCGACTGCACGGTGAACCGCATCCAGTTCACCCCCGACCTGCTGCCCAGCGACATCACCGGCGTCTCGCTGTACAACCGGCAGGCGGAGGCCTTCGAGTTCCGGCCCGGCCCGGTGTTCGCGAACATCGTGGTCGGCGACGAGATCAACCGCGCCTCCCCGAAGACCCAGTCCGCCCTGCTCGAATGCATGGAGGAGGACCAGGTCACGGTCGACGGCGAGACCTACGAGCTGCACGCGCCGTTCATGGTCATCGCCACCCAGAACCCGATCGAGATGGAAGGCACCTACGCGCTGCCGGAGGCGCAGCGCGACCGGTTCACCGCGCGGGTGTCCATCGGCTACCCCGACCAGCAGGCCGAGCTGGCGATGGTCGACGACCACGCGGGCCGGGACCCGATGGACCAGCTGCGCCCGGTCACCGACGCCGACCAGGTGCGCGCGCTGCTGCGGGCGGTGCGCGACGTGCACGTCAGCACCGAGCTGCGCCGCTACGTGATCGAACTGGTCACCGCGACGCGCACGCTGCCGGAGCTGCGGCTGGGCGCCTCGCCGCGATCCACCCTGCAGCTGGTGCGCGCGGCCCGCGCCCAGGCGGCGTTGTCCGGCCGCGAGTACGTGGTGCCGGACGACGTGCAGGACGTGGCGGTGCCGGTGCTGGCGCACCGCCTGGTGCTGACCAGCGAGGCCCGTGCGACCCGCCGCTCCGCCTCCGACCTGGTGCGCTCGCTGCTGCGCCGGGTCGACGTGCCGCGCGGCGACTCCGGGCAACGGCGGTAGTCGCGTGCTCTCCGGCCTGACGGTGCGCGGCCGCTGCCTGCTGGCGGCGGGCGTGGCCGCGGCGGTGTGCTCGGTGGTGCTCGACGAACGGGATCTCCTGCGGATCGCGGCGTTCGTCGTGGTGCTGCCGCTGCTGGCGCTGCTGCTGGCGGGCCGGGTGAAGCACGGGATCCGGGCGCGCCGCGAGGTGCTGCCGGGCCGGGTACCGGTGGGCGGGAGCGCTTCGGTGCGCCTGCACCTGACCGGCTCGTCCGCGGTGCCGATGGGCGGACTGCGGCTGGAGGACGGGGTGCCGCACGCGCTGGGCGGCCGACCGCGGTTCCGCCTCGAAACGGTGCCCAGGGCGGGCGCGGTGCTGGAGTACCCGGCGAGCCCCGGGCTGCGCGGCATCCACCAGATCGGGCCGCTGAAGACCCGGATCGGCGACCCGTTCGGGCTCACCGAGTTCGAGCACGAGCTCGCCGGCCGCAGCAGGCTGGTCGCGGTGCCGAAGGTGGTGCCGCTGGGCGGGCTGCCCGCCGGTTCCGGGCTCGGCACCGGCGAGGACGGTTCGACGCGGCTGCGGGCCGGGCACGGCGACGACGACACGATGGTCCGCGAGTACCGGCACGGCGACGACATCCGCCGCGTGCACTGGAAGAGCACCGCGAAGCGGGACGAGCTGATGGTGCGCGTCGAGGAACGGCCGTGGCACGGCGGCGTGACGGTGCTGCTGGACCGGCGGTCCGCGGCGCACCGCGGCACCGGCGCGGCGGCGAGCCTGGAGTGGGCGGTGTCGGCGGCGGCCAGCGTCTGCTCGCACCTGCACGCGCACGGCCAGCAGGTGCGGCTGGTCACCGAGGACGCGGCGACGCTCAGCGGCGGTCCGGGTCCCTTCGACGGGGGGCACGACGACGCGGCGATGCTGGACGCGCTGGCGGCGGTGCGCCCGTCCGCGCAGCGCGACCTGGTGTGCCCGCAGGACCCGGGCAGCGGCCAGGAACTGATCGCGATCTTGGGCGCCACCAGCACCGCCGGGGTGCAGGAGCTGTCCCGGCTGCGCCCCGAACGGGCGCGCAGCCTCGCGCTGCTGCTGGACGTGCGGGCGTGGGCGGGCGATCCGGCGGACGGCTCCTTCTCCCCGCAGCGCACCGCGGACCGGCTGCGCGCCTCCGGCTGGTCGGTGGTGGTGGTCGACGGACCGCGGGCGTCGCTGGCGGGCTCGTGGGGCCGGTTGTGCCAGGTCGCGTCGGCGGCACCGGGGGTGGTCTCGTGAGCACCCGGGTGCGCCCGGCGGAGACGACGGCTGCGGCCACGGCGGCCGCCGCGATCGCCTCGCTGGCGGTGTCGACCTCGTTCACCGGGATCGTGAGCGATGCGCGCTGGGTGCCGCCGGTGGCGCTGGCGGTGTTCGTGGTGGCCGGGGTCGGACTGCTCGGCCGCACGCTGCGCTGGTGGCCGCCGCTGGTGGTGCTCGCGCAGCTGTGCGCCTCGGCGGTGCTGCTCTCGACGTTGTTCACCGGCCAGGCGGTGCTCGGTTTCCTGCCCGGCCCGGCGGCGTTCGGCGAGCTGTCCGGTCTGCTGGGGCAGGCGATGCAGGTGGCCCGGGAGGGCGTGCCGCCGGTCCCGGCGGAGCCCCCGTTGCAGGTGCTGCTGTGCCTCGGCATCGGCGTGGTCGCGCTGCTGGTCGACGTGATCGCGGTGGCCGCCGCGGTGCCCGCGGTCGCCGGCCTGGTGCTGCTGTGCGTGGTGGCGATCCCGGCGTCGCTGGCGCCGAACATGCTGCCGTGGTGGACGTTCGCGGCGGGCGCGGCGGGGTTCGCGCTGCTGCTGGCGTGTTCGGGCAGGCACCGGCAGGCCGCGTCGGGTTCCTCCCCGCTGGCCCGGTTCGACCATCGGGGCGTGGCGCTGGTGGCGGCCGCCGGGGTGCTGGCGGTGCTGAGCGGGGTGGTGTTCACCGGGGTCGGCACCGAGGGCCGGTTGCCGGGTGGCGCGTCCACGGGCTACGGCTCGGCGAACGGTGGCATCGGCCTGCGGCCGTTCACCTCGCTGCGCGGCCAGCTGGACCGGGACGACCCGGTGGACCTGTTCCGGGTGAGCGGGCTGCCGCAGCGCGCCTACTTGCGGGCCATGACCTTGCAGCACTTCGACCCGGGCCGCGGCTGGGAGCTGGGCAAGCTGACCTCGGGCGTGGACGCCCGGCAGCACCCGCTGCCGTTGCCGAACGGCACCGAGGAGCTGGCGCCGGGCCCGACGGCGACGGTGCGGATCGACCCGGTGGGCTACCGCGACCCGTGGCTGCCGGTCTTCGGGGTGCCGCGCGGGGTGACCGGCATGGGCGAGCAGTGGAACTACGACCCGACCAGCGGCGTGATGTTCACCCAGGTCCGGCAGGAGAGCAGGCCCTACGTGGAGGACGTGGCGCTGCCGTCACCGACGCCGCAGCAGCTGCGCGCGACGAGCGGCCCGGCCGAGGTCGACCCGGCCTACACGGACGCGAGCGGGGTGTCGCCGCGCATCGCGGACCTGGCCCGGCAGATCACCGCGGACGCGCCGACCGACTTCGACAAGGCCGTGGCGCTGCAGCGGTTCTTCACGGACCGGTCGAACGGCTTCCGCTACGACCTGACCACGGCGCCGTCGACGAGCGGGAACGCCCTGGAGGACTTCCTGTTCCGCGGCAAGCGCGGCTTCTGCGAGCAGTACGCCTCGTCGATGGGTGTGCTGCTGCGGTCGGTGGGCGTGCCCGCCCGGGTCGCCGTGGGCTTCACTCCCGGCGAGCAGGACGGCGACGAGCGCGTGATCACCACGAACGACGCGCACGCGTGGGTGGAGGCGTTCTTCCCGCGCTACGGCTGGGTGACGTTCGATCCGACGCCGCTGGCCGACGGCCGCACCTCGCTGCCGGACTACCTGAGCCCGCCGGCGCCCGCGCCGACCCCGGCCCCGGCGCCCGGCCAGTCGCAGCAGCCGTCGCCGGAGCCCTCGACGATCCCGTCGCAGACCCCCGTTCCCGGGGACGCCGAGCAGCCGCAGGCCCCGGAGGCCGGGCAGCCCGGCGGCTCGGGCGCGTGGCTCGCGGTGGGCCTGGTGCTGCCGGCGGCGCTGGCGCTGGGCGCGGCCCCGCTGGCGCTGCGGGAGTTCCGCCGCAGGCGGCGGTCGGCCGTGGTGCGCGCCGGTGGCCGTGGCGCGGCGAGCGCGGCGTGGCAGGAACTGCTCGACGAACACACCGATCGGGGTGGCCACCGTCCGGACGCCGCGGGCACGGTCCGCACGACCGCGACCACGATCGTCGAGTCCGCCGAGCTGCCGGAGGATGCGGTGCGCTCGGTCCACGACCTGGTCGCGGCGGTGGAGCACGACTGGTACGCCCCGTCGGGCCATCCGGTGTCCACCGAGATCACCGCGCCCGCCGAGGCGCTCCCGCGGGCGCTGGCGGGCCTGCGCGCCGGTGCACCGCTGCCGTGGCGGCACCGCCTGTTCCCACGCTCGGTGTTCCCGGCGGCGGCCCGGCACGGTCGATCCGAGTCCTGATCAGCCGGGTCGGCCCGGCCGCCGGTCGTCGATCCGAGTCCTGACCAGCCGGGTCAGCCAGGCCGCCGGTCCCGGAAACCGTCCGGGCGGCGACCGGCACCGGTCGGGTGGTCGCGGGCATCAGGGGAAGACCCCCGGAAAAAGAACCAGCCCGACGGTCATCAGACCATCGGGCCAGGTGATGAGGACGGATCGCCGACCCGTGGGGTCGACGATCTCCGGCCTCCGCCGTCCCTGTCGGGACTACTGCTCGAACCGCTTCCGGAAGCGTTCTTCCATCCGCTGGGCGAAGGAACCGCGCGCTCGCGGCTCGGGCTTCTTCCGGTCTCCACCGGACGCCGGGCCTGCGCTCCCCTCCCCCTCGGATTCAGCTTCCTGGCTGCCACCACGCATCGCGGACAGCACCAGAACTGCTCCGCCGAACATCACGAGGAAGCCGACCACGCTCACCACGGGGATATCGGCCGGCTTGACCGGTATCACCACGCCGAGCACCAGCAGGATCAACCCCAGCACGAACACGGCGATGCCTTGCAGGCGGCGCCGCCGGGACGGTCGGTGCAACCGGCCGCCACGCACGGTGGAGACGAACTTCGGATCCTCGGCGTAGAGCGCGCGCTCGATCTGGTCGAGCAGTCGCTGCTCGTGCTCGGAGAGTGGCATGGCTCCTCCTCCGGCACAGGTAACTCAGTGGCGCCGGAACCCGGAGGGCACACCTCCGGAGTGGGAACCCGGCGAACGCTTGGGGGCGTCACCGTCGAGGATACGGTTCCGGCGACGTCCCGACTACCCGCAGGGGTCAGGTCGCGCCCGCGAGGTTGCCGACATCATCCCGTCGGATCAACCGATCGGCGCAATCCCCGGGCGCGACGTGGGATTTCGGGTCAGCCGCGGAGCCTGCCGATGGCGTGCAGCCGGGTGGCGACGTCCCGCAGCGGTGGAGTCGCCGCGGCGGCGCGCTCCAGTTCGGCGAGCGCGTCGGCCCCCTGGCCTTCGGCGACGGACCCGGGCACGAGGTCGGTGAACACCCCTTGGCCCTGGACGAGTTCCACGTCGAGCCCCGCCTCCCGCATCCGCCGGGCGAGCTCGTCGCCGTCGAAGCGGCGCAGCACGGTGTCCCCGCCGCCCCGGTACCGGCCGTCGGCATCGCGGAGCACGTGCAGCGCGTCGGCGGGCCGCCCGGCGAGCGCGCTGGCGAGCACGGCCGCGTACCGGTTGGACACGAGCACGGACACGGCCCCGCCGGGCGCGGTGGCCGCGGTGAGCGAGGCCAGCGATCCGGCGACGTCGTCGACGTACTCCAGCAGCCCGTGGCCGAGCACCAGGTCCGCCCCGCCGGGCGGCGCGAACGCGTGCAGCGCCTCGGTGTCGCCCTGCAGCGCGGTGATGAGCCGGTCGACGCCGGCGTCGGCGGCCCGGCGCTGCAGGGTGGCGAGCGCGTTGGGACTGGGGTCGACGACGGTGACCTCGCAGCCCGCGCTGGCCAGCGGCACCGCCCAGACCCCGCTGCCGCCGCCCACGTCCAGGACTCGGGGCGGGCGGCCGTCGCGGCGCGTTCGGGCTTCGGTGATCTCTTCTTCCAGCACCCGGTGGACGGCGTCGGATCTCATGGCCAGCAGCGTAATGGCGGGTCAGACCGGGCGACGCACCGGCGGGGCGGGACGGCGGGCGCAGCGGCACACGTGATCGGTCCGGTTCCGTAGGCTACGGGCGTGCAAACGGTGGCAGTGCTCAGCCTCAAGGGCGGTGTCGGGAAGACGACCGTGGTGCTCGGGCTCGCTTCGGCGGCCATGCGCCGCGGCGCTCGGACGCTGGTGGTGGACCTGGATCCGCAGTGCAACGCGACGGCCGCGCTGGAGCCGGACGAGACCCGGCTGGGTCTCAGCGATGTGCTGTCCGATCCGCGTGCGGAGGTGCTGCGCGCGGCGGTGGCGCCGAGCGGGTGGGGTGCGGAGGTCGATGTCCTCGTCGGGTCGGAGGACGCCGAGCTGTACAACGGCGGCCCGCACGACGGCGAGGGAGATCTGGCGAAGCTGACCACGGCGCTGTCGACGTTGGACGCGCTGATCGCGGACGGCGAGCTGCCGTACCAGCTGGTGCTGCTGGACTGCCCGCCGTCGCTGGGCCGGTTGACCCGGTCGGCGCTGATCGCGGCGGACCGGGCGCTGCTGGTGACCGAGCCGACGATCTTCGCGGTGTCCGGGGTGCAGCGCGCGTTCGAGGCGGTGCAGGCGGAGCGGGCCGAGAACAACCCGCGGCTGCAACCGCTGGGCGTGGTGGTGAACCGGGTGCGGCCGCGGTCGCACGAGCACCAGTTCCGCATCGAGGAGCTGCGGGAGATCTTCGGCCCGCTGGTGATGCCGGTGGCGCTGCCGGACCGGCTGGCGGTGCAGCAGGCGCAGGGCGCGTGCATGCCGATCCACCAGTGGGGAACGCCGGGCGCTCGCGAGGTCGCGTTGGGCTTCAACCTGCTGTTGGCCCGCACGTTGCGCGCGGGCCGCCGCCGGGATCCGCTGCCGGACGACTCGTTCGAGGACGATCCGGGCGATCAGGACCTGGACGAGTTCGACGGCGACGCGCCGGGAGCCTGATGCCGGAGGGCGACACCGTGTTCCTCACCTGCCGGCGCCTCGACGAGGCGCTGGCGGGGGCGGAGCTGGTGCGCGGCGAGCTGCGCCATCCACGGCTGGCCGAGGTGCCGCTGCGCGGCCGGGTGGTGCGCGAGGTGCGCCCGGCGGGCAAGCACCTGCTGATCCGCTTCACCGACGGCCGGACGCTGCACAGCCACCTGGGCATGGACGGCGCGTGGCACCTGTACGCGCCGGGCGGCCGGTGGCGCCGGGCGGCGCACCGGGCACGGGCGGTGCTGGAGGTGCCGGACCGGACCGCGGTGGGCTTCGACCTGCGCCGGCTGCGCTGGGTGCGCACCGCCGACGAGGGCGAGCTGATCGGGCACCTGGGCCCGGACCTGCTGTCGCCGGAGTGGGGCCCGGAGTCGGCGGCGGAGGCGGTGCGGCGGCTCACCGCGGATCCGAAGCGCGAGATCGGCGCCGCGCTGCTGGACCAGTCGGTGCTGGCCGGCGTCGGCAACATCTACCGGACCGAGGTGTGCTTCCTGCTGCGCCGCTCCCCGCACGCCCCGGTGGCGGAGGTCGACGCGGAGCGGGCGGTGCGGCTGTGCCGGGATCTGCTGCTGCGCAACGCGTTGCGGGCGGACCGGTCCACCACCGGTGATCTCCGCCGGGACGCCCGGTACTGGGTGTACGGCCGCCGTACCTGCCTGCGCTGCGGCGGCCCGGTCCACCGCGACGCCGAAGCGGACCGCGTCACCTACCACTGCCCCCGCTGCCAACCCGGCCCCTGAACTCCCCCGCCACCGCACCGCGCGAATCGCCCGCCGGTCCGCTTGCCGGCGGCGGAGCCGATGAGCGGCGACCACCTTGATCAACCGGCACCTCGGCGAGTCCGCAGCGATCCCCACCGGGAGCACGGCGTTGCCGCCTACGAGGAGCGATCCCGCAGCGGGAGCCGCACCCACCGCCCCGCACGAGCCCGCTAAGCATCCCGCCGGGCGGAGACCGCGTCGGCGAGGCTCCGCAGCGCCGGGTAGACGAGCACGATCCCGACGGATCCCCACACCAGCCCGGTGAACCGCAGCGCGCCCAGCGACAGGGTCAGGTCGCCGACCCCGGCGACGAGGGCGGTGCCCAGCACCGCGAGGTTCACCGGGTCGGCGAAATCCACGCCCGCCTCGCTCCAGATCCGCACTCCGACGAGCGCGAGCACGCCGACGACGACGAGCAGCGCCCCGCCGAGCACCCCCACCGGGATGGTGCCGAGCAGCGCGCCGAGCTTGGGGCAGAACGCGAGGACCACGGCCGCGACGGCGGCGATCATGCACGCGGCGGTGGAGTACACCCGGGCCGCGGCCATCACTCCCACGTTCGGGGCGCTGCTGCTGAGCGCGGAGCCGCCGCCGGCGCCGGAGAGCGCCGTGGCGAGCCCGCCGCCGATGAGCGCATCCCCGACCTGGCCGTCCAGGTTGCGCCCGCTCATGGCTCCGACGGCTTTCACGTTGCCGACGAGTTCGGCGAGCACCACGAGCACCATCGGCGCCACGAACGGCACCGCGGACAGGTGCATCTGCGGGGTGACGAATTCCGGCGCCCCGAACCAGGGGGCGCGGGCGACGGCGTCGAGCCGCGCCGGGTCGACCTGGCCGAGCAGTGCCGCGCAGGTCCAGCCGGCGAGCACTCCGAGCAGCACGGCGAGCCGCCGCAGCATGCCGCGGCTGAGCACGGTGGCGAGCACGACGACCGCGAGGGTGATCACGGCGGGCACCGGTTGCACGCTGAAGGAGCGCACGGTCTGCGGCGCGAGGCTGAGCCCGATCAGCAGCACGATGCCCCCGGTGACGACCGGGGGCATCGCGGATTCGAGGAGCCGCACGCCGAGCGCTTTGACCGCGACCCCGAAGGTGAACACCACCAGGCCCACGATCATGATCGCGCCGAGCAGCGCTCCCGGAGTGGCGCCGCCGTGGTCGACGGCGGCTCCCATCGGGACGACGAAGGCGGCGGAGGCGCCGAGGTAGGCGGGCACCCGGTTGCGGGTGACGAGCAGGAACAGCAGCGTGCCGAGCCCGGACAGCAGCAGCGTGGTGGAGGCGGGGAATCCGGTGAGCAGCGGGACGAGGGTGGTGGTGCCGAACATGGCGATCAGGTGCTGGAACCCGAACCCGAACGTCAGCGGCCAGCTGAGCCGTTCGCCGGACCCCACGACCGCGTCGTCCACCAGCTGACGACCGTTGCCGTGCACGGTCCACAACGCCACATCGCCCTCCCCGACTGTCCCCACCTGCGGGGATCGCCACCACGTAACGTAGCGACGCTGGGAAGATTACTATTCGGCATCACATAATCAACCCGTAACGGGGTCATCCGGGTGAAGAGATGAGTCACCCAGGTCGACGTGGAGTCAGCTCGCGAGGTCGCCGACCTGCTGTTCCGCGACTCACGCGCGAGGTTGGTCCGCCGATCCGGCGGTTCCGCTGCCCCGGTCGAGTTCGTCCAGCGCGGCGGCGAGACCGCCCAGCCGGTCGGCGGCGTCCTGCACGGCGTGGCGCTGTTCGGGGGCGCCGCTCGCGGCGACGGCCCGGCCCGCGGCGGCGACCAGGTGGCGGTAGCCCTCGACGCCTTCGTCGAGCTCGGTGCGCAGCCGCTGCGCGTCCGAGCGCAGCGCGCCCTGCTCGGTGCCGGGCACGTGCGGCAGTGCGCGTTCGACGGCCTGCAGCCGGGAGGCGATTTCGCGCAGCGCGGTGGCGGCGCGGTCGGCGGTGGCCCGTGCTTCGGTGGCTTCGCCGAAACCGCCGTCGCCGAGCTGCGCCAACGATTCGTGCAGGCTCTGCTCGGCGTCGCGCAGCAGCCGCATCGGTTCCCTGGCCTGCGATCCGTGCGCGGGCAGTTCCACCGGTTCCGGCGCGGCCGCGGGCAGCGGTGCCTTCAGCAGCCTGCGGTAGCGGCGCCAGCCGACGGCCGTGCCCGCGGCGGCGGCGAGCGCGACGGCACCGATGCCGAATCCGGCGACGTCGAACATCGTCTCCAGCACGCCCTCGCCGACCGGGATGCCGAGCGTCTCGGGCGCGAACGCCCCGTAGGTGCCGACGCCGAGCACCCCGGTCCCGACGGTTCCGGCGGTGGCCTGCCGCCGCGCCCGCTTGCGCTTGCGCAGTAGGCGGGCGCGAGGATCGCGCCACCGCGCGAGGGTGCGGCGCACTTCACCGGCGACGGGGCCGCGCAGCTCGCGCAGCGCGGCCTCGCCCCATGCCGCGAGTTCGTTCCTCCGCGGTGGCATCGTCCGGCTCGATCAGGCCTGGCCGGTCTGCGGGTTCTGCTGCTGCGGCCGGGTGGCGGGTTCCGCCGTCTGACCGCTCGCCTGCTGACCGCCGGTGACCTGCTGCTGGCCGCCGCCCATGGTGGCGCGGAGCTGTTCGAGCCGGTTGGAGCCCGCGGCGTCGAGGGAGGCCTGCTGGACCTCCATCATCCGGCCCTGCACGCTGTTCTGCGCCAGTTCGGCTTCGCCGAGCGCCGTGGTGTAGCGGCGTTCGATCTTGTCCCGCACCTCGTCCAGCGACGGCGTGTTGCCGGGGGCGGCGAGGTCGCTCATCTGCTTGAGCGAGTTGGACGCCTGCTCCTGCATCTTGGCCTGCTCCAGCTGGCTGAGCAGCTTGGTGCGCTCGGCGATCTTCTGCTGGAGCATCTGGGAGTTGCGGTCCACCGCCTGCTTGGCCTGCTCGGCCGCCTGCAGGGACTGGTCGTGCAGCGTCTTGAGGTCCTCCACGCCCTGTTCCGCGGTGACGAGCTGGCTCGCCAGCTGGGTGGCGGTCTCCTCGTACTTCTGCGCCTTGGCGGTGTCGCCTTCGGCGCGCGCCTGGTCCGCCATGACCAGGGCCTGCTTGGCCGAGGACTGCAGCTTCTCGACTTCGCCGAGCTGGCGGTTGAGCTTCATCTCGAGCTGCCGCTGGTTGCCGATCACCGAGGCCGCCTGCTGGGAGAGTGCCTGGTGTTGGCGCTGCGCATCCTCGATGGCCTGCTGGATCTGCACCTTCGGGTCGGCGTTCTCGTCGATCTTCGACGAGAACGACGCCATCAGGTACTTCCAGAACTTCACGAACGGATTGGCCATCTCCTCCGCCTGCCTTCTCTCCTGCCGGTGCTGCCCGTGCGCGTGTCGCGACCGTGGACCTGGACCCGATGCCGAAGGTCCGGCGCGTGCCGGTGCCAGCCGTGTCGCGTCCCATTCTCCTGGATCCGCCGCACCCATCGTGTCAGGGCGCGGTGTCCGGTTCCACCAGGATGCGAAGATCTCCGGGATTTTGCCCCCAGCGACCCCCGAGCGGTCACGCCATGATCGAACCAGCACCGCCGACCGGGCCCGCGCCCGGGTGGTGGCCGCGGTTCCGCACGGTCCACCCGATCAACGCACGAGGGCGCCGCGAGGTTCCGCGGAGCGATGCGGGCGCACCACTCCGCGGAACGGCGGGTTTCAGGCTGCGACGACGACGCCACCGGAGCTGCGCAGCGGTGCGCTGATCCGCTGGCTGAGCACCGGCTGCAGGCGGTGCTGCTCCTCGGTGAGGTCCTCGCTGGAGAGCTGCGCGTCGACGCCCGCCGCTTCGGCACCGGCGAAGTCGGCACCGGACAGCTCGGTGTCGGCGAGGTCGGCGCCCATCAGGCTGGGCACCAGGCGGCCACCGTCGAAATCGGTGGCACCGCGCTGCTCGACCATCGCCGGGGTGAGCACGGAGCCCGACCCGTCGAGGTCGCCCGCGACCGTGACGAGCAGTTCGGGCAGTGGCAGGTCCAATGCGCCGCAGATCGAGGCCAGCAGTTCGCTCGAAGCCTCCTTGCGTCCTCGCTCCACCTCCGAGAGGTAGCCGAGGCTCACCCGGGCGGCGCGCGAGACATCTCGCAGCGTACGAGATTGAGCGGTCCGGGCGCGGCGCAGCCTTTCACCGACTGCTTCCCGCAACAACACGGTCATCGCGCGCCTCCCTCCTTCGTCGCTTACATCGTGCGCTACGCGTCAACGCCCCCTACGTTACTCATCGCAACGCCGTTACGAGAGCGATCATCCGCTAATCCGCCGAGGGCGAACGTCCTCGGCACCGCCGCGCGTGCGCGGTTCGGCGACGATTCCGCAGCGCTGGGGCGCGCGGACACTTCCGGAACGTTCAACGCAGCAGTGCCGCGAAGTGTTCCAACGCCACTCGAACGGCCGCCGCCCGCACCTCGGCGCGATCACCGTCGAGTTTGGTGGACAGCACGTTCGTCCCGCGCGGACCGGCGAATCCGAGGTGCACGGTGCCGGGTTCGGCGCCGTCCTGCGGGTCGGGACCGGCGACTCCGGTGAGCCCGACGCCCCAGGTCGCGGCGCAGCGCTCGCGGGCGCCGACGGCCAGCTGTTCGGCGACGGCGGGCTGCACGGCGCCGCCGCGGGACAGCAGTTCCGCGTCCACCCCGGCGAGCCGGTCCTTGAGGTCGGTGGCGTAGACGATCAGCCCGCCGCGCACGACGTCGCTGGCGCCGGGCACGTCGGTGAGCGTCACCGCGAGCAGGCCCGCGGTGAGCGATTCGGCGGTGGCGACGGTCTCCCCGCGGTCGCGCAGCAGGCCGAGCAGTTCGGCGGCGGCGGTCACGATCCCGCGCCCTCGGCGCGCCTGCCCGCAGCCCGCAGCCGCCAGGCCCGCACCGCGTAGTCGAGCCCGGTCACGACCGTGACCAGCACCGCGGCCCCCATGATGGCCCAGCGCAGCGGATCGATCAGCGCACCGAACGGCAGCAGGTAGGCGACGATCGCGATGGCCTGCAGCAGCGTCTTGAGCTTGCCGCCGCGGCTGGCGGGGATCACGCCGTGCCGGATCACCCAGAACCGCAGCAGTGTGACGAACAGCTCACGTGCGATGATCAACACCGTGACCCACCACGGCAGGTCGCCGACGAGGCTGAGCCCGACGAGGGCGGCACCGGTCAGCGCCTTGTCCGCGATCGGGTCGGCGATCTTGCCGAAGTCGGTGATGAGGCCGCGCCTGCGGGCGAGCTCCCCGTCGATGCGGTCGGTGATGGCCGCGACCAGGAACACCAGCAGCGCCACCCACCGCCACAGCGGCTGGTGGCCGTCCTCCCACAGCAGCGCCACGAGGAACACCGGGACCAGCAGCAGCCGGGACACGGTGAGCACGTTGGCGATGTTGAGCAGCGGCACCGGACGGGTGTCGGGCGCCGCTCCCGAAGCCGCGCCTTCGGCGCTCATGTCGTCTCCCCGGAACGTTGCCGTTCGAGCTCGTCGCCGGTCGGCCGGACCACGAGGTCCACGCCTTCGCTGCCGACCACTTCGCAGCGCAGCACGTCGCCGACGACGACGTTCCCAGGATCGACGAGGAGGCATTCGCCGTCCACCTCGGGCCCCTGGTGTTCCGCGCGGCCCGCGCAGCCGTCCTCGTGGTCGGCGCCGCGTTCGACGAGGACCCGCACGGTCTCGCCGATGCGGTCTTCGGCGCGCTGGTCGGTGAGCTCGTCGACGAGCGCGGACAGCTCGGTGACGCGTTCGGCGACGACGTCCTCGTCGAGCTTGCCGTCGAAGCCCTCGGCCTCGGTGCCGTCCTCGTCGGAGTAGCCGAACACGCCGACGGCATCCAGCCGAGCCCTGGTGAGGAAGTCGCGCAGCTCGGCGTAGTCCTCCTCGGTCTCGCCGGGGAACCCGACGATCACGTTGCTGCGGATGCCGGCTTCGGGCGCGAGGTCCCGGATCTGCTCGATGAGGCCCAGGAAGGACTCGGTGGAGCCGAAGCGCCGCATCCGCCGCAGCACGGTCTCGCTGGAGTGCTGGAAGGACAGGTCGAAGTAGGGGGCGACGCCGGGCGTGGCGGCGATGGCGCGGACCAGCCCGGGCCGGGTCTCGGCGGGCTGCAGGTAGGAGACCCGCACCCGGTCGATGCCCTCGATCCCGGCGAGCCGCGGCAGCAGGGTCTCCAGCGCGCGCGGGTCGGCGAGGTCCTTGCCGTAGGAGGTGGAGTTCTCGCTGACCAGGAACAGCTCCCGCACGCCCTGGGTGGCCAGCCAGGCCGCTTCGCCGAGGATCTCGTCGGGCTTGCGGGACAGGAACGAGCCGCGGAAGGCGGGGATCGCGCAGAACGTGCAGCGCCGGTCGCAGCCGGAGGCGAGCTTGAGCGAGGCGACCGGGGCGTTGTCCAGCCTGCGCCTGCTCACCCGGGTCGAGGGCACCCAGCCGTGGCCGGGCACCGCGACCTCGGTGGCGGCGGCGGGCCGCTCGACCGGGGTGATGGGCAGCATGGTGCGGCGGTCCCGGGGCTGGTGGGACGCGAGGGGCTTGCCGTCGAGCACGTCGTCGAGCCGTTCGGCGAGCTGCCCGTAGTGGTCGAAGCCGAGCACGGCGTCGGCTTCCGGCATCTGCTCGGCGAGCTCCTGGCCGTAGCGCTCGGCCATGCAGCCGACGGCGACGACCTTCGCGCCGGTGTCGGAGGCGGCCAGCAGCGTGTCCACCGAGTCCTTCTTGGCGGATTCGACGAATCCGCAGGTGTTGACGACCACGACGTCCGCGGAGTCGGCACCGTCGACGAGGTCCCAGCCGCGCTCGTGCAGGGTTCCCGCGAGCTCTTCGGAATCGACTTCGTTGCGCGCGCAACCCAGAGTGACCATGGACACTCGGCGCGATGTGGACCCTGCTGGCATGACCCGAGGTTAGCCGTCGCGTCCGGCGGCCCTGCGCGCGCGCCCGGTGAGCGGCCCGCGATCCCCGAGCGCACCGGCGGACGGCGACCCCGCGCCGGGTGCCGATCTCGTCTCGCGGACGGGCCATCCGGTCACCGCGGGTTCTCCGACGAGCGTCGACCTGCGGGAGGCGGAAAAGGTAGCATTCGAGCCATGCATGACTATGCGACTGGGGCGATATCGATTCGGCGTGCTCGGGTCGACGACGTCCGGGGGATGAAAGCCCTGGTCGACTCGTACGCGGGCAAGGTGCTGCTGGCCAAGGAACTCGTGACGCTCTACGAGCACGTCCAGGAGTTCTGGGTCGCCGAGCTGACCGACGAGGACGGGGCGCCGCGGCTGGTGGGCTGCGGGGCGCTGCACGTGCTGTGGGAGGACCTCGCCGAGATCCGCACCGTCGCCGTCGACCCGGCGGCCCGCGGCCGCGGCGTCGGCCACCAGGTCGTCGGCAGGCTGGTCGGGCTGGCGCGCGAGCTCGGGCTGGCCCGGGTCTTCGTGCTCACCTTCGAGACCTCGTTCTTCGGCCGCCACGGCTTCCGCCCCATCGACGGCGCCCCGGTCTCCCCCGACGTCTACGACGAGATGCGCCGCTCCGCCGACGAAGGCGTCGCCGAGTTCCTCGACCTCCCGTACGTCAAGCCCAACACCCTCGGCAACACCCGAATGCTCCTCGAACTCCCCCGCTGAGCGGGGTCAGAAGAGGTCGGCGACGGCTTCGGTGGTCTTGGGGGCGTTCTCCAGCCAGAACTCGTGGGTGAGGTCGGGCAGGCGGCGGACGTCCCAGCCGTGCCGGGCCAGGTCGGCGGCGAGGTCGGCGGGCACGACCGCCTCGGCTTCGCCGGAGAGCACGACGGTGCTGGGCACCTCGGGTGCGGCGGCCGAGAACGGGTGGTGGGCGATGTCCCGGTACACCTCGCCGATCATGCGCCGGTCGAAGTCCCGCTTCGCCCGCGCGGTGAGCTCGCGGGTGCGCGGGGTGTGCGCGGCCGCGGCGCGGCGGCGCTGGTCACGGCGGCCCGACGCGCTGATCAGCAGGCTCACCAGCGGCGCCGCCCAGAACAGCCGGGCGCGCAACCCACTCGTCGGCAGCGCCAGCCGGAACCCGGGATCCAGGTACAGCGCGCGCTTCGGCGCGAGCTCACCGATCGCACGCGGCACGATCGCGCCGCCCAGCGAGTGGCAGGCCAGCACGTCCAGCCCGGTCGGCAGCGTGTCCACCAGGTCCGCGGCGAAGTCGTCGAGCAGGTAGGACGAACCGCGCGGGCTGTCGCCGTGGCCGCGCAGGTCCACCGCTAGCACCGTGCACCCGCTCGCGGCCGGCGGTGCCGCGAAGTCCTCCCACAGCGCCCCGGACTGGCCGAGCCCGTGCACCAGGCCGACCGTGCGCGGGCCGTCGCCGAAGACCGTCGTGCTGAGCCGCACCCGACCCCCTCCGCTCGTCGTGATCACCAGCCTAGCCACGTGCCGCGACACCCCCGGTTCACCTGGCGAAAACCCGATCAGTCCCGCGCGCACCGCGTGCAACCGCTATAACACTGGGTGATCCGTGCAGGCCCCACCCTGATCCCGAGGAGATCCCGTGTTCCGTTCCGCACGAATCCGCCGCGGCCTCGTCGCCTCCGTCGCCGCGGGCGCCGCGCTGCTGCTGTCCGCAGGTACCGCGCACGCGGACCTGTCCGACGGCGAGCTGCGGCAGATCACCGACCGCTACCTGTTCGAGACCTCGCTGGACGACTTCGTCGAGCTGCGGTCCGAGCAGCCGCACGCCGACCAGCTGGACTGGTCCTCCGACAGCTGCTCGTACTCGCCGGACCAGCCGCTGGGCTTCGACTTCTCCACCAGCTGCGACCGGCACGACTTCGGCTACCGCAACTACAAGGCGCAGGACCGGTTCACCGACGACGGCCGGCTGCGCGTCGACGACAACTTCAAGGCCGACATGTACTCGATCTGCGACGACGACGGGCTGTGCAAGGCGGCCGCGAACGTCTACTACGCGGCGGTGCGCCAGTTCGGCGGTGCGGGCACCTCCACCGCGGACGCGGTCGAGCAGGCCGACATCACCCCGGTGCAGGCGGACTCCGGCCGCATCGTCGGTTTCGCGTCGAAGACGCGCAGCGGCGGGACGGTCGTGTTCCAGGGCTGATCGGCAGGAGCGTGCAGGATCCGGGCGGGCGCGGTCACCGGGTGGCCGCGCCCGCCCGTCTTCGGCGGTGCCCGCGCCCGCTCCCGCCGGATAGGGTCGGCCGCGTCGATCACGACGACGTGGAAGGACGGTGCCCGATGGTGCGGCGTCAGATCCCCCGCTGGTCCGAGCTGCGCCCAATGCTGCGGGTGGAACCGCCGAAGCTGAACCCCACCGAGCGGCGGCTGTCGAACGCGCACACCATCGCGGACCTGCGCGCCATCGCACGCCGCCGCACCCCGCGCGCGGTCTTCGACTACACCGACGGCGCCGCGGAGAGCGAGACGAGCCTGCGGCGGGCCCGGCGCGCGTTCCACGACATCGAGTTCCACCCCTCCGTGCTCCGCGACGTGTCCGAAGTGGACACGAGCACGACGGTGCTGGGCGAGCGCTCCGAGCTGCCGTTCTCACTGGCCCCCACCGGTTTCACCCGGATGATGAACCACGAGGGCGAGCCCGCGGTGGCGCGGGTCGCCGAGCGCGCGGGCATCCCGTACGCCCTGTCGACGATGGGCACCACGTCCGTGGAGGACCTCGCCGTCGCCGCGCCGCACGCCCGCAAGTGGTTCCAGCTGTACGTGTGGCGGGACCGCGCCGCGAGCCGCGACCTGGTGCAGCGGGCGCAGGAAGCCGGGTACGAGGCGCTGATGCTCACCGTGGACACCGCGGTGGCGGGCGCGCGGCTGCGGGACGTGCGCAACGGGCTCACGATCCCGCCGTCGCTGACGGTGAAGACGATCGCGGACGGGGCGCTGCACCCGGCGTGGTGGATCAACCTGCTCACCACCGAGCCGCTGTCGTTCGCCTCCTTCCACCGCTGGGAGGGCACCGTCGCCGAACTCATCAACGAGATGTTCGACCCCTCGTTGAGCTTCGCGGACGTCGAATGGCTGCGGGAGGCGTGGGACGGTCCGCTGGTCATCAAGGGCCTGCAGAACGCGGCCGACGCGGCGAAGGTCGTGGAGCTGGGCGCGGACGCGGTGGTGCTGTCCAACCACGGCGGCCGCCAGCTGGACCGGGCACCGACGATGCTGGAGCTGCTGCCCCGGGTGCGCGAGGCCGTCGGGGACCGCGCGGAGATCCTGCTGGACACCGGCATCCTCAGCGGCGCGGACGTGGTCGCCGCGGTGGCGCGCGGCGCGGATTCCTGCCTGGTGGGGCGGGCCTACCTGTACGGGTTGATGGCAGGCGGGGAGCGCGGCGCGCAGCGGGCGGTGGACATCCTGCGCACCGAGGTGGAGCGCACGATGCGGCTGCTCGGCGTGACGTCGCTCGCCGAGCTGGACGGGTCGCACGCGACGCTGCGCACCTGACGCCCGAACGGCCCGTCCGCCCTGCGTGGCGGGGCGAGCGGGCCGTTCACCTCTCGTCGGACGGGTGTCCCGCTCAGCGCCCGGGGCGCGGGTCGAGCGGGGTGCGGCCGGTGTCCGCGGTCGCCGCGTCGCCGTCGCCGTCGCCGTCGATCGGGCCGGTGCCGAAGAACGCCTCGCACGGCCCGCCGATGTACTTCTCGAAGTCCGTGACGACGTGGATCAGCGACTTCCCGTCCTCGGTGGGGACGACGGACGGGCTGAACCCGCGGCAGGTGCTGCCCTGGTTGTGGTCGATGTGCACCGGGGCGTCGATCTCGCGCCAGCCGGTGGACAGGTCGGACGGGTGGTCGTTGACCATCAGGGTGCGGCCGTTGCCGGGCGCCCAGCCGCCTTCGTCGCCCGCGAGCATCTGGTAGGCGAGGACGAGCCTGCCGTTCGGGTCGTCGCCGGGCGCCCAGGTGATCGTCGGCGTGCCGAGCGGCTGCCCGCCCGTGTCCGAGACGATCTCGGTTCCGGGGTCGTAGGGGTCGCCCCAGTCCCAGCCGTCCGGCGAGGTCCGCATCCACACCGTGCAGGTGTGCACCGGGTCGAAGTTGCACATTTCGTAGGTCATCACATAGGTGCCGTCCGGCAATTGGCGAACCCCCGCCATGCCCGGCCGGACCCGGAATTCGTCCTGCTTGATCGCATCGCGTTCGTCGGTCCAGGTGATCCCGTCCTTCGACCGGATCTGCACCATTTTCTGATCGTGCGCCGGGTCCATGTCGTCCGAGTAGAACGCGACCAGATCACCTTCCGCGGAGACGGTGAACTCCGGTTCCCAGATTCCCGGACCCGGCGGTTTGGCGACGACGTCGGACATGAAGGTCCAGTTCCGGCCGTGGTCGTCGCTGCGCCACAGCCGGACGCTGCTGGTGCGGGTCTCTTCGTCGTCGCCGACGCCGGCGGTGCCCGCCCACAGCAGGGTGCCCGCGGGCATGTCGCCGACCTGGCGGGGCAGCTCGTAGAGGGTGGAGCAGCACATGCCCTTGGCGTTCTCGCCCGCCGGGTCGCGGATCTCGCCGACGGGCTGGAAGGACTTCCCGTCGTCGGTGCTCTCGTAGATCACCGCACGTCCGGCGTTGTCCACGTAGGTCGTCATGCTGGCCAGGACGCGGCCGTTCGCCAGGCCGCCGTTCTCCAGCCGGACCAGTCTCGGGTAGCTGCTGCCGCCCTGGCGGAACATCTCGCCCTTCGAGATGTCCATCGGCACCGGGTCGGTCGCCGGCGGATCGGCCCAGGCGCTCGCCTGGTACCAGCCGGCGAGCAGCAGCACCGACAGCGCGGTGGCGGCACCGGCTCGTGCTTTCTTGCCGTTCATCGCGAACCCTTCGATCGAGGAGCGGCGCAGAACATATCCGACGGTGATCACGGCGTGAACCCTGTTGGCACATTTCCACCACTCCCCTGAACGGCGGTGTCGTGCTGGTGAAAAGCACCTGTCGAGACCGTTTCGGAGAGGAAGATCACCGCGAGAACGACGACGGCCCCGCCGGAATTCGGCGGGGCCGTCAGCTCACTCCTCGGAATCCGGTGGCGGTCCGCCACGAATCGAGTACAGCGCGTTCTCGAGTTCGTCGGGTTTCACGAGCACGTCGCGCGCCTTGGATCCTTCGGACGGTCCGACGACGTTGCGCGATTCGAGCAGGTCCATCAGCCGCCCGGCCTTGGCGAACCCGACGCGCAGCTTGCGCTGCAGCATGGAGGTGGAGCCGAACTGGCTGGTGACGACGAGTTCGGTGGCCTGCAGCAGCACGTCGAGGTCGTCGCCGATGTCGGAGTCGACCTCCTTCTGCTCGCCCGGCTTCGCCGCGGTGACGCCGTCGGTGTAGTCCGGTTCGGCCTGTTCCTTGGTGTAGGAGACGACGCGGTGGATCTCCTCGTCGCTGACGAAGGAGCCCTGCACGCGCTGCGGCCGCCCGGCGCCCATCGGCAGGTACAGCGCGTCGCCCATGCCGATCAGCTTCTCCGCGCCCGGCTGGTCGAGGATGACCCGCGAGTCGGTGAGCGAGGACGTCGCGAACGCGAGCCGCGAGGGCACGTTCGTCTTGATCAGGCCGGTGACGACGTCCACCGAGGGCCGCTGGGTGGCCAGCACCAGGTGGATGCCCGCGGCGCGCGCCTTCTGCGTGATCCGCACGATCGCGTCCTCCACGTCGCGCGGCGCGGTCATCATCAGGTCGGCGAGCTCGTCGACGATGGCGAGGATGTACGGGTACGGCCGGTACTCGCGTTCGCTGCCGGGCGGGGCGGTGATGTCACCGGAGCGGACCTTCGCGTTGAAGTCGTCGATGTGGCGCACCCGGTTGGCCTGCATGTCCTGGTAGCGCTGTTCCATCTCGTCCACCAGCCAGCCGAGCGCGGCCGCGGCCTTCTTCGGCTGGGTGATGATGGGCGTGATCAGGTGCGGGATGCCCTCGTACGGAGTGAGCTCGACCATCTTGGGGTCGATCAGGATCATCCGGACCTCTTGCGGCGTGGCCCGCGCCAGCAGCGACACCAGCATCGAGTTCACGAAGCTGGACTTACCGGAACCGGTCGAACCCGCGCACAGCAGGTGCGGCATCTTGGCCAGGTTCGCGGTGACCATGTGGCCTTCGATGTCCTTGCCGAGGCCCATCACCAGCGGGTGCTGGTCACCGGAGGCGGTGGTGGAGCGCAGCACGTCGCCGAGCCGCACCATCTCCCGGTCGCTGTTGGGCACTTCGATGCCGACGGCGGACTTGCCGGGGATGGGGGCGAGCAGCCGCACGTTGTCGGTGGCGGCGGCGTAGGCGATGTTCTTGGTCAGCGCGGTGATCTTCTCGACCTTCACGCCGGGCCCGAGCTCGACCTCGTAGCGGGTGACGGTGGGGCCGCGGACGAAGCCGGTGACCTGCGCGTCGATGTTGAACTGCTCCAGGACCGCGGTGATGGCCTCGATCATGGAGTCGTTGGCCTTGCTGCGGGTCTTGGGCGCGTCGCCGCCGGTGAGCGCGTCGAGCGGCGGCAGCTTGTAGTCGCCTTCGACGGCGCGGCTGATGGTGAGCTTGCCGCTGTCGGCGGGCGGTTCCTCGGGTGCTTCGGCGGCGGCGGGGACTTCGGCGGCCTTCTTGCCGCGCGGTTTCGTGGGCGCTTCCTCGGGCACGTCGTCGAGGGAGAGCTGCTGCATCTTCTTGGTGCCGCCCTTGCCCTTCTTGGGCGCGGCGCCGGTGTCCTCGTCCTCGACGGGCGTGGAGCTCTGGCGGCGGCGGGAGGGGCGGCGCAGCTTCACCGTCTCCGGCTCGACCTCTTCGGTGAGCGGTTCGCCGTCCTCGACGGGCCTGCCGAGGAGCTTGGTGCGCAGGGTGGCGAGCGTGGTGTCGGTGAGCAGCATCAACCCGAACAGGCCGACGAGCACCAGCACCGGCACCGCGACCCAGCCGGTGAGGCCCTGCGCGAGCGGCCCGCCCGCGAGGAAGCCGAGCACTCCCCCGGCTTCCGGCCAGACCAGCCAGTCGCCGGGCGCGCCTTCGGCGATGTGCAGCACGCCGAGCGCGCTCAGGGCGAGCAGCACGGATCCGAGCACCACGCGCGGCCGCGCCTCCGGGTTGTGGTCGGTGCTCGCGAAGAACACCGCCACCCCGGCGACGACGACCGGCAGCACCAGCACGGCGTCGCCGATGACGAAGCGCAGCCCCCAGTCGAGCCACTGCCCGACGGGTCCGCCCGCGTGCCACCAGATGCCCGCGGCGGTGATGACGGCGGCGGCGAGCGCGATGATCGCGAGCCCGGTGCGGCCGTGCGCCGGGTCGATGTCCTTGGCGCGGCTGAGCACGCCGCCGACGCGGGGCTGACCGCGCTGCGGGGTGCTCTTCTTCGCCGGGGCGCGGCGCGGCGCGTGGGTGGAGCCGCGGCCGCCACCTCCGCCGGAGGTGGTCTTGCCGCTCTTCGCACCCGTGGTGCCGCTTGAGCTTCGTCGTGAGCTCTGGGCCCGGCTCCTCGAACCTGGTTGTGACTGGTTCTTGCGCTGGGCACCGCTCGTGGTCCGGCCCGCCATGGGTCTCACGTTATCTCGACGGGGCACCTCCCGTCACAGGCGGCACAGCGGCCACACGGGCGATCTGCCTCGGATGTTCCCGTCCCGCGTTCCTTCGGTCGGTGCTTGTGCCATCCTCTGTCGTCATGGTCGCCCAGCCCGTTGGTCCCCTGGAGCCGAGCCCGCGTTCCGCGCGCGCGTCCCGGCGGTCCCGCGCCCGCTCGTTCGCGCAGGCACCGCTGCTGTGGCGGGTGCTGCTGCGGATCGACCGGGCGCTGGTCCTGCTGACGGGGAGGCTGCGGGTCACCGGGGACGTGCCGGACGAGCTGCGCGGCGGGCCGCTGCTGCTGGCGGCGAACCACATCGGCAACATCGACGCGCTGGTGCTGATGGCCGCGTGCGGGCACCGGCGGCTGGCGCTGCGGTTCCTGGCGACGGGCGGCCTGTTCGAAGCGCCGGTGCTGGGACCGATGCTGCGGCGGTGCGGGCACATCCGGGCGAACCGCGGCAAGGCGAACGCGGCGGAGGCGCTGGACGACGTGGTGCGTTCCCTGGAAGCGGACCACCGCCCGGTGCTGGTGTACCCGGAGGGCCGGTTGAGCCTGGAGCCCGGCCTGTGGCCGGAGCGCGGCAAGACGGGCGTGGCGCGGATGGCGCTGGCCTCGTCGGCGCCGGTGATCCCGGTCAGCCAGTGGGGTGCGCACGAGGCCATGTGCTACGGGATGTTGCGCGTCGAGAGCGCCCGGGACGTGCGGGTGCTGCTGTCCTCGTGGTTCGCGGCGATCCGGCGGCGCCCGGTGCTGCAGGTGCACTTCGGGGACCCGGTGGACCTGAGCGACCTGTCCGCGCACCGCCCCGGCGACGCCCGCCGCGCCCGCGACCGCATCATGCGCGCGATCACCGCGGGACTGGTCCCGCTGCGCGCGGACGAGCCGGACGTCCCGAGCCACGAGGACCCCACCCGCCCGGTCACCGACCAGCGCAGCCCCTGGCGGCCGTAGTTCGCGGCCCCCGCCGTCACGCGCCGACCGGTCGCCTGCAGAACTCGCGGGTCGAGGGCAGCACCAGCAGCACGGTGGTCGCCGCGAGAACCAGCGGCAGCCCCCAGAACCGGCCGAGCATGACGGTCGCGTTGCCGAAGCCGGTGCTCGCCAGGTTGATCACGCCCAGCACGATGAGCATGATCCGCGCCCAGCGGCACCGGTCCCCAGCATGATCGCGGGCGGGACGACCAGCGCGGCGTGCAGCAGCACCGGGATCGAGAAGACCACGACCATCGGGTGCGGATCCACGATCAACGCGATCAGGAAGAAACCCGCGGGCACCGCCACCCCCACCAGCCGGATCACCTGTGCCGGCCACACCGGCGCGGGCGCGGACTTCCAGCGGGCGAGCATCGCTCGTCCGGGGTGTTCGGGCGCGACCGGCTCCGGCGCGGTTCCTCCTCCAGCTCGGTTCGCGAGCACGGTATTCACCGGGATCGGACCGCGGGAGCGCATTTCCACTCGGTTCCGGTCCGCGGCGCGTTCACTGGGAATGGACGTGATCGGGCTGTTTCACGGAACGGCTGGTGGAATGCGAGTCCGCTGAGCAGACTGGCTCGGTCGGCGATCCACGGCGGACGCCGGAAACGGACATCGAGGACCGAAGTGCAGAAATCAGCGACCGCGACCGCGGTGACCGGCCTGCTGGCCGCGAGCCTGCTGTGCGCACCGGCGGCTTCCGCCGCACCGAATCCCTCTTTCGAACCCGCCCCCGTTTCCTGGGGTCCGTGCGAGGACGAATCCTTGCAGGAGGCGGGCGCGGAATGCGGAATGCTCGACGTCCCGCTGGATTACGCGAATCCCGGCGGGGAGCACATCTCGCTGGCGGTGTCCCGGGTGCGGCACACCGTGCCCGAAGACCAGTACCAGGGCGTGATGTTGCTGAACCCGGGTGGTCCCGGTGGTTCCGGCCTGTACCTGGCGGGCTTGGGCGAATCGGTTCCGCACGGCGCGGGCGCGGCCTACGACTGGGTCGGTTTCGATCCGCGCGGCGTCGGGTCGAGCGTTCCGGCGCTGTCCTGCGATCCGGGCTACTTCGCGCACAACAGGCCGGACTACCTGCCGACGACACCGGAGAAGGAGCGGGCGTGGCTGACCCGCACCGACGGCTACGCGGCTGCGTGCGGGAACACCGGCGGTGAGCTGCTGGACCACATGCGCACGACGGATTCCGTCGAGGACATGGAGAGCATCCGCAAGGCGCTCGGCCAGGACCGGCTGAACTACTACGGCTTCTCCTACGGCACCTACCTGGCGCAGGTGTACGGCACGCTGCACCCGGAGCGGTTGCGCCGCGTGGTGCTGGACGGCGTGGTGAACGCGGCGGACGTCTGGTACCAGGCGAACCTGAACCAGGACGTGGCGTTCGACCGCAACATCGGCATCTTCTTCGACTGGGTGGCCCGCTACGACTCGGTGTACCACCTGGGCACCACGGGCGATCAGGTCGAGCGGCTGTTCTACGCGGAGCGCGCGAAGCTGGAGGCGCAGCCCGCGGGCGGCGAGATCGGTTCGTCGGAGTGGACGGACCTGTTCCTGGCGGCGGGCTACGGCCAGACCGGTTGGGACAAGCGGGCGAAGGCGTTCGCGGGCTGGGTGCACGACGGGGACTGGCGGCCGCTGGTGGACATCTACGACGCGGCGAACACACCCGGCGACGACAACGGTTTCGCGGTGTACAACGCGGTGCAGTGCACGGACGTGCAGTGGCCGCGGGAGTGGGCCCGCTGGCAGGCGGACAACTGGGCGACGCACGCGAAGGCACCGTTCGAGACCTGGGCGAACGCCTGGTACAACGCGTCCTGCCGGAACTGGGCGGCGCCCGCGGGGCAGCCGGTGGACGTGGACGGCGGGCAGGTCGACGGCGCGCTGCTGATCAGCGAGGAGCTGGACGCGGCGACCCCGTTCCCCGGCGCGCTGGAGGCCCGGAAGCGCTTCCCCGGCGCGAGCCTGATCAGCCTGCCGGGTGGCACGACGCATTCGGGTTCGCTGTCCGGCAACGCCTGCGTGGACGACCGGATCGCCGAGTACCTGACGACGGGCGCGCTCCCGGAGCGCAAGCCCGGCGCGGGGCCGGACGTCACCTGCGAGCCGCTGCCCCAGCCGACGCCGGAGGACGCGGCGACGGCCGGGCCGAAGCGCCCGGAGCAGCCGCGGATCCTGCAGGAAGCCCTGCACCGCTGGCGCTGATCCGGTGACCGCGTGCCCTCCGCCCGCGCCGGGCGGAGGGCACGTCCGCCTCCGGGTCAGCTCGGGTCGAGGTCGGTGCAGCCGATCTCGTCGGGCAGCAGCGGCCGGAACAGCAGCCGGAAGCCGATGCCACCGCTGCCCCACCGGGTGCTGGGATCGACCTCCCGCGCCCAGGCGGCCGCGGTGGTCGCGTCGCCGCCGGTGAGCACGGTGCAGCGGCCGCCGGGCACGCGCGATCCGTGCACGGGTGGCGGGAACGGCCAGGGTCGTCCACCGGGCCTGCCGTCTGCGTCGAAGGCGATGACGGCCAGCCGGTCCACTGCCGGAACCGGGGTGGCGGGCCGGGTGTCGCGCAGCTCCTGCACGAACTCGACGAGTTCCGGTGGCCCGGACGGCCGGTCGGTGAACACCAGCTCGGTGCGGTGCACGGCGCCGCCGGAGCGCAGGTCGACGTGCACGCTGGTGCTGCCGAGCACCGCGGCGTCGCCGTGCCTCTCGTCCGCGGCGAGCCCGGCTTCGTGCGCGGCCCGGTACTGCGCGTCCACTTCGGCGTCCTGGAGGTGGCTCGCCACGAAGGGGTGCAGCGAGCCGACCGGCGCACCCGGCGTGATCACGGTGCCGTCGCCGTAGAGGCTGTAGTCGGGGATGGCCCCGCGGACGGGTTGCGGTGGTTCGGCGCGGACCCGCAGCAGCAGGCCGTCCCGGTCGCGCGGTGGTACATCGACGTCGCCGCACGCGGTGGCGGCGAGCAGTCCGGCTGCCGCGAGTGCGGGCAGCGCCCTGCCGAGTCGGAACATGAGCACCCCTCGGTGTGCCGTCCGCGCGGATCTCCGGGCGGCGTCGACGAGATCCGGTGCTCCCGCGCCATGATCGCGGGAGCGCGGCGCTCACTGTTCCGGGACCGGCCGCGAAGATCACCACTTTTCCCCGTCATGACACGAAAAGAGCAGCGCACAGGACTGTCCGGCGGATCGGTTCCGCCGCGTTCGGCCCAGTGCGCTGCTCCGTGCTCAGCGTCCGGTGCTGCCGTCGAGCTGTTCGCGGATGATGTCGACGTGGCCGGCGTGCCGCCCCGTTTCCTCGATGAGGTGGGTGAGCGCCCAGCGGACGCTGGGCCCGGAGCGCCCCGGGAGGGGTGCGGCGAGGTCCTCGCACCCGTCGAGGACGTCGTCGGCGCGCCGCACGGTGTCCCGGTAGCGGGCGAGGACGGTGGGCACGTCGTCGGCGGGCGCGGCGTGGAACGTGGCCTGCCAGTCGTGGACGCGTTCGCCGAGGAACGTCGCGGCCTCCACGTGGGTGAGGTGGTTCAGCAACCCCAGCAGGTTGGTGCCGCTGGGCACGGCCGCGGTGCGGACCTGCGGTTCGGGGGCACCGTCGACCTTCGCGGCGAGCGAAGTCCGCAGGTAGCCGAGGAATCCGCGCAGGACTTCGGCTTCACCGGCACCGGTCCGGGGTGGCGGGGTGTCGCGGGACATGCGGTCGGTCCTCCCGGTTCAGCCGTCGGCGCGGCGGATCACCAGCACGTGGTCGGTGAGTTCGGCGGTGCTGCCGTCCGGTCCGGTGGCGGTGCGCCGCGGTGAGTCGGCGCGCTCGACCGTCCAGGTCCGCGGGTCGAGGCCGATGCCGTCGGCGACCTCCTGCGGCGGCGGGTAGCGCAGGTCCGGGCTCTGGTCCCAGGACCACGGCGCGGTCGACCCGTGGTCGACGACCAGCAGCAGCCCGCCGGGGCGCAGCGCGTGCGCGGCGGCGCGCAGCACGCTCGCCCGGTCCAGGTCGAACGGGGTGTGCAGGTAGTGCGCGGAGATCAGGTCGTACTCGCCCGCCGGGAACCCGCCGCCGAGGTCGTGCCGCGCGGCGGTGAGCCGGTCGCCGAGCCCGCGGTCGTGCGCCAGCGCGGTGAGCCGGTCGGCGGCGACGGCGGAGATGTCCACGGCGGTGACCCGCCAGCCCTGCTCGGCGAGCCACAGCGCGTCGCCGCCGCCTCCGCACCCGAGGTCGAGCGCGTCGCCGGATCCCGGGCCGGGTCCGGGTCCGGGGACGGGTCCGGGGACGATCTCGGTGAGCCGGAGGTTCGGCTGCGGCTGCGGCCGCTCGGCCCGCGCGGCGTACACGCCGTCCCAGAACTCGTGCGCGTCGGTGCTGCTCATCGGTGTCCCTCTCATCGGTGGACGCCAGTCTCACCGCGGCGGTGCACTCACCGCACGATTCCTTGCCGCCCCGGCAAAAACCCCACCCCGAAGAGCCCCGTCGGCCCGCCAGGTGAATGACCCATTCGCCTAGCGGGACTGGGCGGATGGGCCATTCACCTGGGGGCCCGGCCGGTGGGCTGTCGGGGAGGTCGCCGCACCGGCCGGGCGTCCCGGGGCGAGGGGTCGGAGAGGGGATCTCGCCCCGGGAGTGCGCGGGAGCGGTCAGGGCCGCTCGCTCTTCAGGGTGTCGTTGCAGTCGGGGCAGGTGGGCGCGCGGCACCAGTCGAGTTCGCAGGGCTGGGCCATCGCGAGCCGCCGCCCGCACACCGAGTCCTCGGCGGGCTGGTTCTCCCAGCGCCGGCCGCGGAACGCGTGCCGCACGAGGTCGCCGGAATCCGGGACGGGCAGCCAGAAGTGGCGTTCGGGTTGCCGTTCGTGGCTCACGCGGCGAGCCCCGGTGGTTCGTCGGCGAGCGCGATGACGGCGCCGACGCTGACGAGGACCTCGTCGGGCGGGGCGACGACGGGGACTCGGCCACCCGGACCCCCTCCGTCCACTGTGGAGGAGAACAGCGGCGTGACCGCGGTGGCGCGCCCGAGCACCGAGCGCCGCCCGATGGCCGAGGCGCGCCGGACGACCACGCCCCCGCGGGTGGCCGAGTCCCGGCCGGCCGCACTCCCGTCGAAGGACGCACCTCCGCTGGTGGCCGCGACCGCGCTCCTGCCGGAGGACGCACCCCCGCTGCCGGCCGAGCCCGGTCGCGCCGGTGCACGCCCCGCCGGGAGTTCGGTGATCGATGCGGTTCTCCCCGGCACGGCGCGGAATCCGGCGGCGTGCAGGGTGCGCCGAGCCTTGCGGCGGGCGAGCCTCGCGCGGACGGCTGGCGAGTCGAGGGCGAACGCCAGCCACGGCGCCGCGGCCGTGGCTCCCATCAGCACCAGCACGAGCGGGCCTTGCGTCGAGGACATCCGAACCCCCTGTCGATCAATGTTGACGCAACACTATTTCCGCAAATGCGGTTTAGCTAGTCGCCTGATCGTGTAGTTCCGCTGCGATTGCTGATCGCGGGAGACTGATCCGGCCAGTGAAGATCACGACGGAGGCGGGATGGCGACACCGACGGTGCGGCGGCTCCAGCTCGGCAACGAGCTGCGCCACGCACGGCAGAAAGCCGGATTCGAGCAGCACGAAGCCGCGAAGGAGCTCGACTGCGCGGACAGCAAGATCTCCCGGCTGGAACTCGGCCAGGGCGGCATCACCAAGGGCGATCTCAAACTGCTGCTGGAGTTCTACGGCGTGGACCCCGCCGACATGCAGTGGATGTTCGAGCTCGCCCGCACCCGCAGCACCCGCGGCCGCTGGACCGGATACCGGGCCGTGTTCCCGGAATGGTTCCGGATGTACGTGGATCTGGAGACGGACGCGGAGAGCATCCGGCAGACCAAGACGGAGATCGTGCCGGGCATCCTGCAGACCGAGGGCTACATCCGGGCGCTGCACGAGGCACCGGTCCGCACGGACGGCGAAAGCGCCGACGAGAGCGTGCTCGCACGCCAAGAGCGACAGGTTTCCGTTGCCCGAGAAGGCGACCCACCGACGATGGCCTTCGTCCTCTCGGAATCGTGCCTTCGCCGCCAAGTCGGCACCGACGCGGTCATGCGGGATCAGCTCGGCTACCTGGAAGAGATCGCGGCACGCCCGAACATCGACCTGCAGGTGATGCCGTTCCAGGCCGCGACACCGGTCGGCGGGATCTCCTACGACTTCACGTTGCTGCAGATCCCGTCCTCGGACATCTCCTCCGCGCTGGAGTTCGTCTACGTCGAATCGTTCGACGACGCGCGCTACCTCGACGACAAGGACGCGGTGTCCGCCTACACGCGCCAGTGGCACCGTCTCTCCGCCGCCGCGCTCGGCCCGAGCGAGTCTCTCGACCTCATACGATCGGTGGGCAAGCAGTACTCGTAGCCGACGAGAGGCCCACCATGATCGCTCGCGACCTGACCGGTGCCACCTGGTTCAAGAGCAGCTACAGCAATTCGCAGGACGAATGCGTCGAGGTCGCCTTAGTCCCCGGCGGCGCCGGGGTCCGCGACACCAAGGACCGCGACGGCGGAACCCTCACCTTCACCAGCACCACCTGGTCGGCCTTCCTCGGCACGCTGAAGGACTGACCTCCCCGGGAGGCGGGACGCCTACCTCGCGAGGATGGGCGGCCCGCCTCCGATGTCAGGTCCAGCACGCCGAGCTCGCATTGAACGAGAGGCCAGCATGTCCGAGCAGAACCTCACCGGTGCCACCTGGTTCAAGAGCAGCTACAGCCCGACCCAGAACGAATGCGTCGAAGTGGCTCTGATCCCCGGCGGCGCCGGGGTCCGCGACACCAAGGACCGCAACGGCGGAACCCTCACCTTCACCAACACCACCTGGTCGACCTTCCTCAGCACCCTCAAGGCCTGATCCCCGGAGCCGTGGGCCGCCCCTTCCTCGTGCGGGTGGACGGCCCGCCCCACCACTGCAGTTTCGACCCGCCGAGCTCGTGCAGAACGAGAGGCCACCATGAACGACCGCGACCTGACCGGCGCCACCTGGTTCACGAGCAGCTATAGCAATTCGCAGAACGAATGTGTTGAAGTGGCCTTAGCTCCCGGCGGCGCCGGGGTCCGCGACACCAAGGACCGCAACGGCGGAACCCTCACCTTCAACCGCACCACCTGGTCGGCCTTCCGCAACACCCTCAAGGCCTGACCGCTCCGGAAAGACCTGCGGGCCGTCCCACCACCCACACGGCGGGACGGCCCGCTTCCCCACCCCGAACTGCTCCGATCAGACGGTGAGTAGTTTCCCTCTCTCCACCTTCTCGCCCGTTCGGTACCGTCCCGCCGGACGTGATCGATGGACAACGGCGAAGGTGACGAATGGTGTACGGCGACGCGCACGTCCTCCGCGAGCACGAGAACGAGGCCCCGGCCGTCTTCGGAGCGGAACAGCTCCCGGACGACGCGGAAGACGACCAGCCACCACGGCAGGCGTTCCTCCCCGCCGAGCGGATCACCGACCGAAACCAGCCGGTCACCCTCGAACTGCGCGCGCTCACCGACGGCACGACGGCGATGCTCGCGTTCACCACGCTTGAGGCGCTGGTCACGGGATGCGGCGAAGCTCAGCCGTGGATCGCGGTCGAGGGCACCACGGTGCCCGATCTCCAGCGGCGCTGCGGCGCCGGGCAGATCCTCTGGGACGTGTCGGTGCCCACCGAGCAGCGCCGCGACGAGGTGTCCCACTGATGGGTGTCGAAGCCGATCCCCAGGTTCTGGAACAGGTCGCCACGACCCTGCGCAACGCGGAGACCGATCTCGACGCGGGCGCCACTGCCCCGCCACAACCCCAGGCCGGAGACATCACCGAGCTGCTGTCCGCGACGCTGGAGCTGCTGTGCGAAGGCATCGGCAACGTCGCCGCCGGTGCGGGCGGGCTCGGCCAGGCCGTCACCGAAGGCCGCGCGGACTACCAGACGATCGACTACGACCAGGCGCTCAACCTGAAGCGCGCGCACTCCGGGGGCTGACCGTGGACGAACTCGACACCGAGATCAAGGGCGACCCGGAGAGCTTCACCGCGACGTGCCAGTGGCTGCGCGACACCTCGGCGAACATCGAGCACGCCGAGCAGGACTACCTCCGGGCGCGCGGTTCCTCCGAAGCGGGCTGGGCCGGCGCGGCGGGCGACGCGTTCCGCGACGTCGCCTTCCAGGGAGCGCGGATGGCGGGCGACACCGTCCAGGCCGTCTCCGAGGTGTGCACCGCGATGGAGATCCACGCCGACGACCTCCGCACCGCACGCGCCCAGATGCAGCGCGCCCGCGACGCCGCCCTCGACGGCGGCCTCACGATCCACGGCTTCAAGATCCAGCCGCCCGGTGAGGCACCGCCCGAACCGACGCCGCTCCCACCCGACGGCTCCGCCACCCAGCGGCAAGCACAACGCCACGAAGTCGCCCTGGCAGCCGTGGCCGACTATCAGCGCAAGATCACGGCCTACCGCGAAGCCGCCGACACCGTCACCCAGGCCAAGAAGACCGAGACCAACTCCCAGAACCTCATCGTCCGCTCCATCGCGGGCATCATCGACCCGGTCAAGCTCGGCCTGAGCTTGGGGGATGTGTCGACGGGGCTCACCGCTGCGATCGCAGCCCGAACCTCGACGTGGACGCAGGTCGCCAAGCAGGTCAAGCCTGCCGCCGAGGTCGCCTCCAAGTTGGCTCAGAACACCAGCATGAGCGCGACCGGCCGCTTCACCGCAGCCCAAATAGCCGCTGAACGGAGCACGGCTCACGCCAGCGCACTGGCTGAGGCATACCCGACTCGGATCGCGGCGTCCATCGAGAAGCACGTACCCCGTTGGCTGAGTTCGAGCCTGGACCAGAAGGTCATCCCGGAGCGGGTTCCGACTCCGAGCAACTGGCTGCTCAAAGGATCGACCAAGCTCGGCAAGAGCATCCCCGTCGCGGGCGTCCTCTTCACAGGTGCGGGCGTGTACTACGACATCGACAACGGGAAAGATCCGACGCAGGCGATCGCTTCCGGCGGAGCCTCCTTGGTCTCCGGCGCCGTCGCGGGCGCCATGATCGGTGGCCCGGTGGGAGCGGTCGGTGGAGCGATCATCGGCATCGGGGTTGGCATCATCGTGGACGAAGGATGGAATCTGCTCGACTGATGTCCGTTCGCCCGCTCAGAAAGGACAACGGCCCAGTGCCACAAGCAGCGCCTCGACCGGATGTGACGACCGGAACCCCACGACCACCTCGCGCACCCGTGGTGATCAGCCCGCAAGAGTCCGGCGAACGGGATCCGGCACGGGCGCGCTTCCCGCCCGCACCACGCGGTTCGGGCCCGGTTCTCGAATGGTTCCAAGAGTCGAGCTCGAACGGCATCAAGTCCGGGTTGTTCGTCGGCTTCCTGATCGCCGCATTCCTGTCGTTTAAAGACTGGGGATTCGACTGGATCACCAGCTGGGGCCTGTGGGCATTCGTCCTCGCCCCCGTCCCGATCTTCTACCTCTACAGCCGCGGTGGGGGTCTCTCGGCCGGGGCTGACTGGTTCGCGACCAGCCGCAGACGTCACGTGCAGCTCTACGAGCTGACGAAGGTCACCATCACGAACCCTGCGGGCGTAGACACATGGGTGCTCGAACTCACCGATCGGCGCGGTGGTTTCGCCGGAGTCAAACTGCGCGAAGCGCAGCAGAACCGAGCACTGTGGGACCTCGTCTACAACGGCATCGTCCACTCGGTGAACAGCGGCACCGCCACCGCGAACGAACTCGCGCTCGACAAGCTGCAGCTGCGGTGACAGAACAAGCCCGCCCGCACTCCCCCGCGCGCAAACCCGATCCAGCCACCGGACTGCCGCGCCCGCCGCAAGCGCCGGTGCTCGTCACCTGGCGGACCGAGGGACGCACTCGACGCGCCTTCGCACGCTTCCCGCCCGCGCCGCCGGGCGAAGGCCCGATCTTGGAGTGGTGCCACGGCATGGACGCCACCCTGCTCAAAGCCGGCTTGTTCCTGAGCGTGCTCGGCGTGCTCCGCTACTGCTGGCTCGACTGGGGATTCGAATGGGCGCGGACCTGGTGGCTGTGGCTGATCCCCGCCGCCGCTGCCGTCCCGTTCTACCTCCGTGGCCGCAGCGCGGGGTACTCGGCCGGAGCCGACTGGTTCGCGAGCAACCGCACCACGTACGTCCGGCTCTACAAGCTGCTGCGGATCGACATCGAGACCCGTGCCGAAGACTCCGAGCCGTGGCTCGTACTGACCGACGGGTGGGGCGGCTCCGCCCGCGCTCCGCTGCACCGGATCCAGCGCAAACGCGCGCTGTGGGACCTCGTCTACAACGGGATCGCGCACTCCGTGCACCGAGGCCCCGCCACCGCCACCGGCCGCGCCCTGGACCTGCTGAAGCTCCGGTGATCGCCGCGAGCAGACGGTCACAGCCCCAGATCGAGCGCGTCCTGCGTGTCGCTCCGGCAACGTCTGCCCCGCGTCGAACGAGAGCCCTCTCTACCTCAACGTCGAGATCCCACCCGGCGGCCCCCTCACCTTCACCCGGATCTTCGACGTCGCACCCGAGCCGGGTGAGCTGCGGATCTCCGTCGCACCGCGTTCGTACGCCACCGATACCGCGTACTTCAGCGGCCGATTCTGATCTCCCGTCCGCGGTCGGCGCATCCACGGCGGAAATGCCGGACGACACCGAGCACGCAGTTCAGGCGAGAACCACACCTCCGGGTGACCTTTCGCAGAAGCGCGGACAGCGCGGTCTCCGGGTGGGAACGATCTTGCGGACTCGACGTTCCGGCGTGCGCGCCGGCGTCACTCGTTCCGCACGTTCTCCCCGGAGGAAATCCCATGTCCGCAGTGGTCCCGCCGCCGACGACCCCGAAGAACGGGCTCGGCACCGCCGGGTTCGTCCTTGGTCTGCTCGCCCTGCTGTTCTCGTTCATCCCGATCATCGGCCTGATCGCCTGGCCGCTGGGCATCCTCGGGCTCGTGTTCGGCGTCATCGGCATCATCCGGGCGCGCAACGGCCTGGCAAACAACCAGGGCATGGCGATCACCGGCACCGTGCTCGCCGGGATCGGGCTGGTGATCTGCTTCGCCTGGGTGGGCCTGTTCGGCTCCGCCGTGAACGAGGCCGCGAAGCAGTCCGAGTCCGCGGGCGTCGCGGCGCAGCAGGACGCCGTGCCCGCCGCCGACGACTCGGCCCCGGAGGTCATCGAACTCGGCTTCGGCCAGACCCACACCTGGCGCGGCGGCGAATCCGTGCAGGTCGCCGAACCGAAGGAGCACCAGGGCAACCCGTACCTGCACGACTCCGGCTCCCGCGCCGTCGCGGTCGACCTGACCATCACCAACGGCACGACCGACGAGATCAACCCGCTGTCCTGGGACATCACCGCCACGCACGCCGGACGGCCCGCCCGCTACTCGCTGGAGGACCGCGCGTTCATCAACGCCGAGATCGCGCCCGGCGGGACGCTCACCATCACCCGGATCTTCGACGTCGCGCCGGAGCAGGGCGACCTGCGGATCTCCGTCGCGCCCAGCCACTACGCAGCGGACACCGCCTACTTCCACGGCGACTTCTGAGCCGCACCACCGATCACCTCGCCCTGCCCCTATCGGGCGGGGTGATCACCGGCCGCCGAACGCCACCCCGAGCACGGCGGCGCACAACAGCACGGCCCAGACGCCGAGCACGATCCGCGCGAGCACCCGCCGCCACGTGAGGACCCCGATCAGCACCGCCGTGCCCGCTCCCGCCAGCACCGCGTACATCGACACCCAGAGGGTCGCCAGGTTCCGCTCGATCTCGCTGCCGCCGAAGCCGCGCACGGTGACCGGGAAGACCACGCACCACGCCGCGACGCCCAGCGCGAACAGCGCCCAGCCGACCACGTGCCCGAACACCGCGCCGAGGATCCGCAACCGCTCAGCTCTCGTGGTCTTCACGGACGTCCCTCCTCCACACCCGCGACGACGCGAGCCATTGATTCGAGCGACGTCCGCCTGTCCCAGTAGTCCGTGTGACCCCCGCCCGGATCGGTCTCCAGCGAGCGCGCGCCGAAGTGCGGATCGGAGGGGTTCATCCCGAACCAGTGGTCGTCCTCGCCGTCGAAGAAGTCCCGCGGATCCAGCGACGGCGTCCACGAGTCGATCGCGTCCCGGCCGGACGTGCCGGACCAGACGTGCTCGGGCGGCACGCCGAGTTCCCGCGCGTGCTCCACGCCGACGCCCGGCGAACCGAGGAACACGATCTCGTCGGTCGCCAACCCGTGGTCCCGCGCCGCGTAACCGACCACCGTCGAGCCGTAGGAATGCCCGAGCACGGTGTTGTGGCCGGGTTCCCCCTCATGCGTGGCGCGCAGGCCCTCCTGGAACCGGGCCAGCTCACCCTTCGCCTCGACCGCGAACCCGTCCTGCCCGGCGGAACCGAGATCGTTCGGCGATTCGTACCCCACCCAGGTCACCGCGGCCACAGGTGCACCGCCCGCGTGCCGTTCGGCCAGCAGGCGCAGGCGTTCATCGCGCTCCAGGGCGTCCTTCGCCCCGTCGAGGTCCGAGTAGGTTCCGGGAACGCTCGTGACGACGTGCCGGGCGGTGTCCGGGTTCCCGCTGGCGATGATCAACGTCCCTCGGCCGTGCGCGGTGGTGTCGACGCCCAGCAGGTACTTCTCCGGTGGGCCCGTCAACCGGTCGTCGATCATGTCGAGGAAGTGCACCGTCTCCCGCAGCTCCCGGATTCGCGCCAGTTGCGCGGCGGGCCTGCCGCCGGGCGCGGACCGCGTCGTCTCGACCAGCGCCCGCAACTCGCCCACCTTGCCGAGCAGATCAGCTCGTCGCCCGGCCAGCAACGCCCGGTTCGCCGAATCCCGCGCCACCACCGGAACCCCGTCGGTGCGTCCGACCAGCTCCGGGAAGCGGTCGAGCAGATCGGTGCGCTGCGCGGAGGTCAGTGCCGACCACATCCCGTGCACCGCGTGCGGACCACCGAGCACCGCCTTCTCCACCAACGCGCGGGTGGCGCCCGCCGCCCAGTCGTCCAGCGCCCTCGCCATCCCCGCGAGGCCGATCGCCGCCGGGCTGGTCGCCGTCGCCGCGGCTTCGCCCCACTCCGCGTGCAAGCCGATGGCTTCCAGCCCCGCGCCGTTCGCGCGCAGTCCCGCCAGCAGCCTCTCGTGGGCGGTGGTTTCCAGCCGACGTGCGTCGGCGACGGTCTGGGCGGCTTCCGCGTAAGCCGCCTGCTTCCGCGGATCCACGGGTGGCGATGTGCCCGGCAGGCTCGACTCCGGGAGCCCCACCGACGCGCCAGGCGGGTGGATCGTCGCGTTCAACACGATCAACCCGGCCTCGTGCGCGATCCCCTCCGCCTGCCGCATCCGCGCCCGGACCGTGTCGAGATCATCGGCGAAGACGTGCAACACGCGCGACAGGTTCGCGCAGAGCTCGGCCAATTCGACGATGTCCCGCCCGTTGCGGGTCGCGGCCGAGCGGAACGCCTCCGACGCGGCCCCTTCCCATTCCGATTCGGATTCGGAACGGGTCCGGAACCATCCGGAAGCGACATCGTCGACACCGGCCGCGTACCGCCCCATGGATTCGGCCACTCGGCGAAGCGACTCCGGGTCACCTGCGGTGAAAATGTTGAGGCTCATCGTTCCCCCGAACGATCGCTCGAATCCTCAGCGGTGGAACAACCGCTCGTTGTCCGCGTCGACCGCGGCGTAAGCGGAGCCGTTCGCGTGCAGCCCCGCCGAGGTCCGCTCCGCGACCTCCAGCGCTCCGGCCGCGGCACGGACGAGCTCTGCGATCAGCGCGGTCACCGCAGCGGAGGACGGACCCGCATCCGCTTCCGGCGGCGGACTCGTCATCACCATTCCCGCGGTGGAGCCGTGCAGGTCGAACGCCAACCGGTCGATCACGTCCGGGTCGACTCGAAATCCCATGGTGCACCCCTCGACAAGCCGGAGAGCCATTGGATTCGAAGGTAGCGAAGCGCCGGATTTCACCATAGCGGATATCTACTCATCACACGATCAGCCGGTACCGCTGACTCCGCAGATCAATTGATCAGCGTTCGGCACTACGCGCGGTCGATCCACCACGTCGGTCAATCCGTCGATCAGGGCAACCGATTCGCACACCCGACCACGAACGGAGGATCTCGCCCATCTCGCCGGAATATCTACCTGAACCGAATTCCACTCGGAATAGCACAACCGGAAAGAAATCCAGGAATATTCTAGCCATCGATCGGCGACTCACGCGCTCCGGGGATCCAGGACCGCATCGACGGCCAGGTACAAGGCGTCCGTCTCGGTCTGCGGCAGCGAGTCCTCGGCGGGGAGCGCGCGCTCCATCGACAGGCCGTTGAGGACCGTCATCAGGAATCTCGCGCGCCGCTCGTCGTCGCCCGCCGCGAGCACCCCTTCATCGACCAGGACGGACAACCAGTACTCGGTGCGCCGCCGACCCTCGCGCTCCATGCCGAGGTACGCGGCCCGGACGTGCTCGTCCGGCTCGGGGGCGATGAAGCCCTCGTAGACCTTCCCGAACGCGGCCCGCGCCTCCTGCCCCGCCCCGACCGGCGCGAGCACCTGCCGCAGGCAGGCGACCAGCCGGTCCCGCGGCGGCACCGAGCGGTCGTGGATCGCGTCGTCCGAGGCCACCAGGCCGTAAATCCCGGCGAGCACCGCATCGCGCAGGTCGCGCTGCGTCGGGAAGTGGTACCGCAGCGAGCCCGTGCTCACCCCGGCCCGCGCCGCGACCGCCCGCACGCTCAGCCGAACCGCCGCGTCCTCGCCGAGCATCGTCGCCGCGGCCACCAGGATGCGGTGCCGGGTGCTCAGCACCGGGTCGTTCCCCTCGTCCATGCCCACTCCCGCACTGTACTGATACACCGTGCTAGCCCATTTCTAACACACTGTGCTAGCGTCCGTCCACACATTCTAGTACAGCGTGTTACAGGTGTTTCCAGGTGAAGGGGCGGGCATGTTCGAGGAGTGGCGGCGGCAACGCGCGGCGAAGCGGATCGAGGACGGGGACGGGCACCCCTTGAAGCCCTACCGCTGGTGGCAGCAGTTCAGCCGCTCACTGCGCTACCACCGGCTCGACGACCGGACCGAGTACGCCGTCGACGTCCGGCTCGGCGGGGACGTGAACACCGGCGAGATCAAGGCGAAGCTGTACCGCGACGGTCGACACCACGCCACTTCCAAGGTTCCCGCGGCCTTCCCCGTCGAAGGCGGCACCATCGAAGTCGCGGTCAGCCGCGCAGGCCTCAAGCGCTGCCACTACGTCACGGCCGCCGGCGCCGAACAGCCGCTCTTCCCCGACCCGAAATCCGCCGAAGGACGCCGCGCCCGGCTCGAACGCGATCACCCCGCCACCAGCCGCGCGCTCGGCCACCTCTCGGTGCTGCTGCTGGTCATCGGCGTCGTGCTGCTCGCGCTCCAGGTCGCCGAACCGATCTCCCGCATCCCGCCCATCGCCGAGAACATCGGGATCTTCGTCTCGCCGGTGCACCTGCCGGTGTGGCTCAACACCGCCCTCACCATCGGCGCTGCGCTGGCCAGCACCGAACGCGCGCTCCGGATGCGCCACCACTGGCTGCTCGACGGCGCGGGCAGCTGACCCCGCGCAGGCGGGCGTTCCCGGCTCGGGGCGTTCCCCGCAACGACGAACGCCCCGAGCCGGGAACGGCTCGAGGCGTCGCGCACTACGGTCGAGCGATCAACCGACCCGCCCCAGGACGAAAACCCGTCCGCACGGTTCCTTCGACGAACTCGGGTCGCAGGTGTCGCCGCCGCAGGGCTCCTTCGAGGACTCCGGATCGCAGCCGCCGTCGCCCTTGTCGTCGCCCAGCACCCCGACCCCCGCCGGTGCGTCCAGCACCTGCGACACCGGCGCGGCCACGGCCGAAGCCGCAGTGGGCGCGGCCAGCAGCGCCGCTGCCGCGAAGACCGCGGCCGTGGTGAACCTCTTCATCATGATGTCGACCCCTTTCCGGGAACCTGCCCGGATCAGGATGCGGAAAAGTGCAGGGCACAGCGGTCGCCGCGGACCGCGGGCCGCTGCCCGCGGGGATACCCCGCACCCGGTTCCGGCACCAGAGCCGGGACCGGGGTGCGGGAGCCGATTAGGAATCGACCGGGAGCACGTTCGGGACGATCATCGGGCGGCGGCGGTACTTGTCCGCCACCCACTTGCCGACCACCCGGCGCACGGCCTGCGCGATCCGGTGCGTATCGGTGATGCCCTCCGACTCGGTGCGGGCCAGCTCCATCTCCACCAGCGGCACCACGTCGTCCAGCGCCTTCGGATCGTCGGAGAAACCACGCCCGGAGATCGTCGGGCTGGACACCGCCCGTCCCGTCGCGGCCTCGACCGCCACGGTGATCGAGATGAAACCGCCCTCGCCCAGCACCAGGCGGTCCGACAGCGTCGACTCGCCCACGTCGCCCACCGACAGGCCGTCCACGTAGACGTGCCCGACCTCGACGCGGCCGGAGACCTTCGCGATGCCGTCGACCATGTCGACGACCACGCCGTCCTCCGCGATCACCACGCGCTCCGCCGGAACCCCCGTCAACCGGGCCAGCTCGGCGTTCGCGCGCAGGTGCCGCCACTCGCCGTGCACCGGCATCACGTTGCTCGGGCGCACGGCGTTGTACAGGTACAGCAGCTCACCGGCGGACGCGTGCCCCGAGACGTGGACCTTCGCCCCGCCCTGGTGCACCACGTCCGCGCCCAGCCGCACCAGGCCGTTCACCACGCCGAACACCGCGGTCTCGTTGCCCGGGATCAGCGAGGACGCCAGCACCACCGTGTCCCCGGCGCGGATCCGGATCTGCTTGTGCTCGCCGCGCGCCATCCGGGACAGCGCCGACAGCGGCTCGCCCTGCGAACCGGTCGAGACGAACAGCACCAGGTGCTCCGGCATCGCCAGCGCCTCGTCCAGCTCCACCAGCAGGCCCGGCGGCACCCGCAGGATGCCCAGGTCGTTCGCGATGCCCATGTTGCGCACCATCGACCGGCCCACGAAGCACACCTTGCGGCCGTGCTGCTCGGCGACGTCCAGCACCTGCTGCACGCGGTGCACGTGGCTGGCGAAGCAGGCCACGATCAGCCGCTGCGTCGCCTTCCCGATCACCCGGTCCAGCACCGGGCCGATCTCGCGCTCCGGCGTCACGAACCCGGGGACCTCGGCGTTCGTCGAGTCCACCAGGAACAGGTCCACGCCCTCGTCGCCCAGCCGGGAGAACCCGGCCAGGTCGGTGAGCCTGCCGTCCAGCGGCAACTGGTCCAGCTTGATGTCCCCGGTGTGCAGCACCACGCCCGCGGACGTGCGGATCGCGACCGCCAGCGCGTCCGGGATCGAGTGGTTGACCGCGAAGAACTCCAGGTCGAACACGCCGTGCTTGCTGTGCTGGCCCTCGGTGACCTCGACCAGCACCGGGTCCTGCCGGTGCTCCTTGCACTTGGCGGCCAGCAGCGCCAGCGTGAACTTCGAACCCACCACCGGCAGGTCCGGCCGCAGGCGCAGCAGGAACGGCACCGCGCCGATGTGGTCCTCGTGGCCGTGCGTGAGCACCAGGGCCTCGACGTCGTCCAGCCGGTTCTCGATCGCCCCGAAGTCGGGCAGGATCAAGTCCACACCGGGCGAGTCGTCCTCCGGGAACAGCACACCGCAGTCGACGATGAGCAGCTTGCCCTCGTGTTCGAACACGGTCATGTTCCGGCCGACCTCGCCGATGCCGCCCAGGGCGGTCACCCGCAGGCCGCCCTCGGGCAGCGCAGGTGGCGGCGCCGAGGCCGTCGGGGTCACGGGCTGGTGTTCGGAAGCTGTTGCGCGAGCGCTCAACGCGTCACCTCTGCTGCGGCGTCGGGATTGACCAGGACCAGACCGGCGTCCCACAGATCACTCGTGATCACCCGCACCTGCTCGTCGGTGGCCTGCGGCAGCGGCAGCCGGGGATGCCCCGTCTCGTAGCCGCACAACCGCATCGCCGTCTTCGAGAACACCACGCCGCCGACGAAGTTCATCGACCGGTACACCGGCATCAGCCCGACGTGCACCTCGCGCGCGGCGGCGATGTCGCCCGCCTCGAACGCGTCGAGCATCTTGCGCAGCCGGTCGCCGACCACGTGCCCGATGACGCTGACGAAGCCGACGGCCCCCACCGACAGCCACGGCAGGTTCAGCGGATCCTCGCCCGAGTAGTAGGCCAGGTCGCTGTTGGACAGCACCTCGCTGCCCGCCCACAGGTCGTGCTTGGAGTCCTTGACGGCCTTGATCTGCGGGTGTTCCGCGAGCCGCTTCAACGTGTCCGTGTGAATGGGCACCACCGAGCGCGGCGGGATGTCGTAGAGCATCACCGGCAGCTCCGTCGCATCGGCCACCGTCGTGAAGTGCGACAGCAGCCCCTCCTGCGGCGGGCGGGAGTAGTACGGGGTCACCACGAGCAGCCCGTGCGCGCCGGCCTTCTCGGCGGTGCGGGCCAACTCCACCGAATGCGCGGTGTCGTTCGTGCCCGCTCCCGCCACCACCGTCGCGCGGTCCCCCACCGCTTCGGCGACGGCGCGCAGCAACCGCTCCTTCTCGTCATCGCTGGTCGTCGGGCTCTCGCCCGTGGTGCCGTTGACGACCAGGCCGTCGTTGCCGACGTGGTCGACGAGGTAGGTCGCGAGCTCCTGAGCCAGCGCCAGGTCGAGCTTCCCGTCCGCGTCGAACGGCGTCACCATGGCGGTCAGGACCCGGCCGAACGGCCGTCCTTCAGTGGCGGTGGGACAGACGGTCATGGCCCTGACGCTACCTGGTGAGCCCACTGGTCAGCGCGCCGCATCGGCCACCACCGGTACCGGGCCCGGCCCGCGCCGAAGATCGCGGAAACCCGGCGGTCGCGGCGGGCGGACACCGGCCGCATTCCTGCTGATCAGCGCAACCGCAGGCGGATTTCCCGTGCTACCGCGCGAAAACGGCCCGGCACGGGACCACCGAGGGCGGTTCCGCGCCGGGCCGGGCGCTCAGAACGAGCGGCGCAGGTCCTCCACGGCGAGGACGTCCGCGTCGTTGCCGTCGATGTCCACCCGCGACTGCTTGCGCCCGAACGCGTGCAGCAGCAGCTCGCTCGACTCACCGCTGAAGCGCACCGTGCGCGGCCCGCGCTTCGCGGCGATCTCGGTGCCGTCCGGGCGGCGCAGCACCACGCCGACCGGGCTGCGCCCGTAGAACACCTTCGCGACCCTGCCCAGCGACTTCCACAGCGCCTCCTCCCGCTCCGGGTCGGCGGGGCGCGGCTGCCAGCCGGGCCGGGCGCGGCGCACGTCCTCGTGGTGCACGAAGAACTCGGCGGCGTTGACCGCCTCGTCCACGGCGCCGATCGCCAGCGGGTTCCACTTGGGCGCGCCTTCGCGGACGGTGCCGATCAGCTCCGGCCACGGCTTCTCCCGCAGCTCCTGCTCGACCTTGTCGCCGCGCTCGGCGAGCGCCTTCACGAACTTGCCCGCCAGCGCGTCCGGGCGGCGTTCGCGCAGCACCAGGTGCACCGCGAGGTCCTTGGTCGTCCACTCGCCGCACAGCGTCGGCGCATCCGGTCCGACCTGGTCGAACAGGTCGCAGAGTTCCCGGCGTTCGTCGTTGGCCACTCCCATGCGGACAGCTTACCGGGGTTCAGCTCTGCGTGACCGAGGTCGTCAGCGGGGTGCCGTCGGCGCTGCGCACGTAGCAGTACGAGACCTGCGCTCCCCGGTCGTTGGACGGGTCGCCGTCCAACGAGGTGACCCGCTTCGCCTCCCACGCCGTCCGGGTGGGGACCACCGCGCCGTAGCGCAGCCCGCCCGGGTCCCGGACCGCGTCGCTCGCGAAGTGGGCGCCGCACAGGCCCTCCGCGAACCGGGCCAGCGCCGCGTCGCCGGGATGGGAGACGTCGCTGCCGGACCGGCCGCCGAGCACGTCGGCCGCCGCGTAGATCTCGATCTCGTGCGGTTCCGAGCAGGACCGGAACCGCGCCGAGGTGACCGACGCGCCCGGTTCCAGCCCCGTGTCGGCGCACGGGTGCTCCTCGCCCATCTCGAACGGTTCCAGGTCGCCGCCCCCGCCGTAGGTCAGCGTGGGCAGCCGCGCCGACGGACCGCCGACCGCGGCCGGGACGTCCGCGGGCTCCTCGCCCGCGACCCGGCCCAGCAGCAGGCCCGCCACGAACAGCAGCACCGCCGCGGGCACCGCCACCGGCCAGGTCCGGGACCGCACCGCCCGCACCGGATCCGCCGCGGAGCCCGGCAGCAGCGCGCGGGCCCCGTCCACCGTCAGCCGGGCGCGCGGGTCCGCGACGAGCAGGCCCGCGATCAGCCTGCCGAGTGCGCCGTGCTCCCGGGACGGCCGGGGCGTCTCGTGCAGCACCGCGTGCAACGTCGCCGCCGTGGACTGCCGCTCGAACGGCGACCGGCCCTCCACCGCGAACAGCAACGTCGCGCCGAGCGCCCACAGGTCCGAGGCCGGAGTCGCCACCGAACCCTGGATGCGCTCGGGTGCCAGGTACGCGGGCGAGCCGATGAGCGCCCCGGTCGCGGTCAGCCGCGGATCGTCCACGGCCTGCGCGATGCCGAAGTCGACCAGCTTCGCGCCCGCACCGGTGAGCAGCACGTTGCCGGGCTTGACGTCCCGGTGCACGATCCCCGCCTCGTGCGCCGCCTCCAGCGCGGACAACAACCGATCCGCCAGCGCCGCCACCTCGGAGGTCGACATCGGCCCGTCCCGGGCGACGCGGTCGGCGAGGGTGACCGCGCCGGGTACCAGCTCCATCACGATGAACGTGGTTCCGTCGTCGTGGAGCACGTCGTGGACGGTGATGGCGCCCGGGACGGTGAGCCGGCCCGCCGCGCGGACCTCGCGCAGCAGCCGCTCCTCGATGACGCCCCGCTCCTCCACCGGCAGGCCCGCCGGGACGTGCAGCTGCTTGATCGCGACCTCGCGGTGGATCCACTCGTCCCTCGCCCGCCACACGACGCCCATGCCGCCGCGCCCGAGCTCGTCCAGCAACCGGTAGCGACCCGCGATGGTCCGCTCGTTCGACACGCTCCGCACCCCCTGATCGCCCTGCGTGGCGATCATCGCACTGCGCGTGCCGGATTCCACCCGTTCCGGCCGAATCCGGGTCAGTTCGCGAGCGATCGGGTGAGCTTCGTGCCGTCGGTGCTGCGCAGGTAGCAGAGCACGGTCTGCGCGCCGTCGTCGGTGTCGGAGTCGTCGTCCGCCGCGGTCCGCCGCTTCAGCTCCCACGCCTGCTCGGTCGGCACCAGCGCCCCGTAGCGCAGCGCCGCGTCCTTGCCCGGCAGCTCGATCTCCTCCGAGCCGAAGTAGGCGCCGCACAGCGCTTCGCCGAACCGCGCCAACCGGTCCTCGCCGGGGTAGGCGGTGTCGCTGCTCGCACTGCTGCCGAACGGGGAGCCGTCGGTGTAGACCTCGAAGTCGTGCGGCTCCGAGCAAAAGCCCACCTGCTGCTCCGGCACGCTCGCGCCCGCCGCGGGCACGCCCGTCCCGCAGGATTCGATCTTGCTGGCTTCGAAGGTGGCCAGATCGCCGTCCACCCCGTAGGTCAACGTCGGCAGCTCCGCCTCCGGCCGGCCCGGCACCAGCGCGAACCGGCCGATCAGCACGCCCGCCACCAGCAGCAGCACCGCCACCACCGCGGCGGCGCGCCACGGCGTCCGGCGCGCGGGGCGCAGCGGCGCGGTCGGCGCGGCCTGCACCCGGGTCCCCACCTCGCCCGCCAGCAGCGCGCGGGCCTGCGCCGGGGTGAACCGGGCGCGCGGGTCCGCGATGAGCAAGCCCATGATCAACGAGCCGAGCGGGCCCTGGGTGCGGGTCAGCGCAGGCGTCTCGTGCAGCACCGCGTGCAGCGTCGCGGCCGTGGTCCGCCGCTCGAACGGCAGCCAGCCCTCCGCGGCGAAGAACAACGTCGCCCCGAGCGACCACAGATCACCCGCCGGAGTGGCGTCGGCGCCCTGGATGCGCTCCGGTGCCATGAACGACGGCGAGCCGACGATGCTGCCGCTGCTGGTCAGCCGCGGATCGTCCCCGGTCTGCGCGATGCCGAAATCGGCCAGCTTCACGGTCCCGTCGGCGATCATGATGTTGCTGGGCTTCACGTCACGGTGCACGATCCCCGCCGCGTGCGCCGCCTCCAGCGCGGACAGCAGCCGCCGCGCGAGGTCCGCGACCCGATCCGGCGGCAGCGGCCCGCACCGGGCGACGAGGTCGCTGAGCGTCCCGGCCTGCACCAGCTCCATCACGATGAACGTGCCGCCGCCTTCGCTGAGCACGTCGTGCACGGTGACCACGCCGGGATCGCTGAGCCGCCCGGCGGTGCGGGCCTCCCGCAGCACCCGCTCCTCGAACACGGCGCGGTCGGCGGGCGGCACCCCGTCCGGCACGTGCAGCTGCTTGATCGCGACCTCGCGGCCGATCACCTGGTCCCACGCCCGCCAGACGATGCCCATGCCACCGCGCCCCAGCTCACCGGTCACCCGGTAGCGGTCGCCGATGGTGCGCGCCAGCGCGTCCGTCCGCTCCACCACGGACCCTCCCCCACGTCAGTCCTGGTCGAGATCATCTCATCGGACGTGGGCGGGCTCCGCTCGGTTCCGCCGATCAGCCCTCGGCGACGAAGGGGCTGGAGGCGACCTCGGAACCGTCCTGCAGGGCGGTGATCTCGAAGTCGCCGAACACGTTCGGGGCGGCCCGCTGCAGCTGCCGCAGGCATTCCACGGCCAGCGCCCGGATCTCCACGTCCGCGTGCTCGCTGGCGCGCATCGCCACGAAGTGCCGCCAGGCGCGGTAGTTGCCGGTGACCACGATCCGGGTCTCGGTGGCGTTGGGCAGCACCGCGCGCGCGGCTTGCCGGGCCTGCTTGCGGCGCAGCGTCGCCTGCGGCTCGTCGGCGAACTTCTCCTGCAGCGCGTCCAGGATCTCGGTGTAGGCGGCGACGCTCGCCTCGGTCGCCCGCACGAACTTCGCGTGCAGCTCCGGGTCCTCGGCGATCACGTCGGGTTCGACCACGGCCGCGTCCCGCTCGGGCACGTAGCGCTGGGAGAGCTGCGAGTAGGAGAAGTGCCGGTGGCGGATCAGCTCGTGGGTCAGCGACCGGGACATCCCGGTCAGGTAGAAGGTGACCGAGCCGTGCTCCAGCACCGAGAGGTGGCCGACCTCCATGATGTGCCGCAGGTAGCCGTCGTTGGTGGCCGTGGCCGGGTTCGGCTTGTGCCACGACTGGTAGCAGGCCCGGCCGGCGAACTCCGCGAGCGCCTGGCCGCCGTCCGCGTCGGTGGACCAGTCCACGTCGGCGGGCGGGACGAACTCGGTCTTGCCGATGAGCTGGACCTTCGGCGGCACGATGTCGGTCACGGTGCGCGGATCCCCTTCTGCCTGGCGGACGAACCCGGATGGTGCCGCCGCGCCCGGTCGGGCTTCGGCGGTTTCCCGAGCGTATCCGGCGATCGCGGCGGCCGGACCCGGCCGGGGACGGCGGTGGCGGCACGCCCGACCCCCGATGACACCATCGTGCCCTTGCGCGGCGTCAGTCTTGACGCCATAGTGGCGTCATGGACCTCAGCCCTTACATCGCACAGCTCCGGGAAGACCTCGGTTCCGCCGCGTCGGCGGGCGACGAGCAGACCCGGCAGACCGCCGCGGCGCTCTCCGCCGCGATCGAACCGGCCGCCCGCCTGGCCATCATGAACGCGCTCTCCGACCTCGCCGCCGAGGTCACCACGCACCTCGACGGCGAGGTCGTCGACCTCCGGCTCGACGGCCGGGACCTCCGCGTCGTCGTCAGCGGCGGGGGTGGTGGCGGCGGTGGCGGCACCCCGCGCGCCGCGGCCACCGAGGAGGAACGACCACCGCCTCCCCCGCCGGGCGCCGACGGCGGCGACATCAGCCGGATCACGCTGCGCCTGCTCGACGAGATCAAGTCGCAGGCCGAGCAGGCCGCGTCCACTCAGGGCGTCTCGCTGAACACGTGGGTCGCGCAGGCGGTGCAGGGCGCGCTGCACGGCGGCCGGCCGCGCGGACCGTGGGACCACCATCGCTCGGGACGCGGACCCGGCGGCTGGGGCCCGCCCGGCGCGGGCCGCTGGCGCCCCGACGGACCCGACGACGGTCCCGGATCGCGGCTGCACGGCTGGGTGCACGGCTGAACGCGGCGGAGAGGCGGTACTGGTGATGAGCGACAACGGCACGGACGAGCAGGATTCCCGGAACTCCGAGGAGCCGGGCGGGCTGGTGCGCACGCAGGACTTCGACACGGCGGCGCCCATCGAGGTGGACATCGGCAACAGCCTCGGCTCGATCACGGTCGAGCTGAGCGCCACCGCGGTCACGCACGTCGAGGTCCGCCACGACGCGGCGGCCGGCGGCGGGGATTGGCGCAGCGGGCTCACCGGGCTGCTCAGCTGGGTCAGCGAGCAGTTCGGGGAGGCCGCGACGCGCGGCGGTCCCGGTGAGCGCGGTTCCGGCGAGCCAGGTCCCGGTGGTCGTGGCCCCGGCGGTCGTGGGCCCGGTGGTCGTGAGCCCGGTGAGCGCGGCGCGGGCGACCGGCCGTTCGGCGACCGGCCCTTCGGCCGCACCGGACCGCGCGAGCCGGTGGCCGAGGCGGTGCGGCAGACCCGCATCGACCTCACCGGCAACCGGCTGGCGGTGCGCACGCCCAGCACCGCACCGCTGCGCGCCGTCCCGCTGTCCGTCCTCGTCCGAGCACCCGCGGACTCCCAGCTGGCGATCCGCGCGGGCAGCGGAGAAGTCCGGGTGACCGGCGCGGCCGGTCGGGTGCACGTGCAGTCCGGCGGCGGCGCGGTGTCCGTCGAACGAGCAGGCGGCAGCACCGTCGCCCGCACCGGCTCCGGCGCGCTGCGGCTCGGCGAGATGGCCGGCGGGGTGCAGGCGCGCAGCGGCAGCGGCGACGTGGAGATCGCCGCGGTGCACGCCACGTCCTCGGTGGTGACCGGCAGCGGCGCCGTGTGGCTGGGCACCGTCGGGTCCGACGTGCTGGTGCGCTCCGGCAGCGGGGACATCGGCATCGCCGACGCCCGCTCCGGTCAGGTCGAGCTCATCACCGGCTCCGGTGGACTGCGGATCGCGCTGCCGCAGGGCACCGACGCCGAGGTCGACCTGATCTCCAGCACCGGCGCCGTGGACAGCGAGCTCGACGTGTCCGGAGAACCGACCGCGCAGGAACCGGCGCTGCGGATCTTCGGGCGCAGCGGCAGCGGCGACGTGCTGCTCACCTCCGCGGTGTGAGCGCGCGCAACGCCTCGACGAGGTGGGCGTCGCCGCGCGAACCGATCTCCACGCCGTCCAGCCCCAGCCAGTCGGCCATCTCGACCAGGGCGCCCGCGAGTTCCGGGGCGGCCGCACCGAGGTCGTGACCGGGCTCGGCGAAGGCCCCCGGAACCCGGAGGACCTTCGCCGCCCGGTCCGCCTTCAGATCCACCCGGCCGACCAGTTCGCCGTTGAGCAGGAAGGGGAACACGTAGTAGCCGTACACCCGCTTCGGTTCCGGCACGTAGATCTCGATGCGGTAGCGGAAGCCGAACAGCCGCTCCGCCCGGGACCGCTCCCAGATCAGCGGGTCGAACGGGCACAGCAGGGCGCGGCCGCGGATCGCGCGCGGAGTGCGGGCATCGCGGTGCAGGTACGCCGGCTTGCTCCAGCCCTCGACCTCGACCTGCTCCAGCTCACCGCTCTCGACGAGCTCGGCGACCGCTTGCCGGGACTGCTGCGGGCTCAGCCGGTAGTAGTCGCGCAGATCGGTCTCGGTGGCCACGCCGTGAGCTTCCGCGGACCGCCGCACCAGTTCGCGGACCGCGTCGTCGTCCGCCGGGTCCTGGGCCAGCACTTCGGGCGGCAGCACCCGCTCCGGCAGGTCGTAGAGCCGTTCGAAACCCTTGCGGGTGCCGGTGGTGAGCTCTCCCATCGCGAACAGCAGCTCGCACACCCGCTTGGTGTCGGTGCGGTTCCACCACGGACCGCGCCCCTGCCGGACGCCGCCGCCGAGCTCGCGTTCCAGGGTGCCCGCGCCGACCGGTCCGAGGTCCTTCACCGCGGCGAGCACGTCGTCGACGAGCCCCGGCGATTGCTCCAGCAGCTCCCGGGAACGGCTGCGCCAGGAACCGCCGTGCTCCCGCATCCGCCAGCGCAGCAACGGCCAGTCCCGCACCGGGATCAGCGAGGCCTCGTGCGCCCAGTACTCGACGAGCAGCCGGGGTTTCGCCGCGGTCGGCGCCCACGCCGCATCGTCCACGAGCCGGGCCGGGTAGGCGCCGAGGCGGCTGAACAGCGGCATGTAGTGGGCGCGCACCGCCACGTTCACCGAGTCCAGCTGCAATAGCTTGGTGCGCCCCAGCGCCCTGTTCAGGTGCTGGCGGGTGGGCCGTCCCGCGGGGCGGCTGTCGGCGAACCCTTGCGCGGCCAACGCGGTGCGCCGGGCCGCCGCGGTGCTCATGGTCTGCATCCGCCGCATGGTGCCACCCCGCACCGACACCCCTGTTTCGCACCGATACACCCGTCGCGCACACGCACCCGTTCACGACAACGCGCCCGTTTCGCGCCCACGCATCCGTTGCACGCCAACGCAGCCGTTTCACCAACGCAGCCGTTGCGCACCGACACGCCCGTCCGCACCGACGCACCCCGTCGCTCTCATACACCCGTCGCGCCCACGCATCCGTTCACGCCGACGGCGCGCCCACACCCATCGCACCCACGCACCCGTCGCCGCCCACGCATCCGTTCACGCCGACGGCGCGCCTGATCGTGCCGACCGAGACCCGCGCCTTTCCGGGGAACGGCGCTCCGGTTCCCGCTTGCCCCCTGTCCTCCGGACGGGGCCACCGGATCTCCCGGACCCGGACGCTAGGTTGGCGCGCATGGCCGATGCCGAGGTGCGGGCCGCGACGCCCGCCGACGCCCCTGAGATCACCCGCGTGCAGCTCACCACCTGGCGCAGCGCCTACGCGGACCTGCTGCCCGCGGAAGTGCTGGCGGGCTTGGACGAGGCGGAGACGACGCGGCAGTGGACCGAGGCGATCGCCGACGGGCCGGTGGCGGTGCTGGTCGCCACCGAAGGCGACCAGCTCGTCGGTTTCTGCGCGGCGGGCACCGCTCCCGAGCAGGAGGCGGCGGCCGCGGACGGCGCGGTGCCGCCGGACCTCTCCGAGGTGGCGTGGGTGAGCACGCTGCTGGTGGAACCGCGGTGGGGTCGCCGCGGCCACGGCGGCAGGCTGCTGGCGACGATGGCGCAGCGCCTCGCGGACGGCGGTGCGTCCCGCGGCATCAGCTGGGTTCCGGAGGCCGATTCGGCGTCGCTGGCGTTCTTCGAACACGCAGACTGGCTGCCGGACGGCACGGTCCGCACCTTGGACGCGGGCGGGCGCCCGATGCGCGAACTCCGCCTGACCGGCCCCCTAGCCCTGCACCTCCACTGACCACCCGCCACGAACCTCACCCGACCAACGAGGTGAGTGCCCCACCCGCCCAAACCGACAGGGCGAGCGACCCACTCACCCGACTCGACCAACAAGGTGAACGGCCCACTCACCCGAGCCGACGAGGCAAACGGGCCACTCACCCGCCCAAACCAGGAAGGTGAATGGCCCACTCGCCCAAGCCGACGGGGCTAGTGGGCCACTCACCCGGCACGACCCCGGAGGCGGGTGGCCCACTCGCCCACGCTGGCAGGGCTGGTGGGGCACTCACCTGATGTGGTCTTGCGGGTCTGATGTGGTCGTGCGGGCCTGGTGTGGTCTTGCGGGATGTGCGGGGCACCGTCAGCGGAGGTGCGCAAGTCGAGTTCAGCGTCAGCGCTCGGTCACGCATTGCTAGCCTGTGGCGGACCGCACTCCGACGTTCGGGTGGACCTGTGCTGACCTCGATCGGCTTGATCGCGACCGCTTTCGGCATGGCGGTGGCTTCCGCACTTCTCCCGGTGATCAGCGTGGAGATCTTCGTGATCGGCCTGGTCGTGAAGAGCCCGGAAGTGCCTTGGTGGCTGCTGGCGCTGGTGGTGACGATCGGCCAGATCGGCGGCAAGTTGCTGTACTTCTACGCGGCGCGGGGCGTGATCCGGTTGCCGCGCTTCCTGCAGCGCAAGAGCGAACCGGGCGAGCACCGCGGCCGCTGGGCGGCGTGGCTGGAGCGGTTCCGCGTCGGCTGCCAGACCCGTCCGATGTGGACGGGCGGGGTGCTGCTGCTGAGCGCGGTGGCGAGCCTGCCGCCGTTCCTGGCGACGTGCGTGGCCGCCGGATGGGCGCGGGTCCCGCTGAGCACTTTCCTGGTGACCGGCCTGGTGGGCCGCTTCGTGCGGTTCGCGGCGCTGGCGGTGGCGCCGGGCGCCATGATCGCCTGGCTGTGACCGCCTGGTCGTCACTGCCCGATCGTCACTGCCCGGTCGTGACTGCCCGGTCATCACCGCCCGGTTCTGACTGCCCGGTCGTCACTGCCTGGTCGTCACTGCCCGGTCGTGACCGCCCGGTCATCACCGCCCGGTCATCACCGCCCGGTCATCACCGCCCGGTCATCACCGCCCGGTCATCACCGCCCGGTCATCACCGCCCGGTCGTGACTGCGCAGACGCCGCCGCACGCGGTCGGTCCGGTGCGACGGCGCCTGCTGTTCGCCTACAGCACGGTTCGGCGCTCATGGCGATCAGGGCTGCGGCAGCAGCTTCCCGGGCACGGCGGCGACCGAATCGAGCAGGCCCAGCACCGGGACGCCCAACGGCGCGAACGTCCAGATGTTGTTCAGGTCCCCGGTGTCGGGCTGGTCGACGATGATGACGCCGCCCGGTTCCGGCGCGGGCTGCGGTGCGGCGGTGGCGGCGGTGGCGGCGGTGGCGGAACCGAGCAGAGCGGTTCCGGCGAGCGCGGTGGCGGCCAGGCCGCGGCGCAGGGTGCTGTTCATCAGTGGTGTTCCTCTCCGGTGGTTCAGTTGAGGCGATCCGGCGGGTGCCGGATCGGTTGGGGCTGTCGGCTGGTGTTGGACGGCGGGAGCTGATTCACCTGGTGCTGGATCAGCACGAGCCGGATCAGCTGGCGCCGGATCAGCTGACACTGGATCGGCGGGCGCCGGATCAGCTGGTGGTGGATCGGCACGAGCCGGATCGGCTGGCGCTGGATCAGTTGGCGCTGGATCAGTTGGAGCTGGATCAGTTGGAGCTGGATCAACTCGGTGCCGGATCAGCACGAGCCGGATCAGTTGGCTCGGAATCAGCCGGCGACGATCAGCCGGTGCCGAACCAGCTCGTGTTGGACCGGCTGGAGCTCGATCACCTGGAACCGGACCAGCTGGTACCGGATCGGCCGATGCCGGATCACCTGGAACCGGCCCGGCGAACCGGACCGGCTGGAGCTGATTCACCTGCTGCCGGACCAGCACGAACCGGACCGACCGAGGCCGAATCAGCCACATCCCGACCAGCCGAAACTCGGCCTGCGGATCAGCTGAGCGCGTCGAGCAACCCCACGACCGGGTTCAGCGCGGCGGTGGGCAGCCCAACGGTGGGGCTGAGCAGCCCGCCCGCGTCGACGCCGGGGATCACCCAGATCGACGGCGGGTCGGCCTGCGCGGCTCCGGCGCCGAGCCCGAGCAGGGCGAGGCTGGTGACGGTCGCGGCCGTCAGCCTGGCGAGGTTCTTCGACATGGTGCTTCTCCTCGTTTCTCTCCATCCCGCCGCTCCGGCGGGAAGTCCAGCGCCCCGCGGCGAATCACCACCGCGCGGGCGGATCAGCAGACCGAGTCGGTGGGCTTCGGGTTGCCCAGCCCGAACAGCGGCCGCAGCAGCAGTCCCGCGTAGGTCCCGATGATGGCGACGACGCCCCACAGCCAGCCGTGCAGGCTGAACGAAGCGATGCCGGAGAAGTAGGCGCCGATGTTGCAGCCACCGGCGAGCCGCGCCCCGAGCCCCATCAGGATTCCGCCGAGCACGGCGCCGACGGCGAGCCGCCACGGGATGCGCCGGTGCAGCACGAACGCGCCGGCCGCGGCGGAGGCGACGAGGGCGCCGATCATGATGCCGAAGTCCATCACCGAGATCTTGTCGGCGAGCACGGACGCGTCGAGCTTCGCGGCGTTCTCCGGCACGGCCCAGAACGGCGCCCCGGAGATGTCGACGCCGATCCAGCCGAGGAACTTCGCGCCCCACAGCCCGAACGCGGAGGTGATGCCCCACGGCCCGCCCGAGATGAACAGGGTGAGCGCGTTCAGCCCGGCCAGCAGCAGCGCCCCGACCCACAGCGGCCAGGACCCGCGCAGCACCCGCAGCAGCCCCTGCGCGGTGGGCGGCGCTTCGATCGGCGGCGGGGTGCGGCGTCGTTCGACGAGCAGTGACACGCCGACGACCGCTCCGATGATGAGCAGCGAGATCAACAGCGCGCCCGGGTAGCCGAGCGGGGTGTCCGCGAAGGACACGGTGGGTCCGGTCTTCTGCAACGCGCTGATCCACGGGGTGAGGAAGGCGCTGAGTACGGATCCGGCGATGAACCCGCCGAGGGTGTAGAGGATCGCGGTCTGCCCGCTGCCGACGGCGAACAGGGTGCCGGAGGCGCAGGACCCGCCGACCTGCATGCCGACGCCGAACAGGAACGAGCCGAGGACCACGCCGAATCCCGCGGGCGCCACGGTCCCTTCCGGGGCACCGGAGAGCCCGGCGCCGGTGCCGAGGATGGCGGCGAACAGCACGCAGGCGATGGCGAGCATCAGCATGTGCGCGCGCAGCGCACGTCCTTGTCCGACGGCGACGAGCTGCCGCCAGGCGGAGGTGAACCCGAACCGGGAGTGGAACAGCACGCCGCCGAGGGCGAGGCCGACGACGTAGAGCACGGCGAGCTTCCAGCCGGCTGCGCTGATGACGGCGAGGCCGACGACGGCGGCGAGCAGGACGCCGATGGTGACGACGCCGGGCCGGGCGGGCGGTGCCTGCGGTGCGGGTGGTGCGGGTGTTCTGGGTTCTTCAGCGGTGTCCACTATGGACATGTCGTTCGCTCCTCGTTTCGGGGGCCGGTGGCGGTTCAGGGGGCCAGCGGCCCGGAGACCGCGACCACGGTGCCATGCGGAACCCACTGACCGGCGGGTTCGGAACCGTGCATTCCGCCACGCATGCCGGGCATGTCCATCTGCATCGCGTCGACCTGCGCGGAGGCGTAGATCACGACGGGGTCGTGCGCGCGTTGCCCGCGGGCGGCGAGCCAGGTGTGGAATCCGGCGACGGACGGCGGTTCGCCGCCGAACGACGTGGCCAGGGCCATGCCGTATTCCAGGGAGCGGTATTCGCGGGGGTCGAACCGCAACGGCACTGCGGAACTGGCGATGCCGGTGGTGACGGGGCTGTGCAGCAGCCAGGGCGCGAGGTGCACGCCGTAGGCGTAGGTGGGCGCGGTGTGCTGGGTCGCCGCGACGGTGTCGAGGCGCCGGGCCGCGTCGGTCCAGCCGCCGACGAGCACGAGGGCGTTGTCGGGCGCCGGCCGGTCGCCGACGGGCAGCTCCGCCTGCCGTGCGGCGTCGCGGACGACGTCGGCGGCGGCGCGGGATCGGGGCGAGTCGTCGCCGAGGACGGTGATGCCGGGCGCCCCGTTGCGCTGGACGTAGCCGACGAGGATGCGCAGCGCGGCCGCGTCCTGCTCGGACAGCGAGTCGGCGGGGCAGCCGTCGAGCGGCGCGCGCTGCTCGGCGACGAGTCCGGCGAGCGCGGTGCTCGCGCATTCCGGCCCGTCGGCGGAGGTGGCGGCGGGCAGCCCGGGCCCGTTGCCGGTGTCCACCTCGACGTCACCGGTGGCGTCACCGGACCCGTGCAGCGCGAGTTCGCCGCGCCCGGCGGGCAGGTCCACTTCGGCCCAGGTGCCGGAGGTGCCGGGCCGGGCGACGGCGCGCACCGGGCCACCACCCGCGTCGACGGTGAAGTCGTCGCCCGCGCTCTCGGGCAGGTGCACCAGGTTCTTGCCGGGCCGGTGCGGGGTGACGAGCACCGGCACGTCCTGCGCGCCGACGGTGGCGTGCGCGAGCCGCGGCACGCCCGGCAGCGGGAGTTCGCCGGGCGCCGGGATGCCGGGCAGCACGGTCCAGGCGGCGAAGGCGGCGGCGACGGCGACCGCCCCGATCCGGTAGGTCCGCCACGGATCACCGCGCCGCAGCAGCAGCACGACACCGCCCGCGGCGAGCGCGGACAGCGCGATCAGCAGCAGCACGGCACCGAGCCCGCCGAACAGCCGCCGGTCCGCGATGCCGGTGAGCACCAGCTGCGCCACCGCGGCGGCGAGCAGCACCACGGCGAGCACGATCGCCAGCGGCCGCAGCCGCAGCCCGCCTTCGGGCCGCCGCTCGGCGGGCAGGGTGAGCGCGAATCCGGCGAGCCCGAGCCAGGTGACGGCGGTGGCGGTGACGAGGGTGGTGATGAGGAATTCGGCGGGCGAGTGCCCGAGCGCGCTCTCCACGACGACGAGCGCGGTGAGCGCGAACCCGAGGTAGGCGGCGGGAGTGGGCGCGCGCAGCGCGATCGGCAGCGCGAGCAGCAGCACCGCGTGCACGACGGCGACGGGCGCGTTGATGTCGAGCAGCGGGATCGACAGCACCGCGGCGACCGCGCCCACCGCGGCGGCCGCCCACGCGGTCCACGTGGTGGCGCGTCCGGTGCCGCGCACGGCGGGGCGCAGCAGCCCGAGCCCGGCGGCGACGACGGTGCCGCCGAGCAGCAGCACCCGCAGCACGAGCCCCGCGGCGTCCACTCCGGTCACTCCGGTGCCGGGGTGCATACCGCTCATGTCCATCGCGATCCTCACTACGAACGAATGCGGGAGGGTCCCGGGATTCCGGGAGGAGCCGCCGGGCGGGTCCGCGGGGGATCCGCCCGGCGGCGCGGGGTTACTTCAGGTCCTCGTCGGCGACGACGAACAGTTCGGAGTGCGGTTTCGCGTTGCCGAACGGCCCGTGCGGCCAGCGCTCCCGGTTGAAGTTGATCCCGGTCTCACCGGTCACCTCGTCCTTGAAGGACTCGTCCACGGCGACCTTCCCGTCGGGCGCGAGGTCGACCATGTTGACCTTGTGGTCGCCGTCGAGCCCGGAGCGGGCGACGAAGTAGTTGGACACCGCGAGCCTGCTGGGCTGCTTGGTCTCCTCGTAACGTCCGTCGGCGCCTTCGGTGAAGTTGTCGTAGGCGCCCCAGTGCGGTCCCGCGCCCGGCTGCCCGGGGTTGATGGGGGCCGCGCCGGCCAGCGTCGGGCAGTCCTGCCCGCCGCCGTTCTCGGCCTTCTCGACGGTGTCGATGGTGCACTGGAAGTCGTTCCCGGCGGCCACGATCTTGGAGATGTCGAGGGTGTAGACGCCGCCGGTGGAGCCGGGGTCGTCAGGGCCGAGCGCGCCCTTCTGCCGCCCCTGCACCGCGCGGTACAGGAACTTGTCGTCGGGGCTGGTCTGGATCCAGCCGCCGTTGGAGCTGCCGCCGCGGGCGTCGTTGTTGGCCGGGTCGATGGCCTTGAGCGCCTGCCCGTCGTCGAAGACCTGCGTCCAGCGGGGCGCGGGCGCGGTGATGTCCGGCGTGTAGAACACCGCGCCGCCCTGCATGGTCTCGGCGAACGCTCCCTTGTGGCCGGGCAGGTTGGTGACGGTCGTCTCCATCACGGCGCGGCTCTCGGAGTGCAGCGGGTCCGCGGGATCGGCGCGCGGCCCGTCCGGCAGGTAGGACACGGCCCGCAGCTTCGGGTGGTTGCGGTCGGAGATGTCCCAGGTGCGCACGGTCGGCCGCCGCAGGTACGGCGAGGGCTGCTTGACCGGGTCCAGGATGATGTTGCGCGGTTCCGCGTAGTCACTGGTGATCAGCGTGTTCAGGTCCTCGCGGGCCTGGATGCCGTGCGGGTTGGCGCAGGTGGGCTTCCCGAGCTGCGGGAGGTTGTCGCACAGCTTCGGGTCGTCGCCCTGCGGGGTCGCCGCGGGCGATTGGGACAGCACCTTGCCGTTCGGGTCGAACCGGACGACCTCCCCGGGGCTGCCGGCGAACCCGTTGCCGACGTGCACCGATCCGTCGTCGTAGCGGTACGGGCCGGGCACGACGGGACCGCCCATGTAGGTCCCGTAGGAGGTGCCGTCGGACAGCGTCCAGTACGCGTCGGGGACGGAGCCGCCGAGGGTCTGGGTGGGCAGGCTGACGCCCTTGAGCTCCAGGTTCGGCAGCTTCGTGACGTCGAACGCGTAGGTGGCGCCGAGGAACAGCGCACCGGCGAAGATGGTGTCGCCCTTGTGCCACACGTACTGCATGTGGTGCGGCTCGTTCTCCACCAGCGGCCCGACGGTGGCGGTGTTGACGACCTCGCCGTAGGTCTCGGAGCCCTTGGTGGCGTCGATGACGGCGAGGAAGTCCGGTCCGGGCAGGGCGTTCTTCACCTTGCCGAGGCCGTCGCCGAGCGATCCGGGCAGGCCCTTGACGTCCTTGACGGCGGTGTCGGCGATGTTCTCGTCACCGGCCCACACCAGCAGCCATTCCTTGCGCTTGCCGTCGGCGGCCTTCGTGGCGGTCCTGCTGACGACGTGGTTGGTGACGGTGTAGTTCTTGCCGTCGGCTCCGGGCACCTGCTGCGTGGTGACCTGCACGTCGGCGTAGGCGTCGGTTCCACCGACGGGCAGCGTGATGGCGCCGACCGCGAGCAGCGCAGCGGCCGCTCCGGTCAGTCCCTTCCGCCATGCGCGCGAGGGGGTTCTCATCTTCTCTCCGGTCTCCATCTCGGTTCCACCAAGGTCTCGGCAACCGTTCTTCTCGTGCGGATTCGTTCTGGCGCTGGATGTCGTTCTGGTGCTGGATTCGAATGCGATCGGTTTCGGACACGCGTGTCCCCAGAACCGGTTTTCCGGAATTCGGCGCGAGCCGAAACCGATTCAGGGCACACCCGGTCGCCGGATTCGACATCGCGCGATCCGGTGCACGACAGGCGGCATCGCCCGCGGGAGGAATGGAACGGGGAATTCGGGGGGGGGAATTGCTTCGACCCCGGAGGCCGTCGCAGCGGCCGGGCGGGCACCAGCGGAATTCACTGCTCAGCGCAGGCGCGAGCGAGCGGAATTCGATGCGCGCATTGTCTTCGCGGCGGCGGTGCGGCCGATCAGAGACTACGACAGAGGGCGCTGGACTGGTGCTGCAAATCCACGTGCAAGCGGACCACCAGAGAGGCGAACCTGGACATGCGCTAGATCATGCGGCGCAACTGTACGCGGTGTCAACTAAGCGCCCAAACCGTGAGATCCACGCGGTTCGGACCTGCGGAATTCAACGGAGGAACCCGACGATCACCCGAAAGCAGGTACCGCGGCTGGTCCGGACGATCTACCGTTCCGCGTCCGCATCCCCGCGCTGCAGTTCGATCGCCCGGCGCATCGCCTTGCGCCCCCGGTTGCGGTCGCCCGCCAAGTCGTAGGCCTGCGCCACGGCGAACCAGCACCGCCAATCGCCCGGGGAGGCCTCCAGCTCGGCCTGCTTCTCGTCGAACCAGGCGTCGGCGGCCTCCCGCTCGACGCGTCCGGAAGGACGGCGCGGCAGGTGCGAGACGTCCGGCAGCGCGCCCTCGTCGTGCAGCTGCCGCGCGAGCCGTTCGGTGCCGGCGCCGAAGCGCAGCTGGTCCACCACCAGCAGCGCGCCCAGCACCGGCAGCACGAAGACCGCCACGCCGAGCACCACGAACACCGGGCGCCCCGTGACGATCATCGTGACCGCCCGGCCGCCCATCAGCACCAGGTACACCAGCAGCACCGCGGCCAGCACGAACGCCGCCGTGCGCGGCCCGAGCCCGCGCCGCCGCTCACCCTCGGACATTCACAGCCCCAGCACGGATTCGAGGCCCACGGTCAGCCCCGGCCGCCCGCCGACCTCGCGGACCGCCAGCAGCACGCCGGGCATGAACGAGCGCCGGTCGTAGGAGTCGTGCCGGATGGTCAACGTCTCCCCTTCGGTGCCGAACAGCACCTCCTGGTGGGCGACGAGCCCGGCCATCCGGATCGAGTGCACCGGGACGCCGTCGACCTTCGCGCCGCGCGCGCCGTCGAGCTCCTTGGTGGTGGCGTCCGGCGCCGGGTCCAGCTCCGCGGACTCGCGGGCCTGCGCGATGACCTCGGCGGTGCGGGCGGCGGTCCCGGACGGCGCGTCGGCCTTCTTCGGGTGGTGCAGCTCGACGATCTCCACCGATTCGAAGAACCGGGCGGCAACCTCGGCGAACTTCATCGACAGCACCGCGCCGAGCGCGAAGTTCGGCGCCACCAGCACCCCCACCTGCGGGTGTTCGGCGAGCAGCGAGCCGATGTTCTGCAGCTCAGCCGTGCCGAGCCCGCTGGTGCCGACGACGACGTGGATGCCGTTCTCCACGCAGAACCGCACGTTCGCCAGCACCGAGTCGGGGTGCGTGAGGTCCACGGCGACCTGCGCGCCGGAGTCGACGAGCAGCTGCAGCGGGTCTTCCCGGTTGATCGAGGCGACCAGTTCGGTGCTGGGGTCCTCGCCGACCGCGCGCACCGCCTCGGAGCCCATCCGGCCGCGGGCACCGAGCACGCCGACCCGCACCGGGGATGCGACGGGGGTTTCCAGGGAAGTCACGAACGTGCCGCCTTTCTGGTGTGCTCCGGCCGGCGAACGGATTCCGGCAGGTCCTCGACGTTCTCGTACGGCCCGACGACGACGGTGGTCAGCGGGCGGCGCAACAGGTCCGCGGCGAGCTCCGCCACGTCCTCGGCGGTGACCGCGTCGATGCGGGCGAGGGTGTCCTCGACGCTGAGGTGCCGCCCGTAGTTCAACTCGCTCTTGCCGATGCGGCTCATCCGGGACGCGGTGTCCTCCAGGCCGAGCACCAGCCCGCCGCGCAGCTGCCCGCGCCCGCGCGCGACCTCGTCGGCGCTGAGCCCGTCGGCGGCGACCGATTCGAGCACGTCCCGGATCACGATGGTGACCTCGCCGAGCCGGTCCGGCTGGCAGCCCGCGTACACCGAGAAGGTGCCCGCGTCGGCGTACGAGGTCGCCGCCGAGTAGACGGAGTAGGCGAGGCCGCGCTGCTCGCGCACCTCCTGGAACAGCCGGGAGCTCATGCCGCCGCCCAGCGCGGCGTTGAGCACGCCGAGCACGAACCGGCGGTCGTCGTGCCGGTGCAGCGCGCGGCAGCCCAGCAGCAGGTGGGCCTGTTCGGTGTCGTCGTGCTCCAGCACGAGCGGCTGCTGCTTGGGCAGCCGGGTGCGGCCGGTGCGCGGCGGCGCGGGCGCGTCCTCGCCCTGCAACCGGTCCCCGACGGCCTTGCGCAGCAGCCGCAGCACCTTGCCGTGCTCGACGTTGCCCGCGACGGCGATCACCATCTTCGGCAGCGCGTAGCTGCGGCGGTAGAACCCGTGCACCCGGCCGCGGGTCATCTCGGTGATGGATTCCTCGGTGCCCAGCACCGAGCGGCCCAGCGGGTGGTCGCCGAGCACCGCTTCGGCGAACAGCTCGTGCAGCAGGTCTTCGGGGTCGTCGTCGCGCATCGCGATCTCCTCGAGCACGACGCTGCGTTCCACTTCGACGTCGGCGGCGGCGTTGACCGCGTCGAACACGACGTCGCAGAGCATGTCCACGGCCAGCGGCAGGTCCTCGTCGAGGACGTGCGCGTAGTAGCAGGTGTGCTCCTTGGAGGTGAACGCGTTGAGCTCCCCGCCCACCGCGTCGATCTCCTGGGCGATGTCCACGGCGGTGCGCCGGGCGGTGCCCTTGAACAGCAGGTGCTCCAGGTAGTGCGCGGCCCCGGCCTGCGGCCTGGTCTCGTCGCGCGAGCCGACGCCGACCCAGATGCCGACGGAGGCGGACCGGACGCCCGGGATCTCCTCGGTCACCACTCGCAGCCCGCCGGGGAGCACGGTGCGCCGCACCGATTCGGCTCCGCTGGTGGCCAGCACCCGGGTGGTTCCGGGCCGCTGGAGATGTCCCGCTCGCGTCTGGTTCTGCTTCATCGTCCCCGGGTCTCGTCGCCGTTCGCCCTGCCACACGATACGGCCCGCCCCGGACGTGCTCTCCGGGGCGGGCCGCTTCGCTGCCGATGATCGGGCGGACCCGATCTCATCGCGTCATGAGGTCACTCGGCGGGGGCTTCCGCCGGGGCCTCGGCGTCGGCCTGCTCGTCCGAGCCGGCCTTGTCGGCCTCCTCGTCGACGACGATCAGGCTGATCTTGCCGCGGTTGTCGATGTCGGCGATCTCGACGCGCAGCTTGTCGCCGACGTTGACGACGTCCTCGACCTTGCCGATGCGCTTGCCCTGGCCCAGCTTGGAGATGTGCACCAGGCCGTCCTTGCCCGGCAGCAGCGAGACGAACGCGCCGAACGCCGCGGTCTTGACCACGGTGCCCAGGAAGCGCTCGCCGACCTTCGGCAGCTGCGGGTTCGCGATGGCGTTGATCTTGTCGATCGCGGCCTCCGCGGACGGGCCGTCGGCCGCACCGACGTAGATGGTGCCGTCGTCCTCGATGGTGATCTCGGCGCCGGTCTCCTCGGTGATCGAGTTGATCATCTTGCCCTTCGGCCCGATGACCTCGCCGATCTTGTCGACCGGGATCGAGACCGAGGTGACGCGCGGAGCGTGCGGGCTCATCTCGTCCGGGGTGCCGATGGCCTCGGCCATGACCTCCAGGATGGTGAACCGGGCGTCCCTGGCCTGGCCCAGCGCCTGCGCCAGCACCTCGGACGGGATGCCGTCCAGCTTGGTGTCCAGCTGCAGCGCGGTCACGAACTCCTTGGTGCCCGCGACCTTGAAGTCCATGTCGCCGAAGGCGTCCTCGGCACCGAGGATGTCGGTCAGCGCCACGTAGTGCGTCTTGCCGTCGACGTCGTCGGAGACGAGGCCCATCGCGATGCCCGCGACCGGCGCCTTCAGCGGCACACCGGCGTTGAGCAGCGACAGCGTCGAGGCGCAGACCGAGCCCATCGAGGTGGAGCCGTTGGAGCCCAGCGCCTCGGAGACCTGCCGCAGCGCGTAGGGGAACTCCTCGCGCGTGGGCAGCACCGGCAGCAGCGCCCGCTCGGCCAGCGCGCCGTGGCCGATCTCGCGGCGCTTCGGGCTGCCGACGCGACCGGTCTCACCGGTGGAGAACGGCGGGAAGTTGTAGTGGTGCATGTACCGCTTGCTGGTCTCCGGACCGAGCGAGTCGATCGTCTGCTCCAGCCGCAGCATGTTCAGCGTGGAGACGCCCATGATCTGGGTCTCGCCGCGCTCGAACAGGGCCGAGCCGTGCGCCCGCGGCACCACGCCGACCTCGGCGGAGAGGCTGCGGATGTCGGTGAGGCCGCGGCCGTCGATGCGGACCTTCTCGGTGATGATCCGCTGGCGGACCAGCTTCTTCGTCAGCGAGCGGAACGCCGCGCCGATCTCCTTCTCGCGGCCGGCGAAGGGCTGCCCCTCCTCGATGCCGACCTTCTCCAGCGCGACCTGCTTGATCTCGTCGAGCCGGCTCTCGCGCTCCTGCTTGCCCGCGATGGACAGCGCCTGTGCCAGGTCGGCGGAGACGGCGCCCTCGACGGCGCTGTAGGCGTCGTCCTGGTAGGCGGGGAACAGCGGGTACTCGGCGGTCGCCTTGCCCGCGGCCTGGGCCAGCGCCTGCTGGGCCTGGCACAGGGTGCGGATGAACGGCTTCGCGGCCTCCAGACCGGCGGCGACGACCTCTTCGGTGGGCGCCTGGGCGCCCTGGCCGACCAGGTCGATCGTCTTGTCGGTGGCCTCGGCCTCGACCATCATGATCGCGACGTCGTCACCGACGATGCGACCGGCGACGACCATGTCGAACACCGCGCGCTCGAGCTGCTCGTAGGTGGGGAAGGCCACCCACTGCCCGTCGATCAGCGCCATCCGGGTGCCGCCGACCGGGCCGGAGAACGGCAGGCCGGACAGCTGGGTGGAGGCGGACGCGCCGTTGATGGCGAGCACGTCGTACGGGTCCTTCGGGTCCAGGCTCATCACCGTGACCACGACCTGGATCTCGTTGCGCAGGCCGTCCACGAAGGACGGGCGCAGCGGCCGGTCGATCAACCGGCAGGTCAGGATCGCGTCGGTGGAGGGACGACCCTCGCGGCGGAAGAACGAGCCGGGGATGCGGCCCGCGGCGTACATCCGCTCCTCGACGTCCACCGTCAGCGGGAAGAAGTCGAGGTTGTCCTTGGGGTGCTTCGAGGCCGTGGTGGCCGACAGCAGCATGGTGTCGTCGTCCAGGTAGGCGACGACGCTGCCCGCGGCCTGCTTGGCCAGCCGACCGGTCTCGAACCGGACCTCGCGGGTGCCGAAGGCACCGTTGTCCAGCACCGCGGTCGCTTCGTAGACGCCTTCGTCGACGTTGTGGGCCTGTGTCAAGTGGAACTCCTAGTTTCAGGGGTCCACGGTCGTGCGGGGGAATCTTTCCGACGAGGCCGGTCATCGATCGAAGCCACCGGGCGGGGTGCGCCCGGGGGCCACTACCGAGGACCGGCGGATGATGACCCGCCGTGGGCGTGGACCCGGATCGTGCGCGGGCCTAGCGGCCCGTCTTGATGCGTTCGGTTGTGCATCGGGGGAGCGCTCCACTGTGGAACGCTCCCCCGACGTAGGTCAACGACGCAGACCGAGCCGCTGGATCAGCGAGCGGTAGCGCTCGATGTCGACCTTGGTCAGGTAGTTCAGCAGCCGGCGGCGACGACCGACCATCAGCAGCAGGCCACGACGCGAGTGGTGGTCGTGCTTGTGCTGCTTGAGGTGCTCGGTCAGGCCCGAGATCCGGTTGGTCAGCAGGGCCACCTGGGCCTCCGCCGAACCGGTGTCGGACTCGTGCAGACCGTAGTCGGCCAGGATCTGCTTCTTCTGCGCGGTGGACAGCGCCACGACTGACTCTCCTTGTTTCGCGTGCCGTGTCAAGTGCTGCTGGTGCGCCGGTCGCGGGCTCGGAGCCGGGATGAGCACCGGGCGCGGAACGCTCCGGACACGACTCACGGCCATCGCCACGTCGCGCGCCCCGGGCGGTCCACACCGGAGATCGTCACCCCGAATCCCGGACGCGACCTGGAAACCAGGTCGCCGGGAGCTGTCCCCGAGTTCCGCTCCCCCGGTTCCGGACCGATCGCGCGGCCGCCGGAGCGGCTGCGCCGGCCGGAGTCCCGGACCGGTGCCCCCACGAGGTGCGGGCTGGTCACGGTCACTGGTCGCGGTCACGCTGGACGCGGTCGCGCTGGGCACGGGCACGCGGTTCGCGTGCACGCCGGGTAACGGCACACCGGATCCGGCCGCCACGGACTACAGCCGGATCCGCGTTCAGGATATCAGGAGCCGAGCGGTCCACCCTGGTCCCCCGCCGCCCGGCGTGGCACCGGGACCGCGTGCAGCGCGCGGTACCGCGCCCCGGACGGCCCGGGGTCGCTGCGCACCAGCGCGACCTCCGCGACGTCCCACCACGGTCCGGCATAGCCGCTGAGCGGCCCGATCAGCCGTGCCGGGTCCGGCAGTCCCGCGTTCCACCGGGCGACGGTGAGGTGTGCCCGGAACCCGCCGGGGTCCCCGCCCGCGATCCGCACCAGCTCGTGCAGCCCGCGCGTGTCGGCATCGGTGGCGGTCTCGACTCCGATCCACAGCACCCCGCGGAAGGTGCCCGCGCCGGCCAGCCGCAGCCGGGGAGCCGGGCCCGCGGCGGGCACCCGCCGGTCCAGCTCGGCCGCGAGTGGCGCCGGATCGGCGGGCCCGTGGAAGCGCAGCGTCACGTGCCACTGCCGGGGAGGCGTGCGGCGGAAGCGCCGCAGCCGCTCCACCTGCCGGGACGGGAGCTCGCCGAGCGCGGCGGCGAGGTGCTCGACCGCCGCCGCGGGCGGCCACACCGCGGTGAACAGCCGCGGCGGCGGGTGCTCCGCACCGACCTCGTCCACCGGCTCGGTGCCGTCCGCCGCCGGAGCTCGGGCCATCGATTCGGTGCCATCGGCCGCCGGAGCTCGGGCCGCCGGTTCGGCACCTCCGCCGCCCGGGGCTTCGCGCTCCGGTCCTCGCCGCGCCAGGTCTTCGCTCACCGGCGCAGTGTCGCAGCGATCCCGCGAGCGCGGGAGCGGCCGGTCAGGCCGGTTCGCCGGTGGCCGCGCGGCGCAGCAGGCCGGCCAGCTCCGGGTAGCGGCCGTCGATCAGGGCGGCCGCGGCCTCCAGCTCGCTCGGCTTCGCCGCACCGCGCAGCACCGGCCAGGCCACTTCTTCGCCGTTCACCGCCATCACCGGCAGCGTGTCCCGGCCGACCGACGGCTTGGAATCGCGCACGTCCGCCAGCGCCGCCTGGATCGCCTCCGACTCGCCCGCGGCCACGCCCGGCACGAGCACCTTGCGCTCCAGCATCACCAGCCTGGCCAGCACCGACGGGTTCCCGATCTTGGCGCGGCGGCCGCTCATCACCTGGCTGAGCATCGGCGCGCTGATGCCGAGGACCTCGGCGAGTTGGGCCTGCGAGATCCGGAACGCCACCACGAGCCGCCGAACCCGATCGCCCAACGGCTCGCCGTACCACTCGCGTTGCAGCGCCAGATTGCGCTGGACGCTCTTGTGCTCCGCCACCTCAGCTCCCCAGGTACCACAGTAGATCGCCGCCGCCGGAACGTTCCCCCGAGCGGGCGGTACTGAATACTGCCAGGCCATCGCGCCGCACCGGACCGGTTCGGTGATTTCGCCCGCCCCCAGCGGGTCGATCAGCCACGAGCACCGAGGATCTCACGAGTGTCCACGACGTCCTGATCCATCTGCTCGATCAGCGCTTCCACCGAGTCGTAGCGCTCCATCCCGCGCAGCCTGCGCACGAAGTCCAGCCCCACGTGTTCCCCGTAGAAGTCGGCGTCCACATCGAGCACGAACGCCTCCACCGTCCGCTCCGTACCGGAGAACGTCGGGTTGCTGCCCACCGACACCGCCGCAGGCAGCGTCTCGCCCGGGCCGGTGGAGCCGCGGCGCCGGTGGGTGAACCAACACGCGTACACGCCGTCGGCGGGGATCGCGGAGTGCTCCGGGCTGGACAGGTTCGCGGTCGGGAAGCCGAGCTCGCTGCCGCCGCGCCCGGCGCCGCGCACCACGATGCCCTCCAGCCGGTGATAGCGGCCCAGCGCGGACGCCGCGGCCACCACGTCCCCGGCGTCGATGCAGGAGCGGATGTAGGTCGAGGAGAACGTCACCGGCGCGTCCGAGGGCCCGTCGGCGCGCTCGGTGGTGCCGCTGAGCAGCCGGTCCGAGGCCACCTCGAACCCGAACCGCTCCCCCAGCTGCGCGAGCAGCGCGATGTTCCCGGCGGCGCGGTGGCCGAACGTGAAGTTCTCCCCCACCACGACCACGGCCGCGTGCAGCCGGTCCACCAGCAGCTCGTGCACGAACTCGTCGGCGGGCATCCGGGACAGCTCCGCGGTGAACGGCAGCACGCAGAACACGTCCACGCCGAGCTGCTCGGCCAGTTCCGCGCGCCGCCGCAGCGTGGTCAGCTGGGCGGGATGGCTGCCGGGCCGCACCACCTCCGCGGGGTGCGGGTCGAAGGTCATCAGCACGCAGGGGATGCCGCGCTCGCGCGCCGCCCGCACCGCGTGCGTGATCAACTGCTGGTGTCCCTGGTGGATCCCGTCGAAGACGCCGATGGTGACGACGCACCGGCCCCAACCGCCCGGGAGCTGCTCCAAACCGCGCCAACGCTGCACGGCTGGCAAGCCTACTGGTTGCCTCCGGATCGGCCGTTCAGCCCGCCGGGGTCAGCACCAGCACGGGTCGCGCGGTCCGCCCCTGGTCCTGCACCAGCGCTACCGCCCGGCCGTCGGGTCCGAACACGCCGCAGGTGCCCGCGACGCCGGTCGCCGGGATGGTCTGGCCGTGCATGAGGGCGCGGACGGTGACCGCGTCGGTGTCGTGCCGGGCGAAGGCGGTGGCGATCGCCCGGTCCAGGTCCATCGACAGGCCCGGCTCCGCTTCCAGCTGGTCGAGGGTGCGGGCGGTGGCCAGGCCGAACGGGCCGACCCGGGTGCGGCGCAGCTCGCCGAGGTGGCCGCCGACGCCGAGCCGGGCGCCGAGATCGCGGGCCAGCGCGCGCACGTAGGTGCCGGAGGAGCACTCGACGAGCACGTCCAGCTCGACGAACCGCTCCTCGTCCGGCTCATCGGCGGGCTCGGCCGGTGCGCGCAGCGCGAGCAGGTCGAACCGGGAGACGGTGACCGGCCGGGCGGCCAGCTCCACCTCCTTGCCCTCGCGGGCCAGTTCGTAGGCGCGCTTGCCGTTGACCTTCACCGCGCTCACCGAGCTCGGCACCTGCTGGATGTCCCCGGTGAGCTCGGCGATGCCGTCCCGCACGGCCTGCTCGGTCACCCCGGACGGGTCGGTCCGCGACCACATCTCGCCTTCGGCGTCATCGGTGCTGGTGGTGGCGCCGAGCCGGATCGTCGCCAGGTACGCCTTGGTGTCCAGCGCCAGGTGCCCGAGCAGCTTGGTGGCCCGTTCCAGTCCGAGCACCAGCACGCCGGTGGCCATCGGGTCGAGGGTGCCCGCGTGGCCGACCTTGCGGGTGCCCATGATGCGGCGGACGCGGGACACCACGTCGTGCGAGGTCATGCCGGAGGGCTTGTCCACCACGAGCAGGCCGGGCGGGACGGTGGGACGGTTGCGCGCTGTACGGGAGTGCTCGGACACGGCTGGCAATACTCCACGACCGCTCCCCCCGCTCCCACATCGACCCCGCCCACCCCAGTCCGCCTGCGCCCGATCACCGCTCCGCGCCATGAGCCGCGCAGTTTTCCCGTCAGCGGCGAAGCCGCTGAGCAGACGACCACCCGAGCAACTCGCACCGCCGCGGGTTCTCAGCTGCTTCCTCGCGAGGACAGCGTTTTCTCCTGTGGCGGAGCCACCGGTGAAAACGATCCCGCAGCGAGGAAGCAGCTGAGGTTCCGCCACCCGCACTCCTCCGCAGAACGAGGCGGGTAGCAACCCGTCAAGCAGGTGACGTGCCGATTACCGCCCACTTCCCCGACCTGGCGCGCAGCAGCAACGTGATCAGCCGCAGCACCATGAACAGGCTGAGGCCCGTCCAGATCCCGGCGAGCCCCCAGCCGAAGGCCAGCGACAACCAGATCAGCGGCAGGTAGCCGACGGCGGCGCTGAGCATCGTCGCGGTGCGCAGGTAGCGCGCGTCGCCCGCGCCGAGGAACACCCCGTCCAACGCGAACACCACTCCGGCCACCGGCTGCTGGAGCACGAAGAACCACCACGCGTTCGGCAGCTGCGCCAGCACCGCCGCATCGCTGGTGAACACCCGCGGCAGCACCGCGGCGAGCGCCGCGAACACCAGGGCCAGCAGCACCCCGAACCCGAGCCCGTACCAGCTGACCTGCCGCGCCACGCCCTTCGCCCGCTGCGCCGCCCCACCGCCGAGGGCCGCACCGACCAGCGACTGGGCCGCGATCGCCAGCGAATCCAGCACCAGCGACAGGAACGACCACAGCTGCCACACCACCTGGTGCGCGGCGGCCGCGTCGGCTCCGGTGCGGGCGGCGACCGAGGTCGCCGACAGGAAGCACGCCTGGAACGCGAGGGTGCGCAGCACCAGGTCCCGCCCCATCCCCAGCTGGGCGCGCATCGTCGCCGGATCGGGCCGCATCCCGGCCCGCTCCACCACGAGCGCGCGCAGGAACAGCGCCGCCGCGATGCTCTGGCCGATCAGGTTCGCGATCGCCGAGCCCTCCAGCCCCCAGCCGAGCGGGTACACGAACAGCGGGCACAGCACCGCCGAGGTCCCGTTGCCCGCGAGCACGAACCACAGCGGGCGCCGGGTGTCCTGCACCCCGCGCATCCATCCGTTGCCCGCCATCGTGATCAGCACCAGCGGCGCGCCGAGCAGTGCGATCCGCAGCCAGCTCGCCGCCGCGTCCGCGATGGGCCCTTCCCCGGCGAGCAGCTCCGCGATCGGCACCGCGAACAGCTGCGCCAGCACCAGCAGCAGCACGCCGACGGCGATGCCGAGCCAGGTGGCCTGCACCCCTTCGGCGACGGCGTCCGCGCGCCGGCCGGCGCCGTGCAGCCGGGCCGTGCGGGCGGTGGTGCCGTAGGACAGGAACGTGAGCTGGCTGGACACCAGCGTGAACAGGGTTCCGCCGAGGGCGAGCCCGGCCAGCGGCACCGCGCCGAGGTGACCGATCACGGCGGTGTCCACCAGCACGTACAGCGGCTCGGCGGCCAGCACGCCCAGCGCGGGCACGGCGAGCCCGAGCACCGTCCGCACCGGAACCCGTTCGGCGACCTCGCTCACGACACCCTCCCGGTAAGCTGTGAAACCGCATTTCGACCCTGACGCAGGCTAGCCGCGAGGAGCCCGGATGGACAGCACCGATTACGCGGAGCTGGCGCTGCGGCTCGCGAACGCCGACCTCACCGATCTGGACCGGCTGCGGGCGGCGCTGCACGACGAGCCGTGGTGGTCCGAGCGGGTGCACGAGCAGGACCTGGCGGTGCTGCGCACGGTCGCGGCGGGCCTGCGGGACGCGCTGGACGCGCTGCTGGCCGGGGCCGCGGACCAGGCGCAGGACGCGGTGAACTCCCTGCTGGAGCGGCACCCGCCGCGACCGCGGCTGTCCGGGCACGGCCCGCAGTGGCACGTGCACGTCGCGGGACCGGACGCCCCGCCCGCCACCGAGGTCGCCGCCGCGGCCGCCTGGGGCCTGGCGCAGGGCGTGGTGCTGCACGGCATGGACCGGTGGGGCCGGTGCGAAGCCGCGGGGTGCGGCACGTACTTCCTGGACACGTCGACCAACCGGGCGAAGCGGTTCTGCTCGGCGCGCTGCGCGAACCGTGTGCACGTCGCCGCGTTCCGCGCCCGCCGCCGCGGCTGACGGCGGCTGACGGCGGCTCAGCCGAGCAGCGGAGCCTTCTCCAGCGCCGCGCGCACCGAGTCGAGCACGTCGTCCGCCGAACCGTCGGCGGTGAACCCGGCCGCCAGCCGGTGCCCGCCACCGCCGCAGAGGTTCGCGGCCGCGCCGACGTCCACCCGGCTGTCCGCGCGCAGCGACACCGACCAGCGGTCCGCGGCGAGTTCCTTGAGCACCACCGACACCTCGGCCTCCGCCGTGGTGCGCACGATGTCGATCACGCCGTCGAGCTCCTCGCTGCGCACCTCCGCGGACTGCGCGAGCCGCACCTCCGCGTGCACCAGCCCCAGCCCCTGCGCCGCCGCCGGTTCCAGCGCGGCCCGGCCCAGCACGTCCGAGAGCATCGGCAGCCAGGCGAACGGGTGGGTGTCCATCAGCGAGCGGGTCAGCGCGTCCGGGTCGACCCCGGCTTCCAGCAGCCGCGCCGCCATCAGGTGGGTGGCCGGGGTGGCCCGCCGGAACCGGCCGCTGTCGGTGACCAGCCCCGCGTACAGGCAGCGCGCCATCGGCAGGTCCAGCGGGGCACCGAGCTCGTCGAGCAGCCGCAGCACCAGCACGACCGTCGCCACGGCCGTCTCGTCGATCACGTGGTGGGTGCCGAACCGCGGGTTCGCCACGTGGTGGTCGATGACGAGGACCGAGCCGCCCGCGTCGATGGTGCTCCGGACCCGGTCGGCGAGCGCGCCCAGCCGCTGCAGGCTGCCCGCGTCGCACACCACCAGCAGCGGGCCCGCGGCGGGCACGTCGGCGGCGGGCACGATCAGCCCGTCGGTGTCGAGGATCCGCAGCGACGCGGGTACCTCGGCGGGGTGGCCGAACGACACCCGGACCCGGGCACCCCGGGCGCGCAACGCCCGGCCCAGCGCCAGTGCGCTGCCCAACGCGTCCGCGTCCGGGTTGACGTGCGCGAGCAGCGTCACGTCGGAGGCGTCGGCGAGCAGCCGCGCGGCGGCCACCACCTCATCCGGCGTGGGTACCGCCGCACCGGCGGTTCCGGAATGCCCGTCCACAGGCTTCACCTCCACGCCGAACGGCACCGCACGACCGCGGTGCCGCCTTCAACGCACCGCATCCGCGCGGGCGGTTCAACCACTCTGTGGCCGATGCCGCAGATCGGCATCTTCGCCGTTCGACGGCTCGTCACCTGCGGTTTCCGCGTCGTCATCCGCGGTGTCCTCCGGTGCCGCACGGTAAGGGTCCGCCTCCCCGGCGTGCTCCGCTCCCGAAGCCAGCCGGGCGACCTCCGCGTCGGCTTCCTTGGCCCGGGCGACCAGCTCGTCCATCCGACGGGCGTCGTCCGGCACGGTGTCCGCGACGAACGTGAGCGTCGGGGTGAACCGCACACCGGTCTGCGCCCCCACCCGGGACCGCAGCACGCCGGTGGCGCTGGACAGGGCGGCGGCCGTCGACGCGTAGTCGCTGTCGTCGCCGAACACGGTGTAGTAGACCGTGGCGTCCCGCAGGTCCGGGGTGACGCGGGCGTCGGTGATCGTCACCATCGCCAGCCGCGGGTCCTTGACCTCGTATTCCAGTCCCGAGGCCACGATCTGCGCGATGCGCTTCGCGAGCCTGCGGGCGCGCGCCGTATCGGCCACGGCGCACCTCCTCCGTCGATCCTGCGCCCGGTGGTCCGGGCGTGAACAGTGTCCGTGTCACCGGCGGTCGAGCCGCCACGGCACGGCTCCCGGGCTGCCGCCGCGGGCGGGCCCCGTCACCGGGAGAACCCGCCCGGGGCCGTCAGTCTTCCGGACCCAGCATCCGCTGCCGGGCCGACAGGAGTTCCAGTTCGGGGCGCGCGGCGACCGCGCGCTCGCACGCGTCGAGCACGTCGCGCACGTGCGCGGCGTCGCCGGAGACCGCACTCACCCCGATCAGGGCCCGGCGGTGCAGGTCCTGATCGCCTGCTTCCGCCACGGCCACGTCGAAGCGCTTCCGCAGGTCGGCCACGACGGGCCGCACCACGGCGCGCTTCTGCTTCAACGAGTGGACGTCACCGAGCAGCACGTCCAGTTCCAGCGCACCGACGTACATCAGCTCGCTCCTCGGATCGTGCGCCCGCACGACCGCCGGGGGCCGCCCAGCAAGGACGACCCCCGGCGGAAGTGGATCAGTTGCGCGGCTTCTCCCGCATCTCGTAGGTCTCGATCATGTCGTCGACCTTGATGTCGGAGTAGGAACCGAGCGTCAGACCGCACTCGAACCCGTCGCGGACCTCGGTGGCGTCGTCCTTGAACCGCTTCAGCGAGTTGAGGCTGAGGTTCTCGGCGACGACCACGCTGTCGCGCAGCAGCCGGGCCTTGGCGTTCCGGCGCATGATGCCCTCGGTGACCATGCAACCGGCGATGGTGCCGACCTTCGAGGACTTGAAGACCTCGCGGACCTGCGCCTTGCCGAGCTCGACCTCTTCGTACTCGGGCTTGAGCATGCCCTTGAGCGCCTGCTCGATCTCCTCGATCGCCCGGTAGATCACCGAGTAGTACCGGATCTCCACGCCCTCGCGGTTGGCGACCTCGGCCGCCTTGCCCTCGGCCCGGACGTTGAAGCCCAGGACGATGGTGTTCTCCGCGGTGGCCAGGTTGATGTCGGACTCGTTGATGCCACCGACGCCGCGGTGGATGACCCGGAGCTCGACCTCGTCGCCCACCTCGATCTTCATGAGCGATTCTTCCAGCGCCTCGACGGTACCGGAGTTGTCACCCTTGATGATCAGGTTGAGCTGGTTGGTCTCCTTGAGCACCTTGTCCAGGTCCTCGAGGCTGACGCGCTTGCGCTTGGCGGCGTTCTGCGCCTCGCGGATGCGCGCCCCGCGCCGGTCGGCGATCTGCCGAGCGACCCGGTCCTCGTCGACGACGAGGAAGGTGTCACCGGCGCCGGGCACCGAGGTGAACCCGATGACCTGGACCGGACGGGCCGGCATGGCCACCGTGACGTCCTCGTCGTGCTCGTTGATCATCCGGCGGACTCGGCCGTGCGCGTTGCCCGCGACGATCGAGTCACCGACGCGCAGCGAACCGCGCTGCACCAGCACCGTGGCCACCGGACCGCGACCGCGGTCCAGGTGCGCCTCGATCGCGACGCCCTGGGCCTCCATCTCGGGGTTGGCCCGCAGGTCGAGCGAGGCGTCCGCGGTCAGCAGGATCGCCTCCAGCAGACCGTCGATGTTGGTGCCCTGCTTGGCGGAGATCTCGACGAACATGGTGTCGCCGCCGTACTCCTCGGCCACCAGGTTGTACTCGGTGAGCTGCTGGCGGATCTTGTCCGGGTTCGCACCCTCGACGTCGATCTTGTTGACCGCCACCACGATCGGCACACCCGCGGCCTGCGAGTGGTTGATCGCCTCCACCGTCTGCGGCATGACGCCGTCGTCGGCGGCGACCACCAGCACGGCGATGTCCGTGGACTTCGCGCCTCGGGCACGCATGGCGGTGAACGCCTCGTGACCCGGGGTGTCGATGAAGGTGATCGGGCGCTCGTTGCCCTCGAGCTCGGTCACGACCTGGTAGGCACCGATGTGCTGGGTGATGCCACCGGCCTCGCCGGCCTGCACGTTCGCCTTTCGGATGGTGTCCAGCAGGCGCGTCTTGCCGTGGTCGACGTGACCCATGACGGTGACCACCGGCGGCCGCGCGGCCAGCTGCTCTTCGCTGCTGTCCGGGTCGCCGAAGCTGATGTCGAACGACTCCAGCAGCTCGCGGTCCTCGTCCTCCGGGCTGACCATCTCGACCCGGTAGTTCATCTCCTGGCCGAGCAGCTCCAGGACCTCGTCCGAGACGGACTGGGTCGCGGTGACCATCTCACCGAGGTGGAACATCGCCTGCACCAGCGAAGCCGGGTTGGCGTTGATCTTCTCGGCGAAGTCGGTCAGCGAAGCACCGCGGCGCAGGCGGAGGACTTCGCCGCTACCGCGCGGCAGCCGGACACCGCCCACCGACGGCGCCTGCATGTTGTCCATGTACTCCTGGCGCTTCTGCCGCTTGGACTTGCGGCCACGACGCGCCGGACCACCGGGACGGCCGAAGGCACCGGCCGCGCCACCGCGACCGCCACCACCGGGACGGCCACCGCCGCCCGGACGACCGCGGAAGCCACCACCGGCGGGAGGCCCACCGGCCGGAGCACCGCCGCCACCACCGGGGCCGCCGCGGAAACCGCCGCCACCGCCACCGGGACGGCCACCGCCGCCACCGCCGCCGGGACGACCGCCACCGCCGCCACCGGGACGACCGCCACCGCGGCCACCGCCGGGTCCACCGGGACCGCCGGAGCGGGCCGGGCGGGACGGCATCATGCCGGGGTTCGGACGCGGGGGCATCATGCCCGGGTTCGGACGGTTGCCGCCGCCCTCACCGCCGCCGCGCGGGGCGGGAGTACCGGACGCCGGAGCGGTACCGGCACCGCCCTGACCACCGCGGTCGGGGCGCTGCCCCTGCTGACCGCCGCGACCGGGGCCGCCCTGACCGCCCTGGCGCTGCTGCCCGCCACCGGCACCGCCGGGACGCTGCGGGCGCGGCGCCGGGGAACCGGAGCCGACGCCGAACGGGTTGTTGCCGACGCGCGGCGAACGCGGGCCGGGCTTGGGCTTGGGCTTGGCGCCCTGCGGCTTCGGCGGGACGGTGCCGTCGCCGGCGTCGCCGCCTTGCTTCGAGTCCTGCTTCGGGCCGGGCCGGGGGCCGGGCTTCGGGCCACCGGGACGCGGCGCGGCGGCACGCTGCTCGCCGCCCTGCTGCGGGGCCTCGGCCGGTGCGGCCGGTGCCTGCGCGGCGGGAGCCTGCTCGAACGGAGCGGTCTCCGGGGCCGGGGACTTCGGACCGGGCTTGGGGCCCGGCTTCGGTCCGGGCTTGGGCGCGCTGGTCTCGGCCGGCTGGCCTGCGGACTGCTGCTCCGCCGGTTGCGGGGCGGGTGCCTGCGGCCGCGGACCGGGCTTCGGGCCGGGCTTGGGCGCACCGTCACCGGCGGCACCGGGCTGGCCTTCGGGCTTGCGCGGCGGCGCGGGCTTCGCCCCGCCGGCACGGCCGCCGGGCTTGCCCGACTTGGGGTATGCGTCGCGGAGTCGGCGCGCCACCGGGGCTTCCACGGTGGACGACGCGGACTTGACGTACTCGCCCTGTTCGGCGAGCTTGTTGAGAACTTCCTTGCTGGTCACACCGAGCTCTTTCGCGAGCTCGTGCACGCGGGCCTTGCCTGCCACTGCTCTCCTCATCTGGTGAGGCCGGGCGGCAGTCCCGCTCGACCTCGTCCTATCGCCGATGCGCGTTCATGTCTTCAGCTTCACGGCTGATTCATGACGGGTCGACCTGCTTCCTTCAACTGCGTCCGCGCGGGAGGTTCCCGCGTCGGTCTGGTGATGAGCCGCTCGCCGCTAGTGACCCGGAATCCGGAGTGGAGTCCAGGTGTCCCTGCACGGCGGAGAGGTCCAGCGGCCCCGGCACTCGAAGTGCGCGGGGGAACGCCCGACGTCGCTCGGCGAGTCGCAGGCAACGGGGATCGGGGTGCAACCACGCGCCCCGACCCGACCGCCTGCTTCGCGGATCGGGGACGACCGCGGAACCCGCGGAACCGTCCTCGGCCACCACTCGCAGCAGCTCGGCGGCCGACGTCCGGATGCGACACCCCACACAGGTGCGAACCGGTCCTTGATCACGGCGATCGCCGTGCGTACCGGACGTTCGTGTGCGGATTCTCGCTCCCCTCGCGTCGAGCCACCAATGATTCTAACCCGCCGCCGCCAGCGCTCGTATCCGAGTCCGCCACCGAGGTGGCGGCGGACCCGGCACCGGGCGTCACCGGGGCGGTGCGGTCACTCCGCGGAGCCGACCGCGGGCAGTTCGTCGGCGCCCGCCGCGCCACCGGGCGGCGGGGCCACGGCCTGTCCCGCCGAGGTGGTCGGCGAGGCCGGGTCGGCATCGCTGCGGATGTCGATCCGCCAGCCGGTGAGCCGCGCGGCGAGGCGGGCGTTCTGGCCCTCCTTGCCGATGGCCAGCGACAGCTGGAAGTCGGGCACGACGACGCGCGCGGTCTTGGCCCGCTCGTCGACGACCTCGACCGAGATCACCTTCGCCGGGGACAGCGCGTTGCCGACGAACGTCGCCGGGTCCTCGGAGAAGTCGATGATGTCGATCTTCTCGCCGCCCAGCTCGCTCATCACGTTGCGCACCCGGGCCCCCATCGGGCCGATGCAGGCGCCCTTGGCGTTGACGCCGCCGACCGAGGAGCGCACCGCGATCTTGGAGCGGTGCCCGGCTTCGCGGGCGACCGCGGGGATCTCGACGGTGCCGTCGGCGATCTCCGGGACCTCCAGCGCGAACAGCCTGCGCACCAGGTTCGGGTGGGTGCGGGAAAGGGTGATCTGCGGGCCGCGGGCGCTGCGGGAGACGCCGACGACGTAGCACTTGACGCGCATGCCGTGCTCGTAGCGCTCACCCGGCACCTGCTCGGCGGCGGGGATGACGCCTTCGCTGTCCCCGACCTGCACGACGACCATGCCGCGCGAGTTGGCCTTCGCGTCGCGCTGCACGACGCCGCCGAGGATCTCGCCCTCCTTGGTGGAGAACTCGCCGAAGGTGCGCTCGTGCTCGGCGTCGCGCAGCCGCTGCAGGATGACCTGGCGCGCGGTGGTCGCCGCGATCCGCCCGAAGCCTTCGGGCGTGTCGTCCCACTCCTCCTCGACCCCGCCCTCGGCGTCGAGGGTGTGCGCGAGCACCCGCACCACGCCGGTCTTGCGGTCCACTTCCACCCGGGCGTGCTGCTGGTGCCCCTCGGTGTGCCGGTATGCCGTCAGCAGCGCTGATTCGATCGCTTCCAGGACCGTCTCGAACGGGATGTCCTTGTCGCGTTCGATCGCGCGCAGCGCGGCGATGTCGACGTTCACCTCGACTCCTCCGTGTCTTCCCGGTCGTCGCCTTCCGGGCCGTCGGCCGCCCGCTTGAGCAGGACGAGGTCCTGCGCCGGTGGCTGCTGGAATTCCACCTCGACCACCGCGCGCTCGATGTCGCGGTAGGCCAGCGTGCGGATCTGCTGGTCGGCCAGCACCTGCACGCTTTCGTCGTCGGCGGCTCCGACGCGCGCGGTCAGGTCGCCGCCGCCGGAGAGCTTGATCTTGACCAGCCGGTGCCGGGCGCGGCGCCAGTGCCGGGGCCTGGTCAACGGCCGGTCGGTGCCGGGCGAGGTCACCTCCAAGGTGTACGCCCCGGCGAGCACGTGCTCGTGCGCGTCCAGCACTTGCGAGACGGCTCGGCTCAGCTCGGAGATCTCGTCGAGACCCACCCCGTCGTCGGAGTCCACGACGACCTTCACCAGGCGGCGTCTGCCAGCCTGCTGCACGTCGAGCTCCTCGAGGTCGAAACCGGCTTGGGACACGGCGTCGGCGACGACGGGCTCCAGCAGCGCGACGGACTCATCGCGCGGCGGGCTGGACACGTTGGCACTCCTAGATTCGGGGATGATCGGGTCACTTCGGAGGTGATCGGGCCGGGCGGTCCGGCGACGCCCGGTTCGGGCGGCGCCGCCTTCGGCCGGACTCGCGAAACCCACGTCCGGCGCTGGGCGCGCGGGCCGCGGTCGTCCAGCTTATCTGGTCGGTTCCAGGCACGGCGCGGCGTGGCCTCCGTCCGGCCCAGCGCGGCGGTCGGGGGCCTGCCTGGCAGGATGGATCAGCGTGCGAGCACCCCTCCCCTCCCGTCACTCGAACGGGCCAGCGCGTGTCGGACGGCGCGCGGTGTTGCGGCTGCTGGCGGCCTTGCCCGCGGTGGCCGCGGTGACCACCGCGTGCGCCGGCGGCGAGGACGCGCCGGATCCGCTGGCGGCGCTGGCGGACGGCGCCCGGTCGGACGCGGCGCTGGCGCAGGGCGTCGCGCGCAGCCATCCCGCCCTGGGGGCGGAGGCGGGCGCGATGGCGGAGATCCGCGCCGAGCACGCGCGGCTGCTGCAGCAGGAGATCGACCGCCTCGACCCGCCGGACGAGCCCCGCGAGCACCAGACCCCGACCCCGCAGGTGCCCGCCTCGGCTCCCGAGGCGCAGGCGGCGCTGAAGCAGGCGCTGGCCGCGGCGGAGCAGGCCGCGGGGAAGCTGTGCCCGACCCTGCCCGGCTACCGGGCGGGGCTGACCGGATCGATCTCGGCGAGCTGCGCGAGCCTGGCGGAGGTGCTGGCATGAGCCGAGAACTGACCGACGAGGCCAAGACCGCCGTGGACGCGGCGTTGGACGCGGAGAACGCCGCGGTGTGGACCTACGAGCTGGTGACCGCGTTCGTGACCCGCCCGCAGGTGCAGGCGGCCGTCGCGGAGGCCACCGGGGTGCACGAGGGGCACCGGGACGAGGCGCAGCGCCTGATCAGGGCCACCGGCGCCACTCCCCCGGCCGCCGCGCCCGCCTATTCGCTGCCGGAGCGGGTGTCCGACGAGGGCTCGGCGATCCGCGCGCTCGTCGTGGCCGAGCGGGAGTGCCAGATCGGCTGGCGCTCGGTGCTGGAGAACACCGAGCCGGACGAGTTGGACCCGGCGGTGCGGCGGCTGGCGCTCACCGCCCTGACCACGGCAGCCACCCGCGCCACCCGCTGGCGCATCACCATCGGCCAGAACCCCGCCGCGGAAGCCCAGCCCGGCAAGCCCTGACGAGGGCGGGGCCGGCGATCCCGGCAGCCGCTGGGCCGACCCCCCGGGTTCTCAGCGGTCCCCTCGCGAGGACGGCGCCGGCACGGGTGGCGGAAGCCACCGGCGACGACGATCCCGCGGCGAGGGGCGGCCGAGGTTCCACCACCGGAGCGGGACGGATCAGCCGCTGTCCTGCGGCCAGCCCAACCGGACCGCGTCCTTGGTCACGTCGGTGAGCTGCTGGTCCTCGAAGTTGTCGGGCTTGCCGAAGTACCCGGATTCGCCGACGACGACGAGCCGGTCCTGCTGCTCGGAGTGGTAGCCGACGTCGCTGCTGAGCCCGGGGAAGTCGTCGGGCAGGTCGCGGCCCGCGGAGACCAGGTCCATCACGTTGCCGGTGTTGTCCTGGGTGACGAGCTGGTTGAGCTGCGCGGCGCTGGCGGCGTCGGCGAGCCGCACGGTGACCACGGAGGTCAGGACGCGCTGCCCGTCCGGGAGGTCGGTGGTGTAGAGCGCCCGGGTGAGGTGTTCGCAGCTGTGCTCGTTGAAGAACGCCTTGATCCGGCCGGTGGAGACGTTGGCGCAGCCCTGCTGGCCCTCTTCGCGGAGTTCGAGGTGGAACGGGTTCTGGGTCTGCGGGACGGGCGCGGGCGGGTCGGCCGCCTGGTCGTCGCCGGAGGACGGCTTGATCAGCAGCCAGAGCAGGCCGGAGACGACGGCGACGCCGAACAGCACGAGGCCGCGCAGCAGCCAGCCGGAGGGCGTGATGGAGGTGCCTGCGAGGAGGCCGCCTCCCGCGCGCGCCGCCGGTTCGGGCCGGACGGCTTCCTGCCTGCTGGTGGAGGGGTAGGCGCGCTGGTTGATGTCGCCGCCCTGCGGCCCGGGGTAGGCCGGGTTCTGCTGCGCGGGGTTGTGCTGCCCGGGGTTGTGCTGCGCGGCGCTCTGCTGCGGAGCGCTCTGCTGTCCGGGGTGCTGCTGGCCCGGGTTCTGGTGTCCGGCGCTCTGCTGGCCCGGGTTCTGCTGGCCGTAGCCCTGCTGCGGGTACTGCTGCTGGCCGGGGTGCTGCGCGTACTGCTGCTGCCCGCCCCAGCCCTGGTAGTGCTGCGGGTAGGCCTGCTGGTGCGCGATCTGGGTCTGCGCCGCCTGGTTCTGGCCCTGCTGCGGCTGACTCTGCTGCGCCTGGTTCTGCTGGGGCTGGCCGTAGCCGGGCGTGCTGGGACCACCGCCGGGCTGCTGCGCGGGCGGCTGGCCGTGCGGCTGCTGGGCCGACGGCTGCTGGAACGCGGGGCGGGTCGTCTCGCCGGGTCCGCCCAGGGTGTCCGGGCTGAAGTCGGCGGGGCTGGCGCTGCGGTGCTCTTGGTTCACCAGGGAGTTGTCGCGCTGGAGTGGCGCAGTGTCAGCTCGCTGCGCGTTCTGCGGCGAGCCTGTCATCTCTTCGGGTGCACCTTGGGGGTCCGGCACGGGCACTAACGGTAGCGGTTGCGGATCGCGCGCAGAACAGCACGTGCGCAGCGAAGACGTTCGGGCTGCTCAGCCGCGCAGCGCACCGAGCACCAGGTCGACGTCGGCGTCGGTGTTGTACAGGTGGAACGCGAGCCGGGCCTTGCCCGCGCGGGCGGCGGACGCGATGCCCGCGTCGGCGAGCTTGCGGGCGACATCGTCGCCGGGCACCGCGACGATCGGCGAGCCCGCGGGGGCGATTCCGAGTTCGGCGCGCACCCGGTTCGCCAGGCCGGTGCAGTGGTCCCGCACCTGTTCGAGGTCGAGGGCGGCGAGTTCCCGCATCGAGGCGGCGGCACCGACCTGGGCCAGCCACACCGGCGACAGGTCGAGCCCGCGCCCGCCCGGGGCCTGCTTCAGCGGGAGCCCGTAGATGCTGTCCATGCCACCACCGGCGTACCAGTTGGCGTGGCTCGCCCGCGGCGCGGGCGCGTCCGGGTGCTGGGCGAGCCAGGACGATCCGCGCGGCGCGAGCAGCCACTTGTAGCCGGTGCCGACGACGTGGTCGGCCCAGTCGAGCCGCATCGGCAGCCAGCCCGCGGCCTGGGTGGTGTCCAGCAGCACCCGGGTCGAGCGGCCCTGCACGGCTTCGCGGAGCGCGTCGAGGTCGACGACGGCGCCGTCGGCGGACTGCACGACGCTCACCGCCACCAGGTCGTAGTCGGCGGCCTTGTCCGGGATCGCTGCGAGCGGGACCTCGTCGACCTGCACGCCGCGGTCGGCTTGCGCGGCGAACGGGAAGCTGACGCTGGTGAACTCGTCCTCCGCGACCAGCACGCGCGCCCGGTCCGGCAGGTCGGCGGCGATGATGCCGACGAGCTGGGAAACGGTGGCGCCGACGGCGACCCGGTCGGCGGGCACGCCGACGAGCCGGGCGAACAGGTCCCGGCCGGCGTCGGTGTCGGCGTCGAAGTCGGTGGGGCGGGCACCGCCCGCTCCCCAGGTGGCGACGGCGGCGGTGACGGCGTCGACGGTGCCGGTGGACGGAACCCCGATGCTCGCGGTGTTCAGGTATCCGTCGGGAACGTCGAACCGGAGGCCGAAGGCGGTGCGCATCCCCCGATCCTCGTCCACGGCACCCCGCCCGCGCCACCACCGGACCAGGCCCGCACGAGAACCCGCGCCAGCCCACCCCGCCCCGCCATGCCGTTCTCCGGTCAGCGGCGCAGCCGCTGAGCAGCGACCACCAATGCACCCGGCACCGCAGCGGGTTCTCAGCGGGATTCTCGCGAGGACAGCGATTTCTCCTGTGGCGGAGCCACCGGTGAAATCGATCCCGCAGCGAGAATCCCGCTGAGGTTCCGCCACCCGAGTTCTGAGCAACAGGAGCCGAGCAGCCGAACCAGTGAGCTCTACGGTGGCGGTATGTGGAGTGAGGAAGTGGAGATCCGGACCGGGTCCGTCGAGGTGGTCTACGACCTGGGCGCCGAGTGCGACCGGTTCCTGCGGTCGGCGGGTGCCGGGGACGGGCTGCTGAACGTGTGGGTGCCGCACGCGACGGCGGGCCTCGCGGTGATCGAGACCGGCGCGGGCAGCGACGACGACCTGCTGGCCCAGCTGCGGGAGCTGCTGCCCGCGGACCGCAGGTGGCGGCACCGGCACGGTTCGCCGGGGCACGGGCGCGATCACGTGCTGCCCGCGCTGGTGCCGCCGTACGCGACGGTGCCGGTGCTGGACGGGCGGATGGCGCTGGGCACCTGGCAGTCGGTGTGCCTGGTGGACACGAACGTGGACAACCCGGTGCGGCGGGTCCGGCTGAGCTTCCTCGCAGGCTGATGCCATCTCTTCGGGTGAAATCGGATCGTGCGGAAATGGCTCACATCTTGATCATGGTCGCGGGTCCGCGTGCCACGATGGTGCGATGACCGCCCGACTCGTGCTGTGGGACGTGGACCTGACGCTGATCGACGCCCGCGGCATCGGCGTCGACTGGTACCGGCGCACCCTCGCCGAGGTGACCGGGACGTCGCTGCGGCACGTGCCGGACATGGCGGGCAAGACCGAGCTGGCGATCACCGGCGAGGTGCTGGCCGCGCACGGCATCGACGCCGCGGACGACACCGTGCGCGCCATGTTCCGCACGCTCACCGAGGTGGTGCTGGCCGATCTGGACTCGCTGTCGCTGCGCGGCAGCGCGATGCCCGGGGCCGCGGAGGCGCTGGCGGCCTTGGCCGAGGCGCCCGGCGTGGTGCAGAGCCTCGTCACCGGCAACCTCCCCGAGGTCGCCTTCCACAAGCTCGACGCGTTCGGGCTGCACCGGCACGTGGACTTCGACATCGGCGGGTTCGGCGCCGACTCCCCGCACCGGCACGACCTGATCAGCGCGGCCGTCGGCAAGGCCGCCGCCAAGCACGGCGCCGAGTTCGCCCCGCAGTCGGTGGTCGTCGTCGGCGACACCCCGCGCGACGTGGCCGGCGCGCTGCACCACGGCGCGATCGCGATCGGTGTGGCCACCGGCCGCAGCGACGAGCGGGAGCTGCGGGACGCGGGCGCCCACGTCGTCCTCCCCGACCTCACCGACACCGCCGCCGTCCTCAAGGCCGTCCAGGGCTGATCGATCCGCGCGGATGCGGTGTCCGCGGGTGATCTCCTGCGCTATACGTGGGTGATGGGCGGGGAGCGGCATCGGCACGGGGTCCGGGCGGAGAACACCGTGCGGGGCAACGAGGGCATCGTGGTGCAGGCCGGGCAGATCTTCGGCGACGTGCACTTCTCCGATCCCACCCCGGCGCCGCGGCCGCTGGGTTCCACGCTGCCGCGCGCGGCCGGGCCGCTGACCGGGCGGGAAGCGGAGCTCGACGCGGTGCTCGGCGCGGCGAACCCGGTGCGGCTGCTGGTGGGCATGGGCGGCTGCGGCAAGAGCGCGCTCGCGATCGCGGCGGCGGACCGGCTGCGCGACGCCCATCCCGGCGGGGTCGTGTTCCTGGCCTGCCACGGCTACGCGGCGCACGGCGAGTTCGGGCTCCGGGAGGCCGCGGCGGAACTGCAAGCGCTGCTGCAGGTGCCGGGCGGGCCGACGGGCGGACCGGAGCTGGTCCGCCGCCGGTTCGCCGAGTTCGCCCGCGCGGAGCTGCCGCTGCTGCTGGTGCTGGACGACGTGGGGCCGCGGTGGGACGTGCGCGAGCTGCTGCCGACCGACGCGGTGCACGGGGTGCTGCTCACCTCGCGGGACCAGCTCGACGTGGACGCGGCGGTGGTCCGGTTGGCCGCGCTGCCCGCGGCGGCCTCGGTGGAACTGCTGCGGCGCGAGATCGTCCGGGGCGATCCCGCGGATCCGCGCGCGCGGCGGCGGGACGAGCTGCGGCAGGTCGCGGAGCGCTGCGGGCACCTGCCGCTGGCGCTGCGGGTCGTCGGCGACGTGCTGCGGGGTGATCCGCGGCGGGAACCGCGGGTGGTCGCCGCCGACCTGGACTCGCCGCACCGGTTGTCGGTGCTGGAGAGGGTGCGCTCGGCGGTGGCGCTGTCGGTGGCGGCGCTGCGGCGGTCGCCGGAGCGGGTGGACCAGCGGGCGGCGGAGCTGTTCGACCGGCTCGGGATGCTGCCGCGGCTCACGTTCACCGCGGACCGGGTGGCGCCGCTGCTGGACGAGCCCGATCCGCGGCTCGCGCGGCTGCTGCTGGACCGGTTGGGGTCCGCGCACCTGCTGGAGCCGCGCACGCACGGGGGCGCGTTCCACGACCTCACCGGCGAGTGCGCGGCCGAGTCCTTCACGGCGCTGCCCGCCGCGCGGCGCCGGTCGCTCGCGCTGCGGTTCGCCGAGCGCTGCGCCGAGATCGCCGACGCGGCGGTGGCGCCGCTGCTGCCGGGTGCGGACGCGAGCGCGGCGCGGATCGGCGCGGCGCTGCGGACGCTGCACGACGAGCACGAGGCGCTGCTGGCGGGGCTGCGGGCCGCGGCCGGTGCGGGGTCGGCCGAGCCCGGCTCCCCGGAGGTGGGCCCGGGCCCGGGCGCGGCAGGCGCAGGCATGGGCGCGGCGGGCTCGGGAGCAGCGGAAACGGGCACCGAGGAAGTGCGGACGGCCCGGGCTGCGCTGCGCATCGCCGCCGCGCTCGTCGCCCGCTGCGAGCGGACCGGGCGCGCGGCCGAAGCGGTGCGGGTGGCGGTGCCGATGGTGCGCGCGGCCCAGGTCCTCGGTGACCGGGACGCGGAGCTGCGGGCGCTGCTGGTGCTGTGCGAAGCGCACCTCGCGGCCGGTCGGCACGCCGCGGCGGCCCGGTCCCTCCGGGAAGCGGGCAAGCTGGCCCGCGCGCTCGACGAGCTCCCGGTGCCGTTCCTCGCGACCTTCGCGCGGCTCGCGGCCGAAGCGGGCGAGCACGAGGCGGCGGTGGAGCAGTACCGGTGGTTGCTGGACCGGGCCCGCCGCGACGGGGACGTGCCCGGGCAGTGCGCGGCGCGGCGCGGGCTGGGGCGGGTCGCGCTGCTCGGCGGCGACCTCGACGAGGCGGCGCGCCGGTACGGGTCGGCGCGCGAACTGGCGGCCGAGCACGGGTGCGCGGAGCAGGTCGAGCTCGCCGCGAACGAGCTGGGCGCGGTGCTGGCGCGGCGCGGCGACGTCGAGGGCGCCGCGCGGCAGCACCGGGCGGCGCTGGATTCGGCCCGGCAGCACGGGTTCCCGCACCGTGCCGCGACCGCGCTGCACCACCTGGCGGACCTGCATGCCGCGAACGGCGATGCCGCGGCGGCCCGGCGGGACTACGAGCGGTGCGCGCGGCTGTACCGGGACGCGGGCGACCACCGGCGGGCCGAGCAACTGGCCGCGCGGCTGCGCGACGGGGCGGCGGAGCGGGCCGCCGCAGGGCCCGGGGCGGTGCCGGAAACGGGGTCGGCGCGGGAACCCGGGCCTGTCCCCGAGCCCGAACCGGACCGGGCACCCGAGTCGGTTCCCGGACCTGAGCTGGCTCGGAGTTCCGAAACGGCCCCGGAAACCGAGCCGACCCAGGAACGCGAACTCGCTCGGGAACGCGGATCGGCTCAGGAACGCGGAGCCGAAGACCGCGAATCAGCCCGAGAACGCGGGGCAGCCCCAGACCAGGGATCAGCCCGGGGACGCGAATCGGTCCGCGACCGCGAGGCAGCCCAGGAAGGCGGGGCAGCCCGAGACCGCGAGTCGGCCCGCGACCGCGAGGCAGCCGAGTTCCCGGTGGCCTCCGCGCCGAGACCCCGGCTGCGCGCGGCCCTGAAGTTCCTGCCCGCCCCGGCGCTGGCGCTGCTGGTGCTGCTCGTCGTCCAGCCGGTGCTGGCCCGCTACGGGCACGGTTCGGCGGCGGGGTGGGCGTGCTGGTCGGTGGCGGTACCGCTGCTGCTGCTCAACGCGGCGCGCGGCGTCCTCCGCGGCACCGCGGTTCCGCTACCGGCGTGGCTGCGGTGGGCGGATCTCCTGCTGCTCGCCGCCGTGCTCGGCTACGTGGCCGCGGTGCTGCGGGAGTTCACCGCGCACCCGGCGCTGGTCATCCCCGCGGTGCTCGCGCCGCCTCTGCTCGTCGCGTTCCGGAAGCTCCGCCGCAGGTGAACGGCCCACCTGCCCGCGGGCTGGTGGGCCGTTCATCTGGCGGGTATCAGCTGCGGACGAGGGTGACGAGGTGCTCGACGGCCTTGTCCACGTCGATCTCCTCGCGCTCGCCGGTGGCGCGGTCCTTGACCTCGACGACGCCCTTCGCGAGCCCCTTGCCGACGACGAGGATCGTGGGCACGCCGACGAGTTCGGCGTCCGCGAACTTCACGCCCGGCGAGGAGGTGCGGTCGTCCAGCAGCACCCGCACCCCGGCCTGGTCGAGCTCCGCGGCCAGCCGCTCGCCGCCTTCGCGAACGGTCTCGTCCTTGCCCGCGATGACCACGTGCACGTCGGCGGGGGCGATCACGCGCGGCCACACCAGGCCGAGCTCGTCGTGGCTCTGCTCGGCGATGGCGGCGACGAGGCGGGACACGCCGATGCCGTACGAGCCCATCGTGATCCGCTTCGGCTTGCCGTCCTGGCCGAGCGCGTCCAGCCCGAACGCGTCCGCGTACTTGCGGCCCAGCTGGAAGATGTGCCCGATCTCGATGCCGCGGGCCGCGACGAGGGTGCCGCCACCGTCGGGGGCGAGGTCGCCTTCGCGGACCTCGGCGGCCTCGATGGTGCCGTCCGGGGTGAAGTCGCGGCCGCACACCAGGTCCACCACGTGGTGGTCGGCCTGGTCGGCGCCGGTCACCCACGCGGTGCCGGGCACGATGCGCGGGTCGGCGAGGAAGCGGATCCCGTTGTCCTGCAACGCCTTCGGGCCGATGTAGCCCTTCACCAGGAACGGGTTCGCGGCGAAGTCGGCCTCGTCGAGCAGCGCGACCTCGGCGGGTTCCACGGCGGCTTCGAGGCGCTTGAAGTCGACCTCGCGGTCGCCGGGGACCGCGATGGCCAGCAGCTGCCACTTCTCGGCACCCGGTTCGCGGGTCTTGACCAGCACGTTCTTCAGGGTGTCGGCGGCGGTGAACTCGCGGCCGAGCCCGGCGCCGTTGAGGTGGTCGACGAGGGTCTCGATGGTCGGCGTGCCGGGCGTGTGATGCACCTGCGCGGCGGGCTTGTCCTCGATGGACTCGGCCTCGGGAACCGGGGTGACGACGGCCTCGACGTTCGCGGCGTAGCCGGATTCGGTGCTGCGCACGAAGGTGTCCTCGCCGGTGGGGCTCTCCGCGAGGAACTCCTCGGAGGCGGAGCCGCCCATCGCGCCGGAGGTGGCGGCGACGATCACGTAGCGCAGGCCGAGCCGGTCGAAGATCCGGACGTAGGCGTCCCGGTGCAGCCGGTACGAGTTCTCCAGGCCCTCGTCGTCGAGGTCGAAGGAGTACGAGTCCTTCATGACGAACTCGCGCCCGCGCAGGATGCCCGCCCGGGGACGCTCCTCGTCCCGGTACTTGGTCTGCACTTGGTACAGCATGACCGGGTAGTCCTTGTACGAGTTGTACTCGCCCTTGACGGTGAGGGTGAACAGCTCCTCGTGCGTCGGCCCCAGCAGGTAGTCGGCGCCCTTGCGGTCCTTGAGGCGGAACAGCAGCGGGCCGTACTCGGTCCACCGGTTCGACTGCTCGTAGGGCTCCCGCGGCAGCAGCGCGGGGAAGTGGATCTCCTGCGCGCCGATGGCGTCCATCTCCTGGCGCACGACCTCTTCGACGCTGCGCAGCACCCGCAGGCCCAGCGGCAGCCACGAGTAGACGCCCGGGGCGGCGCGGCGCACGTACCCGGCGCGCACGAGCAGCTTGTGGCTCGGCACCTCGGCGTCGGCCGGATCCTCGCGAAGGGTTCGCAAGAACAACGTCGACATCCTCGTGATCACGGCGGGGGCTCCTCGTGCTGGTCGGTGGGGTGCGGCGATCCGTCGAGGGTATCGGCAGCTACCGGGGGTGCTGCCAGCGGATTACCGGTGCGGTGCGGTGCTCGGCGCCGGGCGCGGGTTCACTACGCTGGCCGACCGTGCTGGTGCTGCTGCCCCCTTCCGAGACCAAGGCCGCCGGCGGCGACGGGCCGCCGCTGGAGCTGGACGCGCTCGCGCACCCGGAGCTGACGCCGACGCGGCGGAAGCTGGCGGAGGCGCTGCGCTCGCTGGCGGCGGACGTGCCCGCGAGCCTGTCGGCGCTGGGCATCTCCGCCCGGCAGACCGGCGAGGTGGAGCGCAACGCGGCGCTGTTCGACTCGCCGACGGCGCCGGGCCTGGAGCGCTACACCGGAGTGCTGTTCGACGCGCTGGACGTGCGGTCGCTGGCCGCGCCGGAGCGGTCCCGGGCGGACGCGCGGCTGGCGGTGGCCTCGGCGCTGTTCGGGCTGGTGCGCGGCGCGGACCGGATTCCCGCGTACCGGTTGTCGGGCGGGAGCGCGCTGCCGGGTTTCGGCGGGCTGCGCACGGTGTGGCGGCCGGTGCTCGAACCGGTGCTGCAGGGCTCGGACGAGTTCGTGGTGGACCTGCGCTCGGGCGCGTACGCGGAGCTGGCGCGGGTGCCGGGCGCGGTGTCGGTGCGGGTGCTGTCGGAATCGGCGGACGGGACGCGCAAGGTCGTCAGCCACCACAACAAGTCCCACAAGGGACGGCTGGCGCGGGTGCTGGCGGCCGCCGCGGACGAACCGGCCGATGTGGACGGCGTGCTGCGGCTGGCCCGCGGCGCCGGGATGCGGGTGGAGCAGGAGTCCGAGCGGGCGCTGTGCGTGGTCGTCCCCGCCTGATCACCCGTCCGCCGGCCACCGGGGCGCTCACCGAGCGCTGCCGCACCGGCACGCCCCGCGACGCTAGTTGATCTTGAAAGGGCGCCCCGCTCGGCCGGTTCCATGACCACATCGGGTAGACTGCGACCGCACTGGACAACCGCTCGCACGGGACGATCCCGGCGGGTGAAGCAGGACCTCGCAACCGATCGGTCCTCCCCGGTTCCGGTGCTCCGCCATCCACCAGCGGCGCCGTCGTTGCGCCGGGCTCGTCCTTGTGATCAGCGCACGACCGCGCTACCTCCCCGAGACGTGCCAGTTCCCGGAGGTTCGCAGTGCGTCCTGACTCGTCCCCCGCCGCCCGCTCCCGGCGCCCCCGCCGTCGCGGCTCCAAGCCCGCCGCGGCACCCGCGCCGAGCCTGTTCGACCAGGTCGGCGTGACCGCGGTCGACCCGGCGCCGTTCGACTCGCTGGGCCTGCCGCAGAAGCTGGTGGCCGCCCTCGCCGAGGCCGGGCTGGAAGAGGCGTTCCCGATCCAGGCGGCCACCATCCCGGACGCGCTCAGCGGCCGCGACGTGCTCGGCCGCGGCCAGACCGGGTCCGGCAAGACCCTCGCGTTCGGCCTGCCGCTGCTGGCGCTGCAGCGCGGCAGCGCCCGCCCGCTGCACCCGCGCGGCCTGGTGCTGGTGCCCACCCGCGAACTCGCGACGCAGGTCACCACCGCGCTCAAGCCGCTGGCGAAGTCGCTGGGCCTGTACGTGCGCGAGGTCGTCGGCGGCATGCCGTTCAACCGCCAGGCCGACACGCTGCGCCGCGGCGTCGACGTGCTCGTCGCCACCCCCGGCCGGTTGTCCGACCACGTGCGGCAGGGCACCTGCGTGCTGTCCGAGGTGGAGCGCACCGCGCTGGACGAGGCCGACCAGATGGCCGACATGGGCTTCCTACCGCAGGTCCGCGAGATCCTCGACCTGATCCCGGCCGACGGCCAGCGGCTGCTGTTCTCCGCGACGCTCGACGGGGACGTGGACAAGCTGGTGCGCGAGTACATGAGCGACCCGGTGGTGCACTCGCTGGCGCCGCCCGCGGCCAGCGTGGACAGCATGGACCACCACCAGTTCCTGGTGTCCGCGGAGGAGAAGCTCTCGGTGCTCTCCCGCATCGCCGCCCGCGACGGCCGCACCATCATGTTCGTGCGGACCAAGCACCACGCCGACCGGCTGACGAAGAAGCTGCGCGCCTCCGGGGTGCGCGCGGGCGCGCTGCACGGCGGCAAGGCGCAGAACGCGCGGACCCGCATCCTCGACGAGTTCCGCGCGGGCACCACCGAAACGCTGGTCGCCACCAACGTCGCGGCCCGCGGCATCCACGTCGACGACGTGAGCCTCGTCGTGCACGTGGAACCGCCCGCGGACCCGAAGGACTACCTGCACCGCGCGGGCCGCACCGCCCGGGCGGGCGCCACCGGCACCGTGGTGACGATCGTGACCGACGACCAGAAGCGCGCCTTCCAGCAGATGGCCTCGAAGGCCGGGGTGAACGCGACGACCACGAAGATCTCCCCGCAGGACGCGGAACTGGTGCGGCTGACCGGCGCCCGCGAACCCAGCGGTGTCGCGGTCGTCGAACCGCGCAAGGACACCCCGCGCAGCGGCGGCCCGAAGGGCGGCGGCCGCAGGCAGGGCGGGCCGCGCCCGCCGCGTGGTGACGGCCAGGGCCGCGGCCGCGAGGGCCAGGGACGTCCGGCCCGCGAGGACCGCCCGGCCCGCGGCGACCAGCGCGGCCGCCCGTCGTTCGACGAGCAGCGCGGCGGCGACCGAAGCAGGCGCGGCGGCCCGAACGGCCGCGGCGGGCAGCGCCCGCAGCGCTCCCGGCAGTCCTGGGCGGGCTGATCGTGGCGTCCTCGCGCACCGTCGACCTCGCCACCGCGAGCGCTGACTTCCGTTCGTTCTGGGAAGAACCGCACGTGGCCACGTTGACGACGGTGCGCCCGGACGGCACGCCGCACGTGGTGCCGGTGAACTCCACGCTGGACCTCGCGGCGGGCACCGCCCGGGTGCTGTGCTCGGCCGGTTCGCACAAGGCGCGCCGCGTCCGGGCCGCCGGGGCCGCCGGTGCCCGGGTGGCGCTGTGCCAGGTGGACGGTCGTCGCTGGGCGACCGTGGAGGGTGTCGCGGTGGTCCGGGACGACCCCGAGTTCCGCGCCGACGCCGAAGCCCGCGCCGAGGCCCGCTACGGCCGCCCGCCCCGCCCCAACCCGAACCGGGTCGTCCTCGACATCACCGTCACGAGGGCGCTCAGCAACCTCTGACGCGGCGTCCCGATCGCACCACCGGTCTTCGCGGCCGCACGTCCTCTTCCTTCCGACGGCGTCCACGCCGCGGCCCGGTCACCCGCGGTTCCGCAGCTGGATTCCCGCGAACGTCGTCGCCGCCGACCGAGCACGGCTCCCGCGGCGAGAACACCGCTGACCGCCCGTCGCTGAACCTGCCCGGCGGGCCGGTTTCCCGTCAGCGGCGAAGCCGCTGAGCCGACGACCACCTGAGCAACTCGCACCGCAGCGGGTTCTCAGCGGCTTCCTCGCGAGGACGGCGTTGTCGCCTGTGGCGGAGTCACCGGTGAAAACGATCCCGCAGCGAGGAAGCCGCTGAGGTTCCGCCACCTGACCACTACGCGGCAGAAGCAGCGAGAACAGGCAGTGAGGTTCCGCCCCGGAGCGAGGCGAGCGGGCGAACGATCAACCGGTTCGAGCGACGTGGGTGTGGCAGGCCGCGAGGAGATCGCGGAAGCGGCTGAGGCGGGCGATCTCCGCGTCCAGCGCGGTGAGGCGGTCACCCGCGACGCGGGTCGCGTCACGCAGCAGCTGTTCCTGACCGGGCAGGTCCAGCGGAATTCCGCGCTCCGGCAGCGAATCCCCCTCGATCAGGTGCAGGTGGTCCGCCATCGTGACCACGTCCTCGACGGTGAGGCCGAGCGCGAGCAGCTGCCGGATGATCCGCACCCGCGCCACGTCCCGCTCCCGGTAGGTGCGCTGCCCGGTGGCGGTGCGCTCGGGCGGGTCGAGCAGGCCGCGCTGCTCGTAGAACCGGAGGGTGCGCGGGGTGGTGCCCGCCGCTGCCGCCGCGTCGCCGATCCGCATCCGCGCTCCTCGTGCTCGTCGTACTGCGCCACCCGGCCTAGGGTTCCACCAGCACGGCGCCCACGTGCCGCCCGGCCAGCACGTCCTCCAACGCCTGCGGCGCCCGGGCGATTCCGCTGATCCGGGTGTGCGGGAAATCGATCCGCCCGGTGCGCAGCCAGGTGGCGAACCGCTCGTTCCACTCCGGCAGGGCGTCCGGGTGGTCGTCGGCGCGGAACCCGGCGACGCGGACGCTCTTGAGGATCAGCTCGGCGAGGTCGAGCTCCACCGGCGCGTGCAGCGCGGGCCCGCCTGCGTCGTACTGCGCGGTGAGCGCGCCGGTGAGGGCGATGCGGGCGTGCGGGCGTGCGGCCCGGACGGCGGCCCGCAGCTGCTCGCCGCCGACGAGGTCCACGACCACGTCGAGCCCGTCCGGTGCGGCCGCCGCGAGCTGCGCGTCCAGCGGCTCTCCGCGCAGCACGGCGGCGTCGTAGCCGAGTTCGGCGACGAGCCGCCGGGCCTTCGCCGCGGATCCGACGCTGCCCACCACCCGTCCGGCGCCGAGCAGCCGCGCGACCTGCCCGGCCAGCGAGCCGATGGCCCCGGCGGCATTGCTGACGAACACCACGTCCCCGGGCCGCACCGGTGCGACGCGGGTCAGCGCGGTGTAGGCGGTCCAGCCGTGCGAGAGGTGCAGCAGCGGGTCGGGCAGCGCGTCGCCGAGCGGCGCGCACCGGTCGGCGGGCAGCACCGCGAACTCGCGCCAGCCCGCGCCGTGCGCGACCAGGTCGCCGGGGGCGAACGCGCCGCCGCCCGCGACGACCTCGCCGACGGCCGGGCCGAACGGCACGCCGCCCGGGTGCAGGCCGGGGAAGTTCGCCACGTCCTGCCCGAGCGCGGTGGTGACGGCCGCGCCGAACACCTGGAAGCCGAGGTTGCGCACCAGCACCTCCCCCGGTCCCGGTTCGGGGACGTCGGTCTCGACGACGGTGAAGTCCTGCGCGGTGGGCAGGCCTGCGGGCGGGGCGGCGAGGCGGACCTCGCGGGACGTGCGGGACATCGGGTTCCTCCCGGTCGTGGCTGGAGCGCGCGGACGCTAACCCCTGACCCGCGCGTCAAGGTCAAGCTCGCGCACCTGATCGCGCTCGCCGCGGCCGCGCGTGGTGAGGTGGTGGGGTGAACGAGCAGCGGGAACCGGTCGACGTGGTGGGCATCGGAGCGGACGGCTGGGACGGCCTGACCGAGGTGGCGCGGCAGCGGATCTCCGCCGCCGACGTCGTGTTCGGCAGCGGCCGCCAGCTGGACCTGCTGCCGTCGGGCACCGCGGAGCTCGTGGCCTGGCCGTCGCCGATGCTGCCCGCGCTGCCCGGCCTGTTCGAGGAGCACGCGGGCCGCGCGATCTGCGTGCTCGCCAGCGGCGACCCGATGTTCCACGGCATCGGCGCCACCCTGGCGCGGGTGCTGGGCGCGGAGCGGCTGCGGGTGCTGCCGCAGGTGTCGTCGGTGGCGCTGGCCTGCGCCCGGATGGGCTGGGCGCAGCAGGACGTGTCGGTGGTGAGCCTGGTGGGCAGGCACGCCGAACTGCTGCACCCGGAGATCCAGCCGGGTCGCCGGCTGGTGGTGCTCAGCTCGGACGCGCAGACCCCGGCGCGGGTGGCGGCGCTGCTGGTGGCGCGCGGTTTCGGCGGTAGCTCGATGGCGGTGCTGGGCGATCTCGGCGGGCCCGGCGAGTCGCGGGTGGCGGCGACGGCGGCGCGCTGGCCGCACCCGGACGTGGCGGCGTTGAACGTGATCGCCGTGCACTGCTCCCCCGACGACGACGCGGAGCGCAGGCCCCGCACGCCCGGCCTGCCGGACGAGGCGTTCCAGCACGACGGGCAGCTGACGAAGCGGGACGTGCGCGCCCTCACCGTGTCCCGGCTGGCCCCGACGCCCGGTGAACTGCTGTGGGACGTGGGTGCGGGCGCCGGTAGCATCGCGATCGAGTGGATGCGCTGCGACCCGGCGAACCGCGCGATCGCCGTCGAGCACCGCGAAGACCGGGCGGCTCGCATCACGACGAACGCGATGACCCTCGGCGTGCCCGGCCTGGACGTGGTCGTCGGTGCCGCGCCCGACGCGCTGGACGACCTGGAAGCACCCGACGCGGTGTTCGTCGGCGGCGGCGCGACGGTCCCGGGAGTGCTGCAGCGGTGCTGGGACGCGCTGCGACCGGGCGGCAGGCTCGTGGTGAACGCGGTGACGATCGAATCGGAGGTCCTGGTGGCGGACTGGTACGCCCGCTGCGGCGGAGAGCTGGTGCGGATCGCGGCGGAGCACGCCTCCCCCGTGGGCGGGTTCACCGGCTGGCGGCCCGCGATGCGCATCACCCAGTGGACGGTGACGGCATGACGGTGCACTTCATCGGCGCCGGTCCGGGTGCCGCCGACCTGATCACGGTGCGCGGCCGGGACGTGCTCGCCGCGTCCCCGGTGTGCCTGTACGCGGGCAGCCTGGTGCCGGTGGAGCTGCTGGAGCACTGCCCGGACGGCGCGCGGCTGGTGGACACCGCGAACCTGGACCTGGACGCGATCCTCGCCGAGCTCGTCGCCGCGCACGAGGCCGGGCTGGACGTGGCGCGGCTGCACTCCGGTGATCCGTCGGTGTTCAGCGCCGTCGCCGAGCAGATGCGCCGCCTGGACGCGGCCGGGGTGCCCTACGACGTGGTGCCCGGGGTGCCCGCGTTCGCGGCCGCGGCGGCCGCGTTGCGGCGCGAGTTCACCGTGCCGGGCGTCGGCCAGACCGTGGTGCTGACCCGCACGTCCGCGCAGGCGACGCCGATGCCCGTGGGCGAGGACCTGGCGACGCTGGGGCTCAGCCGGGCGACGATGGTGCTGCACCTGGCGGTGAACCGGATCGAGTCGCTGGTGGCGGAGCTGGTGCCGAACTACGGCGCGGACTGCCCGGTGGCGGTGGTGGCCGCGGCGAGCCGCGCCGACGAGGTCGTGCTGCGCGGCACGCTCGGCGACATCGCGGCGGCGGTGCGGGCTGCGGGGATCACCCGGACCGCGGTGGTGGTGGTCGGCGAGGTGCTGACGGCGTCGTCCTTCCCGGACAGCCACCTGTACTCGACGACGCGCTGCCGGAGTTGAGCTCTCTCGGCTCGTTCTGCGTGGTGATCGGGTGGCGGAACCTCAGCGGCTCCCTCGCTGCGGGATCGTTTTCGCAGGTGGCTCCGCCACATGCGACAACGCTGTCCTCGCGAGGGGGCCGCTGAGAACCCGCTGCGGTGCCGGTTGCTCGGGTGGTCGCTGCTCATCGGCTTCGCCGCTGACAGGAAACGGCCAAGACCCGCCGGGCAGGTTCGAAGACGGTCCGCGAGGTTCCGCCACCCCAGCACTGGGCAGCAGAAGCAGCGGGGACGGCCGCTCAGGTGCCGATGGCTTGTTCTTCGGCGGCGAGCGGGCAGGCGACGTCGGTGACGTTGCGTTCGAGGCGTTCCAGCACGCCGAGGGCCCCGGCCTGCTCGGCGGCGGTGAGCTCGCCGCAGGTGGCGCGTTCGAGCTCCTCCCACATCCGCTCCACCCGGTCGCGCAGCGCGAGCCCGACGGCGGTGGGTTCGACGAGCACCGCGCGGCGGTCCTGCTCGCTGCGGGTGCGGCGCACGAATCCGGCGCGCTCCAGCCGCTGCACGGTGCGGGTCATGGTCGCGGAGTCGGAGCCGAGCACGGTGATCAGGTCGGTCTGCCGCTGCGCGCCGGTCTCCCACAGGTGCATCAGCAGCATTTCCTGCCCGGGGTGCAGTCCGCAGCGGCGCAGCAGCTGACCGGCGAGCATCCGGTGCACCCGGGCGAGCCGGAAGATCGCGTAGCTGAGCGGCCCCGCGTCGGAGCACGGCGGCGCTGCTGCGGGTTCCGCGCGGCACGGGTCCACCGGTTCCTCCTTCTTCCGGACAGCTGATCGGACAGCCAATCGAACTGGCCACCTTAACCCGCGGAACGGCGCCCGCACCGGTGATTGTGACCAGCACTGCACATTTCTCCCCGCGGGAAGCTTTCCACCGATTTACCTGTTCGGACAGGTAAATCCCCGTCCGCAACCCGGGAGCGATCCGCATGAGCACCGCATTCGACCCGCTGGACCTGGCCGGAACCCGCCTGCGCAACCGCATCGCGATGGCCCCCATGACGCGCAGCCGCGCCGCGGGAACCCTGCCCGACGAGGCCACCACCACCTACTACCGGCAGCGCGCCACCGCCGGGCTGATCATCACCGAGGGAGTGCAGCCCTCCGAGCAGGGCCAGGGCTACCCGAACACTCCTGGCCTGCACAGCGATGCGCAGATCGCCGCGTGGCGGAAGGTCACCGACGCGGTGCACGCCGAGGGCGGCGCGATCTTCGCCCAGCTGATGCACGCCGGCCGGATCAGCCACCCGAGCGCGCTGCCGCCGGGCAGGCTCCCGGTCGCGCCGTCCGCGGTCCGCGCCGCCGGGCAGATCTTCACCGCCACCGGCATGCAGGACCTGGTGACGCCGGTGGAGCTCACCGAGGACGGCATCGCCGAGGTCGTCGCCGAGTTCGCCACCGCCGCCCGCAACGCGGTCGAGGCCGGGTTCGACGGCGTGGAGCTGCACGGCGCCAACGGCTACCTGCTGCACCAGTTCCTGGCGGACGGGGTGAACCTGCGCACCGACGGCTGGGGCGGTTCGGTCGCCGGCCGGATCCGGCTCGTCGTCGAGGTCGCCCGGGCCGCGGCGGCGGAGATCGGCGGGCGCCGCGTCGGGCTGCGGCTGTCCCCCGGGACCGGCACGAACGACACCGCCGAGCACGCGGTGGACGAGACCTACTCGGCGCTGGTGGACGCGCTCAACCCGCTCGGCCTCGCCTACCTGCACGTGCTGGAGGGCCCGGACCGGGAGCGGACGCTGCGGCTGCGGGACCGGTTCGACGGCGCGTTCCTGCTCAACCCGCACACCCCGGGCCGCCCGACGGGGCCGGAGGACTTGGCGCTGGTGGCGGACGGGACGGCCGATGCGCTGACCTTCGGTTCGCTGTTCCTCTCGAACCCGGACCTGCCCGCGAGGCTGGCCGCGGGCGGACCGTTCAACGCCCCCGACGCGGCGACCTTCTACGGCGGCGGCGAGCAGGGCTACACCGACTACCCCGCGCTGGCGGCCTGATCCGAAAGGAGTGTCCACAATGGACGGAAATGCGGTCACGGCCGAATGGGCCGAGCGGTTCAACACCCCGGTCATCGAGGAGTTCCGCGCGACCGGCGGGAAGGTCGGCGGCGACTTCGCGGGCCTGCCGATCCTGCTGCTGCACAACAGGGGCGCCCGCAGCGGCGCCACCCGCATCAACCCGATGGCGTACCTGGAGCGCGAGGGCCGCTACCTCGTGTTCGCCTCCAAGGCCGGGGCGGACACCCATCCCGCCTGGTACCACAACCTGAAGGCGAATCCGGACGCGGTGATCGAGGTCGGCACCGACCGGCTGGAGGTCCGCGCCGAGGAGATCACCGGTGCCGAGCGGGCCGAGCTCTTCACCGAGGTGGTCGCGGCGTTCCCGATCATGGCCGAGTACCAGCGCGGCACCCGGCGGACCATCCCGCTGATGGCGCTCACGCCCGCCGGGGACTGAGGGGCCGGGTGGGCTCCCCTCCGCGCGATCGGGGGTCGGAGGGGCGTCCACCGCGGCACCGGGCCCGCGCGCGGCGAGGTCGCCCGGCGGCCGGGCCGTAGACTGCCCGTCATGGGTGAGCGGCTTTCCACGCGGGAGATCTCGAGGCGAGCGGTCCGCCAGAAGATCGAGGACGTCGCGATGGAGCTGTTCCTCGCGAAGGGTTTCGACGCCACGACCGTCGACCAGATCGCCGCCGAAGCCGGCATCTCCGCGCGCAGCTTCTTCCGCTACTTCCCCACCAAGGAGGACGTCGTCATCGGCGATCCGCGGGAGTTCGGGGTCGTGCTGCGGGACGCGCTGGAGACCCGGCCCGCGGCGGAGGACGCGACGACGGCGGTGCGCGGCGCGCTCGACGACTTCGTCGGCGTGGTGGTGGCCAATCCGGCCGCGCTGGGCATCTCGACGATCATGCTGAACACCTCGGCGCTGTGGGCGAAGCACCTGGAGAAGCAGCGGGTGTGGGTGGAGCTGCTGCAGCCGGAGGTGCTGCGGCGGCTGCGCGGCGCGCCGCACCCGGAACTGCTGGCCCCGGCGATCCTGGAGTCGGCGCTGGCGACGTTCCACGCGGTGCTGATGCACTGGGCGGCCCACGACGGCGTCGACGACCTGCACGAACTGTTCCGGCTCGCCTCGGAGGCGACCACTGGCACCCCACCGTCAGGTGACAGTCGCCGCCACAGTTGACAGCGACTGACAGTTTTGACATACACTGCCAAGGACACCACTTGGCAGGAGTTCCCATGTCCCTCATCACCACTCCCTTCGGCGCGAGCAGCACCGCGGACGAGGTCGCGGCGGGCCACGACCTGACCGGCAAGCGCGCGGTCGTCACCGGCGGTGCCTCCGGGATCGGCGTCGAAACGGCCCGCACCCTGGCCCGCGCGGGTGCCGAGGTCACCATCGGCGTCCGCGACCCGGCCGCCGGCCGCGCCGCCGCGGAGGACATCGCCACCACCACCGGCGCCGAGGTCCGGGTCGCCGAGCTGGACCTCGTCGACCTCGCCGGGGTGCGCAGGTTCGCCGCGGACTGGACCGGCCCGCTGCACCTGCTGGTGAACAACGCCGGGGTGATGGCCGTGCCGGAGCTGCGGCGCACCCGGGAAGGCTGGGAGCAGCAGTTCGCCACCAACCACCTCGGCCACTTCGCGCTGGCGACCGGCCTGCACCGGGCGCTCGCGGCGGCCGGGGGCGCGCGGCTCGTCGCGGTGTCCTCCAGCGGGCACCACGCCTCGCCGGTCGTGTTCGACGACCTGCACTACGAGCACCGGCCCTACGACCCGTGGAGCGCGTACGGCCAGTCGAAGACCGCGAACGCGCTGTTCGCGGTGGCGGCCACCCGGCGCTGGAGCGGCGACGGCGTCCACGCGAACTCGCTGATGCCCGGCGGGATCATGACGAACCTGCAGCGCCACATCCCCGCCGACACCCGGGCCGAGTGGTCCCAGGTCCCGACGCTGAAGACCCCGCAACAGGGCGCGGCCACCACGATGACCGCCGCGCTCGCCCCCGAATTCGCGGGCGTCGGCGGCAAGTACCTGGAGGACTGCGCGGAATCCCCGGTCATCGCCGATGACGCCGAGACCACCGCGGTGCGCGGCGGCGTCCGACGCTGGGCGCTGGACCCGGAGTCCGCCGAACGGCTCTGGGAGGTCTCCCGGCGGCTGCTCGACGAGGCGTGATCCGCACCGGGCGCCCGCTCCCCGGAACGGGCGCCCGGCGTGACCCGGGTCACGGCACCGCGGTGTTGAGCATGCCGCTGCGGCCGGGTGTCTGCTCCTCCCAGACGCGATCACCGCACCGCACCCGCCTGGGAGGAACCCATGAAGAGAACTCGCGCGGCCGTCGGCGCAGCCTCCGCGCTCGCCGCGGCCCTCGCCCTGACCGGAGCCGCCGCCTCCGCGGCGGGCACCGCCTCGGTCGCCACCGCCGAAGAACCCGTCACCCACGAGCAGAACGACCGCGTGCCCGAAGGCGCGGCCTGGACGCAGCACTACTTCCCGTCCGCGGACGACTCCGGCACCGAGCTGCACGCCGACGTGCTGCTGCCGGACGGGCTCGCGCCGGGCGAGCAGGTGCCGGTGATCCTCTCCGCCGGGCCGTACTTCGGGCACTCCGGGCAGCTCACCGACGAGGGCTTCGAGCACACCGGGCCTTCCGGCCGCTTCGACGAGTTCATCGAGGGCACGAACCTGTTCGAGCGCGGCTACGCGTTCGTGCGGGTGGACACCCGCGGGTTCGGCGGCTCCACCGGCTGCCTCGACTTCGCGGGCCCCGGCGAGCAGGCGGACGTCCGCGCCGCGATCGACTGGGCGGCGAGCCGACCGTGGTCCACCGGGTCCGTCGGCATGTACGGCAAGTCCTACGACGCGATCACCGGTCTGATCGGCAACGACCTGGACCAGGACGCGCTGAAGGCCGTCATCGCGCAGGAACCGATCTGGGACCCGTACCGCAACATCCACTCCAACGGGGTGCCGCGCACGACCGCCGTCAACGTGGCGAGCACCTACAACGGGCTGGCGGTGCTGCCGCAGCTGCCCGACGACGACCCGCACTACCGGGCGAACTCCGAGTACGAGCAGGCGCACCCGGAGTGCCTCATCGACAACCAGGCCGGTTACCTCAACGGCAACCCGGACTCCGGGTACTGGCGGGCGCGGGATCTGCCGGAGCTCGCGAAGGGCACCGACACCCCGCTGTTCATCACCCAGGGCTTGCTGGAGTGGAACACCGAACCGGAGGCGATGCAGGAGTTCCTCGACAACCACGAGGGCCCGGAACGCGGCTGGATCGGACCGTGGGACCACGTCCGCGGCGACGAGCGGACCGCGGACGGGCGGTTGGCGATGGGCCGGGAAGGCTGGTTCGAGGAGGCCATGTCCTTCTACGACGAGCACCTCAAGGGCATCGCCCCGCCGGTCCGCCACCCGGCGTTCGCCGTGCAGGACGGCTCCGGGACCTGGCGCGGGCAGGACAGCTGGCCGATCTCCGACCGCGCCGCGACGGTCGAGCTCACCGGCGGGTCCTACCTGGACGACGGCGGGGACGACGGCCCCACCGGCGGCATCGTCGAACGGTCCGAGCCGGTCGCGCGGGACACCCGGATCACCGGGACGCCGCGGATCGCGCTGGACACCGCGGGCCGCGGGAACGTCATGGTGCAGCTGCACGACGTCGCCCCGGACGGCACGGCGGTGATGTTCGACGAGCAGGTCGCGGTGCTGCGCTCCGGGACCACCGAGTTCGACCTCAAGTCGACGGACTGGACGCTGCCCGCCGGGCACTCGCTGGCCGTGGAGATCGGCACCGTCGAACCCGGCGGCGTCCAGACCCCGTTCCGGGACTGGATCGACACGCCGTCGCGGGAGACCGTGCAGGTGCACGGCGCGCGGCTCGACCTCGCGCTGGACGATCCGGCCGACGACGTCGAGGTTCCGGGCGAGCGGGCGCCGTACCTGGACCTCTACCTCGCGATGTTCACCGCGCCGCTGCCGCCGGCCGAGCCGACGTTCACCCTGCCCTGATCCACTCCCGGCGGTCCCGTTCCTCGGATGGGGCGGGACCGCCGGACGTCCGCATCGCGGGAAGTCGCAGCAGTGCGCCCGCACGAGTTCCTCGACCGCACGCCGGTCGGGCATTCCCGAGTTCCCTCCGGCCGCCCGGTTCCTTATCGTGATCATGATGTCCGCGGCGGCGGACGCGGCCACCCACCGCGCAGGGAGAGGAACACATCCAGTGGAGGGGAACGAGATCACCGCGATCGTCGCGGCTCGGTACAACGCACCCGTGATCGAGGAGTTCCGCGCCAACGCGGGCGTGGTGGGCGGCGCTTTCGCCGGGGCGGCGCTGCTGCTGCTGACCAGCACCGGGGCCCGCACCCGCCGAGCGCACGTCACCCCGCTGGCCTACCTGGAGGAGGACGGCCGGTATCTGGTGTTCGCCTCGAAGGCCGGATCCGACGTGCACCCCGACTGGTACTTCAACCTGCGGGCCCACCCGGACGCCCGCATCGAGGTCGGGCCCGACGTGCTCGACGTCCGGGCCCAGGAGATCACCGGCGTGCTGCGCGACGTCAAGTTCGCGCAGCTGACGGCCCTGTTCCCCTACTTCGCCGCGTACCAGGCGAAGACGGACCGGGTGTTCCCGGTGCTGTCCCTCGCCCCGCGCGCGAATTGACCGATTCGGTCCACAGCGGACCCGAAGGCCGTCGTCGCTGCGGTGCGGCCGGAGCACCGGATCCACCGGACTCGCGCGGCGGTACCGCCCGCGATCGCGGAGTGCTCTAGTCGGTGGTGCCGATCCCGGCCGGGGAAGGGGACTCCGCATGACGATGCAGCCGCTCGCCGGACGATCCGCACTGGTCACAGGGGCCTCGCGCGGCATCGGTGCCGCCATCGCCCGCCGCCTCGCCGCCGACGGCGCGGCCGTCGCGCTCACCCACTCGAACTCGGCCGCCGCCGCGGAGCAGGTGGCCGCCGAGATCACGGTCTCCGGCGGGCGCGCGCTGGTGCTGCGCTCCGACGCCGGCGACCCCGAGCAGATCCGCGCCGCCGTGACCGCCACCGCCACCGAGTTCGGCGGGCTGGACGTCCTGGTCAACAACGCCGGAACCGTGGAGTCCGGGCACCTGGACGAGCTGTCGCTGGCGGACTTCGACCGGGCGCTGGCGGTGAACGTGCGCGGCCCGTTCGTCGCCATCCAGGAAGCGTCGAAGTACCTGCAGGCAGGCGGGCGGATCATCAACATCGGCACCTCGCTGGCCGACCACCTGCCGTTCCAGCACATGATCGCCTACACCACCAGCAAGACCGCCCTGGCCGGGCTCACCCGCAGCGCGGCCCGCGACCTGGGCCCGCGCGGCATCACCGTGAACGACGTGCAGCCCGGCGCCGTCGACACCGCGATGAACCCGGCCGCCGGGCCGCGGGCGGAAGTCCTGCAGGCCACCACGCCGCTGGGCCGCTTCGGCACCCCGGACGAGATCGCGAACCTCGTCGCGCACCTCGCCGGCCCGGAAGCCGCGTTCATCACCGGCGCGATCCTCAACTCCGACGGCGGCTTCGCCACCTGATCCCGGTGCTCAGCGGTCGAAGGCGCCGCGGCGGGCGCCCGCGGTGAACGACGCCCACTCGGCCGCCGTGAACACCAACACCGGGCTTCCCGCGCCGAGCTTGGAATCCCGGACACCGACCCGATCCGCGCCGGAACCGACTTCGACGCACCCGTTTTGAGCCTGGCTGCGGGACGACTTCCGCCAGTTCGCGACGGCGTTCGGTTCGGCGAGCGGGTGGCGCATGAGGGTCAGAAGTCCTTCGCTAGTCGCTTGATTGACTCGAGCGAGTCTCGCGGCTTGCGCGCTGCGACCTGCAGGCGGGTGAGGGTTTCGCGGTACTTCCGAACGTCCTCCTGCTCGTCGTAGTAGATGCCGCGCACCCTCGTTTCCGCGTACACCATGCCGAGGTCGCCGTCGAAGTCCGGCGGGTAGGTCAGCACCGTGAAGGCGCCTTCGGTGCCAGGATGCGCGCCGGAACCGAACGGCAACACCTGCACTTCGACGTTCGGCCGCTGCGCCAGCTGGAGCAGCAGTTCGAGCTGCGCGCGCATCACCTCGGCGGAACCGACCACGCGACGCAGCGCCGCTTCGTCCAGCACGGCCCAGACCGAGGGCGGGTGGTCGCGTTCCAGCACTTCGCGGTGCCGCGCCATCCGCAGCTCGATCCGGCGGGCCACTTCCGCTTCGGGGAGTTCGGGTTCACCGCCGCGGATCACGGCCTCGGCGTACTCGCTGGTCTGGAACAGGCCGGGGATCACCTGCACGTCCCAGCTCTCGATCCTCGACGCCATCGCTTCCAGACCGAGGAAGAGCTTGAAGTAGGCGGGAAGCGCGCTGTCGTCAGCGTCGAAGCCGACCCACCAATCCGTCCCCTTCTTCGCCCGATCCCGCAGCGACAGGAAGAAGTCCACCCGGTCGGGCACGCCGTAGAACCGGAGCAGGGTTTCGAGTTCGAGGGCCTTCGGCATCCGGCGGCCGACTTCGAAGTGGCCGATGTTCTGGATGCTGCCCCGGATGGCCTTGGCCGCTTCGGCCCTGGTGACCCCGTTGCGCTCCCGGAGCCGTGCCAGCTCTCCGGCGATCCAGCGCTTCAGCGCCGTCGGACTCGTGCTCACTCGCCGCCCTTTCCCCGTCGTGGCGTTAGGAGTGTGCCCGGCCGCCACCACCGACATCATCACCCGATCAGGGATCTAGTTCGGAGCACACCGCGAATGTAGCGTGCTCCACATCGGTGATCGAGTCCGGTGATCACCGCCGCACCGGGCGGACGAGCGGCCCCCTCTCCCCGCCGCTCACCACCCGATGCCGCCGGTGGGACCGGACCGATCCGCCCCGACGCGGCCCGGTCCCACCGGCTCCCCTCCCCCGTTCCGAACCCCGCCCGCATCGAGACCCCCACCTCGACGTTCCCCTCGAACGGAGTTCGCGCCATGAACGCGATCGACAACCTGCACTGCCTCGTCGCGCAGGGCTTCCGGGGAATTCCGGTGCACAACGACGTCGGCGAACTGGACGCCCTGCTGTACGTGCGGCACTGGCCGTCCGGCGTCGTCGACGTCGTGATCGTGTATTCCCACGACGAGGCGTTCGCCTACCGCGCGAGCGGAATCGACCCGCACGGCCCGCACCACGACCTCCCGGCCCGAGTGCACTGGCGGCAAGCCGGGCACCCCGACGCGGTCACCACCGCCACCCTCGGCCTGCCCTCCTGAACCCCTGGGACATCCCGTTCCCGATCACCTCCCGCGATGCGCTCCACCCCCGCAGCGGATGCGTCCCGCTGGTGCAGAGCATCCGCCCTCGCCCCACCGCCGTCTCCCGCTTTCCCGGGACTCCCGAACATCCGCAGCAACCGAACGCCGCACCGCACGACCTCGCGGCGCCACGCGGGCGCGGCTGTTCACCTCGCTCGACCACCTCGGCGGCAGGCCGGGCGACACGCCTACCACGAGGACGTCGAGACCTCCCGGCGTTCATCCCGTTCGCCGGGGAGACCACGTCCAACGCGCGGGACGTTCATCCGGACGAATCAACCTTTCGTTTCGTTCGATTCGTTGGGTCCTTTCGGCTACCATGAGGAACCGAGCACAACCTCCCAGCCGGAAGGAGCCCGACGATGACCGCCTCGCTCGAACGGCGAACGGTGCTCCCTCCCGACGAATCGGCGCACGCGGCACTTCGCGAGCTCGCCGCATCGTTCAACACGGACCGTGTTCAGCAGGCAAAGCTGATCGGCCCGGACGGAGACGTGCTGGAGATGCCAGCCGAGGTCCACGCCGTGCTCCGCGAAGTGGTCACGGCGATGTCCCGGGGCCTCGCCGTCAGCGTCGCCCCTCTCCACGCGGTGCTGACCACTCAGCAGGCAGCCGACCTGCTGAACATTTCCCGCCCTACGCTGGTCAGACTGCTGGAGTCCGGCCGGATCCCCTTCGAGCAGCGCTCGAGCCACCGTCGCGTCCGCCTCGCCGACGTGCTGTCCTACGAACGTGAGTCCCGGCAGGAACGACAGGCGGTGCTGGACGAGATGACTCGGGAGGCCGCAGCCGACGGCAGTGCCGACGACGACATGGGCTTCATGCACACTCGGTGATCGTGACCGCACCTGCATTCCTCGACGCCTGCGTGCTCATCCCGGTCAACCTCACGGACGTGCTGCTCCGGTCGGCCAGTCTGCACGCCTTCCGCCCGCTCTGGTCCGCGCAGGTTCTCGACGAAGTGCGCCGCAACCTCCCGCGGGCCAGCGCGACCATCACTCCGGAGAAGGCCGCTAGGCGTGTCGACGCGATGCGCGCCGCCTTCCCGCAGGCCGAGGTCACCGACTACGAGTGGTTGATGCCCGTGCTCACCAACGCGCCTGAGGATCGACACGTGCTCGCCGCAGCGGTGCACGGCGGCGCCGAGGTCATCGTCACCGCGAACCTGGACGATTTCCGGCCCCGCGATCTGAGAGAGCACGGCGTTGCCGCCACACATCCGGACGCGTTCCTGGTGGATCTGCTCGACGAAGATCCGGAGTTGATCTCGCAATGCCTGCGGGACGCCGTGCTCGCCAGGATCAGGCCGCCTGAAACGATCGACTCGTTGCTGACACAGCTCGGCAAAATCGTCCCCGATTTCGCCGAAGCCGCCCGGCGCTCGATGCGGTAGGCGCCGGTCAGGCGAACGGGGCGTGGCCGACGAGGGTGCCTGCCCGGTCGATGACCAGGACCTCGACGTCGATCGGTGCGCCGCGGAGGGTGATCAGGCAGAAGTCGCGGGAGCGGGCCGCGATGAGGTCGCCGAGCGGGATGCCCTCGGCCTGGCAGCGGGTGAGCGCGTCCAGCGCCGTGTTGGCGCCGCGGATGCCCGCGGCGAACTCGGCGGAGGCACCCGCGTCCCGCACGATCTCCGCCAGCAGCGCGAAGTTCACCTGGGACCGCTTCGAATGGAGGTCCAGGTGCCCGTCGGCGAGCTTGGCGAGCTTGCCGATGCCGCCCGCGATCGTCAGCCGCGGCACCGGGTGGCGCCGCAGGTACTTCAGCACCGCGCCCGCGAAATCGCCCATGTCCAGCATCGCCTCCGGGGCGAGGCCGTAGGTGCGGTCGACGAGCTTCTCCGAGGTGCTGCCGGTGCACCCGGCGACGTGCTCCAGCCCGGCGGCGCGCGCCACGTCCACGCCGCGGCGGATGCTGTCGATCCACGCCGAGCACGAGTAGGGCACCACCACGCCGGTCGTGCCCAAGATGGACAGGCCGCCGAGGATGCCGAGCCGCGGGTTCCAGGTGCGCCGCGCCAGTTCCTCCCCGTCCTCCACGGCGATCTCCACGACCACGTCCCCGCTGCCGCCGTGCTCGGCGGCGACCTGCCGCACGACGCCGCGGATCAGTTCGCGCGGCACCGGGTTGATCGCCGGTTCGCCCACCGGCAGCGGCAGGCCCGGTTTCGTCACGGTGCCCACGCCCGGCCCGGCGCGGAACACCACCCCGGCGCCGGGTTCGGCGGGGCGGACCGTGGCCGACACCAGCGCGCCGTGCGTCACGTCCGGGTCGTCGCCGGCGTCCTTCACGATCGCCGCCATCGCCGACCCGCCGTCGAGGCGTTCCTTGGCGAGGGCGAACTCGGGACGGTGCCCCTTCGGCAGCACGATGCCCACCGGATCGGGGAACCCGCCGGTGAGCAGCGCCGTGTAGGCGGCGGCGGTGGAGGCGGTGGCGCAGGCACCGGTCGTCCAGCCGTAGCGCAGCGCCTGGCCGGTCACGGCGCACCGCCTAGGCTGGCCGCATGGTCGAGGTGCGGCGGGTGCTGGTGCTCGGTGGCACCGCGGAGGCCCGCGAGCTCGCCGCCCGGCTCGGCGGCGAACCGGCGGTGCACGTGATCTCCTCGCTGGCGGGGCGGGTGCGCGATCCGCGGCTGCCGGACGGCGAGGTGCGGATCGGCGGTTTCGGCGGCGCCGACGGTCTCGCCGCCTGGCTGCGCGCCGAACGCATCGACGAGGTGGTGGACGCGACGCACCCGTTCGCGGCCGCCATGACCGCGAACGCGGTGCGCGCCTGCGCGCTGGCCGGTCTGCCGCTGCTGGTGCTGCGCAGGCCCGGCTGGGAACCGGAACCGCACTGGCACCTGGTGGATTCGCTGGACGAGGCCGCCGCCGCGCTGCCCGGCCTGGGCGAGCGGATCTTCCTCAGCACCGGGCGCCAGGACGTGCACCGGTTCGCGCACCTGGACCTGCGGTTCCTGGTGCGCGCCGTGGACCCGCCGGAACCGCCGCTGCCGCCGCGCACCGAACTGCTGCTGGCCCGCGGGCCGTTCGCGTTCGACGACGAGGTGGCGCTGCTGCGCGAGCACCGCATCGACGTGCTCGTCACCAAGGACAGCGGCGGGCCGATGACCCGCCCGAAGCTGGACGCGGCCCGGCTGCTCGGCGTCACCGTGGTGCTCGTGCGCCGCCCGCCGGAACCGCCGGTGCCCGTGGTCGAGACCGTGGCCGCCGCCGTGGAACGGCTGCGTCACGCCGGATAGCGGCGCGGCGTGAACACCGTCCCGCCGACCGAACGCGTGGTGGACGAGCCGATCAGCAGCAGGCAGCGCATGTCCACATCGGACGGATCGAGCTCGCCGAGCGGCACCACCCGCACCGACTCCTGCGGCCCGCCCACGTCGCGGCCGATCACCACCGGCGTCTCCGCCGAGCGGTGCTCCAGCAGCACGTCGCGGGCGGCACCGACCTGCCAGGTGCGGCTGCGCGACGCCGGGTTGTAGATGGCCATCGCCAGGTCGGCCTTCGCCGCCGCGGCCAGCCGCTCGACGATGACCTCCCACGGCTTCAACCGGTCCGACAGGGACAGCACGCAGTAGTCGTGGCCCAGCGGCGCGCCGATCCGGCTCGCCACCGCCTGCGCCGCGGTGAGCCCGGGCAGCACCCGCACCGGCACCGCGGCGAACCGCTCCTCGGTGGCGACCTCCAGCACGGCGCTGGCCATCGCGAACACGCCCGGATCGCCCGAGGACACCACGACGACGCGGGAACCGCGCCGCGCCAGGTCCAGGGCGAACTCGGCGCGCTCGGCCTCCACCCGGTTGTCCGAGGCGTGCTTGCGCTGCCGCGGGTTCGTCGGCAACCGGTCCAGGTAGGGGCCGTAGCCGACGAGGTCGTCGGCGGCGGCGACGGCGGTGTGCGCCTCCGGGGTGGTCCACTGCGGACCGGCCGGGCCGAGGCCGACGACCACGACCTCACCGGTGCCCGCCGAGGTGCCCGCCGCCGGTTCGGCGGGAGATTCCCGTTGCGCCGCAGCGGAAACCGGCACTCCGGACGCGTCGGTCAGGTTCAGCGGGCTGTCCGCGTTCACCGGGCTCGGCAGCAGCGCCAGCGAGAAGTACGGCACCGACGCCGGATCCACCTCGCCCAGCGGCAGCAGCCGCTGCCGGTCCGTGGTGGCGCGCTCCACGAGGTAGGCCTCGTCGAGCCGGCCCGCCTTCTCGAACGCCGCCTTCACCCCGTCGAAGGTGCGGCCCAGCTTCATGACCGCCGCCGCGTCGGTGCCCGCCAGCTTCTCCGCGAGCACGTCCGGGTCGAGCGTGCCGGGCAGCACCGTCAGCACCTCGTCGCGTTCCGCCAGCGGCCTGCCGAGCATCGCCGCCGCCCCGCTCACCGAGGTCACACCGGGGATCGCGGCCACCTCGAACCGGCCCACCAGGCGCTTGTGCATGTGCATGTAGGAGCCGTAGAAGAACGGGTCGCCCTCGCACAGCAGCGCCACGGTGCGGCCCGCGGACAGGTGCGCGGCGAGCCGTTCGGCCGCGTCGGCGTAGAACTCGTCGATGGCGCCCTGGTAGCCGCCCGGGTGATCGGTCGTCTCGGTCGTCACCGGGTACACCAGCGGTTCCTCGACCTGGCCTTCCCGCAGGTACGGCGCGGCGACGGAACGCGCGATGCTGCGGCCGTGCCGGGCGCTGTGGTAGGCGATCACGTCGGCTTCGCCGATCAGCCGGGCGGCCTTGACCGTCACCAGCTCCGGATCTCCGGGTCCGAGCCCGACGCCGAACAACCTGCCTGCCTGCTCCACGGTGCTGCTCACTCCTGTTCGCTCGCGATCGCGTTGATGGCGGCCACCGCCATCGCGCTGCCACCGCGGCGGCCGTGCACCACCAGGTGCTCCAGCGCCGGGTGGTCGGCCAGTGCCTGCTTCGATTCGGCGGCGCCGATGAACCCGACGGGGAGGCCGAGCACGGCGGCGGGCCTGCCCGCGCCCGCGTCGATCATCTCCAGCAGCCGGAACAGCGCGGTCGGCGCGTTGCCGACGGCGACCACGGACCCCTCCAGCCGGTCCCGCCACAGCTCCATCGCGGCCGCGCTGCGGGTCGTGCCGAGTGCCGCCGCGAGGCCGGGAACGCGCTCGTCGCCGAGGGTGCAGACGATGTCGTTGTCGGCGGGCAGCCTGCGCCGGGTGACGCCCGCGGCGACCATCGCGGCGTCGCAGAACACCGGCGCGCCACCGCGCAGCGCCTCGCGGGCGGCGAGCACCGCGCGCGGCGACCAGGCGATGTCGCGGGCCAGGTCCACCATGCCGCAGGCGTGGATCATGCGGACGGCGACCTGGGCGACCTCCGGTGGCATGCCGTCGAGTTCCGCTTCGGCGCGGATCGTGGCGAACGAGCGGCGGTAGATCTCCGCTCCGTCGCGCACGTACTCGTAGCCGCCGGTGCTGTCTGCGGTGTTCACACTGCCCTCCGTGCCGCGTCGAGCGCGGCGGACGTCTCGCCGGCGGGGCGCCCGCCGACCTCGTAGCCGGCCTCGGTGGCCAGCACTTCCACTCCTGGTCCGGCCGGTCGGCCGCAGCGGCGCGCGCAGCCCGCCCAGTGCACCGGCAGCGGGCCGGGCCGGGTGGTGCGCCGCGCGTCGGCGCGCACGTCGGCGAGGGACTTCGCGCAGCCGGGGCTGCCGGTGCAGGCGGTCACCCCGGCCAGCGGCGCGCCCGGGTCGGTGAGGAACCCGGCGGCGTCCAGCTCGGCGAGCCTGCGCGGTGCCTCGGCCGCGGGGACGTCGGTGAGCAGCAGCGCGCGCCACGGCGTGAGCCGCAGCGGGTGCGGTGCGGCGGTCCGGGCGGCGATCTCCTCGGTCTGCGTAGCGAGCACCGCGATCTGCCCGGCGTCCAGCCGTCCCAGCGGCGCGCCGAGGGCGAGATCGACCCGGTCGTCGGCGCGGGCCAGCACGCCGAGCTCCGCGTGCGTGCGCACCGGATCACCGGGCGCGACCGCGGTTTCCGCCGCCATGCAGGAGAATTCCGCCCGGATGCGGGCGGCGATCCGCTCGGCGCCACCGGGCAGTTCCGCCAGCCGCCAGCTCTCCGCGCCCAGCCGGCCCCGTTCCGCGAGGAACGCGGCGGCCGCGAGCACCGCGGCGCGGGCCGCGTCGGCCGCGGACACCCGCAGCCCGAGGTCGGCCCCGGCGAGCAGCACCGCCACCGCGCCGTCCGCGGGGTGCAGCGCGACGTCCGCGCCCAGCGCGGTCACCTCGCCGCCGCCGTCGTCCGCGGTGAACAGGAACCGCCCGGGCAGCTCCGCCAGCTCCGGGTCGGCGCGCAGCCCCTCGTCCAGCGCCACCGCCACCGCGCGCACGTCCAGCGCGGCCGGGCGGGTGCGCGGCGAGGCGACGACGTTGCGCACCCGCTCGTGCGTCGGCGACGGCAGCAGACCGGCCGCGCCGAGCAGCTCCGCGAACTCCGGCACCGCCGCCGCGGACAGCCCGCGGACCTGGATGTTCGCCCGCGAGGTGAGTTCCCAGCCGCCGTCACCCAGCGCGGCCGCGGTCGCCAGCGCCCGCACCTGCCGCGCCGCGAGCCGCCCGCCGGGCACCCGCACGCGGGCCAGTCCCCCGTCAGCGGCCTCGTGCACCCGCAGCGCGCCGGGGCACGCGTCGGGTCCGGCTCGTCGCGGCACGCTCGTCCCCGCTCTCGTCGATCATGGTCTGGTCCGGAACTCGCAGCGCACGACGCCGCTGTCCGGGGTGCGCGGACTCGGGGGCGCACCGGCGACCGTCGATACTACGTCCCGCCCGGATCACGTCCGCAAAACGCGATGCGCCTCACCGGACGGCCGGACGCGTCGAGTGCGGGATCTCTCGCGCGACCGCACGACCGGCCACTTGACGAACGATCGCCCCGTTGCGGAGAGTTGTCGGCGGCGACGTGCGGAGGAAGCCGGTGCGAGTCCGGCGCGGTCCCGCCACTGTCACCGGGGAGCGAACTCCGAGTACGAGGCCACTGCCCGCGCGCCGCGCGGGTGGGAAGGCACGGGGCGAGCGGCGATCCGGGAGCCAGGACACTCCGGCGCCGCCACCGCCCGGTGCGACACCGGGTGCCGACGACTCCGGGGCGAGGACCCCGAGGAAGGTTGACCATGCGTCCTGCCCGCACGCCCGCGTCCCTGCTCAGCCGGGAGCGTGCCGCATGATCCTGCTGCTGTCCACATCGGACACCGATCTGCTCAGCGCACGCGCCAGCGGTGCGGACTTCCGCCTCGGCAACCCGGCGCGGCTCGGCGTGGACGACCTGCCGCCGCTGCTGGAGGGCGCCGACCTCGTCGTGGTGCGGCTGCTCGGCGGCCGCCGCGCGTGGGAGGAGGGCTTGGACTCGCTGCTCGCCGGACCGCGCCCGGTCGTGGTGCTCGGCGGTGAGCAGGCCCCGGACGCGGAGCTGATGGAGTGCTCCACGGTGCCGGGCGGCGTCTGCTCGCAGGCGCACGGCTACCTCGCGCAGGGCGGGCCGGAGAACCTGACGCAGCTGTTCAACTTCCTGTCCGACACGGTGCTGCTCACCGGCCACGGCTTCGAACCGCCGGTGGAGACGCCGAAGTGGGGCCTGCTGGAGCGGACCCCGCGCCGGACCGAAGGCCCGAAGGTCGCGGTGCTCTACTACCGCGCGCACCACATGGCGGGCAACACCGCGTTCGCGCACGCCCTCTCCGACGCCATCGAGGACGCGGGCGGCCAGGCGCTGCCGGTGTTCTGCGCGTCGCTGCGCGCCCCCGAACCGGGCCTGCTGGACACGTTGCGCGAGGCGGACGCGCTGATCGTGACGGTGCTGGCCGCGGGCGGCACGAAGCCCGCGACCGCCTCCGCCGGTGGCGACGACGAGGCGTGGGACGTGGGCGCGCTCGCCGCGCTGGACGTGCCGATCTTGCAGGGCCTCACCCTGACCTCCAGCCGCGAGGCGTGGGAGGACAACGACGAAGGCCTGTCCCCGCTGGACATGGCCACCCAGGTCGCGGTGCCCGAGTTCGACGGCCGCCTGATCACGGTGCCGTTCTCGTTCAAGGAGAACGACGCCGAAGGCCTCCCGGTGTACGTCGCCGACCCGGAGCGCGCGGCCCGCGTCGCCGGGATCGCGGTGAAGCACGCGCGGCTGCGGCACGTGCCCGCCGCGGACAAGCGCCTGGTGCTGATGCTGTCGGCGTACCCGACGAAGCACTCCCGGATCGGCAACGCCGTCGGCCTGGACACCCCGGCGAGCGCGGTGGGCCTGCTCCAGCGGCTGCGCGAGGCCGGCTACGACATCGGCCCGGTGGACGGCCCGGACGCGCTGCCCGGCGTGGCCGCGCAGGACGGCGACGCGCTGGTGCACGCGCTGATCGCCGCTGGTGGCCAGGACCCGGACTGGTTGACCGAGGAGCAGCTGTCCGGCAACCCGGTGCGCATCCCCGCGAAGCGCTACGCCGACTGGTTCGCGACGCTGCCGCAGGACCTGCGGGAGAGCATCGAGCAGCACTGGGGTCCGCCGCCGGGCGAGCAGTTCGTGGACCGCTCGCACGACCCGGACGGCGAGATCGTGGTGGCCGCGCTGCGCGCCGGGAACGTCGTCGTCGTGGTGCAGCCGCCGCGCGGGTTCGGCGAGAACCCGATCGCGATCTACCACGACCCGGACCTGCCGCCGAGCCACCACTACCTGGCCGCCTACCGCTGGATGACCGACGAGTTCGGCGCGCACGCGATGGTGCACCTCGGCAAGCACGGCAACCTGGAGTGGCTGCCCGGCAAGACCGCGGGCATGTCGGCGTCCTGCGCACCGGACGCGGCGCTGGCGGACCTGCCGCTGGTGTACCCGTTCCTGGTCAACGACCCGGGCGAGGGCACCCAGGCGAAGCGTCGGGTGCACGCGACGCTGGTGGACCACCTGGTGCCGCCGATGGCGCGCGCGGAGAGCTACGGCGACATCGCGAAGCTGGAGCAGCTGCTCGACGAGCACGCGCAGATCTCGGCGATGGACCCGGCGAAGCTGCCCGCGATCCGCAGCCAGATCTGGACGTTGATGCAGGCCGCGAAGCTGGACCACGACCTCGGCCTGGACGAGCGCCCGCACGAGGCCGAGTTCGACGACATGCTGCTGCACGTCGACGGCTGGCTGTGCGAGATCAAGGACGCGCAGATCCGCGACGGCCTGCACGTCCTGGGTGCCGCCCCGACCGGGGAGGCGCGGGTGAACCTGGTGCTGGCGATGCTGCGCGCCCGGCAGGTGTGGGGCGGGCAGAGCGGCGCGCTGCCCGGCCTGCGCGAGGCACTGGGCATGGCGGAGGACGGCAGCGTCGCCCGCGGCACCGTGGACGACGTGGAGACCTCCGCGCACGCCCTCGTCGCGGGCATGGAGGAACGCGGCTGGGAGCTCGGCGCCGTCGTCGAGGTGTGCCGCTCGGTGCTGGGCGACGCGCCGGACGACGTGGTGCGGGTGCTGGAGTTCGCCGTCACCGAGGTGGTCCCGCGGCTGGACGCCACCACCGACGAGATGACCGCGACGCTGCACGCCCTCGACGGCGGCTACGTGCCCGCGGGCCCGAGCGGTTCCCCGCTGCGCGGCCTGATCAACGTGCTGCCGACGGGCCGGAACTTCTACTCGGTGGACCCGAAGGCGGTGCCGAGCAGGCTCGCCTGGGAGACCGGGCACGCCATCGCCGATTCGCTGATCGAGCGCTACCTCGCCGACACCGGCGAGTACCCGCGCTCGGTGGGCCTGTCCGTGTGGGGCACCTCCGCGATGCGGACCTCCGGCGACGACATCGCGGAAGTCCTGGCGCTGATGGGCGTGCGGCCCACCTGGGACGAGGCGTCGCGGCGCGTCAACGGGCTCGACGTGATCCCGCTGGAGGAGCTGGGCCGCCCGCGGGTGGACGTGACGGTGCGGATCAGCGGGTTCTTCCGCGACGCGTTCCCGCACGTGGTGACGCTGCTCGACGACGCGGTCCGCAAGGTCGCCGCGCTCGACGAGCCGGACGAGCAGAACTTCGTGCGCGCCCACGCGCAGGCCGACCTGGCCGGGCACGGCGACGAACGCCGCGCCACCATGCGCATCTTCGGTTCGAAGCCCGGCGCCTACGGGGCCGGTCTGCTGCCGCTGATGGACAGCAAGAACTGGCGCGACGACACCGACCTCGCCGAGGTGTACGCGGTGTGGGGCGGCTACGCCTACGGCCGCGGCCTGGAGGGCACCGAGGCGCGCGGCGACATGGAATCCGCCTACAAGCGGATCTCGGTGGCGGCGAAGAACGTCGACACCCGCGAGCACGACATCGCCGACTCCGACGACTACTTCCAGTACCACGGCGGCATGATCGCCACGGTGCGCGCGCTGACCGGCAAGGCGCCGGCGGCCTACATCGGCGACAGCAGCCGCCCGGACGCCATCCGGACCCGCTCGCTGACCGAGGAGACCTCGCGGGTGTTCCGCGCCCGCGTCGTCAACCCGCGCTGGCTCGCCGCGATGCGCAAGCACGGCTACAAGGGCGCGTTCGAACTGGCCGCCACCGTGGACTACCTGTTCGGCTACGACGCCACGACCGGTGTGGTCGGCGACTGGATGTACGAGAAGCTCGCCGAGACCTACGTGCTGGACGAGGAGAACCAGAAGTTCCTCACCGAGTCCAACCCGTGGGCGCTGCACGGCATCGCGGAACGCCTGCTGGAGGCGGCGAACCGGAACATGTGGGAGTCCCCGAACCCGGAGACGATCACCGCCCTGCACGAGATCTACCTCCAGACCGAAGGCGACCTGGAGGACGGGCCGCAGGGGTCCTGACCTCTCCCCATCGAGGACGGAACGGCCCGCCCGACCGGACGGTCGGGCGGGCCGTTCCGCGCGGGCGATCGGGTCAGCTCTGGCCGATGCCCGAGCCGCCGCCGCTGTCGCCGATGCCGGAGCCGCCGTCACCGCTGTCGCCGATGCCCGACCCGCCATCGCCGCTGTCGCCGATGCCGCCGTCGCCCTGCGCCAGGGCGATCGTGCCCACCCCGCCCGAGCCGGGCACGGTGCCGTCGCTGGTACCGCCGGAACCGGGCGTGGTCTCGTCGGCGTCGCCATTGCCGGGGACGGTCTGGTCCGGCGGCGGGTCCGCCGCCAGCGCCACCGCCGGGGCCGCCACCGCGACACCGCCCGCCAGCACCAGCGCACCGAGGAACTTCTTCACCTGCACGACACGGCCTCCTCACCTGTCCAGGAACTCGGAGCGTAGAGCCGCACGGCGGGTGGTCGGCCGATCTCCGCGCGCGACGGGTATGACTGCGGCCTTCCCCCCACGAACCCGCCCGGAGACGGGTCGAGACGGACTCGGGCCGCCGGTGCACACTGCTCGCATGCACACGAACGACGCGCAGCCCCGCCTCGAACCGCTCGCCGACGGGGTGTGGGCGTGGGTGCAGCCGGACGGGACCTGGTGGGTGAACAACGCCGGGGTGATCTCGGGGGACGACGGGTTGCTCGTCGTCGATACCTGCGCCACCGAGCAGCGCACCCGCCGGTTCCTGGACGCGATCGCCCGCACCGCACCGGATTCGCCGATCCGGTGGGCGGTGAACACCCACGAGCACGGCGACCACTCCTACGGCAACTCGCTGCTGCCCACCGAGACCGTCCTGTTCGGACACGAGCACATGCGGGCCGCACTCGCCGCCGACCCGATGATCGACGGTTGCCCGCCGTTCTGGTCGCCCGTCCCGGACTGGGGGGACGTGGTGCGGCGCGTGCCGTCGGTGACCTTCCGGTCCGAGCTGTCGCTGCACGTCGGCGGGCGCACCGTCGAGCTGCGGCATCCCGGCCACTCCGCGCACACCGGCGGTGACGTGGTGGCCTGGCTGCCGGAGGAACGCGTCCTGTTCAGCGGTGACCTGCTGTTCCACGGCCTCACGCCGCTGGTGTTCATGGGTTCGCCCGCGGGCGCGGCGCGGGCGCTGGACTGGATCGCCGAGTTCGAGCCGCGACGCGTGGTGCCCGGGCACGGGCCGGTGATCGAGGCCGCGGACCTGCCCGCGGTGCTCGCCGCGCACGAGCGCTACTACCGGCTGGTCCTGGAGCTCGCGGAAGCCGGGGTGGCCGCCGGAACCCCGCCGCTGCAGGCCGCGCGGGAAGCGGACCTGGGCGAGTTCGCGGGCTGGGCCGATTCCGAGCGCATCGTGGCGAACCTGCACCGCGCCTACGCCGACCTGACCGGCACCGCCCCCGACATCGCCGCCGCCCTCCGCGAATCCGTGGACTGGCGCGGCGGTCTGATGGAGACCTCCGTCAACGACGCCCCCGCGGGCTGAGGCCGATCCGCTGCCGCGCAACGGGATTCGCCGCGGCGGCGGGCGGACATCGGGGGTGCTCCGCCCGCCGCCGGGGGCAGGCCGGGCCGCCGCGCTCGGGGAGGAGCGCAGGCGACCCGGCCGAGAACCGGCCCGCACCTGGTCGGGGGGTCAGGGGCGCGGACCGGTCCGATCCTCGGACGGTCGGTGCCGAGGGTCGGCTGGACGGCTCAGGACGCCTCGGACGTGGGGCGCGGTTCCCGGCCGTTCACGTCCGACGCGCACGGGTCGCACATCCCGCGCGGCCGCTCCGGGCGGCCGAGACGGCGGTGCACGCGGCCGCGGATCACGTGGCCGCAGCGGGCGATCGGCCGTGGACCACCGGTGCGCAGCTCCACCACGTGCCACACCGATTCCTGCTCCGAGGCCATGAACACCCGTGCCACCGATCGCCTCCGCCCGTTGCGCCTACAACCATGATCGACGTCTAATAGACGTTTCTCAATTCCACCTTCGAGTGATGATCGAACAATTCCGCGCTGGCTAGTATTTGTCACATGCCTGCAGACACCAGCGGTATAACCCCCCGCGCCCGCGCACTTTCCTCCGCAATCAGATCCGTGCGCGAGAAATCCGGAATCAGCGGCCGAGAATTGAGCAGCAGACTGGGAGTCAGCCACGGCACGGTGTCGCACTGGGAGACCGGGCGGCGAGTGCCGACACCCGAGGACGTCGCCGGACTGCTCGGCGCCGCCGGGGTGACCGGCAAGGAGCGGCAGCGCCTACTCGAACTGGCCCGGCACGCCAGCGAACCGAACTGGCTCACCGTCGGCATGCCGGGAATTCCGCAGCAGCTCGCGGGAGCCGTGGAATGCGAACGGTCCGCTTCGGCGATCGTCGAGTGGGCGCCGATGGGATTACCGGGACTCCTCCAGACCGCGGATTACGCGCGATCGATCGCCACGTCGAGCGGCATGGACCGGCAGGAGATCGAGCGCCGGGTCACGATTCGCATGGGCCGGCGCGAAGTCGTCACCAGGCGCTCGCCCGTCCACCTCACCGCGCTGATCGGCGAGGACGCGATTCGGGACAGAATCGGAAATGCCGAGACGATGCTCGACCAGTTGCAGCACCTGCTGGAATTCGCCCGCCGCGACAACATCGCGATCCAGGTCGTCCGGCGGTGCACCGGCTGGCATCCCGGAGTGGCAGGCCCCTTCGTGCTCTACGAATTCCCGGATTCACCCGACGTGGTGCACTTCGAGCACTACAGCTCAGGCGCATTCGTTCCCGACGAGGACGATGTGCAGGCCTATCATTCCGCCGTTCGAGTGATCAAGAAGGTTGCGCTGGACCAAGAGGAGACGATCAGATTCATCGAGCTGATCATCGATGAGAAGGAGCAGGCGGCATGACATCGCAGCACTGGCGCACCTCTTCCCGCAGCCAGCCGAACGGGAACTGCGTGGAGGTGGGGCGGGTGGACGGGCGGCCCGCCGTCCGCGACACCAAGGACCGATCGGCCGGATACGTGCTGACCGCTCGTCTCCGGTGGACCGAGTTCCTCACCGCCGTGAAGACCGGCCGCTACGACCGCTGACCCCACCGGCGGCCGGAGGGGTCACCAGCCGAGCTCGCCGTCCAGCTCCTGGAAGGTGCCGGTGGGCCCGTCCGGCCCGGTGGTCGCCATCCGGACGACGACCTCGGCGCTCTCCTCGACGGGACGGCCCCCGCCGACGGCGGCGGTGAGGTCGGTGGCGGTGAAGCCGGGGTCGACCGCGTTGAACCGGATCTCCGGCACCGCCTTCGCGTACTGGACGGTCAGCATGGACACCGCGGCCTTCGTCGCCCCGTAGACCACCGCGGGCACCCGGGATTCGACGCGCTCCGGGTCCGCGGTGGCCGTGAACGAGCCGAGCCCGCTGGACACGTTCACCACCACCGGGTTCGCGGACCGCCGCAGCCACGGCAGCGCGGCCTGGGTTACGCGGAGGACGCCGACCGCGTTGGTGTCGAACTGGCGCAGCGCGTCCGGGCCGGTGATCCCGTCGACTCCGGGCGTGCCGGCGACACCGGCGTTGTTGATCAGCACGTCGAGCCGCCCCTCCGCCGCCCCGACCTCGGTGAGCGCGGCGGCGACCGAGTCGTCGTCGGTGACGTCGAGCCGCACGGACCGGGCGCCCAGGTCGGCCGCGGCCCGCGCACCCCGCTCCGGATCGCGGGCTCCGATGTGGACGGTGTGGCCCGCGGCGAGCAGCCGCCGCGCCACCTCGTACCCGAGCCCCTTGTTCCCCCCGGTGATCAACACGATGCCCACCGCGCGCCCTCCTCGCCCCGTCGTCCGCCCCCACCCTCCTGCATCACCGGGTGAACGGCCCGACCCGCCCGACCACACCGGTCCACCAGGCGCCCGGGCGAGCACCGCGCTCGGCCGCGCGGCGAGTTCCGGGCCCACCGTCGAGTACCACCGCGTCGTGCCACGCCCCGGGAAGCAGGTCGGTGGCTAGTCGATCGCCGCCGCGCAGCGGCGGCCCAGGTCGGCGACCGCGGCGCGCAGCTCCGGCGGCCCGACCACCTCGAAGTCCACGCCGAACCGGCCGATCGCGGCCGCCAGCCCCGCCCACGACCACGAACCGGCCAGCAACCGGCACCGGCCCTCGTCCAGCGGCTCCACCAGGTCGTCGGACAGGAACTCGGCGACCTCCTCCGCGGGCCGGTGCACCACCACCTCGCCGCGGCACGGCCAGCCCTCGGCGCCCCGGAACTTCTCGGTGATGAACCGCGCCACGTCGCCCCCGGGCACCTCGCGCGGGGTGAACCGCGGCCCGGTCGGCGTGCGGGGCGCGATGCGGTCGGCGCGGAAGGTGCGCCAGTCGGCCCGGTCCAGGTCCCACGCCACCAGGTACCAGCGCCCGCCCCAGGTGATCAGGTGGTGCGGCTGCACCCGCCGCGGCGGCCCCTCCCGCCTCGGGTGCGAGTAGTCGAAGCGCAGCTCCTCCCGGGCGTGCACCGCCGCGCCCAGCGCCACCAGCACCCCGCGCTCCACCCGCACCCGCGCCTCCGGCGGCGCCACCGCGGTCACCTGGAGCGTGTCCACCCGGTGCCGCAGCCGCGCGGGCAGCACCTGCCGGATCGTGTGCAGCGCCCGCTCCGCCGCCTCCTCCACCCCGGCCCCCGAGGTGGTGGCGAGCTGGAGCGCCAGGGTGAGCGCCACGGCCTGGTCGTCGTCGAACAGCAGCGGCGGCAGCTCGCTGCCCGCACCCAGCCGGTAGCCGCCGTCCGGCCCCTTGCTCGCCGCGATCGGATAGCCGAGCTCCCGCAACCGGTCCACGTCGCGGCGCACCGTGCGCGGGCTGACGTCGAGGCGTTCGGCGAGCAGCGCGCCCGGCCAGTCCCGGCGGGCCTGCAACAGGGACAGCAGCGACAGCAGTCGCGCGGAAGTCTTGGGCACGAGTTCCATCCTGCCCGAAGAAGCGGACGCACCCTGTCCGCTACCGGTGCCAAGGTGGGGACCACAACGACGGAGCACGACCGGAAGGACCACCGTGACCACCACCCTCGACGCCGAGCGCACCGACCTGCTCGCCCAGCTCGACGCCGCCCGCAAGGCGCTGATCACCACCACCGACGGGCTGGACGACGAGCAGCTCGGGCTGCGACCGACGGCCAGCGAGCTGTGCCTGGGCGGCCTGATCAAGCACGTGGCGTCCGTGGAGGCGAACTGGCTGCGCTTCATCCTCGAAGGCACCTCCGCGATGGTCGTCGAACTGCCCGACGGCGTCACCTGGGAGGACCTCATGGCGGGCACGGCGACGACGCTGCCGCAGCGCATGATCGAGTTCCGGGAGGAGTTCCGGATGCAGCCCGAGGACACCCTCGCCGGCATCCTCGCCCGCTACGCGGAGGTCGCCGCGCGGACCGCGGAGGTCGTGTCCTCGCTGCCCGACCTGAACGTCGCGCACCCGCTGCCGGAGGTGCCGTGGAACCCGCCGGGCGAGGTGCGCAGCGCCCGCCGGGTGCTGATGCACGTGATCGCCGAGACCGCGCAGCACGCCGGGCACGCCGACATCCTGCGCGAATCCATCGACGGCCGCCGCGGATTCTGATCACCCCGCCGGCGCCCGCTCCCGGGCGGGTGCCGGCCCGGCCACGAACAGGACTGGGATGACCGTTCTCGGGACCCGCGCGCTCAACCGCGCGGCGCTCGCCCGGCAGCTGCTGCTGGACCGCGCCGACCTGCCGGTGGCGGCGGCGGTGGCGCACCTGTGCGGGATGCAGGCGCAGGAACCGCAGGCCCCGTTCGCCGGATTGTTCGCGCGGCTGCGCGACTTCGACCCGGCGGAGCTCTCGGACCTGCTGGTGCGGCGGCGGCTGGTGCGCGCGCACCTGATGCGCCGCACCGTGCACCTGCTCACCGCCGAGGACGCGCTCGCCTGGCGGTCGCGGCACGACGCGATGCTGCGGCAGCGCGGGCTCTCGGCCTACCGCCGCGACTTCGCCGGGATCGACCTGGACGAGCTGGCGGCCGCGGGCCGGGCGGTGCTCGCCGACGGCGAGCCGCGGACGATGGCCGAGCTCGCCGCGGAGCTCACCGACCGGTGGCCCGGCCCGTCCCGGCGAGCGCTGGGCGAAGTGCTGGTGGCGGCGCTGGTCCCGACCGTGCAGCTGCCGCCGCGCGGGCTGTGGCGCAGCAGCGGCGGGGTGCGGGTGGTGCCGCTCGCGGACTGGCTGGGCCACGAGGCCGATCCGCAGGCCCCGCCCGGCTCCGATCCGGTGGGCCGGGAGCTGGTGCGCCGCCACCTGGCCGCGCACGGCCCGGCGGCGACCGCCGACGTGCGCGCCTGGTGCGGGCTCGCCGGACTGCCGGGCGCGGTGGCCGAGCTGCGGGAGGAACTGGTGTCGTTCCGCGACGAGCGCGGCCGGGAACTGCTCGACCTGCCGGACGCGCCGCGCCCCGATCCGGACGTGCCCGCGCCGGTGCGGTTCCTGCCCGCGTTCGACAACGCGGTCCTCGGCTACCAGGACCGGAGCCGGATCGTGGCGGACGAGCACCGCGGCCTGTCCGTCGCGGGCGAGCGGCTGGTGCTGGTGGACGGCCGGGTCGCGGGCACCTGGCGGGCCGATCCGGCGGCGCTGCGGGTCGAGCCGCTGCGCCGCTTCACCCGAGCGGAGCGCGCCGAGGTCGCCGACGAGGCCCGGCGGCTCGCCCGGTTCCTCTCCGACGGGGAGCGGGAGGACGTGCGGATCTGCTGAGCCGGCCCGCCGACCGGCTGCGCACCGACCCCGCGCCGCTGCCGGGCACCGTCGAAGAACTGCGGCACGTGCACGGCATCGTGCGCACCGGGCCGCGCCGGGCCGTCGTCGCCGACGTCGAGATCGGCGGGCGGTTGCTGCGGGCCGGGGGCCCGTTCCCGCGGGCGACCACGACGAGGAGGCCCACCCGGCCCGGAGGTGATCGACCGGGCCCGCGGGGACACCCGCCACCTCGTGTTCGGCTTCGGCGTGCACCAGTGCCTCGCCCGCGTCGAACCGCGGATCGCGCTGCGCGTGCTGCCGGCGCGGTTCCCCGGGATGCGGCGTGCCGGTCGGGGACATCGGGTTCCGGCGGGACATGTTCATCCACGGCTGCCGCGAACCGCCCGTCACCTGGTGACGCCGGAACCCGTTGAGGAGTAAGGAGGGAGCATGGAGATCACGATCGACGAGGACGGCTGCTGCGGCGCGGGCCAGTGCGTGCTGACCGCACCCGAGGTGTTCGACCAGCGCGACGAGGACGGCGTCGTGGTGCTGCTGGACGCCGCGCCCCCGCCCGAGGTGCACGAGGCGGTCCGGCAGGCCGCGGCGGTGTGCCCGGCAGCGGTGATCCGGGTCCACGCATGAGCGCCGGTCGCATCGCGGTGATCGGCGCCTCCGCGGCCGGGCTCACCGCCGCCGAACAGCTGCGGCGCAGCGGCTGGGACGGGGAGATCGCGCTGGTCGGCGCGGAACCGCACCTGCCCTACGACCGGCCGCCGCTGTCCAAGCAGGTGCTCGCGGGCGCGTGGGAACCGGACCGCACCGGGCTGCGCGCCGCCGACGCCCTCGCCGGGCTCGACCTGGACCTGCGGCTGGGCACCCGGGCGACCGGGCTGGACGTGGCGGACCGCCGGGTGCTGCTCGGCGCGGACGCGCTGGACTGCGACGGGGTGGTCATCGCGACCGGTGTCGCGGCCCGCGCGCTGCCGGAGCAGTCACCGGGCGCGCACGTGCTGCGCACCCTCGACGACGCGCTGGCGCTGCGCGCCCCGCTGGCGGTCCCCGGGCGGCGGCTGGTCGTCGTCGGCGCCGGGGTGCTCGGCGCGGAAGTGGCCGCGGTCGCCCGCGAGCTGGGCCACGAGGTGGTGCTCGTCGCGCCGGAGCAGGTGCCGATGGAACGCGCGATCGGCGCCGAGGCGGGCGCACTGCTGGCCGCCGCGCACCGGGCGCACGGCGTCGACCTGCGGCTCGGCGAATCCGTCACCGGTCTCGTGCACGAGGAGGGCCGCACGGTCGGAGTCCGGCTGGCGGGCGGCGAGGAGATCACCGGGGACGCGGTGCTGGTCGCGATCGGTTCCCGACCGGCCGTGGACTGGCTCGCGGGCAGCGGGCTGGACGTCGCCGACGGCGTCGGCTGCGACGAGTTCTGCGCGGCCGCGCCCGGCATCTACGCGGCGGGGGACGTGGCGCGCTGGCCGCACCCGGTGCTCGGCCGCGCCCTCCGGGTGGAGCACCGGATGAACGCCACCGAGCAGGGCATGGCGGCCGCGCGGAACCTGCTGGCCGAGCTCGCGCCGGACCGCTTCGGGGAGCGCAGCCCGTTCGCCCCGGTGCCGTACTTCTGGTCCGACCAGTACCGGTTCAAGGTGCAGGCGTTCGGCGACCTGGACGCCCCCGACGAGGTGCGGCTGCGCGTGCTCGACGGCACGGATCCGGCCGCGCCGAAGGCCGCGGCCCTCTACCGGCGCGGCGGTGCGGCCTGCGGCGCGCTCACCATCGGCGTGCCCCCGAAACCGACCCGCGCACTCCGCACCCTGGTAGCCACCCCGCACCCGTGGGACGAAGCCGCGACCGCGCTCCAAACCCTGCCCACCTGACCCGACCGATCCAAATCACCCCAGGTGAGTGGCCCACCCGACCAATGCGACTGGGCCAGTGGGCCACTCACCCCACGTCGACGACGACGAACACCGCGCGCCCACCCCAGGTGAATGGCCCACTCGACCAACGCGACTGGGCCAGTGGGCCATTCACCTCACGTCGACGACGACGAACACCGCGTACTCATCCCAGGTGAATGGCCCATTCGACCAATGTGGCCGGGCAGGTGGGCCATTCACCTCACGTTGACGACGACGAACACGGCGTGCTCACCGCAGGTGAATGGCCCACCCGACCAGTACGGCTGGGCAGGTGGGCCGTTCACCTGGCGTTGAGGACGGCGAGCATGGTGTGGCGGGCGGTGGCCGTGACGTCGGCCGGGTCGCGCCGCCGCTGGACCTGCAGCGGGAAGCGCAGCGACCAGCCGGAGGCGATCTCCAGCACGTCCAGCAGGCGCTCGGCATCGGCGCTGACCGCCAGCTCCGGCGCGAACACCTCGGCGAGCTGGCCGCGCAGCAGGTCGTCGACGTCCAGCGCGGGCGCGTCCGGGCTCTGCCACAGCGCCACCACCCGCACCCGAGCCATGAGCGCGAACACCGCCTCCCGCTGCGCCAGCACCCGGTCCAGCCGGTCCGCCAGCGGCAGCTCCGCCGGGATCGGCGCCAGCTCGGCGGCGATCCGGTCCCGCTGGTGCTGCCCGGCGGCCGTGCGGAGGTCGTCGAAGTCCCGGAAGTGCGTGAACACGCTGCGCTCCGACACGCCCGCCCGCTCCGCGATGCCGCGCGCCGTCGGCGAGTACTGGCCCTCGTTGATCGCGCCGAGCAGCGCGTCGATGATCGCCTGCCGAGTCCACTGCGGATTCCGGACCCGGCGCCGCCGCCCGTCCTGCTGCTCCTCGTCCACCGCGACATTCGACCACGTCCCACCCGCGCGGAGCCGCCGCAGTCGCGAATCCCTCCGGGCCCATCGACCGAGCCGCCCGGGCCGGGCGGTCGAAGCCGGGCGCGTGCCCGCAGCCCGACGCCGGCGGTCCTGCCCGCACCTGAGCAGGAGGCCGCCGCCGCCCGGCGGGACGGTCGCAGCACGCCGAGGAGGCACCACGACCGAGCAGCACCCCACCCCCGACGACACCGTCGTCGACTGGTTCGAACGCGGCCTGCTGCGGGACGGCGAGCGGGAGGCGCACGAGCTGTACGCCGAGTACCTCGCGCACGTCCGCGACCGGCGGCAGCCCCCGGTGTCCCGCGACCGGTTCGTCGCCGACCTCGGCCACCTGGGCGCCCGGGAGATCCGGCAGCCGGGCGCGCCGTCCTTCCTCGTGCGGGACTGAACCGCGCCCGCCCGGCCCGGACACCCCCTCGCGAACCGCGTCCGGCCGGGCGAGGGCGAGCCGTGCCGACGATCCCGTGCCGGTAGCATCTCCCTGGTCAACGGTGTTCGTCAGCACCTGTGCGCGCGCCGGCGTCGGCCGGATTCCGCGGGGTCTGCACCGAAATAACGCTATTGGAGCATTCTCGAATGACCCGCCACCTGGTAACCAGTGCGCTCCCGTACATCAACGGCATCAAGCACCTGGGCAACATGGTCGGCTCCATGCTCCCCGCCGACGTCTACTCCCGGTACCTGCGCCAGCGGGGGCACGAGGTGCTCTACATCTGCGCCACCGACGAGCACGGCACCCCGGCCGAGCTGGCCGCCGCCGACGCCGGGCTGCCGGTGGCGGAGTTCTGCGAGCAGCAGCACCGGGCGCAGGCCGAGATCTACCGCGGTTTCCAGCTGTCCTTCGACCACTTCGGCCGCACCTCCTCGGAGCAGAACCGCGAGATCACCCAGCACTTCGCGCGGAAGCTGCACGAGCACGGCTTCATCGAGCAGCAGTCGATCCGGCAGGTCTACTCGGCCGCCGACGGCCGGTTCCTGCCGGACCGCTACATCATCGGCACCTGCCCGCACTGCGGCTACGAGAAGGCCCGCGGCGACCAGTGCGAGAACTGCACCCGGGTGCTGGACCCCACCGACCTGGTGGAGCCGCGGTCGGCGATCAGCGGCAGCACCGAACTCGAGGTCCGCGAGACCAAGCACCTGTTCCTCACCCAGTCGAAGCTCACCGACGAGGTGGAGGGCTGGCTGGACGAGGTGAGCGCCGAGTGGCCGAACCTGTCCTCCTCCATCGCCCGGAAGTGGATCACCGAGGGGCTGCGGGACCGCTCCATCACCCGCGACCTCGACTGGGGCGTGCCGGTGCCCGCCGACACCTGGCCGGAGCTGGCCGCCGAGGGCAAGGTCTTCTACGTCTGGTTCGACGCGCCCATCGGCTACATCGGCGCCACCAAGGAGTGGTCGGACCTCGCGCCGGCCGAGCGGGACTGGAAGTCCTGGTGGTACGAGGCCGAGGACGTCACCTACACCGAGTTCATGGCCAAGGACAACGTCCCGTTCCACACCGTCATGTTCCCGGCGACCGAGCTGGGCACCCGCGAGCCGTGGAAGATGGTCGACTTCGTCCAGTCGTTCAACTGGCTGACCTACTACGGCGGGAAGTTCTCCACCAGCGACCAGCGCGGGATCTTCACCGACCAGGCGCTGGAGCTGCTGCCCGCCGACTACTGGCGCTACTTCCTCATCGCGAGCGCGCCGGAGTCCGACGACTCCTCGTTCTCCTGGGAGCTGTTCGCCTCGGTGGTGAACAAGGACCTCGCCGACACCCTCGGCAACTTCGTGAACCGGGTGTTGTCGTTCTCCCGCAAGCGGTTCGGCGACCAGGTGCCCGCCGGGGACGCGGCCGGGGAACCGGAGCAGCGGCTCGCCGCGGAGATCGGCGGGCTGCTCGTCGACTACCAGACCCACCTGGAGGCCAAGCAGTTCCGCAAGGCCGCCCAGGCGCTGCGGTCGATGTGGAGCGCGGGCAACTCCTATCTGGAGGAGAAGGCGCCCTGGATCCAGATCCGCACCGACCAGGACGCGGCCGCGCTGACGCTGCGCACCGCGATGAACCTGATCTACCTGTACGCGGTGGTGTCCGAGCCGCTGATCCCGGGCGCGGCGAAGGCGATGCGCGCGGCGTTCGCCTCCGACGACCCGCAGCGCAGCTGGGTGTCGGTGGAGGAGGCGCGGTCCTTCGAGCTCGTCCCGGCGGGCACCGACTTCACCATCCCGCCGGTGCTGTTCGCGAAGGTCACCGAGGACGACCTGGAGAGCTATCGGGCCCGCTTCGGCGGCGCCCCCGACGAGAGCTGATCCGCGCATGAACGGCCCACCTGCCCGGCGGTACCGGGTGGGTGGGCCGTTCGCCTGCGGTCAGCGGCCTTCGGGCGTCGGCGGCGTCGGGGCGTCGGCGGCCCTCGGACGTCAGCGGCCCTCGGGCGTCGGCGGTGTCGGGACGTCAGCGGCCCTCGGGCGTCAACGACCTTCGGACATCAGCAGCCTTCCGGCGTCGACGACCTCCGCGCGTCGGCGGCGTTCGCGTCTCAGCGGCGTTCCGGCGGGGTGAGGTCGGCGACCGGGCCGACGATGATCACCGCGGGCGGCGCGATCTCGTGGGTGCGGACCGCGTCGGCGGCCGCGGCGAGCGTGGTGCGCACCGTCCGCTGGGTGCGGGTGGTGCCCTCCTGCACGATCGCGACCGGCGACTCCGGGTCGCGGCCGTGCTCGACCAGCACCGCCGCGAACTCGCCGATGCGCTTGACCGCCATCATCAGCACCAGCGTGCCGCGGAGCCGCGCCAGCGCGGGCCAGTCCACCAGCGAGGTCTCGTCGTGCGGGCCGACGTGCCCGGAGACCACCACGACCTCGTGCGCCACCCCGCGGTGCGTGACCGGCACGTCGGCCGCGGCGGGCACGGAGAACGCGCTGGTGATGCCGGGGACCGAGGTGACCGGCACCCCGGCCGCCACGCAGGCCAGCAGTTCCTCGTAGCCGCGGCCGAACAGGTACGGGTCGCCGCCCTTGAGGCGCACCACGAACTTCCCGGCGCGCGCATGCTCCACCAGCAGCTCGTTGATCACGTCCTGGTTGGCGGCGCGGCCGTACGGGATCTTCGAGGCGTCCACGACCTCCACGTGCGGGCCGAGCTCCTCCAGCAGTTCGCGCGGCGCCAGCCGGTCGGTGATCACCACGTCGGCCTGGCCGAGCAGCTGCCTGCCGCGCACCGTGATCAGGTCCGGGGCGCCCGGTCCGCCGCCGACGAGCGCGACGCCCGCCGCGGGCCGTTCCGCGTGCTCGTCCACGACGCCGGAGCGCAGCGCGCCGACCAACGCGTCCCGCACCGCGGCGGAACGCCGGTGCGCTCCCCCGGCCAGCACCCCGAGCAGCAGCCCGCCGTGCTCGGCGACGGCCGGGGTGACGGCGGTGCCCTGCGCGGCGTCGTCGGCGCGCACGCAGAACACCCGGCGGCGGTCGGCTTCGGCGGAGACGGCCGCGTTGACCTCGTGGCCCGTCGCGCACGCCACCGCGTACCAGGCGCCGTCCAGGTCGCCGTCCGCGTACGGCCTGCGGTGCCAGGTGATCTCCCCGGACTGCGCCATCGCCTCGACCGCGGGCGTGGCCTCCGGCGAGATGACCTCCACCAGCGCGCCCGCGCCGATCAGCCGGGGCACCCGCCGCTGCGCGACGCCGCCCGCACCGACCACCACCACCCGCTTGCCGGTGAGGTCGAGTCCCGCGAAGTAGTGGTGTTCGCCCGAGGTGTGCTGCGCAGATGAGTGCGTGGTCATGCCGTCCGTCGTTCGTGTCGATGTTCACCGCGGCGCCGTCGCCGTGGCCTGAGCGGGGGACGCCGCTGCGTCACCTCGACCCGTCGCCGGGTCCGATCCGCCGGGGCGGGGCGCCTGCCGAGCGCGGCGCCGGACCATCCTGCCACGGGGTGCCGCCGGGTCCGCCGCCGAACGATCCGGCGGCGCCTCGACCGGCCGCAGTATCGTCACCCGGCCCGGAACGGAGGTCAAACCTGCGGTGACCTCTCTCACCAGCGGAACCGGTGCCGGGACCGCTTTGCCGCGCGGTTCGCGGCGGCGCATCCTGGGGACAGGCGACCCAGGGAGGCGGCCATGCACGCGAACCGGACGCTCACACTGGACATGCAGGTCATCGAAGCCGGGATGAAGACCACCGCGGACGTCGGGATGGTCACCGGCGACGGCCGGGCGCTGCACGGGCACGGCGCCGCGCGACGGCACCCGGACGACCCGGACGTCCCGCAGATCGGAGATGAGATCGCGCTCGCCAGGGCGCTGTTCGAACTCGGCCACAAGCTGCTCGACACCGCGGCGGACGACATCGGCGCCCGCCAGCACCGGCGGGTGCACTTGATGGCGTGATCGCCGCCGGCGTCAGCCCCGGACGCCGGGAACGTCGGCGACGCGCACGGCGCGGCAGGCCGGTTCGGCTTGGACGGCCGCGCGTTCCGGCGTGGCGTCCCCCGAGCCGACGAACACCGCGGAGCGACCTCCGGTGGCCAGTTCGGCGACCGCGAGCGCGCCTTCCGCGGCGGACTCGACGGTGCGGGTGATCGCGCCCGGGTGCACCAGATCGCCGACCAACGCCATCACCGCGGCGTCGCCGACGACCGCGGCGGCGCGGCGGATGGTGGTGTTCCCGAGCGGGGTGCGCAGGTCCTCCGGGCCGGGGCCGATGCCGACGACGGTGACCTCGCCGCGCGGCCGGAGCCGGGCGGCCGCGACGGTGACGCCGTCGCCCGCCTGCTTCGGCACGACCAGCTCGACGTCGTCGGCGGTCCGCGCGGCGAACTCGTGGGCGACGCGCAGCGCGGCGGCTTCCGCGACGGACGCGGTACCGGTCTCCGCCCGGGCCCGTTCGCTCGGGTTCGGCACGTCGACCTCGGCGAGCTCCGCCGCCGGGTAGGCGAACAGCGGCGGTTCGGCGCCGTCCTCGGCGTACCAGAAGCCGAGGTCTTCCACGGCGTCCAGGACTCCCTGCTCCGCCGCCTTCGCCTCCACCGTGGCGAACGCGCCGATCGCGCGCGGGTCGAACCCGTGCTCCCGGTCCAGCCGGGACATCAGCTCGGTCACCGCGGTCCGCGACACACCGCTCATCGAACCGACGCCCACCAGCAGCGTCCGCGGGATGAGCCGCACGACGCGGTCGCCGAGCTCCCCGGTGGGCCGCCGGTCGTCGAGCAGCACCGTCCAGGACGGTTCGCCGCAGTCCGGGGACACGGTCGCGGGCAGCGCGGGCAGCGCGAACCCGCGCGGGTTCGCCAGCAGCACCGGTTCCTCGGCCGCGATCGCCTGCGCGCACCCGGCGAGGTCACCGTCCACAGTGGCCCCCAGGTGGTCCACGAGCTCGTCCAGCTCGGTGACCGCGGCACCGGTGGTGACCACCGGGGTGCGCTCCAGCACTTCCGCGACCTGCACCGCGATCGCCCGCGAACCGCCGGAGACGGTGACGGCGAAGTGGTCGTCGACGCACACCACCTCCGGGTCGGTGCGCTCCGCGCCCAGCAGCGGCGCGATCAGCCGCACCGCCGCGCCGACCGGAAGGAACAGCACCACCGCGTCCAGCGAGGACCAGGTGCGGCGCAGCGCCGGGCCGGGCCCGCCGTCGACCAGCACCGCGTCCGGCCCCCACCGGGCGGCGAGTTCGGTCGCGGTGCGGCGTTCCTGCGGGGTGTGCGGGAACAGACCGATCACGAGTCGGATTTCCGGCGCCCGGACACCAGCACCACCGGCGCCGTGGGCTCCAGCTTCGACCCGCCGTCGGCGAGCTCCACCAGCCTGCTCGCGGCCAGCTGCACGCCGCGGACCTCGTAGCCCGCGGTGCGCAGCGCCTCCCGGGTCGGGCCGACCCGCTCCAGCTCGGTCAGCTCCACCACGATCCGCGCCGCGCCCGCGTGCGCGCAGGCCGCGACCACGTCCGGGCCACCGCCGCCGACGAACACGCCGTCCGGTTTCGGCAGCTCCCGCAACGAGTCCGGCGCGGCCCGCTCCACCACCCGCACGTCCACGCCGTGCCCGGCGGCGTTGGTGATCAGCCGCACCACCTGGGTCTCGTCCGACTCGACGGCGATCGTGGCGGCGCCGAGCCGGGCGCACTCGACCGCGACCGAGCCGGAACCGGCGCCGACGTCCCAGATCAGCGCGCCGGGCCGGGCGGCCAGGTCGGCCAGCGCCACCGCGCGCACCTCGGCGGGCGTCACCTCGCCGTCGCGGTGCGAGAACTCGTCCTCGGACAGCGCCCACCCGTTCGCGGGCGGCAGCACCTCACCACCGGCGAGCCAGCCGCGGGCGCCGACCTCCTTCGGTTCCGCCGCGCACAGCACCACCGCGTCCGGGCGCCAGCTGCGCTGCGCAGCCTCCTCCGGGGTGGTGGTGCTGATCTTCTCGTCCGCGCCGCCGAGGTCCTCGCCGATGACGAGGGTGCGCCGCCAGCCGATCAACCCGGACGCCAGCCGCGCCGGACCCGCGCCGGGGCCGCCCAGCACCAGCACGGCGGGGCGCGCCCGGCACAGGTTCAGCACCCGCGGCAGGTCGTCCTCGCTCGCCGCCGCCACCGGCACCGAGTCCCACGGCCTGCCGAGGCGGGCCATCAGCCGGGCCGCGCCCGGCGCGGCGGGGGTGACGGCGCAGCGCACCCCGCGCTCCCGCAGTTCCCGCAGCACGCCGAAGAACCCCGGGTCGCCGTCGACGAGCACGACACCGGTCTCCTCGCCGGCCAGCGAGGTCAGCGCGCCCAGCGCCTGGCTCCACTGCGCGAGGTCCAGCGAACGGGCCTGCTGCGGGGCGTGCGCGTCGAGGTGTCTGCGCGAGCCCACCACGAGCCGCGCCGAACCCAGCACCTCGGCGGCGCCCGCGGGCAGCTCCGCCCCGTCGATCCCGATCACCGTGACCGTCACGTCTTCCACCTCGTCCTGCCACGCCGCTTCACCGGCCGGACCCGCGGATCACGAGCCCGGTTTCACCTTGCCACGTCTGGAGATGCGCCTGCGCTCAGCTGGACGCGTCGCCCTTGTTCTTGGCCGATTTCGCGCCAGCGCCGCGAGACCTGGTGCCCGCGGCCTTGGTCTGGGCCTTGGTCTGGGCCTTGGTCTGGGCCTTGGCGGGCGATTTCGCCTTGCTGCGGGTCTTGGCGGTGGCGCGGGAGCCGGTGGTCGCCGCGGCCGAGGTGCGCGCGGTGTCCTCGGTCCCGGCCTGAGCGCCGTTCGCCTCGCCGGTCGCCTCGGAGTCCGCCGGGGTGGCGGCCGGTGCGTCGGTGGCGCCGTGCTGCGAGCCGGGATCCGCCGCACCACCGTCGGGGCCGCGTTCCGCCACCGCGTCCTCGGCGCCGGAGTCGCGGACGACCGAGAGCGCGGGCCGCGCCGTTTCGTCCACTTCGGACCCTTCGGGGGCCGTCCCGCCAGCGGTCGTGTCCGGGTCCACCGGGTCCTGCGCGGTGCTCGACGGTTCGTCGGCCGCGTCCGGGCCTAACGCCGCCCCGGTTTCCGGTGCTTCGCCGAACAGCTCCGACTGCCCCGGGTCCTCGGTGCGCCGCTGCCGGGTCTGCGCCCGGGCGGCACCGCGGGCGGCTTCCTGCCACTCCCGCACCGCCCACCAGGCGATGTTCGGCACCGCGGTCGCGCCGTCGGAACCCCGGCCGGAGATCGGGTCCGCGGGCGCCGCCGGTTCGGCCGCGGGCGCGGGAGCGGGGGCGGGCCGGGCGGCGGCGGGGCCGGTGCCGACCTGGAACGCGGCGCGGGAGCCGGGGGCGTCCTCCTGGTCGGAGCCGGTGCGGTCGGCTTCGGGACGCCGCGCCGACCGGTAGCCGCGGCGGCGCCCGGTGGACTCGGTCCGGCGGTAGCCGGTGTCGCCGTAGCCGCGGGATCGGCCGCTCGTGCCGAGCGCCTTGCCGACGAGGAACAGCGCGGTGCCCCACAGCTTGCGCTGCTTCACCGCCTGCTCCAGTTCGCCGACGGTGGTGCTCAGCAGCACCTCGTCCGGCCAGCTCACCTTGTAGGCGACGAGCACAGGCACGTCCTCGGCGCAGCCACCGGCGCGCAGTTCCTCCACGAGCTGCGCGGCGCGGGACGCGGGCAGCGTCACCGCCATCGTCGCCTGGTGCCGCGCCAGTTCGCGCACCTGCTCGGCGTCCGGGTTCCCGGCGCCGAGGCGGGTGACCAACACCGATCGCGCGGTTTCCGCGGTGGTCAGCTCCCGGCCGACGGCGGCCGCGGCGGCGGAGAAGCCGTTGACGCCGGGCACGATCTCCACGTCCAGTTCCATCTTGGCGCAGGCGTCGTGCTGGTCCTGCACCGAGCCCCACAGCGCCGGGTCACCGGAGTGCAGCCGCACGACGCGCAGCGCGTCCCGCTCCGCGCGGCGGTACACCTCGACCGCCTGCTCGTGGGTGAGCTGGGAGGAGTCGAGCAGTTCCGCGTCGGCGCTCGCGTGCTCCCGCACGCATTCGGGGGCGAGCACGCTGGCGGACCACACCACGACGTCGGCTTCCGCGATGCGTCGCGCGGCGCGGACCGTGATGAGGTCCGCGGCGCCGGGTCCAGCGCCGATGAACGAGATCCGGCCACTCACTGTTCGCTCTCCTCTTCCGCGTCACCGGTACGGCTCGCCGCGCCGAACCGTCCACATCGGACCAGACCGAGGAGGAGGGGGCACCGGCTGGATGGCCAGGTGGGGCGGGGGTCGGCCGGCCCGTCGGCACCGGCAGCCCGTCGCCCACCGTGGCCGCACAGGTGACGACCGTACCTGTTGATCGCGGCGGCCTACACGGCCGTACCCGCACCGCGCGTCACCATCCGGGAACAGCGGGTCACGAACCGCGACACGGCCTCCGGCGCACCGGCCGGATGGGTGTGCAGGTAGGAGGCGTGCAGCCCGTCCCGCACGAATCCTTCCGCGACGGCCGCGCCGTCCCGCCAGTACCAGGCGGGCTGCGCGCCGCTGCCCGGTTCGAGCCGGGTGCGGTGGAATTCGTGGCCGGTGAACCGGGTTCCGGCCGCGGACAGCGCGGAGTCGGTGGCGGCGACGGCGTCCCGGTAGCCGAGGGTCAGCCGCGGCGACATCTCCGCGCGCGCCGGGATCACCCCGCACAGCGGATGCCCGTCGAGCTCTTCGGCGAGGTACAGCAGCCCGCCGCACTCGGCGTGGATCGGGGCGCCGGTGGCCGCGAACCGGGTGATCTCGGCGCGCAGCGCGGTGTTCGCGGACAGCGCCGCGGCGTGCTGTTCGGGGAATCCGCCGGGCAGCACGAGTCCGCGGGTGCCGTCCGGCAGCGCCTCGTCGCGCAGCGGGTCGAGCACCGCGACCTCGGCTCCGGCGGCGGCGAGCAGTTCGACGTGCTCGGTGTAGGCGAAGGTGAACGCGGGCCCACCGGCCACGGCGATCACCGGGCGGCCCGGGGCGGGTGCCACTTCGGCGGCGGCGTCCCAGGCGGGCCCGTCCAGCGCGGGTGCGCTGCGCGCGAGCGCCACCACCGCGTCCAGGTCGACCCCGGCTTCGACGGCGTCCGACATGGCTTCGACGGCGTCGGTGGCCGCGCCACCGTGCTCGGCGGCGGTGACGAGCCCGAGGTGCCGGGACGGGACGCTGAGCCCGCCGGTGCGGCCGAGCGCGCCGAGCACGGGCAGCCCGACGGAGTCCGCGGCGTCCCGCAGCACCTGTTCGTGGCGCGGCGAGCCGACCCGGTTGAGGATCACGCCCGCCAGCCGCACTCCGGGCTGGAAGCTGCGGAACCCGTGCAGCAGCGCGGCGATGCTCTGCGACTGCCCTTGGGCGTCGACGACGAGCACCACGGGGGCGCGCAGCAGTCCGGCGACGTGCGCGGTGGAGCCGAAGGCCGGTTCGTCGCCCGGCCCCGGTCCGTCGATCTTGCCGTCGAACAGGCCCATCACGCCTTCGGCGACGGCCAGGTCGGCGCCCGCGCTGCCGTGCCGGAACAGCGGCGCGATCCGCTCCTCCCCCACCAGCACCGGATCCAGGTTCCGCCCGGGCAGCCCGGAGGCGACGTGGTGGTAGCCGGGGTCGATGTAGTCGGGGCCGACCTTGAACGGAGCGACCCGCAGCGACCGGCGGCGCAGCGCGCCGAGCAACCCGGTCGCGACCGTCGTCTTGCCCTGCCCGGAGCCGGGCGCGGCGATGACGACGCGCGGGCTCACCATTCGATGCCCTTCTGGCCCTTCTGCCCGGCGTCCATCGGGTGCTTGACCTTGGTGGTCTCCAGCACCAGGTCGGCGGCGTCGACGAGTTCCTGCGGCGCGTTGCGGCCGGTGATCACGACGTGCTGGTGGCCGGGCCGGTCGCGGAGGGTCCGGACGACCTCGGCGACGTCGATCCAGCCCCAGTGCAGCGGGTAGGTGAACTCGTCGAGGACGTACATGCCGTGCCGTTCGTCGGCGAGGCGGCGGGCGATCTCCCGCCAGCCTTCGAGCGCGGCGGCGGCGTGGTCCTCTTCGCTGCCCTGCTTGCGGGCCCAGGACCAGCCTTCGCCCATCTTGTGCCATTCGACGGGGCCGCCTTCGCCGGTCTCGTCGTGCAGCTTGCCGAGGGCGCGGAACGCGCTCTCCTCGCCGACCTTCCACTTCGCCGACTTCACGAACTGGAACACGCCGATGGACCAGCCCTGGTTCCAGCCGCGCAGCGCGAGCCCGAAGGCGCTGGTGGACTTGCCCTTCATCTCCCCGGTGTGCACGAGCAGCAGCGGGCGGTTGCGGCGCTGCCGCGTGGTGAGACCGTCCTGCGGAACGACGTTCGGCTTTCCCTGAGGCATGACCCCAGACCCTAAGCCACCTCCGCGAACCCCCCACCCCGCTGTCGCAGACCTCACCACCCGACAACCGGAACAGCTCAGCAGATCAGTTGATCAGTCGATCAGTTGATCCTCTCAGCGGCGAAGCCGCTGACCCGCCGACCACCAGACCACCCGGCACCGCAGCGGGTTCTCAGCGTTCTCCTCGCGAGGACAGCGATTTCTCATGTGGCGGAGCCACCTGTGAAATCGATCCCGCAGCGAGGAGGGCGCTGAGGTTCCGCCACCCGACCCGCAAGCAAAACGACCACACCCGCCAAGCAATAGAAAGCGCCCCCGCGCTCGACCGACCTGGGGGTCATCGGGAGCGCGAGGGCGCTTCGTGGTCCACCCCTGGGGGTCAGGTGGACGAAGAACACCTTACCAACTACGCCGGGATATTCCTACTCCGATTGACGTGTGTCGTAATCGAATCGGAATCAAGCGACGCGGGCCTCGACACCGCGGGCGGCGCGGACGACTCCGGCGACGGCGTCGGCGGAGAGTTCGTCGAGCCGCAGGCAGGCTCCGCCGAGCGCGGTCGCGACCTTGGCGGCGAGGCCGAGCCGCACGACGCCCTGCTCGCAGTCGACGACGACGGAGGCGACGCCGAGCCCGCCGAGCAGCCCGGCCGCGCGCATCGAGTCCTGCACCGCGCGTTGCGCGCGGACCCGCCCGGTCCCGCCGTCCGTGGCGGGAACGGTGGCCTTCCCGTCGGTGAGCAGCACGAGGAGCGGGCGCCTGCGCGGGTCGCGGGTGCGTTCGGTGCCGATGACCTGGTGGACCTTGAGCAGGCCGGTGGCGAGCGGGGTGCGGCCGCCGGTGCGCAGGTCGCGCATCCGGGTGGCGGCGATCTCGACGGAGGAGGTGGGCGGCAGCGCGAGTTCGGCCTGGTCGCCGCGGAAGGTGATGACGCCGACCTTGTCGCGGCGCTGGTAGGCGTCGCGCAGCAGGGAGAGCACGGCGCCGCTGACGGCGGACATCCGTTCGCGGGCCGCCATCGAGCCGGAGGCGTCGACGGCGAACAGGACGAGGTTGCCTTCGCGTCCTTCGCGGACGGAGCGCCGCACGTCGTCGCGGTGCAGCACGAGTCCGGGACCGGTGCGGCCGCGGGAGCGCTGGTGCGGGGCGGCGGCGATCAAGGTGGCGGGCAGGTGCACGCCATGACCGTCCACTGTGGATGATCGAACGGTCTGGCCGCTGCGGGAGCGGGCGCGGGACCGCCGCCCGGGGGCGCCTTCGCCGACGCCGGGGACTTCGAGCAGCCGGGCGCGGAACGCGGGTGCGGGCGCGGCCGGGGGCTTGTTCGCGGGGGCCTGGCCGGGGCCGTCCTCGCGCCGGGAGCCGCCGTCGCCGTTCGGCGCGGGCGAGTCCGGCGGGGTGGGGGCTTCGCCGCCGCCGGGCCCGTCGGGGCCGTCGTCCGGTCCGCCGTCGGGCGCGCCACCGCCGCCTCCGCCGGGGCCGTCGTCGGGGCCGTCCGGCGGTTCCTCACCGGAGTCCTGGTCCGCGCCGGAGTCCTGGCCGTCCGCGGGTTCCTGCTCGGCGTGCTGGGCGGCGTCTTCGAGGGCCTGCTGCAACTGGTCCTCTTCGACGCCGGGCTCGTCGAACGGGTCGCGGCGGCGCCGGTGCGGCAACGCGAGCCGGGCCGCGGCTTCGACATCGGCCTCGGCGACCTCGTCGGCGCCGCGCCACGCGGCGTGCGCCACGGCGGTGCGGGCGAGCACCAGATCGGCGCGCATCCCGTCCACGTCGAAAGCGGCGCACAGCGCGGAGATCCGGCGCAGTTCGGCGTCGGGCAGCCGCACCGATTCGACGCGGGAGCGGGCGTCGGCGATGCGGCGGGCGAGCGCGGCGTCCTCGGCGGCCCACTGCTCGGCGAAGCCGGCCGGGTCCGCTTCGAAGGCGAGCCGCCTGCGCACCACTTCGGTGCGGGTGGTGACGTCGCGGGAGGCGGCGACCTGCACGGTCAGCCCGAACCGGTCGAGCAATTGCGGGCGCAGCTCGCCCTCTTCCGGGTTCATGGTGCCGACGAGCAGGAAGGAGGCGGCATGCGTCACCGACACGCCTTCCCGCTCCACGTGCGCGCGCCCCATCGCGGCGGCGTCCAGCAGCAGGTCCACCAGGTGGTCGTGCAGCAGGTTGACCTCGTCGACGTAGAGCACGCCGCGGTGCGCGGCGGCCAGCAGCCCGGGCTGGTAGGCGCTGACGCCTTCGGTCAGCGCGCGTTCGAGGTCGAGGGAACCGACGAGCCGGTCTTCGGTGGCGCCGACCGGGAGTTCCACGAGTTCCGCGGGCCGGGTGGTCCCGGAGACCTCGGCGTGCGGCCCGTCCGGGCACTGCGGGTCGGGCCGCCGCGGCTCGCAGCCGAAGCGGCAGCCGGGCACGACGTCCAGCGCGGGCAGCAGCGATGCGAGGGCGCGCACCACCGTCGACTTCGCGGTGCCCTTCTCCCCCCGCACCAGCACGCCGCCGATGCGCGGGTGCACCGCGTTGAGCAGCAGCGCCAGCCGCATGTCGTCGTGCCCGACCACGGCCGTGAACGGGAACCGCGGGCTCGCGGGAGCAGTCATGCCAGGTGTTCCTTCCTCGGGTCTCGGACGCCCCGATGTCGGCTGGGCCTGGGCGAGGCAGTGTCCTGGCTCCCGGATCAGCGCGGAACTCCGGCCTTCCCAGGCGGCGCCCGGTGGCTCGCGGGGGAGATCCGCTCCCCGGTCACAGTGGCGCCGACCGCACCGGATTCGCACCGGTTTCCTGACCTGCCCTGGCTGGGACCAGCGAGCATCGTCGCATCCCCGCGACGGGCGAGGAACCGCCGCGGCTCGCTCAGCGCAGCGAGCCGGGGTATCGGTGCATGTCGACGTGCGGGATGCCGTCTTCGAGATACTCCTCACCCGAGGGTTCGAAGCCGAATCCGCGGTAGAACTCCAGCGCGTAGGTCTGGGCGGAGAGCACGGCGGGGGCGCGCTGGATCTCGGCGAGCGCGGCGCGCATCAGCTTGCGCCCGAGGCCGAGTCCGCGGGCGTCCTTGGCGGTGGCGACGCGGCCGATGCGGAAGGTGCCGTCGGGGTCTTCGAGCAGGCGCAGGTAGCCGAGCACGTACCCGTCGGCGGAGTCGATCCAGAAGTGCCTGGTGGTGGTCTCCAGGTCCCGGCCGTCCAGTTCCGGGTAGGCGCACTGCTGCTCGACCACGAACACGTCCACGCGCAAGCGGAGCATGCGGTAGAAGTCCTCGGCGTCGAGGTCGGCCGTGTAGGCGCGGTGGACGGCGGTGGCGAGCGGTTGCAGGGTCACCCCCACGGGATATCACATTCCGGCTACGACACCCGGGGTCACCTGCGGTGGAAGTAGCGCACACCACGTCCCGCGGGACCGGGCGCGCGAGCCTCGGGGCAGGTCGGTGCTGCGCACGGCTACCCGCGCACCGCCGCGGCGCGAACCCCGGGTGGCGCCGGCCCGTCCCGCGGTGCGGGACGGCGGATTCAGAGCCGCGCGGCGACGTCGTCGGCGACCCCGGAGATCCGGGTGTACACGCCGGGCGTGCCGGGCCGTCCGCAGCCGGTGCCGTAGGAGACGACGCCGATCAGCCTGCCGTCGGCGACGAGCGGCCCACCGGAGTCCCCGGCGCACGCGTCCCGGCCCCCTTCGGGCGGGCCCGCGCAGACCCGCGTCCCCGGTTCGTAGTCGGGGTAGGCGGCGCGGCAGTCCGCATCCGAGCTGATCGGCACGTCGGCGGAGCGCAGCGTCGCCGAGGTGGGCCCGGTCTCGGTGGTGTAGCCCCAGCCGTGGACGCGCGCCGGGGTGCCGGGCCGGTAGCGGGCGATCTCGTCGGCGCCGACCATCGGCAACACCTCGTCCGGCACGGGCGCGGCCAGGGTCAGCACCGCCACGTCGTGCCCGCCCGTCACGCCGCGGAATTCGGGGTGCACCCACACGTCGTCGACGGGCGTGTCGGCGCCGCCGGTGGTGCGCAGGTCGGTGCGGCCGGTGACCGCGCGCAGGTCGGCGGCGTCCCGGCCGTCGACGCAGTGCGCGGCGGTGACGACCTTGATCTCGGTGACCAGGGTGCCGCCGCAGAACTGGCGCCCGCCCTGGTCGGTGAGCGCCACCGCCCACGGCGCGGCGTGCTCGTCGGCGCCGCCGAGCACGCGTTCCTGCGCGGGGTCGGCGGCGGCCGGGGCGGCGAGCGCGGCGGCGGCCGCGGTGGCGGCGGCCGCGCTCCCCGCGGCGATCCGGGCGAGCGGGCGGGATCGGTCGGGCACGGCGGCCTCCTGGGCGTGCGGCGGCGTTCGGCGGCACACGGTAGCGGTCCGATCACCGGCGGCTGACGAGGGCGAGCTCACACCAGGTGTTGATAATTTTTCGTTAAGATGGACTTCGGCGGGAAAAAATTCGGATCACTGCTTCGGCGAAGCCGGTTCGTCCCGTCCGTTCAGTTCAGATCTTCGGTGACCGCGACGACGCGGACCCGAGATCACCCCCGATCCGGTGAAACCTCGACCGGTGGGCCGCGCGCTCACCGGCGCCGTCGCGCGCGCGTCGACCAGGCAAGGAGCGAACTCGTCATGCTGCTGGACTTCACGACCCTGCCGGCGTTCCTGCTCGCCAGTGCAGTGGTGGTGCTGACGCCCGGGGTGGACGCGTTCCTGATCCTGCGGATCTCGCTGCGTCAGGGCATCGGCCCCGGGCTGCGGGCGCTGGCCGGCATCCACACGGCGAGCGTCCTGCAGGTGGCGCTGGTGATCTGCGGGCTCGGCGCGGTGATCACCAGCCACCCTGCGGTGCTGGCGACGCTGAAGTGGGCCGGCGCCGCGTACCTGGTCTACCTGGCGGCGATGATCGTGCGCGGGTTGTGGCTCACCCGCGCCGAGACCGGCGACGGGCTCTCCGGCGGGGCCACCACGAGCCGCCCGTACCTCCAGGGCCTGCTCAGCAACATCACCAACCCGAAGATGCTGCTGTTCAGCCTCGCGTTCCTGCCGCAGTTCGTCGGTTCCGCGGCGAACCCCACGCTGCAGCTGGTGCTGCTGGGCGCGGTCTTCCTGGTGCTGGCCGCGATCTGGGAGGTCACCATCGTGCTGGGTGCGGCCCGCATCGCCGACCGGCTGCGCCGCCCGCGCTTCGCCCGATCCCTCGACATGATCAGCGCAGCGGCGTTCCTCACCATCTCCGCAGGCCTCGTAGCAGCCTGAGCCCGCGCCAAGAGGTTCATCGCTTTCCTGTCAGCGGCGAAGCCGCTGAGCAGCGACCACGCACGCAGCAGGCCCACCCGCGGGTTCTCAGCGGGATTCTCGCGAGGACAGCGATTTCTCATGTGGCGGAGCCACCTGTGAAATCGATCCCGCAGCGAGAATCCCGCTGAGGTTCCGCCACCCGAGTTCCGAGCAGCAGCAGTGCCCGGGGGAGCTCAGCGGAGCTGGGCTTGGACTTCGTTGTGGTAGGCGCCTAGGCGGGTGTACACCCCGGGCTGGCCGGGACGCGCGCAGCCGTTGCCCCAGGACACGATGCCGATCAGTTTGTCCCCGGCGACGAGCGGCCCGCCCGAGTCGCCCTGGCAGCTGTCCTCGCCGCCCTGCGGGAGTCCGGCGCAGACCTGTCCGCGCGGGTCGTACTGCCCGCCGTAGGCCTGGCTGCAGTCCTGGTCGGTGGTGATCGGCGGGTGTGCCTGGCGCAGCGTGCTGGACGGCGCACCGCCCTCCGTGGTGGTCCCCCAGCCCAGGACGGTGGTCGGTCCGCCCGGCCGGTACTCCGGCAGATCACCGGCGGTGGCGATCGGCAGCGGGGTTTCGCCGAGGTCGCCGTCGAGGGTGAGCACGGCGACGTCGGCGCCGCTGCTGGCGTTCTGGAAGTCGGGGTGCACCCACACGTCGCGCACGGGGGTCTCGGTGCCGTCGTCGCTGCCCTTGTCGTCGCGCCCGGACACGACGGTGATCTCCGGCGGCGCGCCCCCGGTGACGCAGTGCGCGGCGGTGATCACCTTGTTCGCGGCCGCGATCGTGCCGCCGCAGAACTGGTTGCCCGCGGCGTCGGTGAGGTACACGACCCACGGGTACTCGGCGGTGCTGGCGTACTCGCCGCCGACGATCCGGCTGCTGATCGGCGCGGCGGGCTGTTCGTCGGCGGCCGCGGCGGTGGTCCCGGCCCCGGCGGGGGTCGTGATCGCGACGGTGGCCAGCGCGGCCGCGGTGAGTGTTCCGGGTACCGACCACCACCGGGTGTGGGTGCGCCGTGTGCGTGTCATCCCGCTGCTCTCCATCCCCCGGAGCCCGTGCGGCGCGGTCGGGGTGACCGGCCCGCCTCCGGCTCGTGCCAGTGTCGCGGAGGGAGCCGATCACGGCCCGGTCATCGTCCACAACGGCCGAACGTCGTTACCTGATCAGGTGATATATCGGGGAAAAACCGCTCGTCGGGATCATCACAGAACGTCCATTTCGGACAGTTGGACGGGGAGTACCGGTCGGTCCTTGCGCAGCCTGCGGGCCACGGCCGCGACCCACTCCAGGAGTTCCGCCGGATCACCCGTCACTCCTTCGGCACCCATCGCCTTCGCCCGCCGCAACCGGTTCGGAGTCACCCGGGCGACGTAGAAGATCACCGGACCGGCGTAGTCCCCGGCGTGCCGCAGCGCCTGCATCTCGTCCAGCCCCGCGTACTCGTCGTCGGCGCGCGTGATGTCCGAGATGATCAGCTCGGGTTCGAAGTTCCGCAGGGCGGCGCGGACTCCGTCCAGGTCGGCGGCGAACTCGACGACGGCACCGCGGGCGGTGACCATCTCGGCCCGCCGCCCGTCGGACGTCGTCGGCGCGTCGTCGACCCACAGCACGCGGAGGCCGCCGAGGTCGAGATGGGGTCCGGCGCCACCCGGCTGCACCGCGACGTCGCCGTCTCCGACGACGACGTCGGAGATCCCGACAGCCCGGATGACCGGGCCCGCGGTGTGCACGGTGTTCAGGACCCGGCCTTCGTCCCGCCGCCGCGGCACCTCCTCCCGCATCCGCCGGTACCCCTCGTCCGCCCCCAACTCCTGGACCAGCGCCCGGAAGTCCGAGTCCCCGCCCAGCCCCGGGTACTGCACCGGCAGCTCCTGCTCCAGCCGCTCCACCGCCACCGACCAGTCCTGCGGTCCGCCGTCCGCTCCCGGCACCGGGACTCCGAGGGTGGTGAACGGTGTCCGGTCGGCGGGGACGCCGCCGCGCCGCACCTCGTCGCGGACGGCGGCGTAGCCGAGGAACTCCGGTACCGGGTCCCGCCCGTCCGGCCAGGCCAGCAGCTGGTGGAAGTCCGGGTAGAAGTGCTGCAGCAGGATGATCCGCAGCAGCACCGCGGGCCCGATCTCCCGCCACCGCCGGTCGAGGTGGTACTCCAGCACGAACCCGTTGAGCAGCCGCTTGATCCGCCGCGGATTCCGCTTGGCCCGCAGCACCAGCAGCGCGGTGAGCTGCTCGCCGAACAGCTCGCTGGTGCCCGCCCGCCGCAGGTAGCCCTCGACGAGCCGCCGCGCGCACTCCCGGTCCGGCACCGGCGCCCGGTAGTTGACCTGGACGATCTTCTCCAGGTACTCGGCAGCCTGCGCGCTGGCACCGTCGCCGCGCAGGTTCCGGGACAGCGCCCCCTGGTCGCAGCCGATCACGAACACCAGGCCGGGCACGTCCAGGTACAGCTTGATCGCCTCGCACACGGTGAGCACGACCTGCGCCGAGCAGCGGTCCAGGTCGTCGACGAAGATCACGAGCTGCCTGCCGTCGGGGCCGCCGTCGCAGACCCATTCGCGCGCCATCTCCCGGACGGCGTCGCGGATCTCGTCGCGGGACTTGGCGTCGGCGGACAGCTGCTCCCACACCGCGTCCACGATCCGGCGCAGCCCGACGAGGCCCAGCATCAGCGCGAGCGCCAGCCGCCCGGCGCGGACGGCACCGCGCCGCCGCGCGAGCCGGTGGTAGGCGCGCCGCACCACGTTGCGGTCGAAGCGCAGCAGCACCGATTTGATGAGCACTTCCAGCGCGTCCGGTCCGGAGGTCCAGGCGTTGAACCAGGCGGTGGGCACGCCGTCGGTCTCCAGCCTGGTCCGCATCAGCCGCATCAGGCTGCTCTTGCCCATGCCCCAGCCCGCGTCGATGGCGACGGTGAACGGGGCGGACGCGCGGGACCCGGTGATCAGCGCGACGAGGGCGGCGGCGGTGTCCGCGACGCCGAGGAGGTCCTCGTCCGCGCGCTCGACGGGTTCGTCCCCGAGGACCGCGAACTCGGTCGGTGCTCGCTGCATCTGCTCCCCCGGTGGTCATCGGCTCGTGGATCCGGGGAGCCTGGCAGAGCGGCGGCGCGGCCGGTCGCGATCCGGCGGCGCGCACCCGGAAGCACCAGCGAAGATCAACGCGCGGTGACGGCCGGTGCGGCGCGACCCGCGCGCACCACCCGGGCCGCCGACGACCGAACGGGCGAGGCGCGATCAGTGCTCGGTGAGGACCTCGCGGATCAGGTCGCCCGCCGCGTCCGGGGTGTGCGCCAGGCGGACGATGTCCCGCAGCACCTCCCGGTAGGAGCTCACGACCCGCTCGGAATCCAGGAATGCCGGCGCGTGCTGGTTCTCCACGTACACCATGTCCGGTTCGCCGTCATATTCCAGAAGAAGAAATGACCCCTGCAATCCCGGATAGGCCCCCACGGAACGGGGGACCACTCGCAGGCAGACGTGGTCGGATTCCATCATCACCAGCAGGTGCAGCAGCTGCCGCTTCATCACTCCCGGCCCGCCGATCGGGCGCCGCAACGCGGATTCCTCCAGCACCGCGTGGAACAACGGCGCCCGGGATCGGCTCAGAATGATCTGCCGCGCCATCCGGGTCGCGATCAGTTCGTCCAGTTCGTCCTCGCAACGTCCGGGTTCCATCCCCGAGATGACGGCCCGCGCGTATTCCGCGGTCTGCAGCAGGCCGGGGATCAGCATCGGTTCGAAACTGTGCATCCGGACCGCTTTGCTCTCGTAGTCGAGGAAATCCCGCCAGCGGGCCGGGGCCGCGGACGGCCGCTGCCACCAGGCGGAGCGGCCCGCGTTGCGCGCCAGCTCCACCAGCGACGCGCGCTCCCGCTCCCCCACCTGGTAGAGCCGCAGCAGCGCGGTGACGTCATCGAGCTGCACGCCGCTGGCCCCGGTCTCGATCCGGCTGATCTTGCTGCCCGAGACGCCCAGCCGGGCACCTGCCGCCGTGCAGCTGAGCCCGGCGCGCTCGCGGTGGCGGCGGAGTTCCGCGGCCACCTGGCGCGACCGGACGGAAGTGTGGCGATTTCCCGGCATGAGTGCGCTATCCCCCAGCATCGACATCCCTGGCCCGACATCGGCGATACCCGGACTTTTCCGGTACCGAAGGCGTGGCGCATCGGACACGTACCTCGCCGGTTCGGGAGTGGTTTCCACTGCTGTTCCGAATCCGGCCTACCGATTCTCGCATTCGGCTTCCGAGCTCTTTCCGGTAGCCGCTCGCAGAACCGGTGATCGCCGTTGTGGGACGCCCGCTCGAAATTGTCCCGAACCGCTCGACCGCGGTCGCCGACGTGGAGATCGGCGTGCACCGGACCATGATCCCGAGCCCGACGGGCAGCGACAATAACTCGATCAAGTGAACGCTTGCACGCGTTGCATCGCGGGGGTGACGGGGCGGCGCCCGAGGCATCCGCGCGCGAGGCCGCGCACGCGCCCGCGGGGGCCCCACTAGGCTGCGACCGGACGATCCCGAAGATCGTCCCGCACACCCGCCGAGGAGGAGACGCATGAGCCTGCAACGCCCGATCGACCCGGACCCGTACTCGCTGCTGCCCGAGGTCCCCGCGTTCACGCTCACCTCCAAGGACGTCGCCGCCGACGAGCCGCTCGACCTCGCGCACGTCTACAGCGGCATGGGCGCGGGCGGCGGCAACCGCTCCCCGCAGCTGAGCTGGGAGGGCTTCCCCGAAGGCACGCAGAGCTTCGTGGTCACCTGCTTCGACCCGGACGCCCCCATCCCGGGCGGTTTCTGGCACTGGACGCTGGTCGACGTGCCCGCCGCGGTGACCGAGCTGGCCACCGACGCGGGTTCGGCCACCGGAGCGGGCCTGCCCACCGGCGCCTTCCAGGTGCCGAACGACCTCGGGGAGCGCGCCTACGCGGGCGCCGCGCCGCCGCCCGGCGACCGGCCGCACCGCTACCTGTTCGCGGTGCTCGCGCTGGACGTGCCGACGCTCGGGGTGAACGACCAGGTGACGCCGGCGGTCGTGAACTTCACCGCGCTCGGGCACGTCCTGGGCCGCGCGGTGCTGTCCACCACGTACGCGCACTGACGGAACCCGGAGGTCCCGGTGAGCATCCGGGTGCTGCCCGCGGTGGCCGCCGCGCTGGTCGCGGTGGCGCTGGTGGTGCTGCTGTTCGTGCCCTACGTGGCCCGCGAGCACCGCAAGCGCGGTGAGCTGCGGCCGGGCGCGCTGCTGCTGTTCGCGGCCGCGGTGCTCTACGCGCTCGGCCTGGTGGCGTACGTGCTGGTGCCGCTGCCGCCGATCGGCCCCGGCTTCTGCGAGGCGTTCGGCGACCTGCGGCCGCAGTGGCGGCCGTTCGCCGGGTTCGACGAGGTGCGGCGGCCCGGCGGGCTCACCGAACTGACCGGGCTGGTCGCCGATCCGGCGGTGCAGCAGTTCGGGTTCAACGTGCTGCTGTTCGTGCCGCTGGGCATGTTCGTGCGCTACCTGCTGCGGGAGGGCTTCGGCGGCACCGTGCTCGCCGGGTTCATGGTGTCGCTGGCGGTGGAGCTCACCCAGCTCACCGGGATCTGGTTCCTGTACCCGTGCCCGTACCGGCTGTTCGACGTGGACGACCTGATCGCGAACACGGCGGGGGCGGCGCTGGGCGCGCTGCTGGCGCCGGTGCTGCGGCTGGTCCCCGGGCAGCGCGGCACCGGCGACTCCGGCGCGCCGCGGCCGGTCGGGAGCGTCCGCAGGCTGCTGGGGATGGTCTGCGACGTGCTGCTGCTGTGGTGGCTGGGCCTGGCGCTGGCCCGCGGCGCGGACCTGCTGCTGCGGGTCGCCGAGGTGCGGCCGCCCGCCGGGACCCAGGCGTGGCTGGAGACGGCGGCGCTGTGGTTCGCGCCCGCCGTGCTGCTGCTGATCGCCACCGCGGTGGGCCGCGGCAGTTCGCTCGGCCAGCACGCGGTGCTGCTGCGCGTCGTCGTCGACGGGCGGCGCCCGGGAGCGCGCGCGGTGCTGCTGCGCTGGCTGGTGGGCGTGGGCGGGTTGGCGCTGGTCGAGGGCGTGCTCGCCGTGCTGTGGCCCGCGGCGGGGCTGCCGGTCGCGCTGGCGTGGTGCGCGGTGCACGCGCTGGGCGTGCCGCGCAGCCGGGAGCACCGGGGGTGGTCCGGGATGATCGCGGGCACCGAACTGGTCGACGCCCGGGCGCTCACCGCGGACCGCGCCGCGGACGAGGGCTGACCCGCGGCCGTTCGTAGATGTGGACTGTCCGGTCGTCGGTGCGCCCGATCCGGAACGACCCGGTGTCCCGGAACGACCCGGCGCCCCCGGACGACCCGCTGTCCCAGAACGGTCCGGGGTCCCCGAACGACCCGCTGTCCCAGAACGACCCGCTGTCCCAGAACGACCCGCTGTCCCAGAACGGTCCGGGGCCCCCGGACGGTCCGGCGCCCCCGGAACGACCTGGCGCCGCCGACCCCTCGCGCTCCCGGTGGCGGGAGCGCACGGATCGGCGGCGCGGTGCCTGCCGCGGGCCGTCACGCGGTGGCCTGGCCGCCGTCCAGCGGCTGCGCCGGACCGGACTCCGGGCCGGAGCCGACCGCGTTCTTGCGGGCCTGCGAGCGGCCGATCACGAACCACAGCGCGGCACCCAGCAGCGGCGCCATCACGACGATCAGCACCCACACCGCCTTCGTGGTGCCGTCCGCCTCGGCGCGGTACAGGCTCACCAGGGCGCCGATGACCAGCGCGGCCAGCCCGAGCGCGATCAGCCCACCGACGACGAGGAACACCCAGCCCCACACCTGCGAGGGCTGCTCGGCAGCGGACTGGGCGAGGGAACGGGTGATCTCGGACTTCAGCATGGGATTCGTCCTTCCGGGAGTGCTTCGGGAGCGGACCGCGGTCGCGGTGCCCCGCCGGCTTCGACTTCCGCCGTTCGCCGACGAGATCAATGCTGCGCCCCGAGCGGGTCCGCGCACGTCGGCAGTTCAGCCCGACTCGACTTGGCCTGAAGTAGTACGCCGCCTCGGCCGGAAGCGGGACGCACCCGCGGGCGGGCGCCGGACACGCTGGAACGGCGGAGAGGAGCAGCATGATCGGACGCCTGATGCCGGACGACGACACCGACGCATACCGTGGTCGAGTGCCTCGACAAGGGAAGTGGGCCACTCGACTGGCCTGGTGGGACGGCAAGTTCAGATCCCTGCTGCTGGATCTGCTGATCGCGTCGCTGGCCGTGGCCATGCCGGACGATCCGGCGGTCTGGCAGCAGTGGGTGCTGATCCCCGGCAACGCGCTCCTGTTCGGCGGATTGCTGCTGCGCAGGCGGTTCCCGTGGATCGCGGTGCTGGCCTCGAGCGCGGTCCTGGTGCTGTCCGGATCGGCGGACCAGGGCATGGCCGTGGTGGTCGCCCTGTACACGATGGCGAAGCAGCGCGGCCCGGTCGCCTCGACCTGGGGTGCGGTGGCGGTCGTCACGGCGGCGCAGCTGACCCGCCTGGCGCTGCCGAACCTCGCGAATCTGTGGAGCGACGGGACGCTGACGGTGCTGCTGGGGCTGGCCGCGATGCTGACCGGGTTCGTCGGCATGCCGACGCTGCTCGGGTTGTGGCTGTACCAGCGCCGCGACCTGCTGCGCAGCCTGCGGGAACGGGCCGTGCAGGCGGAGCGGGAGCGGGACCTGCTGGCGGACCGCGCGGTCGGCGCCGAACGCCGCCGCATCGCCCGCGAGATGCACGACGTGGTGGCGCACCGGGTCAGCGTGATCTCGCTGCAGGCGGGCGCGCTGACGATGACCGCCACCGACGAGCGCACCGAGCAGGTCGCCGAGGTGATCCGGGTGTCGAGCTCGGCCGCGCTGAGCGAACTCCGCGAGATGCTGCGGGCGCTGCGCGACGACGCCGAGCACCCGGGCGGTGATCACGCCGCCCCCACCTTGGCGGGGGTGACCGAGCTGGTCGCCGATTCGGTGGCGGCGGGCGCGGAGATCGCGCTGGAGATGCCGGACGAGCTCCCGGAGACCTCCACCGCCGTCGGCCGCGCCGCCTACCGGGTGGTGCAGGAGGCGCTGACGAACGCGGGCAAGCACGCCCCCGGTTCGCCGGTGCTGGTGTCGGTCGACACGGGTCCGGACGGGCTCGCGGTGGAGGTGGTGAACGCGCGCGGCGGCGGCACCACCGTGGTGGAGGGCTCCGGGTACGGGCTGATCGGGATGCGCGAGCGGGTCACCCTCGCCGGCGGCACCTTGCAGGTGGGCCGCACCGCCGAGGACGGCTACCGGGTGCGGGCGGAGTTCCCGGTGCTGGAGCCCGCGGCCGCGTCCTGACGCCGGTCCCGGGACACCGTGATCCGGTGCGGCCGGACTTGGATACCGTGGGCGCGGCAACGCAGTCGGGCGCGGGGGAGTCACGTGGGCATCAGGGTGGTCCTGCTGGAGGACGAGGAACTGGTGCGCAGCGGCATCCGGCTCATCCTCGAGTCTGATCCGGGCATCGAGGTCGCCGCGGAGGCCGGGGACGGTTCCGGCGTGGTGGACTTGGTCGCCAAGCACCGCCCGGACGTGGTGGTCACCGACATCCAGATGCCGCGGGTCGACGGCCTGGAGGTCACCAAGCGGGTCGCCGCGCTGGCGGAACCGCCCGCGGTGCTGGTGCTGACGACGTTCGACGTGGACGAGTACGTGCACGCCGCGCTGCAGGCGGGGGCGTCCGGGTTCCTGCTCAAGGACACCCCGCCTCGGGAGCTGGCGGCGGCGGTGCACACGGTGGCCTCCGGGGAGGCGATGCTCTCGCCGCGGATCACCAAGCGGCTGCTGGGCGCGTTCGCGGCGGGCAAGGAGAACTCGGACGCGCGCCGGAAGATCGACCAGCTGACCCCGCGCGAGCGCGAGGTGGCGGTGGCGGTGGCGCAGGGGCTGAGCAACGCGGAGATCGCGGCCCACCTGTACATGAGCCCGTCCACCGTGAAAGTCCACATCGGACGGATCATGGGCAAGCTCGGCGCGTCGAACCGCACCCAGGTCGCCATCGTCACCCACGACGCGGGCCTCGTCTGATCCGGACCGTTCCCGGCGGGCGGGCCGGCCCCGGCGGACAGGCCGTTGCCGACGGACAGGCCGGTCCCAGCAGAACCGGCCCGGACGCGCGGTTCCACGAGCCGTTCCCGCGCGAGCGGTCCTGTCACCGCTGCCGCGGCACCACCAGTCCCGATTCGTAGGCGACCACCACGGCCTGCGCCCGGCTGGACACCCCGAGCTTCGTCATGGCGCGGTTCACGTGCGTCTTCACCGTCCCCTCGCTGAGCACCAGGTGCTCCGCGATCTCCGCGTTGGTGGCGCCGGTGGCGATCAGCCGCAGCACGGCCAGTTCCCGCTGGGTGAGCCCGGACAGCTGCACGGGGATGCCCGCGCCCGGCGGCGGCACCCGCATGTAGGTCTCGACGAGCCGCCGGGTGATGGTGGGGCCGAACAGCATCCCGCCGTCGGAGACGGTGCGCACCCCGGTGATGAGCGTTTCGGGCGGGCTGTCCTTGAGCAGGAACCCGGAGGCCCCGGCGCGCAGCGCCGCGTACACGTAGTCGTCGAGGTCGAACACGGTGAGCACCAGGATGCCGGGCCGCGGCGGTTCGGCCGCTTCCAGGATGAGTTCGGTGGCGCGCACCCCGTCCATCTCGGGCAGCCGGAGGTCCATCAGCACCACGTCGGGCCGCAGCCGGGCGGCGAGCTCGACGGCGTCGCGCCCGTTCGCGGCCTCGCCGACGACGTCGATGCCGTCGGTGGCGCGCAGCAGCGCGGCGAACGCGGCGCGCAGCAGGTCCTGGTCGTCGACGATGAGCACCCGGATCACGCGGCGGTCCCCCCGCCGGTCGACGGCCGCCTGCTCAGCCCTCGGCGCGCGGAATGCGCAGCAGGACCTGGAATCCGCCTTCGGGACGACGCCCGATCTCCACGGTGCCGCCGTACATCTTCGCCCGTTCGCACATGCCGATCAAACCGTGCCCGGAAGGCTTGCGGTCCTTCGGGGGCGGTGCGCCGTCGTCGCGGATCCGCACGGTGACCGAGTCGGCGTCGTGGTGCACGCGGACTTCGGCGGTGGCGGTCGGGGCGTGCTTGAGCACGTTGGTGAGCGCTTCCTGCACGATGCGGTAGGCGCACAGCTCGGCGCCGGGCGACAGCGGCCGCGGTTCGCCCTCGACGTGCAGCGCCACCGGTACCCCGGACGAGCGGACCCGTTCGAGCAGCACGGGCAGTTCGTCGAGCCCGGGCTGCGGCAGGAAGCTGGTGCCGCCGCCGGGCGGTTCCTCGATGCTGGGCCGCAGCACGCGCAGCAGCCTGCCGAGCTCGTCGAGGGAGCTGGAGGTGGTGGCCGAGATGGTGCCGAGCGCTTCGCGGGCGGTCTCCAGGTCGGAGTCGAGCACGTAGCGGGCGAGGCTGGCCTGCACCGCCACCACGGACAGGTGGTGGGCGACGACGTCGTGCAGTTCGTGCGCGATGCGCATCCGCTCTTCGGTGACGGCGCGCTCGCCTTCCAGGTCCCGTTCGTGCCGGAGCCGTTCGGCCTGCTGGCCGCGGACCCGGATCGCGTAGCCCAGCGCGACCGCGATGATCGCCTGGGTGCTGCCGAACAGCAGACCGGCGAACAGATCGGTGGACCACCGGAAGTGGGCGACACCCGCGATGACACCGCTGCTGATGACCACGATGCTGCCCGCGGCGAGCGGGACGGAGCGGTTCAGCGGGTACCGGACGGCGACGCTGTAGGTGGCGACGAGCGGCCCGAGCAGCCCGAGCGAGGTCTTGCAGCCGGTGCCGTAGAACGTGCACAGCGCCACCGAGATCACGGCCAGCACGACCACCGGGTACCGCCTGCGCAGCACCAGCGGGGCACCGCCGAGCACGGCCGCGACGTGGGCGAGCAGCCCGGGATCACCGCTGTCGACCACGTCGCCCGGGGACATCCCCAGCAGCGCCAGGTAGGTGACGAACCCCGCGAGCGCGGCGTCGGCCACGAGCGGGAACCGCTGCGGCAACGCCGCCCACCGTGCTCTGTTCACCACGGGAACCTATCCGGCCGCGTTCTGAATGCGGTCGTGCGGCAGGGTGGTCGGGGCCGTCCGGGGGCGCCGGGTGGTGCGAGTGGCGGAGCGCGGCGATGAGCGGGTCTCCCGGATCTCGCGGGTTCTGCCCCGAATTCGTGTGCTGGAGTGGTCTTCCGGGGAGTTCCGGACGGGCGCTCGGCTAGCTTTTTTGGCGGGTTCCTACAAAGTCTCGGCTCCGGCATGCGCCGGTGCGGACATTGGTACACCCGGGTGTGACGGAGCAGTGTGTAGGACAGGTGCAGGCGACGCTCCGGGGACGGGACGTCGCCTGTTGTGCGTGGTAATCAGGAGGCTCATCCGGTGTTCAGTCGTGTCGCCATCGTCAACCGTGGAGAGGCTGCGATGCGGCTCATCCACGCCGTGCGGGATCTGTCCGCGGAAACCGGCAAGCGGGTGGAGACGGTCGCGCTCTACACCGACGCCGACCGGACCGCGACGTTCGTGCGGGAGGCCGATGTGGCCTACTCGCTGGGCCCGGCGTCGGCCCGCCCCTACCTGGACCACGCGGCGCTGGAACGGGCGCTGCTGGAGACCGGCGCGGACGCGGCCTGGGTGGGCTGGGGTTTCGTCGCCGAGGACCCGGCGTTCGCGGAGGTCTGCGAGCGCATCGGCGTGACGTTCATCGGCCCGAGCGCGGACGCGATGCGCAGGCTCGGCGACAAGATCGGCGCGAAGCTGCTGGCCGAGGAGGTCGGCGTGCCGGTGGCCCCGTGGTCCCGCGGCGAGGTGGCGTCCGCGGAGGAGGCGCTGGCCGCGGGTGAGCGGATCGGCTACCCGCTGATGCTGAAGGCGACCGCGGGCGGCGGCGGGCGCGGCATCCGCAAGGTGAACTCGGCGGAGGAGCTGGCGGACGCCTACGAGCGCACCAGCCAGGAGGCGCTGCGCTCCTTCGGTTCCGGCGTGGTGTTCCTGGAGCGCCTGGTCACCGGCGCCCGGCACGTGGAGGTGCAGGTCATCGCGGACGGCCAGGGCACCGCGGTGGCGCTGGGCGTGCGGGACTGCTCGGTGCAGCGCCGCAACCAGAAGATCATCGAGGAATCGGCGTCGCCGGTGCTCTCCCCGGAGCAGACCGCGGAGCTGAAGGCCTCGGCGGAGCGGCTGGCGCTGGCGGTGGACTACCGCGGCGCGGGCACCGTGGAGTTCCTGTACCACCCGGGCGAGGAGCTGTTCGCGTTCCTGGAGGTGAACACGCGCCTGCAGGTGGAGCACCCGATCACCGAGATCACCACCGGCACCGATCTGGTGAAGCTGCAGCTGCACGTGGCCGCGGGCGGCACGCTGGAGGGGCTGTGCGCCTCGGAAAGCGGGCACGCGGTGGAGGCGCGGCTCAACGCCGAGGACCCGGACCGCGACTTCGCCCCCTCCCCCGGGCACATCGCGCGGCTGGTGCTGCCCGCGGGCCCCGGCATCCGGGTGGACACCGGGGTGTCGGAGGGCGACACGATCCCCGCCGACTTCGACTCGATGATCGCGAAGATCATCGCGTTCGGCCGGGACCGCGACGAGGCGCTGGCCCGGCTCCGCCGCGCGATGGCCGAGACCACGGTGATCATCGACGGCGGGGCGACGAACAAGAGCTTCGTGCTGGACCTGCTGGACCAGCCGGAGGTGGTCGACGGCAGCGCCGACACCGGCTGGATCGACCGGGTGCGCGAGGACGGCCGGCTGGTGCTGCACCGGCATTCGGCGATCGCGCTGGCCGCGGCGGCCATCGAGGCCTACCAGGACGAGGAGGAGGCGGCGCGGCAGCGGCTGCTGTCCACCGCGTTCGGCGGCAGGCCGCAGGTGCAGCACGAGACGGGCCGCCCGCTGGACCTGAAGCTGCGCGGCGTCGGCTACCAGGTGGGCGTCGCCCGGGTCGGGCACAAGCGGTTCCGCGTCGCGATCTCCGGTGGCGGCCCGGTGCACCCGGCGGACGTGGAGGTCGACCGGTTCGACGCGCACAGCGGCCAGATCACCGTGAACGGCCACCGGTTCCGCCTGGTCACCGGCACGCACGGCCCGATCCACCTGGTGGAGGTGGACGGGGTGGCGCACCGGATCACCCGGGACGAGGGCGGTGTGGTCCGCTCCCCCGCTCCCGCGCTGGTGGTGGCGACGCCGCTGGCCGTCGGCGACGAGGTCGAGGCGGGCGCGCCGATCCTGGTGCTGGAGAGCATGAAGATGGAGACCGTGCTGCGCGCCTCGTTCCGGGCGCGGGTGCGGGAGCTGCCGGTGTCCACCGGCAGCCAGGTCGAGACGGGCGCGCCGCTGATGCGGCTGGAACCGCTGGCCGACGACGACGCGGCCGAGGAGGCCGCGGAGACCGCGGCGGTCGAGGTGGAGCTGCCCGCGGAGCCGACGAGCGTGTCGGCCGCGCAGCGCGCCGCGCGCGGCCTGCGGGACCTGCGCGGCCTGCTGCTCGGCTTCGACGTCGATCCGCAGGACGGCGAGCGGGTGCTCAGCGGCTACCTGGCGGCCCGCACCGAGCCGGACGCGGCGCCCGGGGTGACCGAGGGCGAGGTCGAGCTGCTCGGCGTGTTCGCCGACCTGTCGGAGCTGAGCCGGAACAAGCCCGCCGGGGACGTGGACGACGAATCCGGCCCGGTGCACAGCCCGCGCGAGTACTTCCACAGCTACCTGCAGAGCCTGGACGTGGAGCGCGCCGGGGTCAGCACCGGTTTCGAGGAGCGGCTGCGCCGGGTGCTGGCGCACTACGACGTGACGGACCTGGAGCGCTCGCCGGAGCTGGAGTCGGCGGTGTTCCGGATCTTCCTGGCGCAGCAGCGCGCCGCCTCCGACGTCAAGATCATCTCGGCGTTGCTGCGGCGCTGGATCGCCGAGCCGCCGCCCGCGACGGAGCTGCGGGAGCGCGCCGGGCTGACGCTGGAGCACGTCATCAAGGCCACCCAGGTGCGCTTCCCCGCGGTCTCGGACCTGGCGCGCGGCGTGGTGTTCCGCTGGTTCGCGCAGCCGCTGCTGCGCCGCAACCGCGCCGAGGTGTACGCCGGGGTGCGCGCCGAGCTGCGCCACCTCGACGAGCACCCGGACGCCGCGGACCGCGCGGAGCGGATCGCGAAGATGGTCGCCAGCGCCGAGCCGCTGGTGCGGCTGCTCGGCCAGCGGATGGGCCGCGGCGGCCACGACCACACCCCGCTGCTGGAGGTGCTGACCCGCCGCTACTACGGCAACCGGGCGCTGTCCGGCGTCACGTCCCGGGAAGCCGCGGGCTGCCGGTTCGTCACCGCCGAGCACACCGGCGCGGAGGGCGTGACCCGCCTGGTCACCACGGCCGTCGACTTCGGCGAGCTGCCGGAGGCGGCGCGCGCGGTCGGCGAGCTGGCCGCGGACCGCCCGGACGGTGCCGACGTGGTCGCCGACCTGTACGTGAAGTGGGAGGGGCAGCCGGACGCGGAAGCGGTCGCGGCCCGGCTCGGCGAGGTGCTGGCGGCGCAGCCGCTGCCCGCCGAGGTCGCCCGCATCACCACCACGGTCGCGGGCACCGGCGGTGCGGTGATGCACCACCACTTCACGTTCCGCCGCGACGAGCGGGGCGGGTTCGCCGAGGACCGGCTGATCCGCGGCCTGCACCCGCTGATCGCGCAGCGGATGCAGCTGGAGCGGCTGCGCGAGTTCGACCTGACCCGGCTGCCGTCGGCGGACGAGGAGGTCTACCTGTTCACGTGCGTCGCGCGGGAGAACCCGTCCGACGAGCGGCTGGTCGCGATGGCGCAGGTGCGGGACCTGACCCCGCTGCGCGACGCGGAGGGCCGGCTGGTGGCGCTGCCCGCGGTGGAGGACATCCTCGCCGGGTGCATGGACGCGATCCGCACGGTGCAGGCGCAGCGCCCGGCGAAGAAGCGCTTCGACACCAACCGCATCCTGATGTACGTGTGGCCGCCGACGGAGTTCACCTCGGACGAGCTGAACACGCTGGTGCAGCGCATCCTGCCGACGACGGCGGGCGCCGGGCTGGAGGAGGTCACGTTCCTGTCCCGCCAGCGCGGGGAGAACGGCGAGCTCACCGACATGGCGGTGCGGATCGACCTGGCCGGTGGCCGCGAACCGCGGCTGCACATCGAGGAACCGTCCGCGGAGCCGGTGCTGCCGCTGGACGACTACCGGCAGAAGGTGCTGCGCGCGGCGCGCCGCGGCACCACGTACCCGTACGAGCTGACCGGGATGCTGGCCGGGGACGCGGGCGGTTTCGTCGAGCACGACCTGGACGAGGACGGCGTGCTGGTGCCGGTGGACCGGCCGCGCGGGAAGAACTCGGCCGCGATCGTCGCGGGCGTGGTGACCACCCCGACCGAGCGTCACCCCGAGGGCGTGCGGCGCGTGGTGCTGCTGGGCGATCCGACGAAGGCGCTGGGCGCGCTGTCCGAGCCGGAGTGCGCGCGGGTGATCGCGGCGCTGGACCTGGCGGAGCGGTTGCGGCTGCCGCTGGAGTGGTTCGCGCTGTCGGCGGGCGCCCGCATCTCGATGTCCTCGGGCACCGAGAACATGGACTGGGTGGCGGCCGCGCTGAAGCGGATCGTGCAGTTCACCCAGGACGGCGGCGAGATCAACATCGTGGTCGCGGGCATCACGGTCGGCGCGCAGCCGTACTGGAACGCCGAGGCGACGATGCTGATGCACACCAAGGGAATCCTGGTGATGACGCCCGATTCGGCGATGGTGCTCACCGGCAAGCAGTCGCTGGACTTCTCCGGCGGCGTGTCGGCGGAGGACAACTTCGGCATCGGCGGCTACGACCGGGTGATGGGGCCGAACGGCCAGGCGCAGTACTGGGCGCCGAATCTGCCCGCCGCGCGGGACGTGCTGATGTCGCACTACGACCACACCTACGTGGTGCCGGGCGAGTCGGCGCCGCGTGCGGCCGCGACGACCGACCCGTCGGACCGGGACGTCTCGCCGTTCCCGCACGAGTTCGGCGGCGACTTCAGCACGGTCGGCGAGATCTTCTCCGCCGAGCACAACCCGGACCGCAAGAAGCCGTTCGACATCCGCACGGTGATGCGCGCGCTGTCCGACCAGGACCACCCGGTGCTGGAGCGCTGGGCGGGCATGGCGGACGCGGACACCGCGGCGGTGCAGGACGTGCACCTGGGCGGACACCCGGTGTGCCTGCTCGGCATCGAGTCCCGATCGGTGCAGCGCCGCGGGTTCCCCCCCACCGACGGCCCGGACACCTACACGGCGGGCACGTTGTTCCCGCGATCGTCGAAGAAGGCGGCGCGGGCGATCAACGCGGCGTCCGGGAACCGGCCGCTGGTGGTGCTGGCGAACCTGTCCGGGTTCGACGGTTCGCCGGAGTCGATGCGGAAGCTGCAGCTGGAGTACGGCGCGGAGATCGGCCGGGCGATCGTGAACTTCGAGGGCCCGATCGTGTTCTGCGTGATCTCGCGGTACCACGGCGGCGCGTTCGTGGTGTTCTCGAAGGCGCTGAACCCGAACATGACGGTGCTGGCGCTGGAGGGTTCGTTCGCGTCGGTGCTGGGCGGTGCTCCGGCGGCGGCGGTGGTGTTCTCCGGCGAGGTGAACAACCGCACGGCGACCGATCCGCGGGTCACCGCGCTGCAGGCGAGCGCCGGTGAGGCGACGGGCGCGGAGCGGGCGGCGCTGCACGCGCAGCTGGCAGAGGTGCAGTCCTCGGTGCGGGCGGAGAAGCTCGGCGAGGTCGCCGCGGAGTTCGACCGGGTGCACAGCATCCAGCGCGCCGTGGAGGTCGGTTCGGTCGACGAGATCGTCAGCGTGGCGCAGTTGCGCCCGCGCATCATCGCCTCGATCGAGCGAGGCCTGAACGGCTGACGGCAGCAGCGAACGGGGCCCGTGACCGGGAGGTCGCGGGCCCTGCTGCGTTCCTGCCGAAGGCGCTCGAACGGCGAGCGCGCTGCACCGGTGCCGTCCGTTTGTCAGCGGCGAAGCCGCTGAGCGGCGACCCGGCACGCCACCGGCACCGCCGCGGGTTCTCAGCGGCTTCCTCGCGAGGACAGCGTTTTCGCCTGTGGCGGAGCCACCGGTGAAAACGATCCCGCAGCGAGGAAGCCGCTGAGGTTCCGCTACTCGAGCCACCGAGCAGAACGACCCACACAGCAGAAACAAGGAAAAAGCAGGGATGACACCCCCTGGTGGTCATCCCTGCTTCTCGTGCCTCCCCGTGATCGCTGTGCGGCCGCACCCGTTCCGGCATTGCGCACAGCGATGCGAGGACCAAGTTAGTGATCTTGCTCGGGTGTGGTCGACCGACCAGAGCAGGAGATCCGGGGTAAACCTACGTGGTAGTTAAATAGGGGTCCGGACTGACTGTTCCGCCCGATCCGCCCGATAGGCCTCGCCGGGGCGCGACGGGTGGTCCGTGGCAGGCTGCTGGAATCAGCGGGCGCCCCGCGCGGTTGTACGTCGAGGTGCGCCGAGCGCACCACGCGCCCACGACGAGCACGGGATGGACATGCCTCACTTCGACCTGATCATCATCGGTAGCGGCTCCGGCAATTCGATCCTCGACGAGCGGTTCGCCGACTGGAACGTCGCGATCGTGGAGAAGGGCGTCGGCAGCACCGGGAACTACGGCGGCACCTGCCTGAACGTGGGCTGCATCCCGACGAAGATGTTCGTGCACACCGCGGACACGGCGGCGAGCCCCGGGGTGGGCGCGAAGCTGGGCGTGGACCTGGAGCTGCGGGACGTGCGCTGGCGGGAGATCCGGGACCGGATCTTCGGCCGCATCGACGCGATCTCCGACGGCGGCCGCCGCTACCGGGCCGAGGGTTCCCCGAACGTGTCGCTGTTCCAGGGCGAGGCGCGGTTCACCGGGGTGAAGGAACTCACCGTGGCGACCGCGGACGGCCCGGAAACGATCACCGCGGACCGGTTCGTGGTGGCGGCGGGCGGGCGCCCGACGGTGCCGGACCTGCCGGGCATCGAGCAGGTCGGTTTCCACACCAGCGACAGCGTGATGCGACTGGAGGAACTGCCCCGCCGCATGATCATCCTGGGGAGCGGGTTCATCGGCGCCGAGTTCGCGCACGTGTTCTCGGCGCTGGGCGTCGAGGTGACGGTGGTGGCCCGCTCCGGGGCGCTGCTGCGCGCCGAGGACGAGGACGTGTCGCAGCGGTTCACCGAGCTCGCCCAGGCCCGCTGGGACGTGCGGCTCAACCGCAAGCAGACCTCGGTGGAGCGGGACGGCGACGTGGTGCGGCTGCACCTGGACGGCCCCGACGGCCCGGAGGTCGTGGAGGCGGAGGAGCTGCTGGTCGCGATCGGCCGCACCCCGAACTCGGACCTGATCGACGCGCAAGCCGGCGGGTTGAAGGTCCGCGAGGACGGCAAGGTCGAAGTCGACGCCGAGCAGCGCACCTCGGTGGACGGCGTGTGGGCGCTGGGCGACATCAGCTCGGACCACGAGCTCAAGCACGTCGCGAACCACGAGATGCGGGTGGTGCAGCACAACCTGCTGCACCCGGACGAGCTGATCGACTCGGACCACACCTACGTGCCGCACGCGGTGTTCTCCTCCCCGCAGATCGCGGCGGTCGGGCTGACCGAGCAGGAGGCCCGGGAGCGCGGCGTCGACTACGTCACGAAGGTCCAGGCGTACGGCGACATCGCCTACGGCTGGGCGATGGAGGACTCCACCGGTTTCCTGAAGCTGCTGGCCGATCCGTCGGACGGCGCGATCCTCGGTGCGCACATCATCGGCCCGCAGGCGCCGACGCTGCTGCAGCCGCTGATCCAGGCGATGCAGTTCGGTCTGGACGCGCGCACGATGGCCCGCGGCCAGTACTGGATCCACCCGGCGATGCCGGAGCTCATCGAGAACGCCCTGCTGGGCCTGGAACTCCAGCCGGAGTGACCGTGCGCCTGCTGCTGATCGCCGACACCCACCTGCCGAAGCGCGCGAAGGCGCTGCCCGAGCAGGTGTGGCAGGAGGTGGCGCGCGCCGACGTCGTCTTCCACGCCGGAGATTGGGTGGAGCCGCCGCTGCTGGACGAACTGGAGTCCCGCAGCGCGCGGCTCGTCGGCGTCTTCGGCAACAACGACGGCGCGGAGCTGCGGCGGCGGCTGCCCGAGGTCGCGCGGGTGGAACTGGCAGGCGTGCGCTTCGCGATGATCCACGAGACGGGTGCGGCGCAGGGCCGGGAACGCCGCTGCGACCGGGATTTCCCGGACGCCGACGTGCTCGTGTTCGGCCACAGCCACATCCCGTGGGACTCGACGACGCCGAACGGGCTGCGGCTACTCAACCCCGGCTCCCCCACCGACCGCCGCAGGCAACCGCACTGCACCTACCAGACGGCGGAGCTCACCGGCGGCGTCCTCACCGACCTCACCCTGCACCAACTGCCGCCGAGGTGAACGGACCGTTCGCCCGGACACGAGCGAAAGGTCCGTTCACTCCCATCCGGCACGAGTGAACGGACCGTTCGCCCAACTGGATCGGACGAACGGTCCGTTCACTCGGCGACGTCGAAAGCGGTGAGGCGCCGGAGGAACGCCGACCAGGCCCGGTGGTCCACCGTGAAGGCACCGCCGCTCGGGTCCTTGGAATCCCGCACGGATACCGCCCGCTCGGTCAATCGAACCTCGACGCAGGCGTTTGAAGAGGCCGCACTGCGACTGCTCGTGAACCATCCGGTGTCGTAGGCCCTCACTTCAGCTCCTTCAGCTTCTCGATGAGCAAGGCACGAGCCGACTCCGAGTCCAGGGCGAGCTCGCGAACGCTCTCCCAAGCTCGAAACATGGGAGCAGTTTCCAATTCTTGATCGTGGTATGTACAGGGGCCGTGGGAAGTGGTGCAGGTCATGCGAGGTGCGTTCCCTGCGAAGTCCAACGTGATGAGACCGCCTCCAAGGAGAGGCTTGGAGGTAGCGGTCCGACTCAGCACTTGAACGCTCACCGACGGACGTTCACCGAGCTGGAGAAGGTGGAGGAGCTGGCCACGCATGATCGCCAGGCTCCCGACCACTTCCTCCAGCGCCGATTCGGTCAGTACGAAGTCGATCTGCTTCGGTTCCTCGGCCTCCAGTACGCGTCGCTGCTGCTGAAGTCGGAAATCGACTCTGCGTTCGATCTCGTCCTCCGACGCCTCCCACCAGATCCCATCGGCCGCGCGCATCAACGCGACGACGTAGTCCTGCGACTGCGCGAGTCCCGGAATGATCCCGGTGTCGTAGAAGCCGATCGCGGCGGCATCGGCTTGCAGGTCGGCCAGCCGCTCGAACGACTTGGGCAGCTGATCGGTGTAACCCTTCCCGCGCTGCCGCTTCCGGGCCACCGCACCCAACGCGAGCACGGTTTCCCGGTCAGCGTCGGACACTCCGTAGCGGTCGAGCAGCAACCCGAGCTCATCGATGCTCAGCGAGGCCTTCGCCGATTCAAGATGACTGATCCGGGTGTAGTGCCGGTTGATCGCGCGAGCCGCCTCTTGCTGCGACAGCCCTGCTTCACGTCGGAGTCGGCGGAGCGTCAGTCCCAGCTGGCGGCGTTCGACGGTTTGGCGGCCTGTGGGCACGAAATCTCCTCCGGCTGATCCATTGGCTACCTGATCAGGGGACGACAATAGACCACAACCTGTGTTCTATTTATCCCACAAGCCTAACTATGCGGCTTACATGAAGATCTTCCGTGAACTGTACCGAGACACCGCAGACCAGGAGGAACCCGGATGCGTGAGCAGCGAGCCGTCGAGAGCGACACCTACGTGTGCCTGTCCGAGCACGTCCGGATCTCCTACGAGATCGACACGGACCGCTCGGTGCAGCTGGACTTCCGGGGCCGCGGCGACGACGGGCTGACGCTCAGCTTCAGCGAGGCGGCGTTCGGCGAACTCACCCGAGCCGTGGGCCGCAGCAACGCGGAGCTGCTCCACCCTTCCTCCTGATACCGGGACCTCGCCCGATGAGCGGCCCCCGCTCGTCGGGCGAACGGGCCGTTCACCCCACGAGGGCGGTGAGATCCGCGAGGTCGAGCCGGTCGCCGATGCCGAGGACGTGGGCGATTCCTCCGGCGTGACGGCGGAATTCGACGACCGGGCCGTCCACTTCGACGTAGCCGGGCGGCTTGATCAGGTGCTCGTCGTCGTGGTGGATCGGCACCGCGGCGCGGGCGCCGAGGATGCGGGCCGCCACCGCGGCCTGCTCGGGGGTCAGCGCTGCCGAGAACGGACTCGGCGGCTGCAGGGCGGGGTCGTCGACGACGGGGCCGTTGATCGGCAGGAACACCGCGTCGAACGGGCCGCAGCGCCGCGCGATGGTCCACCAGGCGCCGTGGAACAGGGTGTCGCCGCCGTGCAGCACGCGCCTGCCGTCCGCTTCCACGACCCAGCTGACCTGCGGTGATCCGAGGCCGTCGACAGCGGGCACCGCGGTGATCCGGAACGGGCCGACCTCGCGGGAGTCCCACTCGGCCACCACCTCGGCGGTCAGGCCGCTGGTGCTCAGGTCGCGCTCCACCTGCTCGGTGAGCACGTCCACGAAGGGCGCGGGCCGCAGCACCGTCGCCCCGGGGCGCAGCACCCGCTGCAAGGCGGGCACCCCGGCGTGGTCGGGGTGCAGGTGCGTGACCAGCGCCGCGTCCACCGATCCCGGCGCCGGGGCGGGCAGCTCCGCCCCCGGTTCGCGGAGCCCGAACAGTTCGTTGGGGTGCTGGACGTGGTCGATCACCAGGGTCGTCCCGCCGGATTCGATCTCCAGGCCCGCCCAGGCCAAGCGCCGGATGTGCATCGCGTGCTCCTCGTCGTCCGTTCGGCGGACGGGGTCGCCTGCCGACGCGGCGAAATTTAGCGTCCGATCGTTCGCCAAGTCAATAGCGAACGGGCGGGCGCTAAACTGAGCGCATGTCACCCCGACGCTCCGCGGCCGAAGCGCTCGCCACCCGGGCGAGGATCATCCAGCGCTCCACCGAGATCGCCTCCGAAGAAGGCCTCGAAGGCGTCACCATCGGGCGCCTCGCCGACGAGCTGGAGATGAGCAAGTCCGGCGTGCTCGGGCACTTCGGCACCAAGGAAGGCCTGCAGGCCGCGACGCTGGACGACGCCTTCGTGAACTTCTGGCACCGCGTGGTCGATTCCGCGACCGGGTATCCGGCAGGCATGCCGCGGTTGCGCGTGCTCTGCGAGAACTCGGTGAACTTTTTGGCCGACTTGGAGCTGCCCGGCGGCTGCCTGCTGACCGCCGCCTCCAGCGAGTTCGACGGCAGGCCCGGCCAGGTGCGCGACCTGGTCGCCGCCAGCTGGACCCAGTGGCGCGGACGGCTGCGCGACGAGTTCACCGCGGCCGTGGACGGCGGCGACCTCCCACCGGACTTCGACGTCGAGCAGGCCATCTTCGAGATCATCGGCACCGGCCTGGCGCTGAACCAGGAGCTCCAGCTGCACCACGACCCGCAAGCCGTCGACCGCGCCCACCGCGCGATCCACCGCGCCCTCGGCAACGGGTGAACGGACCGTTGGTCCGACTAGATCGGACGAACGGTCCGTTCACTCCCACTCCACGCAGCGAACGACCCGTTCGACCAGCGAGAGCGGACGAACGGTCCGTTGCCCCCACACATGCGAACGGCCCGTCCGGAACCAGCGAAACGGGCCGTTCACTTCCACCGGGCGCGAGTGAACGGACCGTTCGCCCAACTAGATCGGACGAACGGTCCGTTCACTCGGCTCAGATGGTGCGGGGGCGGCCGGCGAGGATGCCGACGACCGTCTGCACCACCACGATGACCAGCAGCGCCACCATCGACACCGCCCAGGCCGCCGTCATGTCGTGCAGCATCCCGAACAGGAACGGGCCCGAGGCGGCGATCAGGTAGCCGATGCTCTGCGCCATCGCCGAGAGCTGCCCGGTATCGGCGGCGTTCCGGGTGCGCAGCGAGATCATCACCAGCGCCAGCGGGAACGCGCTCATCCCGATCCCGATCAGCACCGCCCACAGCACCGGCGCGGCCAGCGGCGCCACCAGCAGCCCCAGCAGACCGGCGAACATGAGCACGCCCATCAGCAGCGCCCACCCGGACTGGCCGCGGGTCCGCGTCACCAGCGGCGGCAGCACCATGTTGATCGGCACGCCGATCAGCAGCAGCACGCCCAGCAGCGCCCCGGCCGAGGTGGCGTCCATCCCGGCGCCCTTGAACACCTCCGGCAGCCAGCCCATCACCACGTAGGCGACGGTCGACTGCATCGCGAAGTAGACGGTGATCAGCCAGGCGAGCGGGTGGCGCATCAGCGACCGGCGCTCGCCCTTCGGCGTGGCGACGGCCTTCGAGCCGTGCCCGCGGGTGCCGGGCACCCAGAGGCACAGCGCGGCCAGCGCGACGACCATCCACGTCGCCAGCGACAGCCGCCAGCTGTCGGTCGCCGAGTTCAGGTACGGGGTCAGCGCCGAACCGGACGCGCCACCGGCGGCCATCGCCGTCGTGTAGAGGCCGGTGGCCAGGCCGACCCGCCCGGGGAATGACTCCTTCACCACGACGGGGATCAGCACGTTGCACATCGCGATCGACGCGCACACCAGCACGGTGCCCGCGAGCAGCGTCCACGGGCCGCCGAGCACGCGGGCGATCATCGCGGCGGTCAGCAGCGCCAGCGAGGCGCCCACCACCCGGCTCATCCCCCACCGGCGGGCGAGCAGCGGCGCACCGATCCCGGCGAGGCCGAAGCACAGCGTCGGCACCGAGGTCACGATGCTCGCCCAAGTGCTGCTCGCACCCAGCGAATCGCGGACCTCGCCGAGGACGGAGGCGAGGCTGGTGACGGCGGGCCGCATGTTCGCCGCGGCGAGCGCCACGCCCGCCAGCAGCAGGCCGCCGCCCGCGACGGCGCGGCCGCGGGGCGCCATCGCCTCGGCGGCGCCTTCGTTCACCAACGCCTCGGCCGCGGCCAGCTTGGAGGCGTCGTCGGCCGGGGTACCGGACACGGCTGGCGCCGCCGTCCTGGCATCCTGGTCGGTCACACGGTCGTCGGGAACTCGGTCGATCGGGGGCTGGGTGTGCGACTCAGGAGACATCGCCGCCTAGTATGGCAAACATAGGATGTTTGGATGAAAGGACCCTTCAGTGCCTTTGGTCACCACCCAGCGCACGGGTCTGGTCGAGCAGGTCATCGCGCAGATGCGCACCCTGGTGAGTTCCGGCGAATGGCCGCTGGGGGAACGCATCCCCACCGAGTCCGAGCTCGTGACCGCGCTCGGCGTCGGCCGCAACACGGTCCGCGAAGCGGTGCGCGCCCTCGCCCACGCCGGGCTGCTCGAAGTGCGCCAAGGCGACGGGACCTTCGTCCGCGCCACCAACGAGCTCTCCGGTGCGGTGCGCCGGCTCTGCGGCTCCGAGCTGCGCCGCATCCTCGAAGTGCGCCGCGCCCTCGAAGTCGAAGCCGCGCGCCTGGCCGCCGCCGCCCGCACCGACGACGACCTCGCCGAACTGGACGCGCTGCTCACCGCCCGCGACGCCGCGCTGGAGCAGCGGGACCCGGAGCAGGTCGTCGACAGGGACACCCGGTTCCACCTGCGGCTCGTCGCCGCCTCGCACAACGTGCTGCTGATCGGGCTCTACGAGGGGATCAGCGAAGCGGTGCAGTCCAGCGTCGCCACCACCTTCGACCCGGCCTCGGTCACCCAGGTCTCGCACACCGCGCTGCTCGACGCGGTCCGCTCCGGTGACGCGCGCGAAGCCGCGGCCGAAGCGGGCGGCTTCCTCGACGAACTGCTCGACTCGCTCGGCGCTCAGCCGGAGAAGCCGACGTCCCCCGGCGCGTAGTCGGTCCCGACGTCGAACCCGGCGTCCGCGGCCGCGCCACCGGCGATCGGCGCCAGCCAGGCCGCGGTCAGCACGCCCGCGCTCACCATCTCCGGTGACCGGCGGGAACCGGCGCGGTGCAGCGCCACGGACGGCGCTCCGAAGCGGGTGATGACGATCTCCTCCCCCGATTCCACGCGGTCCAGCAGCTCCGGCAGCCGCGCCTGCGCTTCTTCCGCGGAGAACTCAGTCGTCATGCCCGCGACGTTACCCGCGTCACTCCCCCGCGCGCACCGCCGCAGGTCCGATGACCGGGAGCCCGGGCGGCGCACCGCGCTCCAGCAGTCGTCGCAGCGCGGCGGTGTCCAGGTGCCGCTCCACCAGATCGCCCAGCAGGTCCAGCTGGCCCTCCCGCAGCGCCGCGAACGAGACGTCCGGTGCCGCGGCGAACCCGTCCCGCCCGGCCTGCGCGGCGACGTGCGCGAGGAACCGGCGGCGGAACCCGTCGTTCTCGAACAGCCCGTGCCAGTGCGTGCCCGCCACCGCGCCGGACACCGCGCCCTCCGGGCCGGACTCGGTCGCCAGCAGCGGCGTCAGCTCATCGCCCGGCCGCACCGGCACGCCGTGGTGGATCTCGTAGCCGGTGATCGGCTCGCCGAACGCGGTGCCGCTCGGGGTGCGCAGCGTCTTCTCCGCCGCGAACTCGATCTCCACGTCGAGCAGGCCCAGCCCGTCCACGACCCCGCCACCGGACTCCACCTCGTCGGTGATCCGCCGCGACAGCATCTGGAACCCACCGCAGATCCCGAACACCGGCAGCCCCGCCCGCGCGTGCGCGAGCACCGCGTCCGCCAGCCCGGTGCGGTGCAGCCACGCCAGGTCCGAGACGGTCGCCTTCGACCCGGGCAGCACCACCAGGTCCGCGTCGGTCAGCCGCGAGGGCTCGGTCACGAACCGCACCGCCACCCCGGGTTCCGCGGCCAGCGCCTCGATGTCGGTGGCGTTGGAGATCCGCGGCAGCTTCGGCACCGCCACCCGCAGCCACTGGTCACCGCGCGGCGGCGCCGGGCTGCCCACCACGCCGTCCGCGACGTAGGACAACGAGTCCTCCGCGTCCAGCCACAGCTCCTCCGACCACGGCAGCACGCCCTGCACCGGTCGCCCGGTCAGCGCCTTCACCTGCTCCAGCCCGGATTCGAGCAGCGCCGGATCGCCCCGGAACTTGTTGATCACGAAGCCGGTGACCAGCGCCTGGTCCGCCGCGTCCAGCAGCGCCAAGGTGCCGTAGAGCGCGGCGAACACCCCGCCCCGGTCGATGTCGCCGACCACCAGCACCGGCAGCCGCGCCGCCTGCGCCAAGCCCATGTTCGCGATGTCGGTGGCCCGCAGGTTGATCTCCGCGGGCGAACCGGCGCCCTCGCAGATCACCTGGTCGTAGTCGCCGCGCAGCTCCCGCAGCGTCGTGGACACGACCTCCAGCAGCGCCGCCTTGCGCTCCCGGTAGGACAGCGCCGTCACCTCACCGGCGACCCGGCCCAGCACCACGACCTGCGAGGTGCGGTCCCCGCCCGGCTTGAGCAGCACCGGGTTGAACCGCACCGAGGGCGCCAGCCCGCACGCCGCCGCCTGCACCGCCTGCGCCCGGCCGATCTCGCCGCCGTCCGGGCACACGACGGAGTTGTTCGACATGTTCTGCGCCTTGAACGGCGCCACCCGGACGCCCTCGCGCGCCAGCCACCGGCAGATCCCGGCGACCAGCACGCTCTTGCCCGCGTCCGAGGTCGTGCCCGCGACGAGCAGGCCGCTCACGGCAGGGTGAGGATCTCGTTGCCGTCCTCGGTGATCAGGATGGTGTGCTCGAACTGGGCGGTCCACGACTTGTCCTGCGTGGTCACCGTCCAGCCGTCCTCCCACATGTCGTACTCGTGGGTGCCGAGCGTGATCATCGGCTCGATGGTGAACGTCATGCCCGGCTCCAGCACGGTCTGCACCGACGGCTCGTCGTAGTGCAGCACCACCAGACCGGAGTGGAACGAGCGCCCGATGCCGTGCCCGGTGAAGTCGCGCACCACGCCGTAGCCGAACCGCTTCGCGTAGGACTCGATGACCCGCCCGACCACGTTGAGCTGGCGGCCCGGCTTCGCCGCCTTGATGCCGCGCATCGTCGCCTCGTGGGTGCGCTCCACCAGCAGCCGCACCTCTTCGGTGGCCTCGCCCGCGATGAAGGTCGCGTTGGTGTCGCCGTGCACGCCGCCGACGAACCCGGTGACGTCGACGTTGACGATGTCGCCGTCCTCGATCACCGTCGAGTCCGGGATGCCGTGGCAGATCACCTCGTTCAGCGAGGTGCAGCAGGACTTCGGGAAACCGCGGTAGCCGAGCGTCGACGGGTACACGCCGTGGTCCACGAAGAACTCGTGCACGACCTCGTCCACGCGGTCCGTGGTCACGCCCGGCTGGGCCGTCTTGCCCGCCAGCTCCAGCGCCTGCGCGGCGAGCCTGCCCGCCACCCGCATCGCCTCGATCACCTCGGGCGGCTGCACGTCCGGGTCGGTGTTGCGCCGCGGCGCGGGCTTGTCGACGTACTCGGGCCGCTCGATCGTCACCGGCACCGGCCGGCGGGGCGTCTGGACTCCTGGCTGCAACGGTGCGCGTACGGGCATGCCCTCACTCTAGAACGTGCCGTTCGGCCTCCACCGCCCCGCCCCGCGCACGATCTCCGCTGGTCAAGCGCCTGGCGACGCGGTGGCGAGACCTTCCTCCGCGGCCGCGGCCAGCAGCTCCTCGTCGTAGGAGACGTAGGCGTGCAGGCCTTCGCGGAGCTTGCAGGCGGAGGCGAGGTGGATCGCCGCCACCGGGCTCACCTTCGACCGCAGCGCGACCGCGGCGTCCAGCACGTCCTGCTTCACCGGCAGCCGGTCCAGCTTCGACAGCACGATCGTGGCCAGGTCCTCGATCGCGGGCCCCTGCTCGCGGAACCCGCGCAGCACGTCCACCTGGGAGAGGGCGCTGGTGATGCGGGGCTGTTCCAGGCGGTCCCGCACCCAGTCGCTGAGCGCCTTGCTCTCCGGTTCGGGGGCGATCAGCTTCACCAGCGCGGAGGAATCGAAGTAGATCAAGGCCGCTCCTGTTCACCTCGGTCGTCGCCGAGCGGACCGTCCTCGTCGAGCGGCTCCGGCAGCTCACCGCCGTCGCCGGGGATGAGCTCCCCGGCGGCGATCAGCTCGTCGTACAGCGAGCGCTCGCGGGACGGCGGGGTGAGGACGGCGACCGTGCGCCCGCGATCGGTGATCACGATCGATTCCCCGGTCGCCACCCGGCGCAGGTACCGGCTCGCGTGCTGCCGCAGCTCGCGCACCCCGATCCGCTCCATGCGCTACAAAGTAGCACCGGGAGATCGTCCCGCCTCGTCGCACGATCGGATGATCTCGACCCGTCCCGCGAGCAGCACGGCAGATCAGGGCACGTTCGACAGGAAGCTCTGCGCCACCTGCACCGCGGGCTTCGACTCGCCCGAGTCCTCCAGCAGCACCGCGAACGCCAGATCGCCGCGGTAGCCGACGAACCAGCCGTGCGCGTGCGTGCCGTCACCGAACTGCGCGGTCCCGGTCTTGCCCGCGACCTCGCCCTCCCCGGCGACGCCGGTGGCCGTCCCGGACAGCACGACCTCGCGCATCATCGGCCGCAGCTGGTCGAGCACCTTCGGCGACAGCGGTGCCACCTGCGCATCGGCCTTCGTCTCGGCGCCCTCGATCAGCTTCGGAGTGGGCATCGACCCGTTCGCGACCGTCGCCGAGGCCAGCGCCATCCCGAACGGGCTGGCCAGCACGGTGCCCTGCCCGAAACCGTTCGCGGCGCGGCCGGTGGTGTTCTCGGCGGGCGGGGCCTGCCCGGTGATCGTGGTGATGCCGGGCACGTCGAAGTCCACGCCGACGCCGAGCTGCTGGGCCATGTCGGTCAGCGCCTGCGCGGGCAGGTCCACCGCGAGCTGCGCGAACGTGGTGTTGCACGACTTCGCGAACGCGGTGCGCAACGGCACCACGCCCAGGTCGAAGTCCTTGTCGTTCGGGATGGTCCGGCCGTCGAACACCTTGCTGGCCGGGCACTCCACCGGCTGGTCGACGGTCACCTTGCCCGCCTCCAGACCGGCCGCCGCGGTCACGATCTTGAAGGTGGAGCCGGGCGGGAACTGACCGCTCAGCGCCGGGGCGCCCTGCGCGTCGGCCGGATCGTTCTGCGCCACCGCCAGCACGTCGCCGGTGGAGGGCTGCATCGCGACGATCATCGCGGCCTGCGGCACCGGGTCCACGGCCTGCTCGGCGGCCCGCTGGGTGCGGTCGCTGAGCGTGGTGCGCACCTGGTCCACCGGCCGGGACGGCTGCTCCTGCAGCACTTCGAGCGGGGCGCCGTTCGCGTCGGCGGTGTGCACGTTCCAGCCCGCGTTCGCCGTGACCTGCTCGTCGACCTGCTGCGACACCCCCGCCAAGGCTTGCGCCGCGTACCCGCGCTCGGCGGTCACCAGCTTCGTCTGCGCCGGGAACCGCACCCCGGGCAGGTCGTAGATCGCCGGGCGCACCCGGTCGTAGTCGGCCTGCCGCAGCGACACCACCACGTACGGCTGACCGGGTTCGGTGCGGTTCACGCCGTCCACGATGGTCTGCCGGGTGATCTCCGGGTCCACCGGCTGCAGCCCGGCGGCGAGCCGCTCCGCCACGCCGGGCACGTCGCCCGCGGCCTGCGGGTCGAGGCTGACGGTGACGATCTGCTCCGGCCGCATCAGCTCGGTGCCTTCGCGGTCGAGCACCGGCTGCGGTTCCGGCCGCTGCTCGTCGAACACGAGCCGCTGGCCCTCGGCGAGCTTCGGGTGCAGCACCGACGGTGCCCAGTGCACCTGCCAGCCCTGGTCGGATTCGGTGAGTTCCAGCGCGCCCTGGTACTGCCAGGCCCGGCCGTCGCCGAGGTCCCAGTTCGCGTCGAACGTGGCGCGCGCCGGAGCGCCGCCTTCGTCCTCCGCGACCCGGGTGACGTCGAACCGGACCGCCTGCGGGGACAGCCCGCTGCGCGCGTCGTCGAGGGCCTGCCGCGCCTGCTCCGGGGCGTCGGTCCGGCCGGCCGCGCCCGCGGTGTCCCCGGCCGCGAAGGTGTTCAGGAACGCCGTCGCGACCTCCTGGGCGGACGGCCCGGATTCGAACAGGCCGCAGCCCGAGACGGGCAGGGTCAGCGCCAGTCCGGTGCACGCGGCGAGCAGCCTCGCCCGCGAGCGCCGCTGGGGGAAGATCCGTGAGGAACGCACCCCCGGGAGTATGCCGAAGACCGCGACGGCCCCGACGCCTCCACCCGTTCCTCTGCGGGGAATCCCCCGATCACCACGCGCCCTGCTGCGAACGGCCGAGTCGCCCGGCGGTGAGCGTGCGCGCGACGGCGGCCGGGCGCTCAGAACAGGATCGTGCTGAAGGTGCCCAGCTGCTGGAAGCCGACCTTGTTGTAGGCGATCCGGGCGGCGATGTTGAAGCCGTTCACGTAGAGGCTCGCGGCGCGCCCCAGCCCGCGGACGAGGCGGTCGGCGACGGCTGCGGTGCCCGCGGTGCCGAGCCCGGAGCTGCGCTTGTCCGGATGCACCCACACGCCCTGGATCTGGCCGGCGGCCTGCGACATCGCGCCGATCTCCGCCTTGAACACGACCTCGCCGTTCTCGAACCGGGCGAAGGCCCGGCCGGCGGCGATCAGCTCGGCGACCCGGGCCCGGTACCCGGCGGCGCCGCCGTCGCGGGACGGGTCGATGCCGACCTCTTCGGTGAACATGGCGATCGCGGCGGGCAGGTATCGGTCCAGCTCCTCCGGCCGGACCTGGCGCACCTGCTGGTCGGGCCGGACGGCGGGGGCGCCGGTGAGCACGAGCAGCGGCTGCTCCTCGCGGATCTCGCGCGCGGGCCCCCACTGGCCGGACAGCTCGTCCCACAGCCCCAGCACCTGCTCGGCCGGGCCGACGAGCGAGGAGCACACCCGGCGGCGGCGCAGCACCCGGTCGGCGAAGGCGCGCATCGCGTCCGGACCACCGGACAGCGGCATCAGGTTGACGCCGGAGAAGCACAACCCTTCGAGCCTGGCGCCGTAGCCCCACACCTCGCCGCCGAGCCTGCTCGGGCGTAACCCGGCCGCCTCGACGCGGGAGGCCACCATGCAGGCCGCGACGGGGTCCCTGCCCAGTGCGGTACGAACCTGGGCCGCGTCCCGATCCTCCAGCAGGCGGGCTCCGACGAGCTTCAGCACGGGTAAAGACTGCCAGACGGCGCAGGCCGCAGGCTCCCCTACCCGGCGTACCCAGCACAATCCGTCCGGGTATCACTCGAACGGCGCAGTGTCGGCGGGCCCGCCGCGAGCGCAACTGACGCTCCGTGTCGACCAGCACGCCGCTGACTCCGGACGAACCGCCCACGAACGAACCAGGCCCGCCGGGTGCTCCCGACGGGCCGGGGATCTCCCGCGGACCGCGCCAACGATCTTCGAACCCGCGCGCGGGCGCCTCGACCACGCGCCGGCGGGCGATCCCCCGACAACCCGTCCCAGAACCCGCGGTGCGGCCGGGGCCGTTTCCCGTCAGCGGCGAAGCCGCTGAGCCGACGACCACCGGAGCGACCGGCACCGCAGCGGGTTCTCAGCGGTCTCCTCGCGAGGACGGCGTTTTCGCCTGTGGCGGAGCCACCGGTGAAATCGATCCCGCAACGAGGAGGACGTCGAGGTTCCGCCACCCACCCCACGAAGCAGAAAGAGAAGATCAGCCCACCGTGACGACCGGGGCGCCTTCGCCTTGCTCCTCGGCGCCTTCCATCGACTCGGCGATGCGCATGGCCTCTTCGATCAGCGTCTCCACGATCTTGGCCTCGGGCACGGTCTTGATGACCTCGCCCTTGACGAAGATCTGGCCCTTGCCGTTGCCGGAGGCGACGCCGAGGTCGGCTTCGCGGGCCTCGCCGGGACCGTTCACGACGCAGCCCATGACCGCGACGCGCAGCGGCACCTCCATGCCCTCCAGCCCGGCCGTGACCTCCTCCGCGAGGGTGTAGACGTCGACCTGGGCGCGCCCGCAGGACGGGCAGGAGACGATCTCCAGCTTGCGCGGGCGCAGGTTCAGCGACTGCAGGATCTGGGTGCCGACCTTGATCTCCTCGACCGGTGGCGCCGACAGCGAGACGCGGATCGTGTCCCCGATGCCCTGGCGCAGCAGGGAACCGAACGCGACCGCCGACTTGATCGTGCCCTGGAACGCGGGACCGGCCTCGGTGACGCCGAGGTGCAGCGGGTAGTCGCACTGCTCGGCGAGGATCTCGTAGGCGCGCACCATCACGACCGGGTCGTTGTGCTTCACCGAGATCTTGATGTCGTGGAAGTCGTGCTCGGCGAACAGGCTCGCTTCCCACATGGCCGATTCGGCGAGCGCCTCCGGCACGGCCTTGCCGTACTTCTTCATCAGCCGCGGGTCGAGGGAGCCGGCGTTGACGCCGATCCGGATCGGCGTGCCGTGGTCCTTGGCTGCCTGCGCGATCTCCTTGACCTGGTCGTCGAACTTGCGGATGTTGCCCGGGTTGACCCGGACGGCCGCGCAGCCCGCTTCGATGGCCGCGAACACGTACTTCGGCTGGAAGTGGATGTCCGCGATCACCGGGATCTTGGACTTCTGCGCGATCGCGGGCAGGGCTTCGGCGTCGTCGGCGCTGGGGCAGGCCACCCGCACGATGTCGCAGCCGGACGCGGTGAGCTCCGCGATCTGCTGCAGCGTGCCGTTGATGTCGGCGGTGTTGGTGGTGGTCATGCTCTGCACGGAGATGGGGTGGTCGCTACCCACTCCGACCGCACCGACCTGCAGTTGCCGGGTCTTGCGCCGTTCGCCCAGTGTCGGGGCGGGTGCTGCGGGCATGCCCAGATCGACGGTCATCGATTCCTCTCCACCTTTGCGCTGCGCGGATGCGCTCGTGAATGTCAGCGGGACGAGGCGGTTGGTACCGCGCCCCGGCGGCCGGAACGGCTCGGCGGCGAGTTCCTCGCCACCGCTCCGGCGAGTCCCCGGCGGACTTCCGGGTACCCGGCGCGCGCCGTTCCCCGACCCACGATACCGATAGCCACTCCCCCGGACGGGCAAGGTTCACCCCTGGCACGATCACCCAACGTGATCACCGGTGGGCATCCGGCGCAGCGCCGCTCACCGTTCACCGGCGGTTCACGCGGCGGCACTACATCAACGTCACCGGGTTCACCACGTCGGCGACCAGCACCAGCAGCGAGTAGGCGATGAAGAGCAACGTCACGCCGTAGGCCAGCGGCATCAGCCGCGCCGTGTCGAACGGGCCCGGGTCCGGCCTGCGCGCCAGCTTCGCGAAGCCGCGGCGCACCGATTCCCACAGCGCACCGGCGATGTGCCCGCCGTCCAGCGGCAGGATCGGCAGCATGTTCATCACGAACAGCGAGAGGTTCACCGCGGCCAGCAGGTTCAGCATCGTGATCAGCCGCGACGCCACCGACACGTCGTCCATCGACAGCACCTCGCCGCCGATGCGGCTGGCGCCCACGATGCCCACCGGCGAGTCCGCGGAGCGCTCCTGACCGCCGATGGCCGAGATGAGGTCCGGCACCCGCTGCGGCAGCTCCACGATCTTCTGCGCGGTGAGGCTGACGAACCCGCCGATCGTGCGGGCCACGCCACCGACGTCCTGGCGCACCAGCACCTGGTCCGGCGTGAGGCCGAGGAACCCGACGACCTCGGTCCGCTTCGGGTCGTCCAGCGCGGGCCGCTTGTCCTGGATCAGGTCGGCGTGCAGGGTCACCGGCTTCCCGTCGCGCTCCACCACGATCGGCACCGAGCCGGACGAGGCGCGGATGGCCTTCTGCAGCTCGGTCCACGACGTGTAGGGCGTGCCGTTGAACTCGACGATCCGGTCGCCGGGCCGGAAGTCGGCGGCCGCGGCGGGCGACGGCGGCGCACCGGGCGGGCAGGTGCCCTTGTCCTGCGCGTCGGCGGACACCACGCACTCGCTGATGGACGAGACGGTGGTGGTGAGCTCGGGCTTGCCGTAGCCCATCAGGATGCCGGCGAAGATGAGCACCGCGAGGATCAGGTTCATGATCGGCCCGGCGGCCATCACGATGATCCGCTTCCACGGTGCGCGCTGGTAGAACTGCCGGTGCGCGTCCTCCGGGGTGACCTCCTCGGCGGCGGCCTCCCGGGCGTCCTCGATCATCACGCGCCACGGCGCGGAGGAGGCGGTGCGCCCGTACTCCTCGTCCCGCTTCGGCGGGAACATGCCGATCATGCGGATGAAGCCGCCGAACGGGATCAGCTTCACCCCGTACTCGGTCTCCCCCGGCTTGCGGGACCAGACGGTGCGGCCGAAGCCGACCATGTACTGGGTGACCTTGACGCCGAACAGCTTCGCGGTGAGCAGGTGACCGAGCTCATGCCAGGCGATGGACAGCAGCAGTCCGACGAAGAACAGGACGATGCCGACGATGACCAGCATCACTGCACCTTCCCTGCCGCTACGAGCTCGCGGGATTTCACTCGGGCCCACTCCTCTGCTGCGAAGACCTCGTCCACGCCCTGCGGTTCACCGCGCCACTGGTCGGCCGCCGCGAGGGTCCGCTCCACAGTCTGCACGATGCCGGTGAAACCACTGTTTCCTCCGACGAACGCGGCCAGCGCCTCCTCGTTCGCCGCGTTGAAGATCGCGGGCAGGCAGCCGCCGGTGGAACCGGCGTGCCGGGCCAGCGAGACCGCGGGGAACGCCTCGTCGTCGAGCGGCTCGAACGTCCACGAGGAGGCCTCGGTGAACGACAGCGGCGGCGCGGCCTTCGCGATCCGGTTCGGCCAGTCCAGGCCCAGCGCGATCGGCAGCCGCATGTTCGGCGGGCTGGCCTGCGCCAGCGTCGACCCGTCCACGAAGGTGACCATGGAGTGCACGATCGACTGCGGGTGCACCACCACGTCGATCCGGTCGTAGTCGACGTCGAACAGCAGCCGCGCCTCGATCAGCTCCAGGCCCTTGTTCACCAGCGTCGCCGAGTTGATCGTGACGACGGTGCCCATCGCCCAGGTCGGGTGCTTGAGCGCCTGCTCCAGCGTGACGCCCGCCAGCTCCTGCCGGGTGCGGCCGCGGAACGGCCCGCCGGAGGCAGTCAGCACCAGCCGGTCCACCTCGTCGGCCCGGCCGCCCGCCAGGCACTGCGCCAGCGCGGAGTGCTCGGAGTCGACCGGCACGATCTGGCCGGGCTTCGCCGCCCGCAGCACCAGCGAACCGCCCGCGACCAGCGATTCCTTGTTCGCCAGCGCCAGGGTCGCACCGGTCTCCAGCGCGGCCAGCGTCGGCTTCAGCCCGCGCGAACCGTCCACCGCGTTGAGCACCACGTCGGCCGGGGTGCTCTGCACCAGCTCGGTCGTCGACTCCGGCCCGGCGAGCAGCCGCGGCAGCCGGAACCCGCCGGTGGAGTAGCCGAGCCGCTGCGCCTCCGCGTACAGCGCCAGCTGCACGTCCTCGGCCGCGGTGCCCTTGGCGACGGCGACCGCGTCGACGTCGAACTCCAGCGCCTGCGCGGCCAGCGCGGCCGGGTCGCTGCCCCCGGCGGCGAGGCCCGCGACGCGGAACCGGCCGGGGTTGTTCCGGATCACGTCCAGCGCCTGGGTTCCGATCGACCCCGTCGACCCGAGGATCAGCACGCTGCGCGGGGTCCCGCGCGCGGCGTTCGGCTCGGCGGCACCTGCCTGGCCGCTGGGGACGGGGGATTCGGGGCGCGCGCTCGAGGCGGGGGTCGCGGTGTCCATCACCCGCCATTCTTCCCGAAGGAGGCGCCCGCCGGTCGCTCGCGGTGCGCGAACCCGCGATCAGCGTCACGATCGGGGGGTAGGCCCCGGGCATCGGACGCCTGGACCAGCGGTCCGCGCCGCTGGCACAGCGTCCACTCACCAGGCAGGAAGGGGTAGCGCCATGGGCATCATCGGATGGATCGTTCTCGGGTTGATCGTGGGCGCCATCGCCAAGTTGATCATGCCGGGCAAGGATCCGGGCGGGATCCTCGTCACCTTGCTGCTCGGTGTGGTCGGGGCTTTCGTCGGCGGCCTGATCGGGAAGTGGGTGTTCAACGTCGGGCTGGACAGCTTCTGGTCGTGGCGGACGTGGCTGCTGGCCATCGTCGGTTCGATCATCGTGCTGGGCATCTACCGGCTGATCGTCGGCCGGACCGGGAAGGCCGCCAAGGGGGGCTAGCGCTCTCCGTCCACTCCCAGGAAGCCGCGGAACGGGTTCGCCCGTTCCGCGGCTTTGCGCTGTGGCGGGGGTGCGTCACCAGGGCACCGGCGCGCACCCGCCCTATGCGAAGATGGCCTACGCGTGGCGCGTGCCGCGCCGAGTAGCAGGTTCAACCGCCCCGGTGGCCGGTTGTGGCGCAGGAGGGTACGTGGCGAGCACGGAACTGGAGACCAAGCCCAGTCAGGCCATCGACCCGGCAGACGAGCCGTCGGTCGAGTGGGGCTGGCACGGCGGATTCCCCAAGGCCACGCAGGCCGCCGGCTGGTTCACCGTCTTCGCCATGCTGATCATGCTGGTGGGCAACCACCAGGGCATCCTCAGCGGCGGGCACGCCTTCAAGACCGAGGACATCTGGCTGATCGGCATCGCCGTGATCGTCGCGATCGGCCTGCTGGCCGACCTGCGCCGCCGCCGCAAGGGCTTCCGCCGCTGAGGCGGTGCGTCACCCGGGGCCTTGCCCCGGTTGGGACGTTCGAGTGGCAGCGTGCACCCGCTCGGCGGAGCGGTCCCCGAGCCGACCTGCGACGATGATCAGCACCTGAGTCGAGGTCGCCCGATCGGGTTTGCCACGGGAGGTCTACGTTTCGCTGCGTGGGCCACTACCCGGAGCCGCAATTGCACCGGTGGGTCCTGGCACGTCTGGGGGCGGCGGGCGATGAGCTCGCCGGATTGCTGGGTGCTCGGGGCCGCGACCGGATACCGCACGAGTTCCTGGCCGATCCTGCGCGGATCGACGCGCACGCGCTCTGCCTGGAGCTGGACGAGCGCAGCGCCGTCCGCTCCCTCCGATTGCCCGAGGCCTTCCTCGACGAGGTGGCCGGGGCCCGTGCGCCGGAACGGCTGCCCGAGGTGCTGCACGAGGTGGAACGCCTCGACCGGCTGCGGGAGCTGCGGCTGCCGCCGGACGTGTTCGCCGACGTCCCGCCGGAGACCGTCGACTGCTGGCGGCACCGGGCGCTGAACGGCCTGCCCATCGAAGCGGCGAGCGCCCGGTTGCCGCTGCTGGCCGCGTTGTGCTGGCACCGGCAGAGCGAGCTGACCAGGGAACTGCTGACCGTGCTGCTCGCGCTGATCGACGAGCTGCGGGCGCGCGCCGGGGCGCGGCTGCGGGCGGCGGAAGCGGAGTTCGACGGGCGCTGGGGATCCTGGTCCCCTCCCGCGGACCACGTGAACGCGCTGCTGCACCGCCCCGCGGAGCCGGTCCGGTGCAGGGCCGCCCGGGCCGCCCTGCACGTCACCTACACCTCCGACCACCGGGAACTGCTGGCCGCGCTGCTGCACGTGCTGGACTTCCGCAGCAGCGACCGGCGCCGCTGGCCGCTGCTGGCGGCCTTGGGGGAACTGCTCGAAGGCCCCACCCGGGTGTGGGGCGAGGGCCGCTACCTGCCGTCCGGGGTCGACGTACCGGTGCGCGGCGTGGTGCCCGCGGGCTGGCTGGTCGGCGTGGTGGACCGGCACGGCCGGGTGGACCGGACCGGCTACGAGCTGTGCGTGCTGCTGACCTTGCGGGAGGCCGTGCGCGAGGGCGCGGTGACCGTTCCCGGTTCCGCCGAGCCGCGCGCGGGCATCGGCCGTGCGATCGGCGAGTGCCTCTCCTGGCCCCCGGACGCGGCGGCGCTGAGCACCACCGGTCCGCCACTCGGGTGACGCGGCGTCCCACCACGTGGCGCGCCCTTGCGCGCACCGCAGGTCGCGCATGGAGTGGGCGGATGACCGGTGCGGTGCTCACCCCGTTCTGGCCGGCTCGGCGTGGATCGCTGTTCGACCAAGCGTGTCGACGGGCCGCGCAACCCCTGCGCGGCCGCTCCCGCTCGGCACGCCCACCGGCCAGCACGACGAGGAGGTCACCGATCATGTCGGTCACCGATGAACTGCTCCGCAACAACGAGGTCTACGCGGCGGGCTTCGCCGGCCCGCTCCCGCTGCCGCCGTCGAAGCACGTCGCCGTGGTGGCGTGCATGGACGCCCGGCTGGACGTCTACCGCGCGCTCGGGCTGCGCGAAGGCGAGGCGCACGTGATCCGCAACGCGGGCGGGGTGATCACTGCGGACGAGATCCGGTCGCTCGCGATCAGCCAGCGCCTGCTCGGCACCGAGGAGATCGTCCTCGTCCACCACACCGACTGCGGGATGCTCACGTTCACCGACGAGGAGTTCGCCGCCACCCTGCGGCAGGAGACGGGGGTCGAACCGGGCTGGACGGCCGAGGCGTTCGACGACGTCGCCGCGGACGTCCGGCGATCGCTGCGGCGGATCCTCGACGACCCGTTCATCCCGCGGAAGAGCTCGGTGCGCGGGTTCGTCTTCGACGTCGCCACCGGGAAGCTCGACGAGGTGAGCTGACCCGCCCGGGGCCGACCGGACAGCGCGGTGCGAGGGGAAGGAGCGCTGTCCGGCCGGCGACGACCCGATGCCGGTCGGGGGGTCTCGACATCGGACCTGGTGGTCCGGCGTCGCCGGGACCACGGCCAGCATGATCTCCGCGCAGCGCGTATTTCCAGAGGCCCCACACGGTCGATGGACATCCCTTGCGCGGGCCGCGCCGCAGCGGCGCCGGAACCGCAGCACCGGCCCGCACCGCACCGTTCGCGCAGGTCAACGAGGAGCGCCCGGCACCGAGCGATGCGTGCGGATGCAACCGGATCGGCGGTGCGGCGCTCCGGGAACCTGCCGATCCGGATCATCCGACTTGATGAAGCGGCGTGGCGACGATCTCCGGGCGAGCTGATCCGGGCTCAGGCGGCCGGGGTGAGCCCGGCTCGGCGGTCAGGCCTCGGCGGCGAGCTGCCCGCAGGCCGCCGCGATCTCCTGGCCGCGGGTGTCGCGGACGGTGCACGGCACGCCCGCGTCGCGGACGCGCTGCACGAACTCGCGCTGCACCGGCTTCGGCGAGGCGTCCCACTTGCTGCCCGGCGTCGGGTTCAGCGGGATCAGGTTCACGTGCGCGAACTGCCCGAGGTGCTTGTGCAGCAGCTTGCCCAGCAGGTCCGCGCGCCACGGCTGGTCGTTGATGTCCCGGATGAGGGCGTACTCGATCGACACCCGGCGGCCGGTGTGGTCGGCGTAGCCGCGCGCGGCCTCCAGCACCTCGGCGACGTTCCACCGGTTGTTCACCGGCACCAGCGTGTCCCGCAGCTCGTCGTCCGGGGTGTGCAGCGACACCGCCAGCGTGACGTGCAGCTGCTCCTCGGTCATCCGCTTGATCGCGGGCACCAGGCCCACGGTGGAGACCGTCACCGAGCGCTGCGACAGGCCGAGGCCCTCCGGCGCGGGGTCGCAGATGCGGCGCACCGCGGAGATCACGCGCTTGTAGTTCGCCAGCGGTTCGCCCATGCCCATGAACACCACGTTGGACAGCCGACCCGGCCCGCCGGGCACCTCGCCGTCGCGCAGCATCGCGGCCGCGGTGCGCACCTGGTCCACGATCTCCGCCGTGGACAGGTTCCGCTGCAACCCGCCCTGCCCGGTCGCGCAGAACGGGCAGGCCATGCCGCAGCCCGCCTGGCTGGAGATGCAGACGGTGGCGCGGTCGGTGTAGCGCATCAGGACGCTCTCGATGAGCGTGCCGTCGTGCGCCCGCCACAGCGTCTTGCGGGTGGTGCCCTCGTCGGTGTCCAGCGTCCGCACCTGCGTGAGCAGGGTGGGCAGCAGGTCCGCGCCGAGCTTGGCCCGGCTCGCGGCGGGGATGTCGGTCATCGACTCCACGTCGGCGTTGAGCCTGCCGAAGTAGTGGTGCGCGAGCTGCTTCGCGCGGAACGGCTTCTCCCCGAGCTCGCCCACCGCGGCGCGGCGCTCCTCCACCGACAGGTCGGCGAGGTGACGAGGGGGCAGACCGCGCTTGGGCGCGTCGAAGACCAGCGGAAGTGAAGTCGACATAGCGCCCACCAGTGTCCCACGGCCCGGAGCCGACCTCGTCGGCACGTCCGGGTCGGCACGCCGAGGACCCGCGGCCCTGGTTCGACCCCACCCCATCGGTTAATGTTTCGGCGTGCCGAAATTTCACTCTCCAGCGCGGCGAACTTTCCGCGGCAGGCGGGCCGCGGCGGGTCTCGCCGCGGTGGCCGCGGCGCTGCCGCTCGTCGCCGGGTGCGGCGCCGGGCTCGGACGGGCCGACGACGGCAAGCCCTCGGTGGTCACCACCTTCACCGTGCTCGCCGACATGACCAGGGCCGTCGCGGGCGACCGGATCACCGTCGACTCGATCACCAAACCGGGCGCCGAGGTGCACGGCTACGAACCCACCCCCAGCGACCTGCTCACCGCGGCGAAGTCCGACCTGGTGCTCGACAACGGGCTCGGCCTGGAGAGCTGGTTCGCCCAGTTCGTGGAACGCAGCGAAGCCCCGCACGTGACGCTCAGCACCGGCGTCGACCCGATCCCCGTCGAAGCGGGCGGCACCCGCGGCGCCGCCAATCCGCACGCCTGGATGTCCCCGCGCAACGCCGAGATCTACGTGGCGAACATCCGCGACGCGCTCACCCGGATCGACCCCGCGCACGCCGCCGAGTTCCGCGCCAACGCCGACGCCTACACCCGGCGGCTCGACGAGATCGACCACTACCTGCGCACCGAGCTCGACCGCATCCCCCCGCAGCAGCGGGCGCTGGTCACCTGCGAAGGCGCCTTCTCCTACCTGACCAGGGACGCCGGGCTCCAGGAGGCGTACCTGTGGCCGGTCAACAGCGAATCCGAAGGCACCCCGCAGCAGATCAAGAACACCACCCGCTTCGTGCAGCAGCGGCGCGTGCCCGCCGTGTTCTGCGAATCCACCGTGAACGACAAGGCGCAGCGCCAGGTCGCCGAGGAGACCGGGGCGCGGCTCGGCGGCACCCTCTACGTCGACTCGCTGTCCGAGCCCGGCGGACCCGTGCCCACCTACCTGGACCTGCTGCGGCACGACGCCGAGACCATCGTCGCCGGACTCTCCGGAGGTGCCCGATGAGCGTGCGGGCCAGTCACGTCACCGTCTCCTACCGCGACACGCTCGCCCTCGACGACGTGACCGTGGACATCGCCTCCGGCCAGGTCTGCGGGCTGCTCGGGGTCAACGGCTCGGGCAAATCCACCCTGTTCAAGGCGCTGATGGGCCTGGTGCGACCGGACCGCGGCGAGATCCGGCTGCTCGGCCGCGACCCGAAGCGCGCCCGCCGCGACGGGCTCGTCGCCTACGTGCCGCAGTCCGAGGCGATCGACGCCACGTTCCCCGTCACCGTCGCCGACGTGGTGCTGATGGGCCGCTACGGGCGGATGGGGATCACCCGCCGCGCCCGGCCCGCCGACCGGGCCGCGGTCGCCGACGCGCTGGACCGGGTCGGGCTCACCGACCTCGCGCGCAACCCCATCGGCGCGCTCTCCGGCGGTCAGCGCAAGCGCGCGTTCGTCGCCCGCGGCATCGCCCAGGGCGCCGAGCTGCTGCTGCTCGACGAACCGTTCGCCGGGGTCGACAAGGGATCCGAGGCGATGATCGCCGCGCTGCTGCGGGGACTGCGCGACGAGGGCCGCACCATCATGATCTCCACGCACGACCTCGCGGGCGCCCCGGCCCTGTGCGACGAGGCCGTGCTGCTGCACCAGCGGGTCCTCGCACAAGGCCCCGTCGACGACGTGCTCGCCCCCGAAGTGCTCGCCCGCACCTTCGGCGTGCCGGGAGGAATCCGATGAACGACCTCGCGATCTGGCTGCTCGAACCCCTCCAGTTCGGCTTCATGCGGCGCGCGCTGCTGGTCAGCGTGGTGGCGGCGCTGGTGTGCGCGGTGCTGTCCTGCTGGGTGACGCTGATCGGCTGGTCGCTGCTCGGCGACGCCGTCTCGCACGCCGTGCTGCCCGGCGTGGTGCTGGCCTACGTGTTCGGGCTGCCGTTCTCCGTCGGCGCGTTCCTGTTCGGCGGTCTGTCGGTCGCCATGATCGGCGCGGTGCGCGGCACCACGAAGCTCAAGGGCGACACCGCGATCGGCGTGGTGTTCACCGGGCTGTTCGCGCTGGGCGTGGTGCTGATCTCGCGCATCCCCAGCCAGGTCGACCTCAACCACATCCTGTTCGGCAACGTCCTCGGCGTCACCGACGGCGACATCGCGCAGGTGCTGGTGATCAGCGCGATCACGCTGGCGGTGGCGATGCTGAAGCGGCGCGACCTCACGCTGTACGCGTTCGACCCCACCCACGCGCACGCCATCGGGCTGCGGCCGCAGCGGATCGGTGCGCTGCTGCTGACGATGCTGGCGCTGACCGTGGTCGTCGCGCTGCAGGCCGTCGGCGTCATCCTGGTGACCGCGATGCTGATCACGCCGGGGGCGACCGCGTTCCTGCTCACCCGGCGCTTCCCCCGGATGCTCGCCGTGGCCGCCGCGCTGTCGGTCGGCAGCGGCGTCGCGGGCACCTACCTGAGCTTCCACCTGGACACCTCGACCGGCGGGATGATCGTGTGCTGCCAGGCCGCACTGTTCCTGCTCACCTACCTGTTCGCCCCCGGACAGGGCCTGCTGCGGGAGCTGCGGCGGCGGCACGCGCGGCGCGCGGAAGCGGCCACCGCCGGATAGTCCACCCACTCGTGGCACCGCCCGGTCTCCTATCGTGGGTGCCATGACGAGCATGGCCGAACGCCCCTCGGCGTCCGTGGAGGACTACGTCCGGGCGATCTACGGGCTCACCGAGCGCGGGGTGGCCGTGACCAACGCGACGCTGACGCAGCGGCTGGGGCTCAGCCCCTCCTCGGTGTCCGGGATGATCACGAAGCTGGCCCAGCTGGGGCTGGTCACGCACATCCGCTACCGCAGCGTCGAGCTCACCGCCGACGGCCGCCGGCTCGCCTACGACGTGCTGCGCAGGCACCGGCTGCTGGAGCTGTTCCTGGTGGAGGTCCTCGACTACACCTGGGACGAGGTGCACCCGGAGGCCGACGCGCTCGAGCACGCCGTCTCCGACGAGCTCATCGAGCACATCGCCGCGAAGCTCGGCCACCCCACCCACGACCCGCACGGCGACCCCATCCCCACCGCGGACGGCGTCGTCGAGAAGCCCACCACCCGGCTGCTCGACCAGGTCGAACCGGGCACCATCGGCACCATCGCGCGGGTCTGGGACACGGACTCGGAGCTGCTGCGCTACCTCACCGACCACGGGATGACCCTCGGCGCGCGCATCGAGGTGGTGGAGCGCAAACCGTTCGGCGGACCGCTCGTGGTGCGCGTCGGGGAGGCCGCGGAGGCCGAGACCCACTTCCTCGGCACCGAGATCGCCGGCACCCTGTCCATCCGCAGCTGAGGCTCAGGAGGCGCGGCGGTCCTGCCCGGGGTGCTGCGGCTCCTCGGCTTCCTGCTCCTCGGCTTCCTGCTCCCCGGCTTCCGGCGCCCCGTCCTCGGCGCCGCTCGCCCCGTAGAGCTCGTCGGCGAGCAGCCGGTCGTGCAACTCGTCGGTGCGGTGCGCGCCGAGCACCGCGAGCAGCAGGTCGAAGCGGTGGTCGGTGAGCACGATCGCGACGTAGGCGAAGCCCCCCAACCCGCCCAGCACCAGCGCGGACACGAACCGGGCGGGCACCTCGTCCTGCACCAGCAGCACCACCGCGACCGCCAAGGCCAGCACCGAGGTGAACGCGACCGCCCTGGCCAGCATCAGCCGCCGCCACAGCGTCCGGAAGGTGGGGTGCTGCCGGGACAGCTCGCGGACCAGCCTGGCTCGTTCCCGCCGGTCCATCCGCGCGACCTGGCTCAACCCCGCGGTGACCGGACCACCCCCGTGAATGGCCATCTGGTCGCTCCTGTTGCACGTGTTCACGGCGGGATCGGGTCGGTCGCCTGCCGCCTCGGGGTTCGCAGCGGGCCGGTGTTCCGCACCGCGATCGGCTTCCGATCGCCACGCCGCGTGCCGCGGTGGCGTCGTCGCCGCATCGCCCCGGCGGGCACCACACTCCGTCACCACCACAAGTCGATCACGGCGGAGGTCTCCGAACAAGGCGTCATTCGGGGGCCGCCGAACCACGATCCGGACACTCGGCGGTGACCGCGATCGAGTACGCCAGTCGTCTTGATCGTCCGGTCGGTTGGTCTTCCCAGCCATTCGGGAGACATCGCTACTTTACGTGTCGGTAACCGCGTGCCGATCACCAAAAACACGCTCCTACCAGGAGTTTTCCGAACTTGCGAGAAACGATCGGTATTCGGATGAAATGCTCGAGCAACACGAATCGCGCACTACTCGCCCGAAGTTCGGAAACCCCGGACCAGCCCTACCGGACGAGTGCGAATGCGCATCCGATAACCCACTTCGAACTCGCATCCCGAGATCTGCCGCAACGCGCGGCGCGCCACCTTCGGCGAGAACTCGATCCCCAGCACCGCCGCCAGCTCGGCCCGATCCGCGAACCGCCACACCGCGCGCACCGATTCGCTGCGGAAGCCGTGCAGCTGGAAGAACCGCTCCACCGCCACCGGGTCGAACCGCGGCGAATCAGCGCGCATCCAGTCGCCGTACGGCGGGCACGCCCCGTCCAGGTCGACGATCGCGAGCGTGCCGCCCGGCCGCAGCACCCGCTCCGCCTCCACCAGCCCCGGCTCGCAGCCCGGACCGAAGAAGTACGCCGTCCGCGCGTGCACCAGGTCCGCGCAGGCGTCCGGCAGCGGCAACCGCTGCGCGGGCGCCTCGTGCACCCGCACCCCCGGCAGCCCGGCCACCCGCTGCCGCGCCCGCTCCACCAGCGGCGGATGCGGCTCCACGCCCACCACCGACCGCGCCGACTCCGCGAAGATCCCCAGGTGGAACCCGTCGCCGCAGCCGACGTCCACCACGTCACCATCGGACCAGTCGCAGCTCGCGCGCAACGCCGCCCACAGCGCACCGGATACGTCCTGCGCCCGGTTCTCCCGCTCGTAGACGTCCGGCCAGTGCCAGATGTTCGGGCTCGGCGTGATCCGGGGCGGACCGCCCGATCCGATCACCGGGCGGATCCCGTCACCGCACGACCCCGATCATTGCGGGAGCAACCAGAACAACATCATCCACGCCACCACCGCGGACGGCAGCAGCGAATCCATCCGGTCCATCAGGCCACCGTGCCCGGGCAGCAGGTTGCCCATGTCCTTGATCCCGAGGTCCCGCTTGATGACCGACTCCATCAGGTCGCCCAGCGTCGCGCTGCACACCAGCGCGGCACCGAACAGCGCGCCCTGCCACCACTCGCCGCCCAGCAGCAGCACCACCGACAGCACGCCAGCCACGGTGCCCGTCACCATCGACCCGCCGAAGCCCTCCCAGGACTTCTTCGGGCTGATCGACGGCGCCATCGGATGCTTGCCCAGCAGCACCCCGAACGCGTAACCACCGGTGTCCGACGCCACCACGCCGATCATGAAGCACAGCGCGCGGAACGCGCCGTCCTCCGGCCCCACCAGCATCGCCGCGAACGAAGCGAACAGCGGGACGTACGCGGCGGTGAACACCGACGCCGTCACATCGCGCAGATATCCGTCCACGCCGAGCCGGAACCGCCACGCCAGGCAGCCCAGCGTCGTGATCGTGAACGCCACCAGCACCCCGCGCAGGCCGAACGGCCAGGACAGCCAGATCATCAGCTGCCCGCCGATCAGCACCGGCAGCATGCTCACCCGGATGTCCGCGCCGCGCCGCAGCGCCCCGGCCAGTTCCACCGTGGACACCGCGGCCGCCACCGCGACGATGCCGATGAACAGGTGCCGCAGCATCAGCAGCGACAGGATCACGGCGGCGCCGAGCACCACGCCGACCCCGATCGCCGCGCGCAGATCACGACCCGCCCGGGACGGGCGCGACGGCTGGTCCGGTGCGGAAGCGGACATCCCGGACTCACCTTCGCGCTGGCTGGTCGTCACCGAAGGTCGCCCGGGTCCAGCACACCCGGCACCCGGGCGGCCGACGGCCTGACCCCGGGCGGACACGAGCGGAAACGACCAGACGCCCACACGGGCGCCGCCGGCGAAAGCGGCCCGGCAGCCGCGAACCACAGTTGCAAGACAGCCTCTCAAACTTCGAGGAGCTCTGCTTCCTTGTGCTTGACGAGCTCGTCGATCTGGGCCGTGAAGCGGTGGGTGAGGTTGTCCAGCTCCTTCTCACCGCGAGTGCCCTCGTCCTCGCCCGCGTCGCCGTCCTTGACCGCGCGGTCGATGCCTTCCTTGACCTTGCGCCGGATGCCGCGGATCGTGATCTTGCCTTCCTCGCCCTTGTGCTTGGCGAGCTTGGCCATCTCCTTGCGGCGCTCCTCGGTCATCTGCGGGATCGCGATCCGGATCAGCTGACCGTCGTTCGACGGGTTCACGCCCAGGTCGGAGTCCCGGATGGCCTTCTCCATCGCCGCGAGCTGGCTGGCGTCGTACGGCTTGATGACGACCAGCCGGGCCTCCGGCACGCTGACGCTGGCCAGCTGGTTCAGCGGGGTCGGCGAACCGTAGTAGTCGACGACGATGCCGGAGAACATCGCCGGATTGGCTCGGCCGGTGCGAACCGTGGCCAGGTCGTCCTTGGCCACCTGCACCGCCTTCTCCATCTTCTCCTCGCCGTCGAGGAGGGCCTCGTCGATCACGGTTGCTCCTTAGGTGTGGCGGCCGAATGTACGTGCAGTGCGCGCCGCACGACGCGGTGAAGCGCCGCCAGCGGACCGGATCAGGATCTCAGCAGCGTCACTGCGACGCTGCGGCAGGGGTGCTGACCAGGGTTCCGATCTTCTCACCGCGCACCGCGCGGGCGATGTTCCCCTCCTGCAGGAGGTTGAACACCAAGATCGGCATGGCGTTGTCCATGCAGAGGCTGAACGCGGTCGCGTCGGCGACCTTCAGGCCGCGTTCCAGCACCTCGCGGTGGCTGACCGAGTCGAAGCGCACCGCGGTCGGGTCCGTCTTCGGGTCCGCGGTGTAGACGCCGTCCACGGCCTTCGCCATCAGCACGACCTCGCAGCCGATCTCCAGCGCGCGCTGGGCGGCGGCGGTGTCGGTGGAGAAGTACGGCATCCCGGTGCCAGCACCGAAGATGACCACGCGGCCCTTCTCCATGTGCCTGCTCGCGCGGCGCGGGATGTACGGCTCGGCGACCTGGCCCATCTCGATCGCCGTCATCACCCGGGTGTCGATGTCGTGCTCGCGCTCCAGGAAGTCCTGCAGCGCCAAGCAGTTCATCACCGTGCCCAGCATGCTCATGTAGTCGCCGCGGGCGCGCTCCATGCCGCGCTGCTGCAGCTCGGCGCCGCGGAAGAAGTTCCCGCCGCCGATGACCACGGCGACCTCGACCCCGCTCGCGACGACCTCGGCGATCTGCCGGGCCACCGTTCCCACCACGTCCGGATCGACGCCGACGGCGCCACCGCCGAACATCTCACCGCCCAGCTTGAGCAGCACACGCCCGTAGCCGTCTTCCGACGCGACGTCGTCGGTCACTGGGTTCCTCCCGGAGGGCCGTTGTTCCACGGTGATCGTGCAGCACCACCTGTGCTGCGCTGCGCGAACGCCCCGCCCTCCCACTGGGCGGAGGCGGGGCGTGCGGGTCGCGAACCCCGCCACCGGGATCGTCCGGTGGCGGCGACGCGGAACCGGCGCGGCGATCGGAGGACCGCCGCGCCGGGAGGGATCAGGCCTGGCCGACCTCGAACCGCGCGAAGCGGGTCAGGGTCACGCCTGCCTCGTCCAGCAGGGCCTTGACGGTCTTCTTGTTGTCCTGCACCGACGGCTGGTCGAGCAGCACGTTCTCCTTGAAGAAGCCGTTCAGGCGACCCTCGATGATCTTCGGGAGGGCCTGCTCCGGCTTGTTCTCCGCGCGCGCGGTCTCCTCGGCGATGCGGCGCTCGTTGGCCACCACGTCCGCCGGGACGTCGTCGCGGCTGAGGTAGGTGGCCTTCAGGGCCGCCACCTGCATCGCGGCGTTGCGCGCGGCGTCCTCGTCGGAGCCGGTGTACTCGACCAGCACGCCCACGGCCGGCGGGAGGTCCGCGGCGCGGCGGTGCAGGTAGGTGGTCACCTGGCCGTCGAAGACGACGACGCGGCGCAGCTCCAGCTTCTCGCCGATCTTGACGGCGAGCTCCTGCACGGCCTCACCGATGGTCTTGTCGCCCAGCGGGGCGGCCTTGACCGTCTCCAGGTCGGAGGAGTTCGCGGCCTTCGCGGCCTCGACGACCTTGTCGGCCAGCGCGATGAACTCGTCGTTCTTGGCGACGAAGTCCGTCTCGCTGTTCAGCTCGATCATCGCACCGCCCGCGGCGGCGACGAGGCCCTCGGCGGCGGAGCGCTCGGCGCGCTTGCCGATGTCCTTGGCACCCTTGATGCGCAGGACCTCCACGGCCTTGTCGAAGTCCCCGTCGGTCTCGGTGAGGGCCTTCTTGCAGTCCATCATGCCGGCGCCGGTCAGGTCACGGAGACGCTTGACGTCGGCCGCAGTGTAGTTCGCCATCGTGCGGGTCCGTCCTTTTTCGGAATGTGTGCACAGCGGAAGATCAGCGGCGGCAGCGGAGGCAGCACGTGCGTCCGCGGCCGCTCGCGACGCGAATGGGCGGCGGGTCGTGCTCGACGCCCGCCGCCGCAGGGCCCCGGCTCGCGGTGCGGCCGGGTGGCCCGATGATCGTGCCGGTCACCGCGAGGGTGACCGGCACGGTCGAGATCAGGACTGGGCGGGCTCGTCGGCCTTCGCCGCACCCTCGTCGGAGCCGGTGGTGAGCAGCTGCTGCTCCCACTCGGGCAGCGGCTCCTCGCCGGTCGGCTGGGGCTTCTCCTCGCCCTCGGCAGCGCCGTTGCCGCGGCCGCTGCGGGCCATCAGGCCGGCGGCGACACCGTCGGCGACCACGCGGGTCAGCAGCGCGGCGGAGCGGATCGCGTCGTCGTTGCCCGGGATCGGGTAGTCGACCTCGTCCGGGTCGCAGTTGGTGTCCAGGATCGCGACGACCGGGATGTTCAGCTTGCGAGCCTCACCGACGGCGATGTGCTCCTTCTTCGTGTCCACGATCCAGACGGCGCTGGGGATCTTGGACATGTCGCGGATGCCGCCGAGGGTCTTCTCCAGCTTGTCCTTCTCGCGGGTCAGCATCAAGATTTCCTTCTTGGTGCGCCCCTCGAAGCCGCCGGTCTGCTCCATCGCCTCCAGCTCCTTGAGCCGCTGGAGACGGCGGTGCACCGTCTGGAAGTTCGTGAGCATGCCGCCCAGCCAGCGCTGGTTCACGTAGGGCATGCCGACGCGCAGCGACTGCTCCGCGATCGCTTCCTGCGCCTGCTTCTTGGTGCCGACGAACAGGATCGTCCCGCCGTGCGCGACCGTCTGCTTGACGAAGTCGTACGCCGCGTCGATGTACGACAGCGTCTGCTGCAGGTCGATGATGTAGATGCCGTTGCGCTCGGTGAAGATGTAGCGCTTCATCTTCGGGTTCCAGCGCCGGGTCTGGTGCCCGAAGTGCACGCCGCTGTCGAGCAGCTGCTTCATGGTGACGACGGCCATGGCCTTGTTCGCACCTCTTGTGTCGGGCGCACCGCCGAGCGGTGCGCGGATTTCGGTTCTCGCGGCGAGCCGGGTGGCCTGCCGCCCTGGTGCCCGTGTTCGATGCCCTCACCCTGGCCTCGACGGCCGGGACCTCGAGGGCACCGCTGCCGCACCGGACCGGCGAACCCGCTCCCCGTTCCCGGTCGTGCCGGGAGGTCGACGCCGTCGGGCACGGCCGTCGGGCGTCGCGGGAGCTGGAGTTGTCGGTTCCCGAGCCGGTCGTGCTCCGACCCGATCGGGATCCCGGTGGCGACGCGCGGACACGCGAAGTCGGATCCGTGCGCACACGAAACCGCGGTCACAGTGTACTCGACCGGCAAAGCCCCTCCGGGCGCGGTCACGAGTTGTCCACAGGTCGCCGATCCGTCCACAGATTCCCGGATCGACCCTGTCGGCGGCGGACGGCACCGGTCAGGGTTGAACCATGCTGCCGCTCCCCCGGAAACTCCGCTCCTGCGCTGGTGACCGACGTGCCGGACGTTCCGCGCAGGCCCGTGCGCGCCACGCGGGGAGGATCTCCGCGCTCGCGCTGCTGCGTGCGCTGCTCCCCGTGGCGCTGCTGTCGGCGGCGCTGCTGCCGGTGTCGTTGCCCCCGGGGTCTCCGCTGCCGGTATCGCTGCCGCCGGCGGTCGCGCCGGTCTCCGCGGAGGCGGCCGGTCCCGCCGCGTCCGATCCCCGGCCGCCGCCCGTCGAAGCCGCGGGCACTTCCGGAGGCGCTTCCGGGTTCCTCCGGCCGTTGCCCGGTTCCGCGGTGTCGCGGCCGTTCCAGCCGCCGACCACCGCCTACGGTCCCGGCCACCGGGGCGTGGACCTGGCCGGGGCGCCCGGGGACGTGGTGCTCGCCGCCGGGCCCGGCGTGGTGCGCTTCGCCGGTGTCGTCGCGGGCCGGCCGCTGGTGTCGGTCGAGCACGCCAGTGGGTTGCGCACCACCTACGAACCGGTCCGGGCCCTGGTCGAGCCCGGCGGGCGGGTCGAGGCGGGCACGCCGCTCGGCCTGCTGGAGCCGGGGCATCCCGGCTGTGCGGCACCGGCCTGCCTGCACTGGGGGGCTCTCCGCGGCGGGCGCTACCTGGACCCGCTGCTGCTGCTCGGCGGCGGCGAGGTCCGGTTGCTGCCGTGGTCCGGCGAGCCCCGCCCGGCCGCGGAGCTCACCCCTGCGGTTCGGTGAGCTTGCTGCGCAGCCGCAGGACCGCGCGGGTGTGCAGCTGGCAGACCCGGGACTCGGTGACGCCGAGGACCTTGCCGATCTCGGCGAGGGTCAGGTTCTCGAAGTAGTAGAGCGTGACCACGACCCGGTCGCGGTCGCTGAGCCGCTCCACCGCCTCCGCGAGCTGCCTGCGGCTGTCCCGGTCGACCAGGGCGGCCACCGGGTCTTCGGCGCGGTCGTCGGGCAGCGTCTCGGCCAGTGAGGCGGTGCCGCCCCAGCCGACGCTGATCAGGTCGTCGAGCGCGACGACGCTGGTCATCTGCAGCTGCGCGAACAGCTCGTGCAGCTCGTCGGCGGAGACGTCGAGCTCGTCGGCCAGCTCCACGTCGGTGGCGTGCCGCTGCAGCTTCGCTTCGAGCCGCTCCAGCGCACGCTCCAGGTCGCGGGCGCGGCTGCGGACCGAGCGCGGCACCCAGTCCTGCGCGCGCAGGTCGTCCAGGATGGCGCCCCGGATCCGCTGCATCGCGTAGGTCTCGAACTTCAGGCCGCGTTCCGGCTCGAACTTCTCGATCGCGTCGACCAGGCCGAATATCCCGGACTGCACCAGGTCGGAGACCTCGACGTGCGAGGGCAGCCCGGTGCCGACCCGGCCCGCGACGTACTTGACCAGCGGCGCGTAGTGCAGCACCAGGCGGTCCCGCAGGCCCTGGTCGCGGTGTTCGCCGAAGGCCTGCCACAGCGCGACGATGCCCGCTTCGACCTCGTCGGCGCTGCGCTGGTCGTCCGGCACCAGGTACGGCAGGCGGGCGGACACCGGCGGCTTCGCCGCGTCAGCCTCCTGGTCGCCCCTGGATCGGGTGGCGCGCTCCGGCTGCGACGCGGCCCGCTCGGAAGCGGCCGCGCCCTCGGACTGCCGGCTGCCGTTGACCTTCGCGCCGTTGGTCGCGGAGCTCGTGCCACGGCCGTTTCGGCTGCGCTGCGCGGTCGGCTCGCCGGGGAGATTCGCCCTCGACGACGTCGATCTCGATGTCGCTTCCGTGGCCACGGTGCGGGCACCGCCCCCGGCGTCGTCAGGAACGGGGGTGGGTTCGGTCATGAATCGCCTTCAGCCGGTCGACGGTCACGTGGGTGTAAAGCTGGGTCGTTGCGAGCGTAGCGTGACCAAGCAACTCCTGAACGCTACGTAGGTCTGCTCCTCCTTCGAGCAGATGGGTCGCAGCCGAATGACGCAGCCCGTGCGGACCGAGGTCGGCCGCGCCGGGCACGGACTGCACGGCGTCGTGCACGACCCGGCGGGCCATGCGCTGGTCCAACCTCCCGCCGCGGGCGCCCAGGAAGACCGCGGGCCCGGACCGGTCGGTGCACAGCGCGGGCCGTCCCGCCGACAGCCACCGTTCCAGTGCCGCATCGGCCGGTACGCCGAACGGCACGGCTCGTTCCCGCCTGCCCTTGCCCAGCACCCGCAGCAGCCTGCGCTCGCGATCGAGGTCATCGAGATCGAGACCGCACAGCTCCGCGACCCTGACGCCACTCGCGTACAGGAGTTCCAGCAGTGCGTGGTCGCGCAGCGCGACCGGGTCGCCCTGCTCGGCACCGGCCGCCGAGGCCGCCATCGCCGAATCGGCCTGGTCGGCGCGCAGCACCGCGGGCAACGAGCGGTGCTTGCCCGGGGCGGCCAGCCGCGGCCCCGGGTCCACGGCCAGCAGGCCGGTGCGGTGCGCCCAAGCGGTGAAGGTCCGCACGGACGCCGCCCGGCGGGCCAGCGTCGCCCGGCTGCTGCCCTGGGCGTGCTGCCCGGCGAGCCAGGACCGCAGCGCGGGCAGGGTCACCGCGTCCAGGCCCGTGCCGGGGCCGGCGTGCGCGGTGACGCCGGCCAGCAGCGAGGTCACGTCTCCGAGGTAGGCCCGCACGGTGTGCTCCGAAAGACCGCGCTCGGCGGCGAGATGCCGCTGGAACCGGTCCACGGCATCGCCCAGCTCGGCGGGCAACGCCGCCCGAGCCGCCCGCAGGTCGGTTCTCGCGGTCGTGCCGGACCGTGTGCGTTCCATAACGCAAACGCTCGCTTCTGGACGGGGTCCGGTCAAGGGGGCCACGCCGTGAACACGCTCCCATCGGCGCCGCGCGCAGGTCGCGGACCGTTCATCCGCCGGTCGCGATCCAGCCGCCCTCCTTCCGCTCGACCAGCCCGGCCAGTTCCAGTTCCGGCAGCAGTGCGCGCACCGTGCGCAGCGGCAATCCGCACTCGCGCGCCAGCCTGCCGGCATCGGCGTCGATGCAAGCAAGAACCGCATCGTGCAGTCGCCGTGCGCGCGGCTCCAGCGCATCGGTGGGACGCGCCACGGCCACCGGGTCGACCGGTGGCGCCGAGCCGAGCGGGTTGATCATTTCGAGCACCTGGGCCGCGGAGGTCACCAGCACCGCCTTGCCCGCGCGGACCATGTCGTGGCACCCCACCGAGCTCGCGGAGGTCACCGGCCCCGGCACCGCCATCAGCGGAAGCCCCAGCGCATCGGTGGTGTTGGCGGTGTTGCCCGCCCCGCTGCGCGCCCCCGCCTCCACGACGACGGTGCCGTGCCCGCTCGCGGCGATCAGCCGGTTGCGCACCAGGAACCGGTGCCGTCGGGGTGTCGTGCCCGGCGCGTACTCGGTGGCCACCAGTCCCTGCTCGGCGATCGTCCGCAACAGCCGTCCGTGCCCGGCCGGGTAGTCGACGTCGATGCCGCACGCCAGGAAGGCGACGGTGGTGCCGCCCGCCGCCAGCGCGCCGCGGTGCGCCGCGCCGTCGATCCCGTAGGCCGCGCCGGAGACCACGGCGACCCCGGACGAGGCGAGGCCGTGCCCGAGCTCCGCCGCCAGGTGCTCGCCGTAGCCGGTGGCCGCCCGCGCCCCGACCACGGCCACCGAGGACGCCAGCGCCGGGCCGAGTTCCGCCCGGCCCCGCACCCACAGGGCCAGCGGCGCGGCCAAGCCCGGAATCCCGATCTCAGCCGCTCCGGTCAGCAGTGCGAACCGCTCCGCGGGCCAGTCCGGGTCCTCCGGGATCAGCAGCCGGGCCCCGGCGCTCCGGGTGGCCGCGAGGAGTTCGGCGCCGGAGACGTGCTCGCGGCGGGCCTCCACCTCGTCGGCCACCGCTCCGGGTGCGGCGCCGCGCCGCACCAGTTCGGCGACCTTGATCGGGCCGTGCTCGGCGACGCATCCGGCCAGCGCGGGTGCCGGTGGTTCGGCGACCGCCGCGAGGTACGCGCGGGCCGCCCGGAGCCGCTCGTCCCGCGTCGTGCTGGTCATCGGACACCTCGCTCGCCGCGGAATTCCGCCGCAGGCGCGGAATCAACGCACCGTGCTCGATCGATGTGCAACGTCCGCACCACTTGCACCGAGCCGTTCATGCCGGCCTCCGTTCCCGGAACGCCAGCGCCGCGGCCACGTGCTCGGCCTCGGGCCGCTCCCGCCCGTCCAGATCGGCCAGCGTCCACGCCACCCGCAGGCACCGATCGGCACCGCGCGCGGTGACCGCACCGGTGTCCAGGCCGCGGTCCAGCAACGCGGTCACCTTGCCCGGCAAGCCGAATTCGCGGCGCAGCACCGGCCCCGGCACCTCTCCGTTGGTCCGCCACCCGCGCGCCGACCACCGCTCGGCGGCGACCGACCGCGCGCGACACCCGGGCCCGCACCTCCTCCGACGACTCCGGTGGCGCACCACCGCGCATCGTCATCGCGGTGACCGGGCGCATGTCCACCCGCAGGTCGACCCGGTCCAGCAACGGGCCGGACAACTTGCCGAAGTAGCGGCGCCGCGCCTGCGGCGCGCAGTGGCAGTCGGCGTCCCTCGCCGGGGCGCACGGGCACGGATTCGTGGCCAGCACCAGCTGGAACCGCGCCGGGTAGCGCAACGTGCCGTCCCGCCGGGACAACCGGACCTCGCCCTCCTCCAGCGCGGTGCGCAGCGCTTCGAGCCGCTGCGGCCCGAACTCGCAGGCCTCGTCCAGGAACAGCGTGCCGCGGTGCGCCCGGCTGACCGCACCCGGTCGCGCGAGCCCCGATCCGCCGCCGATCAAGCCGGGCACCGACGTGGAGTGGTGCGGCGCCACGAACGGCGGGGCGGCCACCAGCGGGGCGTCGCCGACGAGCTCACCGGCGACCGAGTGGATCGCGGTGACCTCCAGCGCCTCCTGCCGGGTCAGGTCCGGCAGCAACCCGCCCAACCGCCGCGCCAGCATCGTCTTGCCGGTGCCCGGCGGCCCGACCAGCAGCAGGTGGTGCCCGCCCGCGGCGGCCACCTCCAGCGCCCACCGCGCCTCCGGCTGCCCCAGCACGTCCACCAGGTCCTCCGCGGCGACGGCGGGCCCGGTGGCCGACTCCGCCGGGTGGTCCACGAGCTCCGCCTGCCCGCGCAGCCAGCGGACGACCTCGGCGAGGTCGTGCGCGCCCAGCACCTCCAGCCCGTCCACCAGCTGACCTTCGGCCAGGCCCGCCACCGGCACGACGGCCCGCCGCACCCCTTCCCGCCGGGCCGCCAGCAGCGCGGGCAGCAGCCCGCGCACCGATCGGAGCCTGCCGTCCAGCGCCAGTTCGCCGAACAGCACCGTGCCCTCGAGCAGCTGCGGCGGGACCTGCTCAGCGCCCGCCAGCACCGCGCAGGCCAGCGCCAGGTCGTACGAGGTCCCGGCCTTCGGCAGCGCGGCCGGCGAGAGCGCCAGCGTCACGCAGCTCTGCGGCCAGTCCTCCCGGGAGTTCTGCACGGCGGCGCGCACCCGGTTCTTCGCTTCCTGCAGGGCCGTGTCCGGCAGTCCGAGCAGCTGCACGTTCGGCAGCCCGCCCCGGCGCACGTCCGCTTCGATCTCGACCAGCCGACCGTCCACGCCGAACAGCGCGACGGCCCAGGTCCGCCGCAGCGCCATTCAGAACACCCCCGGCAGGTGGTCGAGGGTGATCGGCCCCTTCGGCGGCCACAGGATGGAGATGACGTCGAACCGCACCCGGCAGCCGACCAGCCGCCGCTCCGCGAGCCACGCCCTGGCCAGTTCCCGCAGCCGCCTGATCTTGTTCGGCCCGATCGCGTTCAGCGGCGCCCCGTAGTCGATGCCGGAGCGGGTCTTGACCTCGCAGAACACCACGAGGTCCCCGTCGGTTCCGATGATGTCGAGCTCGCCGTGCGCGGTCCGCCAATTCCGCGCGAGCACCGCAACGCCGAGTTCTTCCAGGTGCCGAGCCGCGAGCCGTTCACCGGCGCGGCCCAGCGCGTGCGTTCCTCCTTCGGAGAAGTCGGAGAGTTCGCCGCGCAACGGCCGGTGGTCGAGCGTGCGCACCGCCATGATGTCCTCCCGGGCTCGGAATGGGGCCCGGAGCTGATCGCCGGGCTCCATTCCACAGTGCCCAGGCCGAACCGGGCCCACCAGACCCGATTGGGAAATCTGTGGATGGATCGAAGTCCTGTGGACAACTCCATCGAAAACGATCTATCGCGCACCATTCGTGAAATGCCGAACGGGTGACCACCCGCAGGTGATCACCCGTTCAGCCGACATCGAATCCGGCGACATAGCCCCGACGGCATCGGATCCGGAGACATCGGATCCGGAGGCGCCCGTCCCGCGCGCCCCGCCGCCCGCCGGCGCTCAGCTCCCGCCGAACGGACCGTTCTCCGGCAACCGGAGGTCGGGCTTGTCCAGCTCCTCCACGTTCACGTCCTTGAACGTGATCACCCGGACGTTCTTCACGAACCGGGCGGGCCGGTACATGTCCCACACCCACGCATCCGACATGGACACCTCGAAGTAGACCTCGGAATCGGAGTTCCGGACCTGCACGTCCACCGCGTTGGCCAGGTAGAAGCGCCGTTCGGTCTCCACGACATAGGTGAACTGCCCGACGATGTCGCGGTACTCCTTGTAGAGCTGAAGCTCCATCTCGGTCTCGTACTTTTCGAGATCCTCGGCGCTCATCGCAGTGCGAGCCCTTCCCCGTCGTTCGTCCTAGGTTCTCCCATTGTCCACCACTTCCCCCTCAGAAGCATCGAACAGACCGGGTTTGCTGGTGATCGCGCGCGGCGAACGCATCCCGTGCAACCGCGCGGCCGCCACCACGTTCGAGTAGGACCAGCGGTGCTCCGGGCTCGGACCGTGCGCGCGCATGCTCGCGGTGTGGTCGGCCGTGCAGTAGCCCTTGTGCCCGGCGAAGCCGTACCGCGGCCACCGCTCGTGCAGGTCGCGCATGATGTGGTCCCTGGTGACCTTCGCCAGCACCGAGGCCGCCGCCACGCAGGCGGCGACCAGGTCGCCCTTGAGCACCGCGACGCTCGGGGCCCCCAGCCCCTGCACCTTGAAGCCGTCGGTGAGCACGTACCCGGGGTGCACCGGCAGGCGCGCCACCGCGCGCCGCATGCCTTCCAGGTTGGCGACGTGGATGCCGAGCGCGTCCACGTCCTCCGCTTCGATGACCACCGTCGAGAACGCGTCGGCCCGACGCACGATCACCTCGTGGAGGCGCTCCCGCTCGGCCTCGGTCAACACCTTCGAATCGGTGAGCCCCTCGAACTTCCGGGCGTCCCCCGGTCGAAGGACGCAGGACGCGACCACCAGCGGACCCGCGCAGGCACCGCGCCCCGCCTCGTCGACACCGGCGACCGGACCCAACCCGCTGCGATCCAGGGCGCTCTGCAACGCCCAGTTCCCGCTGCTGCGGCGGATCACCGGACGCGGCGGGCGCCAACCCGCCCCGGCCGACGCGAGCCGTGCACCCACCGTCAGTGCCGCTCCTGGCGGCGCTGCCGGATGGCGGCGGTGAACTTGCGACCGGTCCACAGCACGGGGAAGGCCGCGGCGAAGCCGATGCCCACGGGGAGCCCGGTCTGCCACGCGGGCGCGCCGAGCGCGTCGGCCTGCGGGTCGTCCTCCCGGACGCTCTGCCAGCGCTGCGGCGGCAGCACGATGAACTGCGCCTTGCCGATCACGTGGTCCACCGGCACCGCGCCGTTGACGCCGCCCCCGCCCTGGAAGCGGGAGTCGTTCGAGTCGTTGCGGTTGTCGCCCTGCACCCACAGGTAGCCCGGCGGAACGGTGACCGGCCCGAAGTCGGGCTGCGTGTCGCCGCGAGCGGGCTCCCAGTAGATGTAGGGCTCGTGCAGCGGCTTCCCGTCGACGATCATGCGGTTCTGGTCGTCGCAGCACTCGACGGTCTGCCCGCCGGTGGCCATGACCCGCTTGACGAAGTCCTTCTCGTCGGGCGAACCGAACCCGATCAGCGACATGGCTCCCTGCATGAAGCCGGCCACCGGGTTCGAGGGCTCCTCGACGGTGAAGTCGTTCTTCGACCAGGTGTCGGGGCCGCGGAACACGACCACGTCGCCGGGGCCGGGGTCGGTGAACCGGTAGGAGATCTTGTCGACCAGCACCCGGTCGTTCTGGCAGCCGTCGCAGCCGTGCAGCGTCTGCTCCATCGACTGGGAGGGGATCACGTAGACCCGGGCCAGGAACGCCTGGATGAGGATCGTGAGCACCAGCGCGGTGACGATCAGGATCGGCAGCTCCCGCCAGAACGATCCCTTCCGCTCGCGCGAGCGGCCGCCCCGCGAGCGGCGACCGCCCTCATCGGCATGTTCGGCAGCCGCGCCTTCGCGAGGCTCTTCTTCTGGTCCGTTAGAGCGCATGACGTCGGCCACGCGGTCAGGCTACTGGAACCGCGGAGCACCCCGGCGGAGTCCCCCTGCCCGCCGACGCGAGCGCTCGCGGCGCGCTTCCCGCCCATGACGTGCGCGTTCGTCCGCTCCGGGCTGCCGGGTCGGGATCACCGCGGCGAGATCGGGAGTGTGGAGTGCCACGCGCCGCCGCGGCGTTCACCTGATCGTGGATCATGCGATTCGCCTGCAGGGCAACAAAAAGGACGACCCGGGTGCGCGGAGCACCCGGGTCGTCCGAAGAATCGCCCGTCGTCGCGGGCGGTCCGCATCAGGAAGCGGCGATCGGCTCCCGCTTCTCCTTGATCTTGGCGGCCTTGCCGCGCAGCTCGCGCAGGTAGTACAGCTTCGCGCGGCGGACCTGGCCGCGGGTGGCGACCTCGATCTTGGAGATGTTGGGGGTGTGCACCGGGAAGGTGCGCTCCACGCCGACACCGAAGGAGATCTTGCGGACGGTGAAGGTCTCGCGGACGCCCGCGCCCTGGCGGCGGATCACGACGCCCTGGAAGACCTGGTTCCGCTCGCGCGAACCCTCGATGACGCGGACGTAGACCTTCAGCGTGTCGCCAGGCCGGAAGGCCGGAATGTCGGAACGCAGCGACTGGGCGTCCAGAGCGTCCAGGGTGTTCATCGGTGGTCCGTCCTCATCCGTGTCGTAGGCACCCGTGCATTCGCGGATCGTGGCCCGGACTTAACCGCGGCCGCCGCCTGACACGGGGTTGGCTTGCGATGTGCGCGCCGAGACGGAACCCGGCTGCGGCAACCCGTCAAGTGTGCCAGACGCGCAGGCAGGCGCCGCAACCGACCCCGCGGAACGGCACCCGCACGCCTGGGCCCGGTCAGTCCGAGGCGTCCCCGGAGTCGTCGGCGCGCAAGGCGTCCAGCCGCGCGCGGTCCTTCTTGTCCAGCGCCTCGGCGGGCAACCGTTCCAGCAGGTCGGGTCGCCGGTGGTAGGTCCGGTCCAGCGCCTGGTCGCGGCGCCAGCGGGCGATGGCGGCGTGGTTCCCGGAGCGCAGCACGTCCGGCACCGGCCGGTCCCGCCACACCTCGGGCCGGGTGTAGCTGGGGCCTTCCAGCAGGCCGTCGGAGAACGAGTCCTGCTCGGCCGAGGCCGGATTGCCCAGCACGCCGGGGAGCAGCCGGGCCACCGCCTCGACCATCGTCAGGGTGGCGACCTCGCCGCCGACCAGCACGTAGTCGCCGATGGAGACCTCTTCGACCGGCATCCGCGATGCCGCCTCGTCGACCACCCGCTCGTCGATGCCCTCGTAGCGGCCGCAGGCGAACACCAGCCACGGTTCCGCGGACCAGCGGACGGCGGTGCGCTGGGTGAACGGCCGGCCGGCCGGGGTGGGCACGATCAGCCGGGGCAGCTGCGGACCGGGACCGCACACCTCGTCGAGGGCTTCGCCCCACACGTCGGGCTTCATCACCATGCCCGGGCCGCCCCCGTACGGGCTGTCGTCCACCGCGCGGTGGACGTCGTGCGTCCAGTCGCGCAGGTCGTGCACGCCGACGGAGATCTTCTCCCGCTCGATGGCCTTGCCCAGCAGCGCGGCGCGCAGCGGAGCCAGGTATTCGGGGAAGATCGTGACGACGTCGATGCGCAACGGGTGGTCCTTCGAGCGGGAAGTTCCGGCGCGGGGCCGGGAGAGCAACGTGCCGGAGGGGCGACGGATCAGTCGTCGCCGAGCAGGCCCTCGGGCGGGTCGATGACGACGCGCCCGGCCTCGAGGTCGATCTCGGGCACGATCTCGGTGACGAACGGGACGAGCCGTTCCACGTCGTCAGCGGTGCGCACCGACAGCAGTTCGCCGCCGGGCGTGTGCAGCACTTCGCGCACCACGCCGACCTCGTCACCGGTCGTCAGCACCACCCGCAGACCTTCCAGCTGGTGGTCGTGGAACTCGTCCGGGTCGTCGGTCGGCGCGAGTTCGTCGGTGCGCACGGTCAGCGTGACGCCGCGCAGCTGCTCGGCCGCGTCCATGTCGTCCACCGACTCGAAGCGCACCAGCAGCCGCCCGGCGTGGGGCCGGGCGGCTGTCACGGTGAGCGTGTCCGATCCGGGCTTGCCGCGCCGCTGGACGCCGAGCACCGCGCCCGGCGCGAACCGCAGTTCGGGGCTGTCGGTGCGCACGTCGACGACGACTTCGCCGCGCACGCCGTGCGTCTTCGCGACTCTGCCCACAGCCAGTGCCGGACCGGTCATGCCGTCCTCATCGATCGGTGTCGACCACGTCGACCCGGATGCCGCGCCCGCCGATCCCGGAGATCACGGTGCGCAGCGAGGTCGCCGTGCGGCCACCGCGGCCGATGACCTTGCCCAGGTCGTCCGGGTTCACGTGGACTTCCAGGGTGCGGCCCCGCCGGGTGGTGAGGAGTTGGACGCGGACATCGTCGGGGTTGTCGACGATGCCGCGCACCAGGTGTTCGAGCGCGTCCGCGAGGACCGTCACGCCTGGCCGTCCTCGGACTTCTGCTCCTCAGCGGCCTCGGCCTCGGCCTTCTTGCCGCCCTTCTTCTTGGGCGTGGTGGCCTCGGCGACGGTGTCCTCACCGGCGGCGGCGAGAGCGGCGGCGAACAGCTCTTCCTTGCTCGGCTTCGGCTCGGCGACCTTCAGGGTGCCCTCGGCGCCCGGCAGGCCCTTGTGCTTCTGCCAGTCACCGGTCACCTCGAGGATGGCCTGCACCGGCTCGGTCGGCTGCGCGCCGACGCTCAGCCAGTGCTGCGCGCGCTCGGAGTCGACGATGATGCGGCTCGGGTTGTCCATCGGGTGGTACTGACCGATGGTCTCGATCGCCCGGCCGTTGCGGCGGGTGCGCGAGTCGGCGACGACGATGCGGTAGTGCGGCTCCCGGATCTTACCGATACGGGCCAGCTTGATCTTCACAGCCACGGGTGCTGGTGCTCCTCAGACTCTCGTTCGTGCTCGGGCGAGCGAACCAAGCCGTGTGGGGAAATACGGAGTGGATGGCTCATACGTCGATGGCCGCGGACGGTGAGAGGGACCGACTCGCAGCGAACAGGCGCTTATTCTGCCAGATGCCCCGCCCCGCCCCGCAGCAGGTCCCTCCCAGCACCCGCATCACGCCTGCGCAGCGGCCGGTGCCCGCCTCCCGTCAGCGGCGAAGCAACTGAGCAGCGGGCAGCGTCCGTCTCCTGCCAGCGAGGAAACCGCTGAGGTTCCGCCACCCACCGCTTCGCACCAGCAGCGGAGCGAAGTCACGTCGGTGTGATCACGCCGAGGGAGATGAGCAGGAGTCCCAGCGCAGGCAGGAAGTTGTTCACCTGGTGGGCGACCACGCTCGCGGTGAGCCTGCCGGTGCGCATCCGGGCGATCCCGATCGGGATCGCGATGATCAGCAGCAGCCAGGTGCGCTCCGGCTCCAGGTGCCCGATGGCGAACACGGCGGTGCTGAGCACGAACGCGCTGATCCGGCTCCACCGCAACCGCTCCATGGCGCCCCACAGCAGCCCGCGGTACAGCACCTCCTCGCACACCGGGGCGATCAGCCACACGTGCAGGAAGATCAGCACTGCCAGCGACGGCGACAGCTCCACCCCGTCGAGCAGGGTGCTGACCGCGGAGGTGGCGTTCTCCGGCCCCACCCACCTGATCCAGATCGTCGAGGCGATGGTGGTGCTGAGCAGCCCGACCAGTCCGATGCCGAAGCCCGCCTTGACGTCCTCCCACCGCCAGTACAACCCGAAGTCCAGCCGCGGACCGTTGCCGCGCAGCAGGGTGATCGCCACCGCTACGGCGGCCGACACCAGCGTCGGGAGCATCAGCATGCACACCAGCGCCGCCGAGAACCACTCGCTCTGCCGCGGGTCCCCGAACAGCGCCATCAGCATCGCCGACGCGATGAGGAACACCGCCTCGGCCAGGAAGAACGCGCCGAAGCCCCATCTGTGGTCGCGCGCGGCGGGCGGGGTGGGGACTTCGGTCGCGGTCCCGGTTCCCCCGTCCTGGGCGGAAACGCCTTCAGCTGGCTCGGGCTGCGGTACCTGCACGGGCGCCTCCGTCTCGAACGAGCGGCGTTCCGGGGCGTGCCCGGTATCCCCGCCGCTCGACCACGGGTGTTCCCAGCACGCCGAATGTCCGGCGGAAACGCCAGATTACCTTCGTCTTTCACCACCCCACATCCGCTTTCGGACGTGGTGGACCGTCGATCAGGTGACGACGGCGCCCCGCAGCACGATGCGGCGGGGATGGCGCAGCGCGCCGAGGTCCGCGCGCGGATCGGTGTCGTAGCAGACCAGGTCGGCGACCGCGCCGTGCTCCAGTCCACCGTGGCCGAGCCACGCGCGGGCGGCCCAGGACGCCGCGCCCAGCGCCTGCTCCGCGGACATGCCGACGCGGTGCAGTGCGCGGATCTCGTCGACGAGCACGCCGTGCTCGATGCCGCCGCCCGCGTCGGTGCCCGCATACACCGGGACGCCCGCCTCGACCGCCTTGGCGACGGTGGCGTCGCCGCGCTCGTAGAGGGCGGTCATGTGGCTCGCGTAGTCCGGGTACTTGGTGGCCGCCGCGGCGAACGACGGGAAGTTCTCGATGTTCACCAGCGTCGGCACCAGCGCGGTGCCGTGCCGGGCCATCAGCTCGACGGTGTCGTCGGTGAGGCCGGTGCCGTGCTCGATGCAGTCGATGCCCGCGGCGAGCAGCCCGGGCAGCGCGTCCTCGCCGAACACGTGCGCGGTGACGCGGGCGCCGTGCTCGTGGGCGACGGCGATCGCCTCGGCCAGCACGTCCGCGCTCCACAGCGGGGTGAGATCGCCCGCGGCGCGGTCGATCCAGTCGCCGACGAGCTTCACCCAGCCGTCACCGTAGGCGGCCTGCTCGGCCACGGCAGCGGGCAGCTGGGACTCGTGCTCCAGCTGGTCGGCGAGGTACGGGATGTAGCGCTTCGGCTTCGCCAGGTGCCTGCCCGCGCGGATGATGCGCGGCAGGTCGGCGCGCTCCTGCAACGGCCGGGTGTCGATCGGCGCGCCGCAGTCGCGGATGAGCAGGGTGCCCGCGTCCCGGTCGGTCTCGGCCTGCTGCGCGGCGACCTCCAGGTCGACCGGGCCGTTCGGGCCGATGCCGACGTGGCAGTGCGCGTCGACGAGCCCGGGCAGCAGGTAGCCGCCGTCGAACACGGTGGTCGCGCCGGGCAGCGGCGCGCGGCTGATCAGGCCGTCGCCGATCCAGAGCTCACCGGCTTCGCCCTCGGGCAGCAGCACGCCGCGCAGGTGCAGCGGCGCGCTCATTTCTTCTTCTTGCCGCCGAAGTTCAGCTTGGAGGGGTCGAACCCGGGCGGGAGCTCGTTGAGCCCGCCCTGCAACTGGGAGGTGTCCGGGGCGGCACCGGGCGCTCCACCACCGGGCATCCCGCCGGGGAACCCGCCCGGCGGCAGGCCGGGGAATCCGCCGGGCATGCCGCGCATGCCCTTCGGCGGGGTCGGCCCCTTGGCCTTGCCCTTGCGGTTCTTGCCCTTGCCCTTCTTGCCCTTCTTGCCGCCCCCGCCGCCGCCGAAGCCGCCGAACTGGCCGGCCATCTGCTGCATCATCTTGCGGGCTTCGAAGAAGCGGTTCACCAGGTCGTTGATGTCGCTGACGCTGACGCCGGAGCCCTTGGCGATGCGCTGCCGCCGCGAGGCGTTGATGATCTTCGGGTCGGTGCGCTCGGCGGGCGTCATGCCGTGGATGATCGCCTGCACCCGGTCCAGGTGCTTCTCGTCGAAGTTGGCGAGCTGGTCCTTCATCTGGTTCGCACCCGGCAGCATGCCCAGCAGGTTCTGCAGCGGACCCATCCGGCGGACCGCCTGCATCTGCTCGAGGAAGTCCTCGAGGGTGAGCTGCCCGGAGCCGAGCTTCTGCGCGGCCTGCTCGGCCTGGTCGGCGTCGAACGCCTGCTCGGCCTGCTCGATGAGGGTGAGCATGTCGCCCATGCCGAGGATGCGGCTCGCCATCCGGTCGGGGTGGAAGACGTCGAAGTCCTCCAGCTTCTCCCCGTTGGAGGCGAACATGATCGGCTGGCCGGTCACGTGCCGCACCGACAGCGCGGCACCACCGCGGGCGTCGCCGTCGAGCTTGGTGAGCACCACGCCCGAGAAGCCGACACCGTCCCGGAAGGCCTCCGCGGTCGACACCGCGTCCTGGCCGATCATCGCGTCGACCACGAACAGGACCTCGTCCGGCTGGACGGCGTCCCGGATGTCCGCGGCCTGGCGCATCATCTCCTCGTCCACGCCGAGGCGGCCCGCGGTGTCGACGATGACCACGTCGTGCTGCGCGCGCTTCGCCTCGTCGAGGCTGCGCCGGGCCACGTCCACCGGGTCACCGGTGCCGTTGCCCGGTTCCGGCGCGAACACCGGAATGCCCGCGCGCTCGCCGACGACCTGGAGCTGGGTGACCGCGTTGGGGCGCTGCAGGTCGCAGGCCACCAGCATCGGGGTGTGCCCCTGGCCGGAGAGCCACTTGGCGAGCTTCCCGGACAGGGTGGTCTTGCCGGAGCCCTGCAGGCCGGCGAGCAGGATCACCGTGGGCGGGTTCTTCGCGTGCTCCAGCCTGCGGGTCTCGCCGCCGAGGATGCCGACGAGCTCCTCGTTGACGATCTTGACGACCTGCTGGGCGGGGTTGAGCGCGCCGGAGACCTCGGCACCCTTCGCGCGATCCTTGACACCCGAGATGAACGCGCGCACCACCGGCAGCGCCACGTCCGCTTCCAGCAGGGCGATGCGGATCTCGCGCGCCGTGGCGTCGATGTCGGCGTCCGAGAGCCGGCCCTTGCCGCGCAGGTTCTGCAGAACCGAGGTGAGCCGGTCGCTAAGGGTGTCGAACACGGGTTCTCGCCGCTCCTGAGTCGAATGATGTACCTGAGTACCTGGTCGAGGGTAACCGCACCCGGAATCGCCGGAGGCGACCGCCGGGCAGGTGCCCGCGTCCGAGCGGCGGGCGCGGGGCGGACGAGCGGGCGGCGCGGCCTCCACCGGGAGACCGCGCCGCCCTCGTCATCAGGTGCGGTCGCGGCTGGGGCGCTTGCCGTAGCCGCCGCCGGGACGACCGCCCTGCTGCGGGGCGCGCGGGCCGCCCTTGCGGTGCGGGCGCGGCTTGTCCCGGCTCGGACGCGGACCGCGCCGCGCCAGGACCTCGCCGTCGGCGCGGGTGATCCGCAGGCCGCGCCCGGCGACCTGGGTCTTGCTGAGCTTGCGCAGCATGTCCTCGGGCAGGTTCGCGGGCAGCTCGATGAGCGTGTGCTCGGCCCGGATGTCGATGTGCCCGATGTGCTTGCTGTGCAGGCCGCCCTCGTTGGCCAGCGCGCCGACCAGGGCGCTCGGCGTGACGCGGTTGCGACGGCCGACCTCGACCCGGTAGGTGTCGGTGTCGGTCCCGGCCGGCTCGTAGCCGCCTTCGCGGTGCCTGCGGTTGTCCTGCGGCTCCGGCTCCAGCAGCAGCGGGCGGTCGCCCTGCACCATGCCGGCCAGCGCGGCGGCGATCTCCGCGGCGGGCACGTCGTGGGTGCGCTCGTACTCCTGCACGAGGTTGTGGAACAGCTCCAGGCCGCCCTTCTCCAGGGTGTCGGTGATCCCCTGGGCGAAGCGGGCGAGGCGCTGGTCGTTCACGTCGTTCACGCTCGGCAGGTCCATCTGCTCGATGGACTGCCGGGTGGCCTTCTCGATGGAGCGCAGCATGTGCCGCTCGCGCGGGGAGACGAACAGGATCGCCTCGCCGCTGCGCCCGGCGCGGCCGGTGCGGCCGATGCGGTGCACGTACGACTCGCTGTCGTGCGGGATGTCGTAGTTCAGCACGTGCGAGATGCGCTCCACGTCGAGCCCGCGGGCCGCGACGTCGGTGGCCACCAGGATGTCGATGCGGCCTTCGCGCAGGTGCCCGATGGTGCGCTCGCGCTGCGCCTGCGGCACGTCACCGTTGATCGCGGCGGCGTTGAAGCCGCGCGCCTTGAGCTTCTCGGCGAGCTCTTCGGTGATCTGCTTGGTGCGGGCGAACACGATCATCGCGTCGAAGGTCTGCACTTCGAGGATGCGGGTCAGCGCGTCCAGCTTGTACGGGCCGCGCACCGGCACGTACTTCTGGGTGATGTTGGTGGCCGTGGAGGTCTTGGTCTTGACCGAGATCTCCACCGGCTCGCGCAGGTACGACTGGCTGATCTTGCGGATCGCGCCGGGCATCGTCGCGGAGAACAGCGCGACCTGCCGCTGCGCGGGCACCGACTGCAGGATGCGCTCGACGTCCTCGATGAAGCCCATCCGCAGCATCTCGTCGGCCTCGTCGAGCACCAGGTGCTTGAGGTTGCGCAGGTTCAGCGACCCCTTGTCCAGGTGGTCGATGAGCCGGCCCGGGGTGCCGACGACGACGTGCGCGCCGCGCTTGAGCCCGGCCAGCTGCGGGCCGTAGCTCTGGCCGCCGTAGATCGGCAGCACGTTGAAGCCCGGCAGGTGCTTGGCGTAGCGCTGGAACGCCTCGGCGACCTGGATGGCCAGCTCGCGGGTCGGGGCGAGCACCAGGGCCTGCGGGCCGGGCGCGTCCAGGTCGAGGTTGGTGAGGATCGGCAGCGCGAACGCGGCCGTCTTGCCGGTGCCGGTCTGGGCCAGGCCCATCACGTCGCGGCCTTCCAGCAGCGGCGGGATGGTCTGCTCCTGGATCGGCGACGGCGTCTCGTAGCCGAGCTCGACGAGGACCTTGCGGACCAGCGGGTCCAGCGCGAGCGCGTCGAAACCGGACGGCCCGGACGGCTCGGTGCTCTCCTCGGCGGGGGCCTGCTCGACCGGAGCCTGCTCGGCGGCGGGCTGCTCGGCGGCGGCCGGGGCCTGCTCGGCGAGCGCAGATTCGACGGACTCGACCGCGGCGGTGACCGCCTGCTCGCCGTTCAGGTCGGCGGCGGGCAGCTCGGAGCTCGCGTCGCCGGTCAGAAGCCCACCGGAAACTGCTTGATCGATTTGGGGCATGGGTGTAGCGGATCTCCTCGGTAGTGGTCGCCAGGGCTGAACCGGAATGCGTCACGGCCCTGCACCGACGTCCACTGCACGCGGCGATCGCAACAGTCAGGTCCGAACACAGCTCCGCCGTCGCCGTCTCCAAGGGCGGGCGATGCTGTTCGCGCATGTCAAGCCGCGCACACCTGGCACGCACACGCACTGTTGCCAGTCACTCGCAGCTCGCTGTCTCAGCCAGACGCGGCGGAATCTGCCCCCGCGTCGTCGTCCAGGGTAGCGATCAACCGTTCGGCCGGGCGAACCCACCCGTGCTATCGGGACGAATCTCACCTCGTCGCCAGGTCAGCGGGGGCCGAGCAGCCGCAGGCCGCCGGTCACGTCCGCTCGTGTGAAGAGGTGCACTTCCTGCCAGCCGAACGGTGCCCGCCCGGACAGCAGCGCCCGGTGCATCCGGCGCGCGCGGTGCACGTGCAGCTGGAACGAGTGGCCCCGGATGAGCCTGCCGCGGGCGTGCTGCCCGGCCAGCGCCTCCTCCGGTCCGGCGTGCAGCCACACCAGGATCCGGCGCCGCCCGGTGAGCAGCGCGAACATCACCAGCATCAGCCGCGTGGTGGACCGGGTGGAGGGCTCGTGGGCGACGACGCGGCCGCGGGAGCGCAGGCAGCACCAGGCGATGCGCGCGCGGTGCAGCGCGTGCACCAGCGGCCGGTACCAGCGGTACGGGACGGCGGCGGGCAGCAGCGCGCGGAGCCGGGCCCGGACCTGCTCGGAGTCCAGCACCACCGTGCCCGGTGGCGCGACCAGCTTGTGCAGCACGGTGCTCTTGCCCGCGCCGGGCAGTCCGGCCAGGACGACGAGCGCGCGGCGAGGGGCGCGCAGGGCGGGGGCTGGGCCGCCGTCCACGGCGGACTCGTCCGAAATGTCCACGACGTCCCCAGGTTACGCGAAGCGGATCTTGCGGCGGGCGCGCGGGCGGACGCGGGAATCCGGGGTGGCCCTACCCCTCGTGCGGTCCACCCCGGATTCCCCTTTCCCCCAGCCCCCTCTT